>JAJRZA010000018.1 GCA_024275485.1 Candidatus Krumholzibacteriota bacterium | reverse complement strand
TCACGCGGCGTCGCTCCGTCAGGCTTTCGCCCATTGCGGAAGCTTCTCGACTGCTGCCTCCCGTAGGAGTCTGGGCCGTATCTCAGTCCCAGTGTGGCCGGACACCCTCTCAGGCCGGCTACCCATCGTCGCCTTGGTAGGCCATTACCCCACCAACTAGCTAATGGGAGGCGGAACCATCCTTCAACGGCAGCTCTCCGAAGAGGCGCCACCTTTCATCTCCAGTCCATGCGGACCGAAGGTCGTATGCGGTATTAGCAGTTCGTTAGAACTGTTATCCCCCATTGAAGGGCAGGTTTTCCACCCGTTACTCACCCGTTCGCCACTCTACTAGTTCTCCGAAGAGAACGTTCTCGTTCGACTTGCATGCCTAATCCACGCCGCCAGTGTTCGTTCTGAGCCAGGATCAAACTCTCCGTTGTTAATATTCAACAACAGGAAATTTCCTGTTTCTATCGCTTAAGACATCTTCAAGTACGTTCAGGTTCAACGGCCCGAAGACCGCGGCCCCTTCACGTAATCTCGAGATGAACTCGGAATTTCTTAAAGGCTCTCGCACGCTATTCTGTTGTCAAAGAACTCAACCAAGCAGTCGTTGCCGCTGGCCCCCATTAGTCGGGGGAAGTAAGCTACTCAAACCCGGCGTAAATGTCAACGTTTATTTTTGACATTTTTTTAAGGCCGTTGAGCCGCCCTCCTTATATTAACTTGCTGTGCAAGTTGAAGCTTGGAGACGCGGTCACCCAAGTGATCAGTGTGTCGTTCACTTGGGCAACGGAGCGTAAATTAGGCTCCTTTTCTCAAACTGTCAAAAAGAAAAATGCATTTTTCTATAATATTTTAAAAACACCTCGAATTGCCAAATAAGGTCTGTTTCAACCATCCACAGGGCTTGCTTCGGGTCCATCTCACCCTCCCGACCACCTTTTTACTGAAAATCAGTGGCCTGCAATCCATGTTTCTTCCGCTCTTCGAGGCCCAAAATTGGAAAATACCAGTATTCTCAGGTACAAGTGTCCACTCAAACACAAAGAGAAAGTGCTCGGAAAGCCACTTGGTTAACTGAAACCTCGTGGCTGTCCATACCCAGACTGTTTCCGGTTGGCCCATGGCTTGCTTTTCTTTTCCCTGGGTACTGGAATATAACCACACCTCGGGGTTATATTGGTTATTCTCCCAATTGGTTGACGGCCTGTTTTCCAGTTAGGGCATTCTTCGTTTGTAAGGAAATCACCGGCCAGGAGGAGCCATGCGCCGTTTCTTTCAGTTGACTATTCCCCTTTGGTTTGTCCGCGCCTTTCTGATCCTTGCCATCTTGGTGGTTCTGGGATCCGTTGGTGCCACTATATATGGTCTGGATCAATTGACGCAGGACCTACCCAGTCTGGAATCGCTGCAAAGTATCGAATCTCCTGTTAAAACCCTCATTTTTGCTGCAAATGGGGATACCCTGAGGGAATTTTACACCGAAAACCGGACACTTGTGCCCCTGAGCCGGATCCCCTTGCTACTTCAGGATGCCGTCATCTCAGTTGAGGACCGTCGTTTTCAAAGTCACTATGGTATTGATCTGCGTCGGCTGGTGGGTGTGGTCTACTACAATCTGGTGCGGGGCAACCGGCATGGTGCCAGCACCCTGACCCAGCAACTGGCACGCAACCTGTTCCTGACTCCAGAAAAACGGATCACGCGCAAACTCAAGGAAATGATCCTCGCGGTGCAGATCGAACAGATCTACACCAAGGATGAAATCCTGGCCATGTATCTGAATGAAATCTATCTGGGCAAGGGAGCTTATGGGGTTCAAGCAGCGGCGCACACTTTTTTTGGCAAGGACGTCTGGGAACTGACCGATGCGGAAGCCACCATGATGGCGGGCATGATTCAGCTTCCCGAACGCTATTCCCCTTTCAATCACCTGGATCAGGCCTACAAACGGCGGGCCACCGTCCTGGAGACGATGATCTCGGCCGGAAACCTGACCAGGGCCGAAGCTGAAACCATCGGGGCCACCGAGGTTTACCCCCAAACTGTTGATCCCCGAGATATGGTCAGCCCGGGGTTTGCCGGTTACTTCGTGGAGGAAGTGCGCAAGATCCTGGAGCAGGATTATGGCGCCACCCAGCTCTACAAAGAAGGACTTAAAGTTTACACGACCCTCGTGCCTCGTTACCAGGTCTGGATGGAAGAAGCCCTTGAAAACCACCTGACCACCGAAGAAACCGCCCGCGAATATGAAATGACCAAGGCCATATACGACTCGCTCACATCAGTGAACGAAAAGCCGGGATCCATGGAGTACCTCCAGGGAGCGGCCCTGTTGCAGGATGTTCGCACGGGAGCCCTGCTGGGCATGGTCGGGGGCCGCTCTTTCAAGGATTACAAATGGAATCTGGCGACTCAAAGTTCACGCCAGCCAGGCTCCATTTTCGAACCCTTCATTTACCTGACGGCCCTTCAAAGCGGCTACACACCATGCTCCATTCTGATGGACACCCCCTTTGTGCTGGACACCGGCGTCAGCCTCTGGCGTCCCAAAAACTTTTCGGGAAGGTTTCGAGGTCCCATGACCTTGCGTTTTGCCCTGACCAGATCAGTCAACACACCCACGGCCAAGCTCTACCTCGATTTTGGTCTGGCACCGGTGCTGGAGAATGTTCGTGCCCTGGGTTTCACCACGAAACTGCCCCGGGTGCCGGCCCTCTTTCTGGGTGCCGGAGAAGTCACCCTCAGGGAAGTGGTGGCTGCCTACAGCACCTTCGCCAATCATGGAGTTTACACCACTCAACACCTGATCACCCGGGTGGAGAGCGCTGACGGGGAAATCCTCTTTGAAGTGCGGATCCAGCAACGTGACGCCCTGGATCCTGCCGAGGCCTACATGATGACCAATCTTCTGCGCACCACCCTTTTGGAAGGGACGGCCCGAGGAGCATCATGGCGGGGTTTCAAAAAAACCGGGGCAGGTAAAACAGGGACCACCAACGAAAGCACCAACGCCTGGTTCTGCGGATTTACTCCCAGTTTCTGTGCCGGAGTGTGGGTTGGCTTCGACAGGGCCCTACCCATGGGAAAAGGAGCCACTGGCAGCCGGATGGCCTTGCCCATCTGGGCCAAGTTCATGGGGAAAATCACCGATGAAAAAGGCGATGAACCGTTTATTCGCCCTCCGGGTATCATGGAAGAAACGGTTTGTCTGCGCACGGGCATGTTGGCCACCACAGGTTGTGACAGCACAGCCGCCGAAGTATTCCTGCCTGACAACTTTCCCCAGGATTTTTGTGATGTCCACGGCGGGCAGCTTCACAACTTCCAGGGTGTGGACAAGGATTTCCAGACCCTGGATGATGAAGATTCCGAATTCTGATTTACGAGCGGCAGTGATACAATAGGAAGGTCCCCGATGGGACCTTCTTTTCGTGGCAGCAAGCAAGCTGCTATTGGATCCGATCAAGGATCATGGTGTTGGCAGCAACTTGGTCATCACTGAACTCCAGGGCTGCCAGAAGCCGCTCAGCAGCAACCTGGCCTGCGGATGCGTCATCACAGAAAATCCGGGCCAAAGTCTGACCCGCCACAATGGCGTCGCCCACCAGGGGCAGAAAATCGATGCCACAGCTCAAGTCCAGGGGATCTTCGACTTTGCGCCGGGCTCCGCCCATGTCGGCCAGGGCCAAGCCCGCCTCTCGGCAGTTCACTCCAGCCAGCCAGCCATCGGCGGGGGCTTTCAACTCCAGGGCCAGAGCTGCGGTCTTCAAACCGAAGTCGGGCAGGTCCCCATTGATACGCCCCCCCTGGGTTTCAACCCAAAGCAACATCCGTTCAAAGGCACGTCCGCTGTCCCAAGCCTCACGCACCAGTTCCAGGCTCGCGGAACGATCGATGCATACCTCAGCAACCCTGACCATCTCCGCCACCAGGTCCTCGGTCAAAACCACAAGATCCTGGGGAGCCGTTTGACGATGCCCTGGCCGCAGGGCATCAAAGGCCTCGATGGTCTCATTGGCATGACCAATGGCCCGACCCAAAGGCTGATCCATATCCGAAAAAACCACACTCATTTTGCGGCCATAGTGCTTACCGGTTTCCACCAGGGCCTTGGCCAGTTCCCGAGCCTGGTCCAGGTCCCTCATGAAAGCGCCGGAGCCGGTTTTGAGATCAATGACAATGGCCTCTGGACCGGCGGCCAACTTTTTGGACATGATGGAGGCGGTGATCAGGGGCACACAATCGACAGTGGCGCTGACATCCCTCAGGGAGTAGATACGACCATCGGCCGGTGCAATGCTTCCGCTCTGACCTATGATGGCGCAGCCCACCTTTTCAGTGATGCTCAAAAACTCGTCGTTGTCCATATGGATGCGGTAGCCGGAAATGGCCTCCAGTTTATCCAGGGTGCCGCCTGTGTGGCCGAGCCCCCTGCCCGAGAGCATGGGAACCTTGAGACCGCACTCGGCCGCCAGGGGAGCCAACAGCAGACTCACCTTGTCCCCCACACCACCGGTGCTGTGCTTGTCGGCACTGGGCCCCGTCAGAACGCTGGTATCAAGTTGCTCCCCCGACTCCAGCATGGCTCCGGTCAGGGCTGCAGTCTCAGCGGGGGTCATGCCGTTGAACCAGACCGTCATCAAGAAAGCGGACATCTGGTAAACAGGGAATTCTTCCGCGGTAAACCCGTCCACCACATAGCGGATTTGTTGGGCAGTGAGCTCTCGGCCTTGCTTTTTGGCCTCGATGATCTCCAGGATATTCATCGGGGTCCTCCCTCGGGGTCACGGCGAACGTGGGAGCGAAAGTCAGTGAATGCATCGGGGACCAACTGGCGGACAGTGGTTTGGCTAATCGGTCCATCGGCACCGTCTTGGCCGGCCATAAGAACCACCATGTCCAGACCAAACTCCACCAGTACTTGTCGGCAGGCCCCGCAAGGCGCGGTGGGATTGACGCCATCGGCACAAACAGCAATGGCCTGAAAATCGTGCACGCCTGCTGTTACTGCTGCAAAAATGGCGGTGCGTTCGGCACAGTTGGAAAGGCTGAAGCTGGCATTTTCCACGTTGGTGCCCACAAAAACCCTGCCGTCGACGGCCAACAAAGCGGCTCCCACCCGAAATCCGGAATAGGGTGAGTGGCTGTTGAGTCGAGCCTTGCAGGCACTGCTGACAAGCGTGCGGAATTCCCCAGTCAATTTTTCAGATACTTGATCGCTCAAACCTCATCCTCCATTTTCAGGGATGAAAGAAAACCGGTTCCCTTGGGCAAAGCCGGAATTCCGAAAAACTCGGCATAGGTGGCAGCCACATCCATGAAGCCTTCCCTGACGCCCAGATCCACACCATTTTCACTTCCCGCCAGATAGGCCAAAATCGGCACCTGCTCGCGGCTGTGATCTGTGCTGGTTGTGGTGGGGTCGTTTCCGTGGTCCGCAGTCATCAGCAACAAATCTCCCTCAGCCATTTTCGGCAGGAATTTGCCCAGCCATACATCAAAGATTTCCAGGCCTTTTTTCATGCCTTCAGGATCGTTGCGATGGCCCCAGAGCATGTCGAAATCCACCAGGTTGAGCAGGATCAGAGTGGACCCTCCGGCGGCGGCGTACTGTCTGTCCAGCTCAGCCATGCCTTCGGCATTGTTGCGCGAGACATGGCTCTCGTCGATGCCCGTGCCGGCAAACAGGTCGTAAATCTTGCCGATGGACAACACCCGCACACCGGATTTTTGCAAAGCAGTCAGAACCAGGGATCCCTCCGGCGGTTCCACCGAATAGTCGTGTCGGTATTCCGTTCGGGTGAACCGGCCCGACGGCCCGGTGAAGGGACGGGCAATAACCCGGCTGACCTTGTGCTCACCCTGAAGCATTTCCCGGGCAATCTCACAAACCCGGTAAAGTTCATCAAGTTCGCAGACCTGATCGTGGGCGGCTACCTGAAAGACACTGTCAGCTGAGGTATAAACGATGAGCTTGCCGCTGGCCAGATGTTCATCCCCCAACTCTTCAATGATCGCCGTTCCGCTGGCTGCCTTGTTGCCCAACACACCATAACCGGTGAGCCTGGTGAATTCGTCCAGGATATCGGCGGGAAATCCTTGGGGATAAGTTGGAAAAGCCTCTTCGGTGACCAAACCCATCAGCTCCCAGTGACCGGTGGTGCTGTCCTTGCCGGCGGAGACTTCCTGGAGCCGTCCGTGGCCCGCTCTGGGATGGTCCACCGCAGCCACACCCTGAAGTTCCTGGATGTTGCCCAGACCGAGACTGTGCAGGTTTGGAATGTTCAGGCCACCAACTCTGGCAGCCATGTTGGCAAGGGTATTGCTTCCGGCATCGCCGTAGGCCGCGGCATCGGGCGCATGGCCGACACCAAGACCGTCCAGAACTATCAGAATGGCACGCGCCATGGGTTGCTCCTTCATGCAGTGGGCAGAGTCCAGATGTTTCGTTACAAGGTCAGGCAAGGTTGAGTAAAGTGCAAGCTTGCCTCAGCGTAAGAACCGGGTAGAATATCCCTTATGAATAAAAACCTGTTTTCCACACCCGGTGATGCGGACAATCAATCAACCGACCCGGCTGCCCAGCCTGACTCCGATGTGCGTGCGCCTGGTCGCGTGCCTCTGGCTGATCGCATGCGTCCCACCACGTTGGCTGAAGTTGTGGGACAAGAAGATCTGCTCGGTCCCAACGGCGCCCTGGGAATCCTCCTCAAAGGAGATACTCTGCCATCGTTGTTGCTCTGGGGTCCCCCGGGCTGTGGCAAAACCACCCTGGCTCGTATTGTGGCCCAGCATACACAGGCTCGCTTCCTCGAGTACAGCGCCGTATCGGTGGGATCGAAAGAGCTCAAGGCGGTGATGGCCGAGTCGGCCAAACTGAAACAAGCTACCGGGCAGGGTACCATTCTATTCCTCGATGAGATTCATCGTTTCAACAAGGCTCAGCAGGACACACTGCTGCCCTGGGTGGAACGTGGTGACATTACCCTGATCGGTGCCACCACCGAGAATCCTTCCTTCGAAGTAATCAGCGCCCTGCTATCGCGAACACGGCTGTTCGTCCTTAAACCGTTGGCTCCTGATCATGTAAGGCAATTGCTGCGCAGGGCTCTTGATGCCCCCAAGTGGCTCAATGTTGAAGGCCTGGATCTGGCGGACGATGCCTTGCACATGCTCGGTGAAATCTGTGAAGGGGATGCCCGGGTAGCCCTGGGTTTGTTGGAGACTGTTGCGTCGGCTCACGCCGCCCGGTTGAAAGAAGAAGCGCCCCTCGTTGATCAGGCTCCCCTGACTGCCCAGGATATCGGTGCCATCATCCAAAACCGTGCCGCCCGTTACGACAAAGGTGGTGAAGAGCATTTCAACATCATCTCAGCCCTGCACAAGAGCATGCGAAACAGCGATGTCCAGGCCTCCCTGTACTGGCTGGGCCGCATGCTTGAAGGTGGCGAAGATCCACTCTACATTGCCCGGCGCCTGGTGAGGTTTGCCAGTGAAGATGTTGGTCTGGCCGATCCGCAAGCCCTGCCGCAAACCCTGGCCGCACGCGACGCCATCCACTTCATCGGAATGCCCGAAGGAGCGTTGGCCTTGAGCCAGGCCGTTGTCTTTCTGGCCCTCAGCCCCAAGAGCAATGCTCTTTACAAGGGCTACAAACTTGTTCAGAAAGAAGTGGCCAAAGGTTACAATCCATCAGTGCCCATGCACATACGCAACGCCCCCACCCGATTGATGAAGGGCCTGGGCTATGGGAAGGGGTACCAATATGCCCACGACAAGAACGAAGGCATCACCGAAATGACCTGCCTTCCCGACAGTCTGCAGGATAGGGTTTTCTATCAGCCGGGTCAGCGCGGTTTCGAAGCCGAGCTGGAACGGCGCATGCGGCAAATCACACAGTGGCACCAAAGGCGCCGTCAGGGTTCGGATGAGCCCAAAGGAGAATCGAAATGAAGCGAATCGGAGTGTTGACCGGAGGCGGCGATGCCGCAGGCATGAACCCCGCCATCAGGGCTGTGGTGCGCACGGCGTGGCGACACGGAGCTGAAGTCATCGGCATCCGCAAGGGTTGGCGAGGCCTGGCCGAAGGGCTGTACGAGACCATGAGTCCTGTCTCCGTCAGCGGAATCATCGGCCAGGGCGGTACTGTTTTGCGCACTTTCCGTTATCCGGAGTTTGCCACCGACGAAGGAACCAAACCTGTGGCCGAAACCATCAAGAAGCTCAAACTCGACGGTATGGTTATCATCGGCGGCGACGGCAGCTTTCGTGGTGCCTCCAAACTGACAAAAGAGTTCGGACTGCCTGTTGTCGGGGTGCCGGCCACCATCGATAACGATATTCCGGACACGGACATCAGCATCGGTTTTGATACGGCTTTGAACATTGCCATTGAAGCCGTGGACAAGGTGCGCGATACGGCCACCAGCCATGGACGCATCTTCGTCATTGAGGTGATGGGTAGGGAGTACGGACTGCTGGCTGCCCAGACAGCCATCGCCACTGGGGCCGAAGAGGTCCTGCTGCCGGAAATTCCCTTCAACGTGGACGATCTGGCCCGCCGCATCAAGGACGGCTACGCCCGTGGCAAACAACACGCCATCATCATCGTCGCCGAGGGAGCTGGCAAGGCTTCGTACATCACCTTCGAATTGCAGGAAAGATTGCAAAGAGGAGTGCGCATGGTGGTGCTGGGCCATGTACAGCGTGGCGGGGCGCCTTCGGGCTATGACCGCATTTTGGCATCCCGGCTGGGTCATCATGCCGCGGAGTTGCTTTTTGAAGGCAAGCACGGCGTGATGGTGGGCATGGTGGCCAACAAACTGACCACATCTTCATTGGAGAAGAAGAGCAAGATTTCGCCGGAGGCTGTTTTGCGGGATGCTAGACTGATGGAGATTTTGGTCTGATCCAACAGCTTGGTTCCCGGATAATTGCAGTAAAAAGAAATACGCCACATCGCACCAGACTGAAAACGGCAAAGGCGGCAGGTCAATACCTGCCGCCTTTGCCAAATCCTCAAAAGGGTCTGCCAATGAAAAACTATTCCTCCACGTAACCCTGCACGTAGGTGTTGGCGTACTGGAACCATTCTACCCGAATCTCGCCAAGGACGTGTCCCAGACCTTCGTGTACAATTTTGCGTTTCTGATATTCATCTTCAAGACTTACCACGGTGAAAGCGCCAATCAAAGGCAGGTCCTTCTCCAGAAGCAGCTCAAGCATGAAGACAGCACCAGGAGTGAGGTCAACCATTTCCAGACTCATCTCATCGCCAATGGCGTACCAGGCAAAATCTTTTTCGCTGGGATTGGCTGCCACTGAATCAGGCAAGCCCACCCTGGGGCGATGGGTGAAATTCAGGAAAGCGCTTTTGATCGTCTTAAAGGCGTCGCCTTCATTTTCGGGCAGGTAGGTGGAAACCGCCTCTTTGTGGTCCTTGCTTTTCCAGCCGATTTCGGGTAGAGGCGCGCCAGGCAAATCCTGGCTGATGGCACCGGCTCGCAGCAATTTAGGCAGGACGTAACCAACAGGCCTGGGGATGCTGTCGGCTTCAACCACACCGCCGCGCTTGATGCGCTCGATAACCAAGTGAGTGGGCTGCGGGGTAAATGTCTTTTTCACACCCAGCAAGGTGCCGGCCATGTTGGGGTAGTTCTGCTCCAGATCCTCACCAACGAGGAACTCCAGCAGGTTGCCGTCACGGATGATGGCAACATCGCCCTTGATGTATTCCACTTCGGGAGCGTCAATCTCGAATCTGAAGTCCACGCTCAAGGTATCACCCCGGGTAATCCGGCGCAGGGAGTCGTAGACGTAGGGGTCCACCACTTCCTCTTTGCTGCAACCAGCCAGCCCAACAATTGTGACAGCCATCAGGGCCAACATGAGGGCCAAGACTCCGCGGCGCGTGGAAGAAACTGCGAACATGAACCAACCTCCCAAAGGGTACAATCTGGATAATGGACGTCCTGCCGGTGGGCAACAGGCTTCGCTATCCTAACTAATCCGTTCAACCGTCGGCGAAGGGTATTGGCGGACAGGGTAAACGTCAACCTATGCATACAACCACATGAAATTGGGGCATAAAGGAAAAAAAAGCAAATGCTATCCGGGAAAGATCCACTATCCGTCTGTGAAATTTTGATCAAAGACGAGGTAAGTGGCGGATGACCGCCAAAACATCTTTCCAATCCACCAGGCCTCCATCCCACAGGGATTGAAAAATCTGCCAATGATCAGGCAGCAGAACTCCCACTCCGGAGAACAGACGACTGAATTGGGACCGACGCTGGGCCATGCTGTAACCTGGCAGCCCCATGCGGGAAAGGCGACCGTCAACAGTCACCGCCCAGATGGCGCTGAAAGCCTCGATTTGCCCATTGGCAAGGGCCGAGGGTACAATTCCCCCTCGGACCAGGTCACGAGCCAGAAGCAATTCATGGTGGAGAAAAGCCTTGGTTCTGACTTCGGAGAAGTACTTCATGTCGAAGGGGACATGACGCCGAGGAGCTGGCGCCTGGTCCCAAATCTCCCCCCGGGGTAAAACTGTGCTGGTGGCAGGGGTAAAACGAGAAAAACATGTTTCGGCACAAAACAGAATTCCTCCCGGCCGGGCTTCCGCAGGGTCAGCCGATGGCCTAAGGTGCAGCCAGGGTTCCAAGGCGTCCGGTAGATCATCAGCCACGATGGAGAATGAAAAAAAATCGGCTGCCAGGTCCAAGGATTTGGCGGCCGATTCCAGAAAAGGATGAAGATGACCGCACAAGTCTCCTTCCAAGCCCTTGCAATTCAACTCCATCATCAGGCTTCAGCCACCATCTTGCCACCGCCAACTGGTTGCAGTTTGGCGGTGAAATGTCGCAGAGTCGACGGCTGCCAGACTATTTCCAGGCCCCGCAGACGATTCCCCATCTCCATGACCTTGGCGCACACTTCGGCCACGTAATCCAGTTGGGTATGAGTGTAGACCCGACGCGGAATGGCCAGCCGCACCAGTTCCATGACCGGATGAACCAGTTCGCCAGTGTCCGGGTCCAGGTGGTCGAACATCAGGCTGCCGATTTCAACACCCCGCACACCACCTTCAAGATAAAGGGCGGCGGTGAAAACCTGGGCGGGGAACTGCTCCTGGGGAATATGCGGCAGGGCTTTGCGGGCATCGAGGTAAACAGCATGGCCACCAGTGGGACGCAGGAAAGGCACGCCCAACTCGTCCAGGCGATGACCCAAGCGAGCGACCTGACCGATACGATAGGCCAGATAATCAGGGTCCATCACTTCGCGCAAGCCCTGGGCGATGGCCGCCAGATCGCGTCCCGCCAGGCCTCCGTAGGTGGGAAAACCCTCCCGCAGGATACCCAGGTTGGTGGCGTTCATGGCGATTTCATCGTCGTTCAGGCAGAGGAAGCCCCCTATATTGACCAAGGCGTCTTTTTTGGCACTCATGGTGCATCCGTCGCCGAGAGCAAACATCATGCGGCAGATTTCCTTGATGCCCATACCAGAGAATCCCTCTTCACGCTGCTGAATTAACCAGGCATTTTCGGCAAAGCGGCAGGCATCAAAAATCAGGGGAACACCCATTTTTTTACAGTAGGAGCTAACCTCGCGGGCGTTGGCCATGCTCACGGGTTGACCGCCACCGCTGTTGTTGGTGATGGTCAACATCACAAAAGGAATGCGTTCACTACCGTATTTCTCAAATGCGTTGGCCAGGTATTCCAGGGACATATCACCTTTGAACGGAGCATCGAGCATGGGATCGAGCCCCGCATCGGCAACACAATCGAGGGCGATGCCCCCCACGTGTTCAACATTGGCCCTGGTCGTATCGAAGTGAATGTTGTTGGGCACCACGGAGCCCTTGGGCACCGCAACGCTGAACAGCAGGCCTTCGGCAGCCCTGCCCTGATGGGTGGGCAGAACATGCTTGTACCCAAAAATATCCCGGATAGTGTTTTCAAAATCAGCAAAACTCTTGCTGCAGGCGTAGGCCTCGTCCCCGGTGATCATGGCTGCCCATTGCTGGTCGCTCATGGCACTGGTTCCGCTGTCGGTCAACAGGTCCACATAGATGGCTTCGCTGGGAATCTTGAAAACATTATATCCGGCGTCCCGAAGATGATTGACCCTCTCCTGGCGCCTAACCCTCTGGATTTTCTCGACAACCTTGATGCGATATGGTTCGAAGGGCATATCCATTGGCGTGGTCCTCCTGGGTAGATGCAGTTATAAGATGACCGTTGAAAAATAGCCATCAACAGGGGGCGGAACAAGGGAGATTTCACGTCCGGCCTACGAAGGTGGAATTGCCTCCGGGTCCAGAGGGGAGCGCTCTTTGAAAAGGATCAGGGCCTGATCCGAAACCCTGGCCAGGACGTTGTAGTGCCGACGCCAGTCTTCAGTCCCCAGGCAGAGATACAAACCGCCCGGAGCGTACATGCCAGCAAGGCAGGAAGACTCCGCCAGGGTGACCAGCGGACGGCGTTCATCGGGAACCTTCAATCCCAAATGGGCCAGGGTGGTCAACCACCAGGCTTCCCACAGGGTGGTATCGGCAAGCACCGCCACGGATTCTTCTGCCCACCGGTCCAGCAGACCCAGGATTCGACTGGTGGCTGCGGGATGTGCCAGGAAAGAGCGGGCCCAGGGCTGGGTCTCCAAACCGGCAAAGAACTCCGCCAAGGTCATGTTCGCCAAATCCCACTCGCATTGCAGGTGCCATTGGCGCCAATCCTCAACAACCTCCATGGGCAAGAGGTGGGGAGTCAGAAGAAAGGCCGTCCGGGAAGTCGGCGTTGATTCCGAATCGACTGGTTGGTCGGGAAGCTCTTCAGCGCTTTGTTCGGTTTGATCCGGATCATCACCCGGTTCAACAGCAGTGTTCTGCTCTTTGACCACTCCCTGGGAAAGCAGGTCCGTGGCCGCCGCCAAAACCTCCCTGACTCCCGGCAGGAGCAACGGGCTCAACACATTTTCCGATATGGCCAGCCACCCTCTTTGCCGGATGGAGTCGGCCAGAAAATCCAGGTCGGCATGCAAGGGACCAATGAGACGCAAACGGTCGGGCAAATCACCGGACTCCACATCCATCACCAAACGGGCCAGGCATTGATCCAGGTTGACGGCATAGTCGGCCACCAAATCGCCCTTGTCTGATCGTAGGGTTTGCACTGTGGAGCCCACATTTTCAGGCAAAAGCTGCCTGACCTGGCCCCAAAGTCGTCGGGCCGGCCGGCGCGGCTGTTTCAGTTCAACAATCTCATTGGCCCGTGGCGTGGTCAGAAAAAGGTTCTCCCAGGGTTCTGCCGTGGCAATCGGATCGATGGTCATCAGGAGTTTGCGCCCGCGTCCCATTTGGGCAATGCGGTAACGAGTCTCTTTTTCGAAACGTTGAACCTCGCACATGATGATCAGGCTGTCCGGCGAATCGGCAAGATGACCCTGAAACTTTTTTGGTGCCGGGGGTGTGATACCTTTTTCAACGATGCGCACATCACCCGAGAACGTCCCACCAGTCGGCCCAGCCGCTTCCAGAAATACCGCGGCAGCTTCGTTGTCAGGACAATAGAGGGTGACTTCCAGACCGGCCGTGGAAGCAGACAGGGCGCTGGCAATCGCTTCATGTCGACCAGTGGCCATCAAGCCTTTGAGCACCAGCAGTCCGGGCTTGCCATTGGGAGTAGCCAGGAGTGTTACCCGATCAACAATTTTGGTGAAACCGTCCTGCCGGGCAGCGCCAGGCAAGAAATTCCGCAACCCGCCGAGGCCCCATCCGGATGATTGGTCCCGGGCAGGTTCAGCTGGACGACCCGAAATATTCAATTCCTGATTGGGATCCTTTTTTTCAACAGCCAATTCACCGAGCAGATGCCAGGCTGATTCCCCGACCCTGACGGTGGGGCTTTCAGCCAAGGTCAACAGGTCCACCAGATGAAGGGAGTATTCATCCACGGGACCCAGCCAGCGCCACAAGCCCATGGCCGCACCGGTGGATAAAAAATCGCGTTCTTCCCGGCGCAAATCACTCAACCCGGTTTCCACCAGAAAGCCCTCTCCTGTTTCCACTGCCCCGGCCATGACATCCTGGACACGCAGGCGGAACAAATGCAGGGTCTCCGCCAGCTGACTCAAGGTCTCATTCGGATTACCTGAGCAAGCCAACAGGCGCCGGGAAGTATGCATGAATCCCCGCAACGAACAGTAGGACAGGTCAGGCACCAACCTTCCGACCACCATGCCCAGGTAACAGTCCAGGAGTTGCAGATCATCCGCATCACTTTCCAGGGGTGGATAGGCCAGATCAATCCAGGTGGACAACCCGGGCCGGTGGTTGCCCAGCAAAAGTGGAAATAACACTGGGAGGTGGTCTTCCAGGCGCTTGAGCAAGTGTTCGATTTCCGCAAATCGGCGCGGAATCAACAAGGCGTGGGTTACGGGACGCTGTTGCGATACCTCCAGAAGTCCCGAGGCCGCACTGAGGGAATCGCCTTGCAGACGGCCGGCCCATCGAAGAATTCTCACACCCTGGCAAATGGCGGGTTCAGAAATTCCAGCCAGCAGGGCCAACCAATGCACCGAGACCAGTTGCCGACCTGAAACCAGGGAACGGGGTTTGGCCTCGCCCGTTCCACCTCGGCCCGGCAGAACCAGTTCCAGGCGAGCAAGTAATTGGCGCAGTCGATACAGGGATTCCATGCTCCCGGGAAATGTCGGGACATTTTGAAGCTCCTGCAGACCAACCGGTTGAGCGGCACCTTTGGTCAGATGGGCACCGGTGGCTTCCAGCAGGAATTCACTCCATGGAATCACCAGTTCGTCCGCCTGCAGGATCAGACTGTCGGCACCACAATCCAAGAGGATTCTCAGGGCATGGGCACCAATTTGGCATCCACCGTCATGGGCGGGCAGCCAGTCCTGAATGCCACAGGCCATAACCAAAGCAGGCCGATGGCTGGCAAGAAAATCCACGAACGCCTGGTTGGAAAAATCGGTTTTGCAAACCCACAGAATAGCTGCGGGTTGGGGGTCCTGGGCATCAAACGGCCAAGCTGAAATACCCGGCGTCCAGCTGGTTGAAACCAAATCTGCAGTGGGGCCAGGCAATTGATCGGAAACCAACAATGCCCAGGAGCTCAGGTCGCCCCTTTCCCACTTGCGGCCGATGTACTGGGTGATTGAGGACCATTCCACCGCCGAATCCCCCACCAGCAGACGTGTGCCACCCTTGGGATTCCAGGATTGGGCCACCGGCAAAAGCCCCCTCGCTGGCTGTGGCGATTCCGCAGGTAACGATGAATACCATTTGCCCACCGCATCGGTGATTGCAGAGGGCAGATAGTCGTCTTTTCCCAACCCCGAACCGGGCAAATTGAAGGTGGTGCAGCCATCAGCTGAGGCCAGGGCACTGGCCAGGGCACCGGTCCAGGGACGATCTGCGGTTCCGGGCTCAGAGCCTTTCGCCGATCTCAACAGCCGCCACCACCGCGGATCCATTATTTCCACGCTTTGCCAGGTTCCCGCCATCAGACTGGCAATTTCCAGCCCACACAATTTGCGTCGCCAATTCAGGAAAGAATGCCGATTCTGATCAGCAGTGGCCCACTCTTCTGGCGAATCGGCCAATGCAATGGGGACTTCTCCCCGTTCAAGACTGGCCAGAACCGGAACCAGCAAAGTTTGACGTCCAGGGGTAGGAATTTCCTGCGGACTACCGACTCCGGGACCTGCCCAGGCATCTCCTGCGGCATGTCGGGCAGGCCGCAGGAAATGCCAGTTCCGGGCAGCCAGAGACAGGCCACCGGTGGCGATATCATGCCAAAAATGTGCGGACAACCCTTCACCGGGTAGAAGGATGGTGCCGGCGGCGTCGCCGGTCAGGCTTTGGCGCACATGAGTCACCTGCCCGGAAAGGGCCAGCACCGGATCCAGCCGGGAATCGGGTACAAGACCACGATCGGCCAATCGCAGGCGCGGTGGCCGACCGTCGGTCAGACCCACACAATACGGTGTACCAAAAACCATAAGCCAGGTGCCAAGCAGCTCTTCCAGTTCGGACCGCAACCATACGGCCCCAGTCAACAACGACAAATGACGATGACCACGGCTGTGCAAGAGGCTGTGCAACTCCTGAATTCCAGCGGCTTCGCGTCCCAGAAGGGACCAGTGAATGGCGGCGCTGTCCAGAAAAACCCAGGAAGCATCGCTGCCTTCGTAAACACCCCAGAGACTGTCCAAACGTTGGGCATCAGGAACCAGGTTTTCCACCATTCCGGCCACGAAACCAGCTTTGCGAACCCTTTGGCTGAATTGAGTGGCCCAGCCATCCTGCTCCCCGCTGGAATCGAGTCGGGGTTCTTCAAGGGGCAGCTCGGTGGCCATGATCCGGTATTCGTCGTAGAGGGGAATTTCCACGCCAAGTCGGGGGCGCACCTGCTGGAAGTCCAGCAGATCACCATTGTGACTTTCCACCAGACGAGACCAGTGAAAAAGAGGCAACAGTCCGCCGATTATTCCAGAGGGACATCCTTCAGGAGTGAGCATCTTCTCCAGCTGGGCCAGGGCCTGATCCAGATCATGCACCATGGCCGATGGGGGAATAAGGGTGACCGGTCCGATGGCGCCACCGGCAACCCTGCTGAGAGCTTCCAGTCGATCGGAACGATCCAGTACGATGCGCCATTTTTGCCGTCCATCACCCCAGGCAGCCACCACTGCTGCGGGGTCACCAGTGGAAACTATGGCCAAATCGTTGCGCCCCAGATCCGGACGGGACAGGGTGTCTTTGGCAGGGAGGGAACTGTCGGGATCCGTATTCCCGGCAGAGGACCACCCAAATGGATCAGACCTAGTCCAAAGCAGGGGTAAAGTCCAGGGCTGAAAGGATGAGTCAACCTCGGCAGTGGCGTCGCGTCCAAGAATGAGGAACTGGTAGAGAAAACCTGAAGCAGCGTCCCCACGTCGGGCCATCAGCCTGATGCCGGCACGTAAACAAGGATCGGCCGTGGCCAGTCGGGTTCGAACAGCCAGAAGCAGCAGCCCCGCCACCAGGGAAGAACCAGCAGGTCCACCCTGCCAAGCTTCCGCCAGAGTGGAGCGCCTGGGAGGTTCAAGATGGGGATGACCATGATCGGGACTCCATCCGGAACGCCAGGCGGCCGTCTCCCCCATTCCAATTCGCAAGAGGGATTCAGGATCCAACCCCGTAACAGGAAGATTGGCCTCCAGCAGAGCCGTGGCAAAATCCTGGACGGTCCAAACTGCGGGTGGAGAGTCCCAGACCCCTTCAAGTGTGGAAACGACAGTGCGGTGGCTACATATCAAACGGCCTTCACAGGGTTCCAGGAATTTTTCCATATGACCCGGATCCTCGCCCAGTCGCCAATAGGCCACGTCCCTTGGCTCATCAGCCCACCAGAAGATGGCGGCCAGGGAACCGTCGGCTTCAAGGGCAAGGGATGCCCAGGCCGGATTACCCACCGAGCCCGGTTCCGGATCAGGGCATCGGTGTTCAATGCGGGCCAAGGCTGCTTCAAATCGACCGGCCATGGCGCTTCCGGGTTCCAGACCTGCCAATTGCAAGGCTGAAAGGGCCTCGTCGTAATGGGGAACCTGAAAGTGCAAACCATCGATGTTAGCCAACAATTCCAGCAAGCGAACGCGCGCCTCATCGGCACGTTCACTAGGAGTCGGATATTCGGCAAGGTATTTGCGGTAGGCTTCAACGCTTTCAGCAGCCCGTCCGAGGAGATGATCGGCGGTCATGGCCTCAACCCAGCTGCGCTCCTCCTCCAGACGTCCGGTTTGACCAAAGTAGCGGGGATTCAGCAATTGGAGACAGACCCTGGCCCACTCTTCAGCCTCCCGGCTGCCTTGGGCCATGGTGCCTTGCAACTGGAATTCTTCCACCAATTCGCCACCGCGTCTGGCCAACCAAAGGCGGTCTTCTTCGGTCAGCGGCAAATCGTGGCGCACTAGATCCACTGCAAAAGGACGACCAGTGCGCCGGGCTGTACGAAACAAGCCTTTTAAAATAGGCACGGCGCTGGCAGGCTCTTCGGCAAATATCCTGCTGCGACCCACCAGGTGGAGGGCTTGCTCGAGTATGGGCTGGTTGGTATGGGCATCGTCTTCGGGGCGCAGCTCCGCCAGATGCACTGCCTTGCGAACCGTTTGGTCGCCAAGGGCCAGAAATTTGAAGCGAAACTCTTCACGGTGGCGCAGCCAACGGCCCTGACCATGGAAATCAGCCGATGAGCTTTCTTGCTGGCCACGTTGGAATAAACGACCGATGCCATCGCTGATTTTTTCGGTGAAAAAGACCCGGCCTGGAGAATCGTCCCGACGAGCGTCGGCGAAATCAAGATGGCGTTCGGCACCTGAAAAATCTCTTGCATTCAGGAGTTTTTCGGCGGTTCGGATCAGGTCCCAATAGGAACCGGAAAATTTTTCGGGATTTGCCATTTCCGGAAATTACCACGGACCGCGAAATCATGGCAGGGGAATTTCAAGTATTGGCAGAAAACCACAGGAAAATCAACGAGTGAGGACAACTCGGGTCACGGAAGTCTTCCCCTGCCAGCTGGCAACCGCCAGATAGGCACCAGCGGCGGAGGCACGACCCGATGCATCCCTGCCGTCCCAGGTGAGTTCACCCTTGACGGGGTCAGGCTTCAATTGAACGATGCGATGCCCCCGCAAATCAAAAACGTCCACCCGAAAATCGGCATCATCGGGTCCACCCTTCAGCCGAAAATGGAATCGCCCCGGACCGGGATTGGGATAAACCGACAATGAACCGGCAGTTGGACTGCCCACCGGAACAGGACTCAGGTCTTCGGTGACCGGATAGGCAGCACTGTTGCGTTGGTCATAGCGGGCCGCCGGCCAGATCGCCGTGTAATCATTGCCCGTGTGCATCGGCATGAGATGCACATCGTTGTCATAGATCTGGACCTGATAAAACAGATCGTCGCTGATGGGGACCAGAACAGCTGCCAGGGAACTTCCCAAAGGATCGGCAATACCACCGAGTGCCACCGGTTGCCTACTTTCGAGGGGACGTCCAAAAATTTTGGGCCGGAACCAGCCCAGTGCTGAACCGGGAATGGACGTTTGCCCGTAAAGGATTTCCTGCCACCGGAAACCGGCCAGAATTGCAACATCACTGCCCGAGCCGTCCTGAAAATTCCAGGCCAGTGGGGGCGTCCAAATGGCTTTGTCCAGTTGCAGGAATCCCTGAGTGGTGGTTGTTGCCACCTCGAAGCCCGGCATGATGGCACTGAACGACTGGTTCGTCGTAGCCAACCAGCCGGTGCGAGCCAGATTCCAGCGGCCGTTGAGACCGACCAGGCCATTGTCCACCAAGCCCATGATCTCCAGACGCAGGTCTCCCGTAGAAACCCGGCCCGCCATCAAGGGCCAGGCCAACTGCAGCCATTTGCCACCTTGGGGAGAGGGTAGAAGCGTGCCATCACCAGATGCTACGGTACCATCGGCATTGAAAATACGGATGCGAAGAAGGCCCGTGCTGGAATCGTGCACCGGCAGAAGGATTTCCCGATGACCATCGCCATTTGTGTCAGCCAACACCGGTGGCAAGGTCAATTCGGCAGCGAGGTCCAAAGGCCAGCCGGGTCGATCCTGTCCCGTGAAATCAAGAACGCTGAGTGTTCCATCGCGAAATGCTACCACCAGACGCTCCGGTTCGGTGGATATCAATTTACCGGCAGCAGGTTGCACCGGGTCGTGGTGATTCAGGGCGCGGGAATTTTGCAGGATGGGTCCCCAGGAATAGAAACGCAGGAGACCGAGATCATCCACCACCGCAATTTGCCGGGTTCCGCCGCCGGTTTCAATTCCCACCGGTGCGGTCAGGGGCAGGTTGAACGGGAGTTCAATCTCATCGTAGGCACCAATGCGATTGAAAAAATAGAGTGACCCAAAATCAGAGGCCACCACGATTTCATCCCCTTCACTGCCGTCCAGGTCCCACAAAAGCGGTTGAGAAAGACCACCGATGCTGGAGGGATGGGGAAAGACAAAAACCGGCCAACCGGGGATTCCCGTTCCCCAGTCGTCGAGCACAGTGAGCGCGCGAGCACTGGGATCGAGGTCCACGCGCGATGGGATCACCACCGAGACTCCAGCCGAATTGAGAAGATGTCCCGTATTGGGGGGAGCCGTCACAACTCCCGGTAATGTCACCAACCGACCCTGCTGGGGGAAACTGTCGGCTTCGTGAATTCGCAAAGTGACCAGCCCCTGGCCGGAAACACGGCGCACCACCAGAAAGGCCCATTCACAGTCACCACCTTCGTGGTAGGCGAACTCGGAAACGCCGGCACCCACCTCGTTCTGGCGCAGGATTCGGATGCCGTAGGGATCAAAATCCAGCCGACGTGGATCGACAAGGGCCAGGTCTACATCCAAACCGGCAGAGGGTGCGGCTTCCAGGAGATAGCGCACACCCGGCTGCAATTTCAAGCGCCGGGCGATGACGGTTTTCTGATCGCCCACCGTCAGGGTGTCCACTTGGTCCATGCCGGGAAAGATGGGATGCAAAACCGCATGCACGGCGGCATCAATGCGCAATTGCCCCCAGCCCCGGATCTCGTCCGGAAAATCGTGGGGCGACATGACAAGCTCGTCTTCACCCGATTCGTTTTCCATCCCGATGATCCGTCCACTGGTAGCCCGCAGCAGGGCTTTCACTGTGCGGGTTGAAGTGACGTCCGCCGGCAAAGTGACGGCATTGTCGGAAAGGGCCTGGCGCAGCAGGAAAACCGCGCCCGCCACGTGAGCGGCAGCCAGGCTGGTGCCGGAACGACCGCTGTAGGTATCATTGGGTTCATTGTCAGCAACGTTGATACGACCGAACGAGGCCAGCAATCCGCCACCCGGCGCCATCATGTCGGGTTTGCCAAAACCGGGTTTGCCTCTGCCGCTGAAGGCCGAAACCGCTCCATTGTCATTGACACTACCGACGGTCAAAACGTCGGGAACCGCAGCTGGATAGCCGGGGTCGGTGCCATCTGTCCCAAAATTTCCCATGGCCACCACCGGCAACAAACCTGCGGCCACCAATTCATTCATGGCATCACTGATGCCGAGATCCTCGTCCCAATTCACGGCCGCCAGCACAACCCGGATGCGGTAGTCGTCTCTGTGCTCCAGGGTCCAGGAACAGGCTGCCAGAAAATCCCCGGCCCAGGTTTGCCAGACCTGGTCAAAATCGTAAAACTTGACCACGGTCAACCGCCCGCCGGGCGCGACTCCCTTATGGTCTTCGAGAACCCGACCGGAACCCGCCACCACCGAAGCCAGAGCGGTGCCGTGATAATGATAATCCCAGGGCCCCTGGGCCTCCGGGAAATCATCGGTGACATCCTGCCATCCGACAATGCGATAGCCACTGAAAGTTGGCCAGGCCAGGTCGCCGGGATACCAGTCCGTTGCATCTCCCACCGCAGGAGGCGGACCGTCGATGTTGTCCTGGCTGTGATCGCCAAGATCGTCGTGGGCGGAATCACAACCTGAATCCAGGATCGCCACCGTGGCTGACCAGTCTTCACCCAATTGCCAGTGGCCGGCCGCCAGCTGGCGGCCCCCCACTTGCCGGATGCTTGTATCAAGGGCCGGAGTGCCGTTTCGATCCAGCAGGATCCGGCCGTCGGGTTTGTTTCTCAGGAAAGTCAACAAAGCCGCCTGGTCCAGGGCCAGAACCTGCACGCCGCCAAATTGGTCCAGGTCGTGCAGAATCGAACAGGCGCCGGTTTTGGCAGCCAGCTCGGCAGCGTATTGCGTAGCGGCAGAATTGCCTCCCAGGCAAATGATGCGGATCTGGTTGGCAGCCCAGACAGCCTGCAGCGGGGCTTCGCCACCCGGAAAGTCGGCAGCAGGGAGGCCCCTGTCCACGGCCGGAGCGGTCGCAACAGGAGCGGCCTCGGTGCGCAGATCCATCCAGCTCTGCCGGCCGGACAACCAGGCATCCAACAAATCTTCCACTCCGTTGTGGTCGCTGTCCAATTTGGCATCAAAGATCTGGGCGGATGAAAGAGGGTTCACCGAGGATAAAACGACCGCCGGCAGCATCCCTGTGAGCACCACAAGTGTCATGGCGAACACGGTGCGACGCAGGGATGTCTGCCGACAAAATGCAGCAGCGCGAGGGGCCTTCCGGATATGGGGCAGTCCTTCGGCCATGTATCGGGCGCAGTCTGTGTGGTCTGTGACCATGTCGAATCCTTTGGATGCGATTGTCAACCGGATGCTAATCCGAACGTGGGATCGTCACCATCAAGTGACACCACCCTACGCAACCACGCGGCCAGGGTTGCCTGAAGTATTCGGAAGAACAGCAGTGCAAAAAACAAGCAGGACACCGCTGCGAACCGGTGCATCAGGCCCATGAGTGTACGAAATTGGGAGAAATGTTGCAAACGCCCCCCCATGACGCCCTCGCAAAACTCAATCTACCCCCACCAAATGACGCACAACCATTCCCTTGTTTTCGCCATTGAATTCCACGGCAATCACGTCAAACCGGTAGTTGTACGGACCATGAGAGCGGTTTTCGGCCAACCATCGGCGGGCTGTTTGTCTCATGCGGGAGAGTTTTCTGCCATCGACCCAGGCTTCGGGCGGAGCCAGGCTGCGGGCGCCTCTGGCTTTGACCTCTACAAAAACGATGGTATCGCCACGTTGTACAATGAGGTCGATCTCACCGCATTGTCGGCGATACCGTTGCTCCAAACTGGAGTATCCGCACATTTCAAGGAAGTTGAGGGCCACCGCTTCACCCCACTGACCGAGTTGGTGACATTTGTACATTCACGAGATTCCAATTCCGGGAGGAAAAACCGGACTCATGAAAGAATCGAGCCAGCCCTGGAAATTAGAAAAGATTTCCCTGATCCAGCTCGGCAATGGGCTTGTAACTGAAACGATGCAGAAGGCAGGGGCCCAACTTGCGAAGAGCCTCTCGATGAACCGCAGCGCCATATCCCTTGTGGCCGGCAAATCCATATCCCGGGTACAACCGGTCAAAAGCGACCATGATTCGATCACGAAAGACCTTGGCCAGAATACTGGCCGCCGCGATGGCGGCACTGGTGCCGTCACCTTTGACCACTGCGAGGGCGGGGATTTCCAGGTCAGGTATTTGCAATCCATCAACCAGAACCAACTCTGGCCGGGGATGCAATTTGAGCACTGAACGGCGCATGGCCTCGAGGGAGGCCTGAAGAATATTCATCCGGTCAACCTCGCCTGCCGAAACAGCGCAAGCGCCCCAACAGAGGGCGCTTGCGCGAATCTCTTCACAAAGGAGTTCACGTCGCTTTGCGCTGAGTTTTTTGCTGTCATCGAGTCCGTCCGGACACCAGTGGTCGGGTAAGATGACCGCAGCGGCTACCACCGGCCCGGCCCAGCACCCACGACCCGCCTCATCAACACCAGCCAAAATATGGCGACGATGACCAGATTGCTCCTTATCGAAAACAACCAGCGGCGAATCCTTGCCGGACAAAACCCGGCCTACCGGCGTGCTTCGCGAATTCTGGCTTTGCGACCAGTGCGACCACGCAAGTAGTACAGCTTGGCCCGACGAATCCGGCCCTTTTTCTTGATTGTGATGGAATCGACGTTGGGGCTCTCCACGGGGAAGATACGCTCCACGGCAATACCACCGGTGATCTTGCGCACGGTGATGGAGGCTTCAAGACCAGTACCGTGCTTGGCTATGACTGCACCGATAAAATTCTGAATCCGGCTCTTGCCGCCTTCGGTGATGCGCACACCCACATTGATGGTGTCCCCGATTTTGAATTCGGGAAGATCATCCCTAAGACCGGAGGCCCTCATTTGTTCGACGATGTTCATTTCATCCTCCAAGCCCGGAAAATCCGAGCCAACCTGCCCACCAGCGGGGAGCGTTTGCAACGCGACCATGGCCAAGCGTGAATTCGGCGCCGATTTCAACCCGACGACCGAGTATTACTCTATTCCTTTGCCGAATCGGGCTTCTGGAAATCTTTCAAAAGCTCGGGCCGGCGTTCCCTTGTGCGCAGAACAGCTTGTTCGCCGCGCCACTTCTCTATGTTCGCATGGTGACCCGAAAGAAGGATCTCGGGCACCGACAACCCCCGGTATTCCGTTGGTTTGGTGTACCATTGGCAATCCAGTCCGCCGGCTCGCAGCTCGGTAAAGCTGTCGTTGTCGGCGCTGTCGCTGTTGCCCAACACACCATCAAGACGCCTGACCACAGCATCTGCGATGACCAAAGCCGGCAATTCGCCCCCGGTCAAGACATAGTCCCCCAGGGAAACTTCACGATTGACCACCAACTGGCGGGCTCGTTCGTCGATGCCCTTGTAGTGGCCGCAGATGATGATCAACTCGCCCTTCTCCTGCAGTTCAGCGAGGAACTCCAGGGTGAGGCCTTCACTGAAGGTTTCACCCTGCGGTGTGGTCAGAATGACGGTGGCATCATCGTGAGTTCGGCACGATTCCACAGCTTCAACCACGGGCTGGGCCATCATGATCATGCCTGGGCCGCCACCGTAGGCCTTGTCGTCCACGGTGCGGTGTTTGTCCACGCAGAAGTCGCGTATGTCGACGACTTCGTAACGAACCTGCCCCTGACGGGCCGCACGGCCGGCCATGCTGGTTTCCAACACGGTTCGAACCATATCCGGAAACAATGTCAGCACCTTGACAACAGGTGCCTCACTCGAAGTGCACATCCAACAAACCTTCCGGTGGATCGATGGTCAGGATGCCCTCGAGCTTGTCATCCATCTCCAAAATGGGACTGACGGCGGGAATCAGGATTTCCTTATCCCCCTGGGGAATCACCAATAGATGCTGCCCTCCGGCCAATCTCACTTCAGCAACCTTGCCCACCATATTTCCATCAGTGGTGCGAACCTCCCTGTCCACATAACGGAAAGCAAGCCCTCGGTCGGGTTTTGGGAAGTCGGCGTTGGCATAGTTGGACCGAATAAAACCCAACTCCCGGCCAACCATGGCCTCGGCAGCGGTGCGGCTGTCCACTCCTTCGAGTGATAAAGCCACACAACTGCTAGCCTGACGATACCGTTTGATGGGCACTTCGGTTCCATCCCGCCACACCACATAGGGTGAACCCAAGAGCTCATCGAAGTAGTCCATCAATGGGTAAAGCTTAACTTCACCCTTCAGCCCAATGGCTTTGACGATTTCGCCGACACAGATGAATTCCATCATGTCACTCGACAATTTCCAGCCCGACCCGTTGGTCGGTTTGAGCACTGGCTGCTGTCAGCAAAGTCCGCAGTGCTCGGGCGGTTTGTCCACCCTTGCCGATGACTTTTCCCAGGTCTTCCTGATGCACCCGCACCTGGAAGACTACCCGGTCGTGCCTACGCACCACATCGACGGTCACGTCTTCGGGATACTCCACGAGGTTGATCACCACAAAGGAGATGAGTTCAAGAACCCGCTCCTGACCGATGTTCAACTCTTCGTCTTCAGGCAACCCATCGCCCTGGGGCAGTTTTTCTTCCTGTGAAGCATTCACTATTCTTCGTCCTTTTTCTCATTTTCAGAGGCATCTTCGGCAGCTTCGCCTTCGCCGGCATCGCTTTCAGCTTCATGGGCAGCAGCTTCTTCGGCAGCTTTGGCTTCTGCAGCTTCTTCAGCCGCTTTGGCCTCGGCTTCGGCCTTGGCCTGGGCCTCTTCTTCGGCCTTTGCTTTGGCCTCGGCTTCAGCAGCGGCTTCTTCAGCAGCTTTTGCTTCGGCCTCGGCTTCGGCAACCTTGCGGGCCTTGGCGTCGATGCGATTCTGATGGCGCTTTTCGACATTGGCGGTCCAATCGGCCATTTTGGCTTCGATGTCGCCTTCGCTCACGCCTTCCTTTATCAGGGAATACTTGTATAGGATGCCTTCATCGCGCAACAGGCTTTTCGCCGTTTCGCTGACGGTGGCCCCTTTTTGCAGCCAGCTGATGATGTCGTCGCCATGGAGTTCAACTTCACGAGGATCGGTGAAGGGGTTGTAGAAACCCAGGTTGGCCAAATAGGCACCATCGCGGCGCTTGCGGCTGTCGAGAACAACCAGACGGTAGAAAGGACGCTTCTTGCGGCCCATGCGGGTCAAACGGATTGTCGTGGACACTTATCAACCTCCATTGGAGTGGTTTCGCCCTGCGCACCATGCGCCAGGCGTTCATTTGTCGATTCAGAAAAGAATCGACTGGTCAACAGGGCAGCAAGGAAGTTCGATCAACCACCGAACATCTTCTTGCCAAACTCCTGCAATCCGCCAGCAGCGTTGATTTGTTTCATCATGCGCCGCATATCGCGATACTGCTTGAGTATCTTGTTGACCTGCGAGACCGTGGTCCCGCTGCCGCGGGCAATGCGCTTGCGCCGCGAACCGTTGATGATATCGGGATCCCGCCGTTCTTTAAGGGTCATGCTCTGAATCACGGCTTCCACCTTGACGAACTGTTTGTCGTCGACGTTGGCCTTGTCCAGCATGTCTCCGCCCATGCCCGGAAGCATCTTCAGCACACCTTTAAGTGAGCCCATCTTTTTCATTTGCTGGATCTGCTTCAGAAAATCCTCCAGGGTGAATTGCCCTTCGGAGAAGCGAGTGGCCATGTGTTCGGCCTCTTCCAGATCCATTTTCTCTTCGGCATGCTCGATAAGAGTGAGCATATCGCCCATGCCCAGAATTCGGCTGGCCATTCGGTCGGGGTGGAAGACTTCAAGGTCTTCCAGCTTCTCCCCCACACCAATCATTTTGATGGGGTGACCGGTGACCTCCAGCAGGCTCAGGGCGGCACCGCCACGAGCATCACCGTCCATCTTGGTCAGGATGGCACCATCAAAGCCTACTTTTTCACTGAAAGTCGACGCCACACTCACGGCTTCCTGCCCGATCATCGCATCCAGAACCAGCAGTTTTTCGTTCATGCTGACGGCTTTTTCAATGGCCTTCAACTCATCCATCAGGATATCGTCGATATGCAGCCGACCGGCCGTATCGACGATCATCACGTCGCATTTGTTGTCTTTGGCTTTGCGCAAGCCCATTTTGACAATTTGGCCCGCATTATCCCGGTCGCGATCACTGTGAACCAGCACGTCTATGGAGTCGCCGATGACGTGCAGCTGGTCGATCGCAGCCGGACGGTATATATCCGCCGCGACCAACAGGGGCTTGCGCCCCTCTTTTGACAGTTTGCGGGCCAATTTGCCACAAAACGTTGTTTTACCCGAACCTTGTAATCCCATGACCATCACCGTGGCGATGCCGTCTTTGGCATTTTCGGAGATGATGTTCATTTCTGCAGCATGACCGCCCAACAGGGCCGTGAGCTCCTCGTTGACGATTTTCACCACTTGCTGCGCCGGAGTCAGGCTGCCAAGAACATCCTGGCCCACCGCTTTCTCGCCGATGTTGGCCACCAGTTTTTTGGCAACCGCGTAGTTCACGTCGGCCTCAAGCAAGGCCAGGCGAATTTCGCGCAAGGCTTCTTTGATGTTGTCCTCGGTCAAACGAGTTTGGCCGGCCAGCTTTCGCATGGTCTGGTCAAGACGCTTGGTCAGTTCCTGGAACAAGGCATCCTCCGGGATCCAGCGGGGGTTTCGGAAACTCCAAAATTTTTGCTTGAACCCTATTATTTTGGGCACAGCAAAGCGAAACACACAACACCAACAAGACATTTCCGAATCTGATTTTTTCAGACCGGACATGCCCTGAGCGTTATATTGTTGTATTGCACTATGTTACAAAGCTCCTGCCAGAACCAACAGGACAATTTTCCCTTCAGACAGAACTTCGTAGAAGGGAGAAACTAAGCAATTTGGCTGCAAAAAGCAAGAAAGGGGGGTATTGCCACCAAAATTCACTGCCGCGGTCTCATCAACCCCTCAGCACACTCACCCGCTCTGATCGGTTCTTGGCCCCGAACAACCAGGACCCGGAAACCAGAATATCCGCTCCCACTTCCCGGCACTGGGGTCCCGACACACCGTTGATTCCCCCGTCAACATTGATCAAGAACTCAAAGCCCTCATCAGCCCGTCGTCGAACCAGCTCGGCAATCTTCTGCACCGCCACAGGATTGAATTTTTGCCCGCCAAAACCAGGCTGCACACTCATCACCAAAATCAAATCGACCTGATCCAGGTACGGCAGGATATCCTTTAAGGGAGTATCGGGTTTCAAACTGATGCCCCGCTTCATTCCCAATTCACCGATGCGAGCCAGGGTCGGTGAAATTTCAGCGTCGGCTTCCACGTGAATAGTCAGCCCGTCAATGCCGGATTTGGCAAATTGCTCCAGGTATTTATCTGGACGACTGATCATCAGATGGGCGTCCAGGGGTAAATTGCTGAGTTTGCGCAACGCACTGCAAATGAATGGCCCGAAGGTAATGTTGGGCACAAAGTGACCGTCCATAACATCCAGATGCAGGAAATCGGCGCCGGCGGAGGTCATGTTATCCAGATCAGATTCAAGGCGGGTAAAATCGGCCGACAAGACCGAAGGAGCCACCCAGGCGCGTCCTTCAGCGGGACGAGGCAACCAATTCAAGACGTTCTCCTTTGGGAATTCGTTTGCCGGCAGGCGGTTCTTGTTCCATGACCAGATTGGGAGGCATTTTATCGGTGCGTTCGTAAGCAACGGGAGCCAGCACAAAACCGGCGGCGGTTATTATCTGGCGAGCCCGATAAAGGGGTGAACCGCGCAGATCAGGCATGCGCATCAACTCGGCGGCAGTTGGTTCGGCAACCACCAGATCAACCACTGCGCCTTTGAAAAGTTCGAGACCGGGATCCGGGCTTTGGAAGTCGACTACGGGCTCGGTTACCCCAGGGCGCCGCAAATGGAGCACCCTGCCGAGGCGATAATTTTCTCGTTGAAGGGTGATTTCAGCCTGGCGCAAGGAGAGCCCGGTCAAATCGGGAAGGGACCCAGCGGGCGGACCACTGCTGGTGATCACCATCACCTTGCGCCCACCGCGAATTCCTTTTTCGGGAGCAGGGATTTGGTCCAGGATCATGCCTTCGGGTATGGAGGGATGCGACACCTGACGACCAACAACCACTTGCAGATGGTGAACCTTGAGTTTGGACTGGGCACCGGTCACCGTCATGCCCCGGATATCCGGCATGGTCACCACTTTGTTCTGGTGAATCAATTGGGGAAGAACCAGAAAATTAATGCCCAGAACAGCTGCGACGCCGAGGCCGGCAAGACCGATCACCAATAGAATGAATTTCCAGAGTTTCAACAGTGCTGTCCTTTATCCCTGAATCTTTTTTCGCAAACGGGCGGCAAAAAAACCATCTCCGGGCTCTTCACTCGTATCGCCCGGCAGCCATTGGCGCGCCCATATCCCCTGATCGTCGGGGGCAGTTTCAACATCATCCCGCTCGGCCATCAACTTGTCCAGCACCAGTTCATTTTCCTGTGGTTCCAGGCTGCAGGTGGCGTACAATAAGAGTCCTCCCGGGGCCAGCAAATCCATGGACGCGTGGGACAGCTTGCGCAGGATTCGTCCGTTGCGACCGGGCATCCTGCTGTTCAAACCCCACCGACCATCCGGATGGTGACGCAATACGCCGGTGCCGCTGCAGGGGCCATCCAACAGAACAGCGCCGAAATGTCCGGCAGGGAACGGGGCCGACAGGCCATCGGCGCCGACGATTTGAATGCGGGACAAGCCAGTGCGCTTCACTGTTCCGGTGAGAAAATCAACCCGACCAGGACGATTGTCCATGGACACAATTATTCCCTTTCCCGGCCAAGCTACCGCCAGACGCGCGGATTTCCCGCCGGGTGCGGCGCACATGTCCAGCACCGGCAAATTTTCCAGAGGTCCGCCAGCCAAAAGGGATGCTCCGCTGATCAACCATCTGGTGGCTTCCTGAACCGAAGGATCCTGAACAATGAGACAAGGATGTTGTTCCATCACTTCTGTCAAGCGGGCTCGACCAGGTCGTTCCTCCAGCCACAAAGTGCGTGGATGATGGCCTGGTTGAACATTCAGGCCAACTTCGTCCAGGGCAGTCGCAATTGATGCAGGGTCAGCCGGTCTTAAAACATGGAAAGCCATCACCACAGGCTGGTTGTTGAAGGCGCAAATTTCTTCTGTGGGTTTGGGGCCGTATTGCTCACTCCAGCGCCGGACCAACCATTGGGGATGAGACTGCCAGGCTGCAAGCCGGGCCACAGGATCGTCCGCCAAATTTTCGAACAGCACCTTCATCTGGGCTTCCCGCTGCTGCGGCCCTCTTGAATCATCGGGCAACAAACGCCGGCGCACCGACTGCAGCACACCGTTGACAAAGCCCACCTTGCCTTGACTGACATGACTGCGGCACAGCTCTCCCGCCTGATGAATGGCAGCGTACGGGGGCACACCATTGAGGCCCAGGAGTTGATGCAGGGTCAGGTGAAACAGAGCCAATTCATTGCTTTGCTGGGGAGGTTTGCGCTTCACAAAGTACCGCAGGATGTGCTGGTAACGCCCTCGCCATTGCAGGGTGCCGCGAACCAACTCCGCCAGAAAGGACCTCTGGCGAGCATCTGCCAAATTCCCCAAGGCCCGCTCGAGCAGGGGATCCAAGGAAGCGCCGTCATAGACATCAATCAAAATTTCGAGCGCTTGCCGACGCAGTGGATCGGCGCTCATGAGCAAAAAACATCCCCCACGCGGATTTCAAATCCACGCAAAAATTCGGCCACCGGCAAAGGGCGCTTGCCGGGCACCTGCAGCCCGGTCAGAAGGATTGAACCTTCGCCACAAGCCACCTGCACACCGGCTTCCCCAAGGGAGAGAACCGTACCCGGATCTTTCTCCGACACGAGGTAGGACATGGGGCGAGCCGACGTCACCTTGATGATTTTCTCACCCAGGAAAGATGTGGTGCCCGGCCAAGGGCTGAGGGCTCGAATCTGGTTGTGCACGGTAATGACTTCACGGTCCCAGCGCACGGCAGAAAGGGTTTTGGTCAGCTTGGGAGCGTAGACGGCACCCGCATCGGTTTGGCCCATGGGCTTGATGCGCCCGTTGGCCAGGTCGCGCAAGGTGTGTATGAGCAGATCAGCCCCCTGACCCGCCAGATTGTCCAGCACATCACCCGCCGTATCATCGGGGCCGATGCCGATGGCGCGTTGGGCCAGCACAGGTCCGGTGTCCACTCCCTGGTCCATGTTCATGATGGTCACCCCGGTCCAGGTGTCCCCGTGCATCATGGCATATTGCACCGGTGAGACACCCCGCCATCGCGGCAACAAACTGGCGTGAACATTGATGCAGCCCAGTGGTGGACTCGACAACAATGGCTCGCGCAGGATGTGACCAAAGGCCACCACCACAACCGCGTCGGGTTCCTCGGCCAGAATGGCTTCGGTGACTGTCTTGCCGTCGCCTTTGCCAAAGTCCATAACGCGCAGACCTTGGTTCTGGGCGACAGCCTTCACAGCCGTGGGCAACATCTTACGCCCGCGGCCGGCCCGGCGATCCGGTTGGGTCACAACCAGGCAAACCTCGAAGCGGTTTTCAACCAGGGCCTCCAGGGAAGGCACCGCAAAATCCGGGGATCCCATAAACGCGATCTTCATGACCGGTTCCTCAGCTTCCAGATTAGATGACCCAACAGTTGCAAAACCAATCTTGGCGAGAGCCACACCATTGTCCTGAACGGGAGATGATCCACAAAGAGCTTTCCATCAAGATGATCCACCTCGTGTTGCACGATTCGGGCAAACATCTTACTGCTGCGAATCTGATGAACATGGCCGCTTTCATCCGTGAAATTGATCACCACACCCCTGGGTCGGACCACATCGCGGTACAAGCCGGGTAACGACAGGCACCCCTCTTCGAAAGCCACATCGGGCCCAAAGGTCTCAATGATTTCCGGATTGATCATGGTGGTGCGACTTTTGGCCTTGGGTGCTTCAGGGTCCCGAATCACCACCACCCTGAGATCAACACCCAGTTGGGGCGCAGCCAATCCCACGCCGCCCTCGGTGCCCAGGATGAGCCAGAGATGTTCGACCAGCTCCCGGGTTTCCTGCGCCAAAGGATCAGCCGGACGGCAACGTAGTCTGAGGCAGCGGTTGCCAAAGCGCCGAATGACCTGTCCGGGGTCTAACCGCGCTTCATTTTCCTGTCCACCGGATGTCAATATTACTCCGAGCCAGCTTCCACCACGGCGCTCACGGAGCTTTTGGCGATTTCAACCTTCACGTTTTCGGCGATGGTGGCCACGATGCGGTCACCTTTGACGTCTTTCACGGTGGCGAACAACCCACCATTGGTGACGATTTTATCGCCGCGCTTGATGGCTGCGATCATGGCCTTGCGCTGGTCGGCCTGTTTTTTCTGTGGCCGGATGATCAGAAACCAGAATACGCCGAACATGAGGATGATGGGCAAAAAGCCCGCAATGGTGGAACCGCCAATGCCAGAACCACCGGGAACGGAAAGAGCCAAAACGTTCATGAAGGTCATGAACCTCTCCTTAAATTTCAATTCATGGACAATGTGGACGCCTGAGGGCACCCGACGTCGAAACTCGCCCCGCAAAGATGCAACGTTTGGGTTTCAGGGGCAAGTTTCCGTCTGCGAGGGGTAGAGAAAGGCAACGGATCGGCCTAACGGGCATCCAGGTTGGAACATGGCTATCGGTCCTTTACAAGCCAGCTGCTTGAGTGGTCTATTTTCAATTGGAAATGGTGAGTGAGAATGGTCCAAGTATTTCCAGCCCAACATCCAGAAAAACCTGAAATTTCCCATCTCCCAATTCTCCCGTGACAGCATCCAGATCAACCTGAAAAACCGCGTTGAATGCCGGAGCCCCATCAGGGGTGATGATCTCACTAACCGGAACCGTCGCCGGCACTATCTCAGGCTGCTCATCCAACTTCATAAAGATCAGATTGCAGGTCCAGAATACTTCTCCGGATTCGGCACGCTGCACTCCCGCAAGTTCGCCCACCTGGATGGCAACCTCGACAAAGGCCCGGCCTGTCATGGTTATCTTTTCCGGCACCGCCACCTTGGTTTCCAGTTGAATGTTCATATCGGACATCGGCTTGATGTATGCCTGCGGCACGGCCGTCATGTCGAGTTTCAATTTCTGCGAGCCGTCTTCCAATTCCATCGCAACGCTGTTGGATAGCAAATCAAAGGCGACGGCAGTGATCACAATTCGGCCAGGTTTCAGGCGCCCGTCCAGTTTCTTTTGCAAATCGACAAGAGCAACTGAAGATTGCAGTTTCAGGGCATTCAATTCATCGGGAGCCTCTCCCTTTCCGGACAACAACTGTGGGCCGCCGCGACGCATACTGGCCAGGGGCTGAACATCCCAAAGACCACCTGTTGCCAGGTCTTTGATGAACAAGTGCAGGTTGGTCTTGTAGTTCACTTCCCAGGAACGCAGGCCGGATTGCATCCGGCCAACAAGCACAGGAACAACGGATTGTTCAGCAAGACTCACTCTCTCGGGTGCACCGAGCACCAGGACGAGGGGTCCAGATCCCGCCGGTTCGTCCTGGTCGCCATCTTCAAACAAGGTGGCCAAGGCATCTTGCAGCTCAAGCTGCTGATCTTCTTCAAAGGTGAAAAAATCATCGGCCGACAATTTCAACAATTGAGCGGCCTGGTCTTCCCTGGTGGTCATGATACTATCCTCGCTGGTCTCTCCATTGGAATCAATGCATCCTACAATCCCACAGCCGGCCGCCAAAACCGCCAACCCGATGCAGAGATAGTGTCTTATATTATCCATTCTACACCTTGGTCATATCCTGAACCAAGACATAGGGATGGCAAACTGGGCAATAACGATTCAATGAGGCCGGCTGTGGTCCGGACTCATACATCAGGCAACTCTTGTTGGTGTATTTGCAATGGTCTCCATCTTTCAAGTACCAATGCTGGTGATCGGGATTGCCGTCGGCATTCGGACGGCTTGGAACCTGTTTCAAGGAATGCCCTATCTCGTGATTGATGGTGTTGATGAAGTCCTGCTCGTCGTTGGGCGTGTAGGAATTGATGATGCCGTTGTCGTACGAAGTACCCAAAAACGACTCGGCCCCGCGCAGGGTCAGACCCGTTATCCGAACCCGGGTGAGCACTCCTGCTTTCAACTTCAGTTTTGACGGCTTCTTTATTTGAACCGTACTGGCAGCGCTTCGACCGGGATCCAGGGCAAGGTCTGCAGCTTTCAGCCGACCACTGCGACGGTTCTCCCAGGCCAGGGTTGTCGGATTTTGATCCTCGGCAGTCCACCGCCCGGACTTCAACAGGGTACCACCTTGCAGAGGTGGGTCCAAAAGATCCTTGTCGGCAGAAAAATCAACGGGAAAGTTCGATGCATTGAACCAGGGAACACTGTCTGATGAAGTCAAACCATCTTTGACCCACAGTGCATGGGCATTGAGGATCGGGATCATCACTGGCTTGTCGGATACGGGTTTCGCCAGTGGCCAAAAACGCGCTTCGGTGGCATCGCCCACCACAAGCCCATCACCGGCATCATTGGGATAGTTGTTTACATATGCCGTTCTTGCAGGATTAAGGTAAAAACTGATCATATGCTTGGGATAAATAATCCGAGGCCGAATTTTGTCGGCCTTTTGGCGCGTCATTTCCACCACCGGCGCGGCAATCATTTCGGTCTTAACATCGCTATAGGTGTCTGCGGCATCACCAAAACCAGCAACGTTCAACCCAGCAACCCGGACCTCCTGATACCAGAATTTCTTCCAGACGGAAACCGAATCAACGGCCATTGCCGGCTTCCTTTTTTCAAGATCCGCATGCCCGTCCACATACTTGGCCAAATGGGGGTCTTCGCCGATATAACAGGCCGGCCAGAAAACATCTCCGCCAAAACGAGAGAGGCCCAACTCCATTTTAGCATAACCATTGTCATCGGTCAGGGCCGACAGATGAAGAAATTTTTTGTGATGGGCCTTGTCACGATGCTTCACCGTCTGGGGAAGATCCTTCCATTTCCAGGTAGCGGGCATATCCTTGCCCCAGTTGGCTGCTTTCCGGTTGTCTTTGTCCGGAGCCAGCATGAAGTAAATCGGCACATTTTTAAGTTTTTCACCCAGTTGGGCGCTGATGGTGATTTTTCTCCCGTTCAGGTCCGTGTTGTTATCGGTTTTGAATTCTTTCTTCCGTGCATTCCAGGTCGCACCCAGATTGACGTAAAACCGTTTTTGAGTCTGGTCCCAGGCAACAGCACGGTCATCTTCGGCCGTATATTCAACTTTGATTTCCTTGATATCCACAACTGTGAAACACGCCCAATCGCCATTCCTTTTGGTTTTCTTGGGCAAACCGCCGCTTGGTCTGTCGATACCAAGATACAAATGGGCATCTCGAGATTTCTTGGTGAAAAATTTCCCCTGCACCCAAAAGACCTGATCCTCCGCCTTGATATCCGCAAACTTGATGGTACCGGGAAATTCCTTCTTCGCACCATCCCACTCGGCATCAAAAAGTTCCAGTCCCCCACTGCTGATTATTTCCTGTTTGATGACGATTTCATAGTCATCGGTTCCGGCAGGCCAGTCTCTGCTCTCAAGCTTTTTGCAGACCAGCTTGGCACGACCGAAATTTCCGTCTTTTTGAACATGCAACAGGCGTCCCACTTTGATTTTTTCTTCATCGGTCATCTCCTTCTGGTCCGGAATAACCTGGTCTTTCAAAGCTGTGTAATAGGTATCAAGAGGATCCGTATTCGGATCGATCTCGATTTTCTTGATTTCCATTTCATCCTGCTGGTGCAGCTTCATTTGAAGTTCCACCACTCCCATCTGTTCCGTGGCCGGGCTTTCCACCCGAATACCGTCCTCATCCGGATAATCAAGAGCCAGGGAAACATCAAATTTCCCGGCAGTCTTACCTTTCAAATACAGTTTTAATGGCTGACCGCCGGTAAGCTGAGCCGCTGTCAGAACAAGGCCTTGAAATGGGTCCCCCGGATGCTTGTTCTGACAGGCTTCATCCAGGAAGACCTCAACCTTGCCCGGTTGGCAGGTCAGCCGCCCGCTGGTTTTGAAAGGCTTCTGGCTGTTGCTTTGCTGAACATGAACCTGAATGTAAGTGGGATCGGCATAAATTTTGGTTTCGTCGGCCTCCTGGTGCTGGGCCAGGTTCCTGTCCAGGAGTACTACCTTGTATTCCAGGTCCAGATTAGGGGTGACTACGTTTTCGGGTGCGGGCTTGGGAGGAACATATTTTGCTTATTCTGTTGGCTGGACAGCTCCAGACGGGTGTTGAATCGTAACAACAGACCTTGCTTCCGAGGTAGTATCCAGGATCCTGATCACACCTGCTGCAGCCTGCGCTGCCAACCGGCTTATGACATCCTGGTTATTCAACCCGGAAAGATTTTGTTGCAGAGAAGTTTCACACAGGATTTGCCGCATGGCCGCCATGTTGAAATGATCATCCATTAAACCATGGAGGAAGTTCAGCGTATTTGACCTGCTGGGATATACCACATAGTTGCCGCCAGGGCTCGCATCAGGTCCACATACAATTTTATATTCATCCATACCTTTTCGAAGTGTAATCCTCACCTAATACCCCCGGTAGAAAATCTTGATACTCATCCACCGATAGCTGGATGATGATTTGGACTTTAACCCAAGGGATATTAACAATCAATCGACTAATGTCCTCCTGCCGGGTTCCGTCAATTCCACCATCCTCCGTAAATCAAAGACGACCTTTGCGCCCCCCGGGCAACCGCTTGTCCACCCTTTCCAAACGAGCCATTTCCCCCTCTTGCCAACGCCGAGTCACTTCCCGGGCAAAGGGCTTAAATCCCCCCGCTTCGAGTGCTCCACGAATCCCGGCCATCAACTCCTGATAAAAAAACAGGTTATGCATGGTCGCCAGAGTGGGGCCCAAGATTTCGCTGGCCTTGAAAAGATGACGAATATACCCCCGGCTATGACGAGCGCACACCGGGCATCCACACTCTGCATCAATGGGACCATGGTCCTCGGCGTTCTCCTGGTTTTTCACAACCAATCGCCCATCACGCGTCAACACCGTCCCGGTGCGAGCCATGCGGGTGGGCAATACACAGTCGAACATATCAATTCCCATTTCCACACTGGCAACAATATCATCAGGAAAGCCAACCCCCATTAGATAGCGCGCTTTGTCCCGGGGCAACAACCCGGCAGCAAGTTCGGTGATCTCGCGCATGGCCTCGATAGGCTCTCCCACCGATAGCCCGCCCACTGCATAACCGGGCAAATCCAGATCAACGATTTGGGTGGCGCTTCGACGCCGCAAATCCTCGTAAATTCCACCTTGCATGATGCCAAAAAGAACCCGCTGCCAACCATCAAGAAAAATCCGCCCGTCGAAGACATCCTTGCAACGAACCAACCAGCGGGAAGTTCGATCAAGGGCGGCCTCCACTTCCTGTTTGCCAACTCCGTAGGCGGCGCACTGGTCAAAGGCCATGATGATATCGGCGCCAATGTTGAGTTGAGCCGCCATGCTCACTTCAGGACTGAAAAAATGTTTGCTCCCATCGAGGTGCGAACGGAATTCCACGCCGTCTTCAGTGATCTTGTTGAGCTCGTTCAAGCTGAATACCTGGAAACCGGCACTGTCGGTGAGTAGAGCTCCATCCCAACCCTGAAATTTGTGCAGTCCGCCCATCCGCTGGATGAGTTCGTGACCAGGACGCAAATACAAGTGGTAGGTATTGCCGAGGATGATGCGGGCGCCGGTTTCCCAAACAGACTCGAAGGTGACGGCCTTGACCGTTCCCACGGTGCCAACGGGCATGAAAACCGGTGTCTCGATGATCCCATGCCCTGTGGTAAGGCACCCCCGCCGGGCGGCACAATCGCTGGCGGTGGAATTCACTTTGAAGCTGAAAGGGGTGTCGAGGGCATGCTTGATCACGAGTTTGTCCTTTGGGCTAACAGCTATTGTCCAAAGCCGGGCAACAGCAGCATGCAATCACCATAACTGTAAAAAAGCATCTTCTTTTCCACCGCCACGGTGTAGGCTGAACGCCAGGTTTTTTCACCGGCGAGGCAGGCCACCAACATAAGCAGGGATGAGCCGGGCAGGTGGAAGTTCGTCAGAAGGCCGTCGGCGGCGCTCACCCGATCCGGTGGTTGGATGAACAGCCTGGTCATGCCGGTGACTTTCCAGTGCCCATCATTGTTGCGTTGGGCGCTGCCGGTGAAGAAAGGATCGGGATCACTGGCCGTAGGGGCAAATTCCAAATGATCCTGGTCGGCTGTCTCGAGTCCGAGGCGGAAGATAGTTTCCAGGACCCTCAGACTGGTTGTCCCCACGGCTATCACCCGTCTGCCCTTGGCGCGGGTTTCAGTCACCAAATGATGAGTCTCCGCACTGAAACGGAAAAATTCCCGGTGTAGACGACCGGCGGCGATCTGTTCCTCGGTCGGCGGTTTGAAAGTACCAGGTCCCACGTGCAACGATACCCGTGCAATCTTCACGCCTTGATCAGCCAGGGCGGACATGGTTTTATCCGAAAAATGCAGGCCTGCGGTGGGCGCAGCCACCGACCCGGCGCCGGTGGAATCGGACAGGTTGTAAACTGTTTGGTAGCGTACCCGATCACGCTCGCCACGTTCCAGACCGAGGGGATCATCATCATCCCGCCGAATATATGGAGGAAGAGGCATAGCCCCATGGTCGGCGGCCAGTTTCCAGGGATCGGGGTTCGAGTTTACCAGGACTTGTCCGTCGTCACGTTTTTCTAAAATTTCCAGGAACTGGCCATCGGGTCCGATGGCAAGACGGATGCCCGGGCGAAGGCGGCGAGCGGGTTTGGCCATGGCCAACCAGGTCCCCGGATTGACCGGTCGGATCAGCAAAACCTCAACCTGGCCGCCGGTATCCACCCGCCTGGTCATCAGGCGAGCAGGCAAGACACGGCTGTCGTTGAGCACTAGCAAATCACCAGGCTGCAAAATGGAAGGCAATTCCCTGAAGACGTGTTCACCCACCGGGCCGACGTCAGGTTCCACCAGCATCAAACGCGAATCGCCCCGGCGCTCCGGAGGGTCCTGGGCGATCAACTCTTCGGGAAGATCAAACTGCCACTCACTGCCTGCACTCAAAGCAACTCACCTTGAATGCCGGAGCCCGGTCCGTCCGTTGGTTTTTCCAGGCCCAGATGCACATAGGCATGGGCAGTCACTTCGCGCCCGCGATTGGTGCGTTTCAACAGGCCCGACTGGATGAGGAAGGGCTCCACCACATCTTCCAAAGTATCGGACTCCTCGCCCAGACTGACGGACATGTTGCTGATGCCCACCGGTCCACCGTCGAAATGGTCCATGATGGTTTTCAGGTATCGGCGATCCAAGGGCTCCAGGCCCAGAACGTCCACCCCGAGTTTGGTCAGTCCCATATCTGCCGTCTCGCGATCGATGATTGGCTTGCCAAGGACCTGGGCGAAGTCGCGTACCCGTCGCAGAAGGCGGTTGGCAGCGCGCGGGGTGCCCCTGCTGCGTCGGGCAATCTCCAACGCACCTTTTTGGTCGATGTCGATGCCCAGAATTCCGGCCGATCTGGTGACGATGATGGCCAGATCTTCGGGCGGATAAAAATCCAGATGAAAGACGATGCCGAAGCGACTGCGCAGGGCCGGTGTAATCAGGCCCGCTCGGGTGGTGGCCCCTATCAGGGTGAATGGTTCCAGCTGCAGATTGAAATGCCGAGCGTTGGGTCCCTTGTCGATGATCAGCTCCACCCGCCAGTCTTCCATGGCCGGGTAGAGATGCTCTTCAATGACCCTGCCGAGCCGATGGATTTCATCGATAAAAATGGCCCGACGGTCAGACTGTTCGCTGAGCAGGGCGATTAGTTCGGCGGCGTTGGTAAAAGCGGGCCCACTTGTGAGGCGCAATTCCAATTCCATTTCAGCGGCTACAATTTGACTCAGGGTGGTTTTGCCCAGACCCGGAGGACCGTGCAACAGGACATGGTCCAGCACCTCCCCACGCTGACGGGCGGCCTGGATGAAGATGCGCAGGTTATCCTTGAGAGCTTCCTGCCCGATAAAGTCGTTCAGGCGGCGGGGTCGCAGACTTAGGTCCAGATCCTCGTCCTGTTGTTGTTGTTTGGGGTCTGTCCAGCGTTGATCTTCCAAGATTGAACTTTGTCCTTTGGGCTGGGTCTCTGGAAGTAGCCATGGCTTTGAGAGAATTCTAGGGCACTGGGCCGGAAAATCAACGGGAAAGGGACTTCGCCGTGACCCACCGCATGGCCACATCCGGTTTCAGTCAGTCTTCCTTGGCAATATGAAGATAATCAAGCTGCCCTTGCAGATGGTGTCACAATACTAAATTCCCCGTAAAGCCGCCCGAACCCACGCTTCCAAATCCTCGCTGACTTCAGGATCCCTTTGCCTCACCTTCAGCAAAGCCTGCTGCGCCGCTGCAGGAGCCAGCCCCATGGCCTGCAACACAGCCAAGGCCTCGCTCAACCCAGCAGAAGAAACGGCACCAGCCTCCCCACCCATATCCATCCCCCCAAGAACGGATTCGGGAATCCGCTGCCCCAACTCCACAATCAACCTCGCCGCGCTCTTTTTCCCAATCCCCGGCAGCCGCACCAGCGCCTTTTCATCCCCGGTGCGCAAAGCCTGGGCGATTTCGTCCCCGGACGCCCTCGACAACATCCCCATGGCCACCTTCGGCCCCACGCCCGTCACCGAAATCAACAACCGAAACATGGCCCGTTCTTCGGCCTCAATGAACCCGTATAAAGACCAATTGTCTTCCCTCACGGCAAGGTGGGTCCACAGCTTGATGGGCTGTCCGACAGCAGGCAGGCTATCCGCACTCCGGGCAGAAAGTTGCACATCCAACCCAATGCCCCCGCCAATGGTGATCACGGCCCCGGTACCGCCGACGGCCAGTATCCCATCCAGAAATGCGATCATCTCATCCTCCGTTGCTGGTGGGTCAGGGCCACGGCCAGGGCATCGCTCATGTCCATGGGAGGCTCTTCCTTCAATCCCAGGATGCGCATGACCATGAAGCGCACCTGCTCTTTGGCGGCGTTGCCGTTGCCGGTGAGGGCCATTTTAATTTCACGGGGAGCGTAGGACCCCACCGTCAGACCAGCCTGGGACCCGGTCAGAAGAATAACCCCGCGAGCGTGGCCCAATATCAGTGAGCTGCGGGCATTCTTGGCATTGAACAGGTCCTCCACCGCCATAGCCTGCACCTCGTGACGCTCAAACACCTCCGACAACCCAGTATAGATGGTCTGCAGGCGCTCCTCCAGAGGTGCCTTGCTGTTGGTGCGGATCACGCCACCTTCCAACATGAGAACGACCGGCCCGGTGCTGATAACACCGAAGCCGGTCGCATGACTTCCAGGATCGACTCCCAGCACGATCACGTGGTAACCTCTTCCTTCCAAACGCAAGCCAAGCAGGTTTGAAAAATATTCAGCCAAATGATCAAAAACAGCACCCCCCGGGGGGCACTGTTCTTGATGTTTACCCTGTGCCCGGCAAGTCTACAGATAGAATCCTATGACAGCCTAAAGGCTTTCCTCAATCTTGGCCATCACTTCATCGTCTATGTCGAAGTTGGCCGAGACCTGCGATACATCGTCCAGGTCATCCATGTGATTGATCAGCTTCATCAGGGTAAGAGCGTCCTTTTCTTACACCTTGGTCAGGGTATTGGGGATCTGCGCCAGTTCGCTGGACATCACGGGAAGATCGGCCCTGGTCAACGCCTCGCTCACCGAAAGAAGGTCCTCCATGGCAGTGGTCACACTGATCAGGTCGCCATCTTCTTCCACATCTTCGGCGCCAGCATCGATGGCCGCGTCCATGACGGTTTCAAGGTCACAGCGTTCGCCGTCGAGCATGACCACGCCCTTGCGGTCAAAGATGAAGGTCACACACCCGTTGGAGCCCAGGTTGCCGTTGAACTTACCAAAACAATGGCGCACTTCGGCGGTGGTGCGGTTCTTGTTGTCCGTCTGGCACTCCACGAGGATGGCCACACCGCCGGGGCCATAACCCTCGTAGGTGATTTCCTCGATGATCATGCCGTCGATATCACCGGTGCCGCGTTTGATCGCTTTTTCGATGGTATCGTTGGGCATGTTCGAGCTGCGGGCTGTGAGCATGGCCGACCGCAAACGCGGATTCGACTCGGCATCGCCGCCACCCTGACGGGCCGCCACGGTGATTTCCCTGATCAGACGAGTGAAGACCTTGGCCCGCTTGGCGTCCTGAGCGCCTTTACGGTGCTTGATGTTCGCCCATTTTGAATGTCCTGACATGATCGCCCCTACTCTTCTTCGGTCCTGTGGGAATTGTGCTCCTCGACCAGGCGTTTCTGCACATCACCGGGAACTTCCGAATAGTGCGAAAACTCCATGGTGAAGGTCCCAGTACCCTGGGTGAACGACCGCAATGCCGAAGCATACTGGTACAGTTCGTCTTCGGGAATATTGGCCGTCACCACCTGGTAAGGTCCATCCTGATCGCTGCCCTGGATGGCACCGCGACGAGTTGAAACATCACCCATCACGTCACCCATGTAAGCCTGGGGAACCACGATCCTAACGGACATGACCGGCTCCAGGATAACCGGCCGCAACTTGGCGGCTTCTTCGTTGACGGCACCCTTGAGAGCCTTGGCCGCAGCCATCTTGAAGGCGGCTTCACTGGAATCGACGTTGTGGTAGGAGCCAAAGAACAGCGCGCACTTGACGTCGACCATTTCATAGCCGGCGATCAAACCCGACAGCAGGGTCTCACGACAGCCTTTTTCCACGGCTGGAATGAACTTGCCGGGCACGACGCCACCGACGATTTCGTCGGCGAATTCAAAGCCCTCCCCGCGTGGCATGGGCTCCATGCGAATGTGCACATCACCAAACTGCCCCCGGCCACCACTCTGTTTCTTGTGGCGACCCTGTTTCTCTGCGGTGCCGCGAATGGTCTCCTTGAAGTTGATGCGGGGTCGGCGGCGATCCACTTCCACACCGGTCTGCTTTTTGAGCTTTTCCAGAATGGTGTTGGTATGGATGTCGCCCTGGGTTGCCAACAGGGTCTGACCCAGGTGCGGCTGATGGATCAGCTGGAAGGTGGGATCTTCTTCGCGCAACTTGTTCAGACCGGCAGCCATTTTATCTTCTTCGCCACTGACTTTGGGCCTGATGGCATCGGCACTGGTGGGCACACGGTATTTTATGGGTTCGAAGGCGAACTCAATATTCCGGGTCAGGGTGGTTCCGATGTGGGTGTGCTTCAGCTTTGCTGCCAAAACGATATCACCGGGCCCGGCCACATCAATTTTTTCCTTGTTTTTGCCCATGGTTACATTCAACTGCCCCATGCGCTCACTGCTGTGACCATCGCTGCATTTGAAGTTATCACCACTTTTAAGGGATCCACTGAAAACACGCAGCCAGGTCACGTCGCCGCCCTGGGTTTCGTATTGACGCTTGCAGGCGAAGGCCACGGTGGGGCCATCGGCACTGGGAGTGAACGAGGTCTCCTCATCGGTTCCCGGGATAAGCCCCTTCATTTCCTTGCGGGTACGACTGAAGGCACTTGGCACAAGGTTAACGATGGAGCGCAGCAGAGAAGTCACACCGATTTCACTGACCGCATCGGTGAAAAGTATGGGATATACGGTACCTTCGAGAGTTCCCTTTTTCAGACCAAGGATGACATCTTCATGGCTGAGGGTTTCCTCTTCCAGGAATTTTTCCGTCAGGTCGTCGTCGGCGTTGGCCGCAGCGTCCATCAGCATTTCGTGGGCTTCTTCCACCGCATCCTGCATATCATCGGGGATGGGCATCTCCACCGCGTGGTGGCCTTCAAGTTTAAAGGCCTTCATAAGGATCAGATCAATGACACCCTCGAATGTTTCGCCTTGGCCGATGGGCAACTGCAGGGGAGCAGCACCGCTGACCCGGTCTTTCAGACCGTTGAGGGTACCTCGCCAGTCGGCTTGTTCCTTTCCCATGCGATTGACGACGATAAAGGTGGAAAGGTGCGTCTCGCGCAGCATGTTCCACAGATTTTCGGAAGCAACCTCAAAGCCACCGTCGCCTTTGACCACAAACATCAGACCTTCGACCACCCGGCTGGCGGCAGAGACATCACCGCGATAGTCGTCCACACCGGGAGTATCAATAATATTGATCTTGGCGCCGTCAATTTCTGTCCAGGCCAAGCTGGCGGAAATGGTCTGCCTCTTTTCAATTTCCTCCTCCGAGAAATCAAAAACAGAAGATCCATCATCCACGTTGCCGCGGCGACCCACTTTGTCGGTAACATGAAGCATGGCATCGGCAAGACTGGTTTTGCCGACACCGTGGGGTCCAACCAAGGCAATGTTGCGAATCTTTTCCATGGGATAGGTTTTCAACGGTCATCCTCCCGAGTAGAAGGGGAATGGGGGTTTGTCCGGTCGCCAGCGTACTATAAAACTGCGCCGAGGCTTCAGTTTCGCAGCTCAAAAGCTTACCAGATTATGTTTCGGACAGCCACAGCAGGCCAATGACCCACCCCGGAGCCGGTTTTTTCGACGAATGGCAATGGTAATAGCACGACAACAGCCTGTCAACCGGCCCGAAGTTATCCCTGGTTTTGCACCCGGGCACCAAGCTAACAAGCGAAAGTTCTGGACAGTAAACCCTGGGACCATTAACGTTATTCGTGTTCCGGATCAGGCAGTGGTTCATGTTTTTTCTCCTGTCAGGCCGTTGCAACCCCAACCGAAAACCCAATCGCCAGCCAAATGGCCGTATTTGAATACGCCTGGAGCTGGCAGAGGTGAATTGATGAAGACTGCCAAGATATTCGAATTGCCCATGGCGCTGACCCTGGCTTTGGTCTTTTTCCTTTTCCCAGGAAGCTTGCTGGCCCAACAGGACGCTCCCGATACGGATGCTCCTGTCGACAATGCCAACCTGGAATTTATGGAAGAAGAACTCCATTTTTCCGATTATAAAGTCAAGGCCTATACCCTGACCGGTTTTTACGGCAACTTCTCCGGGGCAACCTACCTCGAAAACCAGCCTCTCGGTGAGCGCACCGTTCAAACTGACGGCGCGGGCGACATTATCGCTTTCAACGGGGAGATCCTTCCTGAAAGCCTGGATATTCTGCACTACGATGCAGCCATCAAGGAAATCCAATCCGGTCCTGCCTTTGGTGGACGGGTTGGCCTCTATGTAAACAGGGATTTTCATTTGGACCTGGTGGGCACCTATGCCTCGGGAAAAGCCATCACGACCATGCGCTACATGCCTGTTCCGGAAGACCGCTCCTTTGACCAGCGCGTCCAAGTGGATGAAGATCCGGATTTCAACCTTATCAAGGGTGGTGTGCATCTCGCCTATGATGCTCGCCCTGCCACCTTCTTTGGTCTCACCCCCAAACTCGGTTTCGGTCTTGGCGGTATGATCAACCGCTTCAGCAATCTGGAAGACAAAACCGCCCTCTTTCTGGAAGGTAATTTTGCCCTGGAAACCCATCTTAAGGACAATCTCAGCCTAATTGGCCAGGTTGATCTGACCACCTTCGCCTTCGAAGTGGATGAATTGGGATATTCCAACATCGTCAAATACACCACCTTCTCTTTGGGTCTGACCTGGTACATCGACGTTGTGCCGGCCAACGTTCGTGCTGCCCATCTTGCCGAACTGCAGGCTGCAGAAGACAACTAGCTGCATATTCCGAACAGTCTGAATCCCTGACCATATAAAGAAAACCGCCGGAAATTACTTTCCGGCGGTTTTCTTTTCGTGTCGGCCAACAGGCCCCACACTACTTTCTCTTCTTGGCTGCCTTTTTCTTGGTCACCTTTTTCTTGGCTACCTTTTTCTTGGCTACCTTTTTCTTGGCTACCTTTTTCTTGGCTACCTTTTTCTTGGCTACCTTTTTCTTGGCTACCTTTTTCTTGGCTACCTTTTTCTT
>JAJRZA010000017.1 GCA_024275485.1 Candidatus Krumholzibacteriota bacterium | reverse complement strand
CAGTTGGACAAATTGTGGCAAACGGTGCAGAATGTGGCCAATCCTGGTCGTATGGCGGGAAAAGTGCAGGGAGGAGGCCACTTCAACGCCATAGCGTTTGCTCTCGGGACTCAGAAATGGGCTGCATCGCAAAATCCTCATCTTGTCTTCATGTTGTGTCATGGGAATTATTATGTAAATTTGGGGCGCGTATTTAGCGCATCATTTTTAACCAGGGAAAATCATGAGCATCTGGAAAAAATTATTCCAAGGCAGCCAAGCACCTCCCGAAGAGGCCCGGACCATGAGCCGCAACACCCCCTGCTGGTGTGGCAGTGGCAAAAAATACAAACAGTGTCATTATTCGAAAGATCGAAGTCACTTCACCGCATCCCAGAATGAAGCCTGCAAAGGCCCAACTTGAAGTTCCTGAATCATCGGGGAGTTTCTCGACACTGGTTGTAAAATGGGACTCTGGATCAAGGGGGAACAAATTCCAGAGCCCCATGAGCAAGGATAAATCCTCCAAAGATGAAAGACATCCTTGTTTGTGGTACCTCCCACAAAAGATACCATACCTTTTTTGTGGGGTTTGGCCAAATTCATTTTTCCTGTTGAGTTATTAGAATTTTTAATGTTAGGGTGCCCTAGCTGTTTCGATACACCAGCTGTTTCACCACAAAAAGTCTCCGGAGCCCACATGCGCTTGTCCAATCGCCAGCTTACAGCTTTCATGACCGTGGCCGCCACTTTGAATTTTACCCGGGCCGCTTAACGCCTGGGCATAACCCAATCGGCACTGTCCCAACGCATTCGACAGCTGGAAGGTGATTTGGGCACCGTGCTATTGAACCGATCCTCCCAAGGTGCCGAATTAACCGAAGCAGGCAGCCGTGTGCTTCGTTTCTGCCATACAAGCGCCTCTTTGGAAGACGAGATTTTGATGGATCTGGGTTCGGATCCCCAGGGTCCGATGAAGGGCGTGATTCGCATTGCTGCGCACTCCTCCATTCTGCAACCCATCCTCTTGCCGGTCTTGTCACCTTTCCTCAAGGACAACCCATTGGTGCAATGCGAGTTACTCTGCGTTGAGGCCATTGATCTGCCCGGGGTTCTCAAGGGCGGAGAAGCAGAACTGGTGATCATGGACCGCATGCTCGATTGGGCCAACCTCACAACCCATCAGCTGGGTCATGAAACCTATATTGCAATCAGCGGCAGTTCAGACACAACCCGTCGAAATGTGTACCTGGATCTTGATGCCCAGGACCGAGTCACCGAAGAATTTTTCCGTCACCAGAAGAACCCGCCAAAATATCGTCGTTCTTTCCTCTCAAGCGTTTTTGGAATCATCGCGGGGGTAGAGCATGGGCTCGGTCGGGCCGTGGTTTCCCGGCATTTGATCAAAGACAACCCGGACATCAGGGTTCTTTCACAATACGATCCGGTTCCCTCCCCCGTGGTCCTGCATTTCTACACTCAGCCTTCGTACACACGCCTTCATACCCACATTCTGGATATTCTGTATAGGAATTGTCCGGCTCATCTGGATTGAAAATAAAGGTTTCCCCAACTCAAGACTCCTCTTTTTTGGCCGATAAAACAGTGAACCCGGTGGACCGAGATCGTTCTTGACCAGGCCTGGACGGGCCTCAGCAGTATCCGCATTGTTGAAATTGGAGGATTTGACTTGAAATTGGCAACCAACACCATCCTTAAGGAGATCCAGACCTCAGGGCATCTGCCCTCGCCAACGGGCGTGGCCTTGACCATCCTTGAATTGGCCCGAAATCCGGATACAAGCACTGAGGACATGGCCATGGTGTTGGTGGGCGACCCTTCCCTGACCGGCCAAATTTTAAAATATGCCAACTCGGCCATAAGCGGGTCCCGCGGTGAAATCACCAACATCAACGACGCCCTGGTGCGACTCGGCATGAGCACCGTTCGCCAACTCTGTCTCGGTTTTTCCGTCCTCAGCAACTCCCGCAGCGGACCTTGCCCAAATTTCGATTACAGCGTCTATTGGACCCATTCCCTGGCCATGGCAGTCAGCAGCCAGGCCCTGAGTCGCCTGATCAAATCGGTGATACCTGACGAAGCTTTTACCTGTGGACTCTTGTGCAACATTGGTCACCTGGCCCTGGCCAGTGTCTATCCCACCCGTTACTCCAAAGTATTGACCAAATGGGACCACGGCTTCCGCTCCAAGTTGTTGGAGTTTGAAGAAAAGAAACTTTCCATCAATCACAATACCGTCAGCGTGGTCTTGTTTGAAGACTGGGGATTGCCCGACTACTATTGCCTCGCCGTGGACCTTCAGGAAAATGAAGATTGGAGCAGCCTGCCCGCGGGCCGCCGGGCCCAGGATCGCGGACACCAACTGGGACGAATTTTGAACATCGCCCATCTGGCCGCCGAGATATGCCTGGAAACCGGAGACCGGCGTCATCCCATGGTTTTGCAATTCATGAAAATCGGCGAAGAGATGGGTATCGGCGAAAACCAATGGGTTGCCCTGTACGATGAAATCCTCGCTGAATGGGGCCGTCTGGGCCATATCCTTAACATTGTCACCAGCAACGTGCCCAGCCTTGAAACCCTGGTCAGCCGGGCCCGTGAATTCCGTGGGAATATTCCCGATAAGGATGTTCAGTTGGAGGAAATCGACGACAACGGGCGCCAGGATGCGGATAATCCTGCTGAATTGGCAGAGCAATCCGCCCTGTCCAAGGGCATGGACATCCTTGTGGTTACGGACAGTCTGGTGGACATGCGCATTCTGGAAAAAAAGCTCACGGCCGCCGGCCACCGTCTGACCAAGGCCGTCGATGGCCAGGATGCCTTGGAGCAGGCCCTCAATACCAATCCTCAGGTCATCCTCACCGACTGGATGATGCCTCGTCTCGATGGTCTGGAATTGACCCACAGCCTGCGGCAAACCACCATGGCTGCCGAGACCTACATGATCATCATGACGGCCCAGGAAGGCAACGACCAGCTGGTGGAGGCTTTCGATGCGGGAATTGACGACTATGTGGTCAAACCCATCAATCACGGCATCCTGAACGCGCGTTTGAAGGCAGCCGCCCGCATTGTTACTCTCCAGGAACGAGCGGCCCGTCATCGGGAAGAGGTGAGCCGAACCATTAACGAGTTGGGTATTTTGAGCCGTCAAATGCATACGATGGCCCTTGAGGATCAGTTGACCAAGCTGCCCAATCGTCGCAGCGGATTGGAACATTTCGAAAAGGAATGGTCCCGATCATCCCGCACCGGCGAATCCCTTTTGTGCATGATTCTGGACATCGACCATTTCAAGAAAGTTAACGACAAATACGGACACGACGCCGGTGATGTGGTTCTGGAGAAAACCGCCGCAGTCATGAAAAGCGCCATGCGGGACATTGATGTGGTTTGTCGATTTGGTGGAGAGGAGTTCCTGGTAATCTGTCCGGGGGCGGATGTGAATGTGGCCAAGAGTGTGGGCAATCGTTTGCGAAAAGCCATTGAGGGAAACGTGATGGATACGCCGGAATTCAAGGGCAACATTACAATCAGTATTGGTGTGGCCGTGCGCAACGAAAAACACACTTCGCCAAAGGATATGATCAAGGAAGCGGATGAGGCTCTTTATGCCGCCAAGGAAGCCGGCCGCAACATGGTTTGCATCGCCGGTTGATCAACCCTTGGCCTGGAATCGCCGTTTAAGGTCCAAGTGATAGTCTGCAATGGGCCTGATGTTTTGATCCACACCCAAAATTTCCAGGGCAATCTGAAAATCGTCCGGATGCACATGCATGATGTAGCGATAGCCCCCGCGGCCATCGGCAATGCCGTTGGCACTGCTGACGTTGACATCCGCATCGCAAAGCTTTTGGTGAATGCCCACCAGGGAACCCAATTCGTCGTCACCATGAATCATGAAGGCATGGTGCGGACCCACCAAACGCAAACCTTCGTGACGGGCCAGATCGCCGAGCCAGATGCTGTTCAAGGGGTAGATGACCAGTTGAGTACGATCGCGTCCCACTGGGAAAGCATTGAAAGCCAGAAGATTGACGTCTTCGTGAACCAGGGTCTCGAGGAATTTGCAACCCATGCCGGGAGTATCCTCAACGGTGGTGTAGAAATAATCCACACTATAGATGTTCGCACTCATGGTGCACTCCTTCTTTTGCGGCATGCAGCCGTGCCGGCCGAAGTTCTGTGGGGAAAGAACTCCGGTTAAATGGCGAATTCATCGCCCAGAACGGTCCTGGCAGCCTGCGTGAAGGAATACTTCAACAATTGCGCAACAATTGAGTGAAGATTTGTGCCCCATTCACGTCCGATGTCCGTCTCGAAATCCTTTGCCGAAAACCGACCTGTAGACTTACGAGTTCGCCGGAAAAAGGTTCGCATCCTTGATCTGATCAGCCCATTCGCCATAGAACAGGAGCTCAGATTGAGGACTCCTTTATACTAGCACAGATGAGCAGACAATGAAAGAGTCTATGTTATTTTTTTGACAGGGCTCAGTTCCCGCTGATGATGTTTTTCAGGATGGATCCCCCAAGTCCGCCGGCGCCTTTGTGTTCACCCCTGTTGCGCCCAACAGCAGCGCTCAGGCGATCGGCTAGTCGGCTGAAAGGCAGGGTCTGCAGATAGACCCGGCCCGGCCCCCGCAAAGTGGCCAGGAAAAGTCCTTCGCCACCGAACATGGCATTCTTGAATCCACCGATAAACTGGATGTCGTAATGCACGGATTTCTGAAAAGCCACCAGGCAACCAGTGTCCACCCGCACCGTTTCACCCGGTTTGAGATCTTTGGCCACCACCGTGCCACCGGCATGGACAAACACCAAACCATCGCCCTGAAGCTTTTGCAGAATGAATCCTTCACCGCCAAATAAACCCGCACCCAGTTTTTTGGTGAAGGCCACACTGATATTAAAGCATGGCGCCGGCCTCGGCCTGCACCGCCTCTCCGGAATCCAACTCCACCACTACTGCTTGCATGTCGTCACCCAGAATTTCAAAATCGATATGGTGTGTCATGAAAAATCTCCCTATTGGTGATCCAGACGCATGATGCGTCCTTCTATTTTGCTGTCGATGGGATCGGATGCCATAATGGCCTGGACCACGGCTTCGGTTATGGTCACCCCCACATCCCTGGTGGGTGGAACCTTGATATTCAGATAGACGCCCGCCATCATCACCACATAGTCGGGCAGAGCAACTGTGTAGACGGTTTCCTGCCGCAAAGGTTGCCCGCCCACAAGGATTTTCTCAATTTCGGCCGTCTCACCCTGCTGTGTCGACCGAAACCGATAGGTTATTCCCGACACCTGCAAAATCCCATGCTTGCCGCCCACCTGGGCATCGGCGTTGGTCTGAATCACGGTGGCCAGGTCGGTCCCTGTGATCTCAATCGTAACCAGGGTATTGGAGAAAGGCAGCATCTCGTTGATATCCAGGGCAGTGATGGGGCCGGCCTTCATGGATTTGCGGATGCCGCCACTGTTGACAAGACCCACATCCGCATCGGCGGCCAGACGCATTTGGTCCGCGAGAAAATTGCCCAGGTTGGATTCACCCCGACCCTTGCGCCAATCCGTTGCCAGGGTGCCGATGGTTCGACCGAATTTGTCGGCCACCTGCTTTTCGTAGTCGTTCACCATGGCGGTCAGTTCGGGCCCGGCCTCGGTGCCTTCGGCCCAGAGGGTGATCAGGTGGCCGTTGAAACCCACCACCCGGTCGTCCTGCACCTGCAGATCGAGTCGCCCAAGGTTGGTCCATTTGGAGCCGGCCTGCACAACGAGGATGCCGCTCTCCAACCGTGGTGTTTTCAGTCGGCTGTGACTGTGGCCGCCCACGATGATATCCACACCGGAGCCGGCCAGGGACTTGGCGAGTTGCATGTCGTTGTCCACGCCATTGTGGGTGATCACCACCAGCAGATCGGTTATGGGGTCCAGTTCCGAAGCCTGGCCCCGGATAATCTCCACCTGGTCGGCACTCCTCAGGCCCTGAAAGCGGCTGGGGGCCACCACTTCGCTCATCTCAGCGCAGGAAACTCCCAGGATGCCGATTTTCAGGCCATTTCTTTCAACCATGAGGGGTTCGGCTCGAAAGATGGGTTCGCCGTTTTGGTCGAGAATATCCGCGGCGATGAGGGGAAAATCAAACAGCGGCACCAGGCGCCGCAGATTATCAACTCCCACGTCGAACTCGTGGTTGCCGACAGTGCCTGCATCGTACCCCAGCAAGTTCATCATGCGGGCCACTGCGGCACCAGGCACACCATGGTCCTGGAACTGGCAGACGGGATTGCCGGTCATAAAATCACCCGCATCAAGAAAAAGATCCGCTTGGGTGCTGGCCCGTTCCTTCTGCAGGTGCCAGGCCAGGGGAACCACCCCTCCCACCAGGCGTCCGTCATCACGCCATACCGCCGGCCGGGGCAAAAAGAAGCTGTGGGAGTCGTTGGTGTGGAAAATCGTGAGATTGAATGGCCCCTCACTGGGCAAAGGGAACTTTTCGGCAACCAGAGCCTCTGCGGAGGCCCCCAAACCCATGCCCAGCAGAACAGCCAGAACGATACCGAGGAGCATCAACCGACTCCTTGTCGGTTTTTTAAAACCGAGAGAGAGTATTGTCGGGATATTCATGCTATTATTCTCCTAAATCAAGTTGTACAAGGTGGACCTTATTGTTAACCTCCAGGACCCATGGTGGCAACAAATTGACCCAAAGATCGCCCTTGAGATGCGCCTTACAAGTAGTTCTTAATCAATGAACATTTGATTCCAAACCCATATGAGGTCTATTCTAAATTACCATGAGAAGCATTAAAGAACATGGCTGGGTTTTTTTGCTGCTGGTGGCAACCTCTTTTCTTGCCTTTGGAAAGCTGATGTCGACTCCCATATGGGATCCTGTTGATGTTGGAATCCTCTGCGATGCCAACCAACTGGTCCGAAATCCTGGAGCCATGTTCACCCACATCGGCTTTTATTTCAGCCAACCCCTGCTGCAGTTGGCCTTTCTCATCGAATACCATTTTTTCGGGCTTAATCCCAGCGGCTACATTGCCGTTAACCTTTTCCTGCACGCCTTCAACTCCTTTGTGGTTTATATGCTGGTTCACATGCTGTTCCCCCGGCGCCCCATGGCCATTCTTTCGGCCTTGCTGTTTGCCTTTGGGGTGGGAAGTTACGGCAAGGTGTTCATGGGTGTTCATCACCTGGAAGCCCTGATGCTGGCGGGACTGCATCTGCTCGTCCTGTATTTCTTCCTGCGCAACGATTTCCGTCGGGACGGTAGCATTCGATCCCCCTTGTTTCTCATTGGTTTGGGTCTTTTTCTGGTGACGGGACTCACCAGATCCGCCTCCTTCTCCCTGATTATGACCCTGATCGCCTACAAGGCCTTCTTTTTCAAGTGGCGCATGGGGCGGGCCATTTTGTCCAAGGATTTGCTCGTCTTTGCCCTGACCGGGGTCCTTTTCTATTTGGCCCAGGGCCAGTGGGGCTATCGCCAGCCAACGATTTTCGACAACACCGGGTCGGTGGAATACTTCAGTATCCTTTCTCTCAAAAACATTTTCCGCTATCTGAACCTGATGTTCTTCCCCATGCAGCAAAGCCCCATTCTCGAAGATGCCAACCCCTTGGTCATCGCAATGTTTCAGGCTCGATCCGTCATTCGTTTTGCCTTGACCCTGGCTATTGTCTCCTACAGCTTTTTTGGGTTCGTCTTTGGCAGCAAGGCTATCCGCTTTTTCATCGCCTGGACCTACATCACCCTGCTGCCGTTTTCCAGCCATACCCAGTCGGGAGTCTGGTTGAACCTCAGCCATCTCTATTTGACCTCATTGGGCTTTTGCGTCATTCTCGCCGCGGGTACCCTTGGCACTTCCAGTTTGTTGAAAAAGGCAGGGGTTCGGCGGTTTGTTCCCTTTGTTGTCCCGTTGGCCTTCGTCATGGCATCAATGGGACTGGCGCACCTGCTGAATGGTCAACATGTCCTCAAGGCTCAAAGCCCGGTCGCAACGGAAATGCGCGAGCAGATGGTTCAAGCCTGCACTCGCCGGCCCGTCCGATTCCAGGAACAACCCTGAGCAACAGGCTGGCCTGAAATTCGAATGTCTTCTCAAACCCAAAATGTGAGGCGATAGTGTCTATTTTCCAAGCTTCTGCAATGGCCCTTTTGGCCTTTCTGTTGACTGGACCAGTCCTGGCTGCTGACAGTGATTGTTGTGAGGTTGATATAGGGCTGGTCGCCATCTGGTCCGGAACCGACCCGATCATGAGTTACCAGGAGCTGGCCTCCTACTGCGGCCCCATTCTGTGGTTCTCTCCCGATGAACCCAATCTGGAACGGGCCACCGGCAAAGACATCCGCCTTCCCATCGCCTTCCCCTTTGAAGAACAACCGGATTCCCCCCTTGTCTATTACATGGTGCGAACCCTGCTGACCCGCCCCGACCTGGTTGATCCGGCCATTTACCGCGATCATTCCAACCGACTCGATACCACTATCGATCTGCGGGTTCTTGTGGGCATCGATCTGGACTATTTTTTCTATTTCCCCACCGAAGAAGGTCTGGGCGCCCACAAACACGATGTGGAGTCCGTATTCTTGAAAATATATGTTCATCACTGCCAGGACTGCCCCGAAGACCGCTATGCCCTTTACATTGAGCGCACCATCGCCAAGGCCCACGGCCTGCAGTGGTACGACAACACCCTGGTGTCCGATGAATACACCGAGTTTCCCATGACCATTCTGGTGGAAGAAGGCAAACACGCCAGTTGCACCGACAAAAATCACGACGGTATTTATACTCCAACCTTCGACGTCAACCGACGCATCAACGACGCCTGGGGAGTACGCGACATCATGCGTTCGGGCGGTTTGTACAGTGGTGGATTCCAGGCCTGGATGGCCAAAGTGCGTCAACTCCAACACCGGGTTTTCCCCCCTCTTCCGGCAGACAGTCCATTGCGCGAGAATTTCTCGGTAGATGGTGAATACGCCCCCGACAACGCAATTTACGAAGTGCGCCCCTTCCCCCGGCCGGAAGATGTGGACCAGGAGAAAGAGCCCACCCTCCTTCATTTCATCGACGACAAGGGCGACGAAAACTGGCCCTAGGTGTTGGAAGCCAACACCATCCGCGCGGTAACCCGCTGGATGGATGAAGAGCGCTTCATCAACTCCCTGAGCATTTCCTATCGCTACGATGGATTGAACTACGGCAGCCGCGATCACACTGGAGGCCTTTCGGTCATGTTCCCTCTGCTGGTGGTAAAAAACATATCCGATCCCATCGCCGGCGGTTGGTTTGTCAACCGCATTTACCTGAAGGATTATCGTCTGCGGGATGTGGCCTGGAACATTGTCTACACTCCTAGCGCCTCTCGTTGGGTGGATGGTTATTTTGCCTTTGGGGTGGAATGGGACAAAGATGATTTTGGAGATATTCATACTGATATGATGACCGAAACAGGTGTCAAGTTTCGCTTGAATATGAGCCATACGCCCCTGGGTTTTCTGAGCGCCTTGGGGACCGATTTCTGGGGCGTGCGGGTTGGAGTGAAGAACAAGGGGTTTTTTAATTGGGATAGTCTGGGGTATGCCATTGAGGTAGGAGCCGGGGTTTGGTAGGAGTGGGTTTTGCACCTTGGTTTTTCGCAACCCGGTAGGTATCTTACCTGGAACTTTACCGATTCCTGTTAAACCCGGAGCCAATCCGGAGAATCGGCTTCAAACGTGCTTTCCAAGGAGATGGAACAATGGCCAAGTACAAGATCGGATGGATGCCCGGTGACGGCGTAGGCGTTGACGTCATGGACGCTACCCGAATCGTGCTGGACAAGCTCGGCTTCGACGCCGAATACGTGCACGGCGATATCGGCTGGGAGTTTTGGAAGACCGAAGCCAACCCCTTCCCCGACCGCACCATCGAGATGCTGAGCAATGTGGATGCCGCCCTCTTCGGCGCCATAACCAGCCTGCCCAAGGAAGAAGCCGAAGCCGTGCTCATTCCCGAGTTGCAGGGCACCGGCAGGGTGTACCGCAGCCCCATCGTGCGGCTGCGACAGGAATTCAACCTGAGCACCAACCTGCGCCCTTGCAAGGCCTACCCCGGCAACCCGCTGAACTTCAAGGACGGCCTCGACTTGGTGGTCTTCCGCCAGAACACCGAGGGTTTGTACATGGGCGTGGAATACCATCCCCTGCCCCAGGACGTGCGCGACAAACTGACCGAAACCCACCCCTCGCAGATGGGTAAACTCGACGGCGTGGACAACGACGACATCGCCATCAGCACCCGCATTTTCACCCGCGCCGGCTGCCAGAACATCGTTCGCGATGCTTTTGAATACGCCAAGAAGTTCGGTTACAAGACGGTGACCATCGTTGAAAAGCCCAACGTGGTGCGAGAGACCAGCGGCCTGATGGTGCGCGAGGCCCGCAAGATCGCCCTCGACTACCCCGGTATCGATTTGTGGGAGACCAACATCGACGCCATGTGCATGTGGCTGGTGAAGAATCCCGAAATTTATGGGGTTCTGGTTTCCAGCAACATGTTCGGGGATATCGTCAGCGATTTGTGCGCTCAACTGGTGGGTGGCCTGGGCTTTGCCTGTAGCGGAAACATCGGCGACAAGGTGGCAGTGTTCGAACCCAGCCATGGTTCGGCGCCCAAGTACGTTGGCATGAACAAGGTCAATCCCATTGCCATGATCTTGTCGGCCAAGATGATGCTCGATCACCTCGGTGAGATGGACATGGCCAAACGGTTGGAAGAAGCCGTGGCCGCAGTTATCGCCGAGGGCGAGACCCGAACCTATGACATGGGCGGCAGCAACACCACCACCGAGATGGCGGATGCCATTGCAGTCAAGTTGTAAGATTCCAGGCCGTAGATAGAGTCTGCACTTCATTAAAAAATGGGGCTGGTTGACGATCTGTTTCAACCAGCCCCATTGGTATGTAACCGGTGCTTTTATTTGATGAGAGGCATCTCCGATGCGATCTGCAAATTGATCAGACTGAGCAGTTGGTTTTCAATCTGCGCAAATCGGGTCGCCATGATGGGACCGATTTCCTTGCTGACTTTTTTGTGTGTTTTCTTCAGCAGGGAAAGTTGTTTTTCCTGCAGGCTGAATGAGGTTTTGGCAAGTTCCTTGGCCTTGTCTTCGGACATCGCGTCGTAATTGGCTGCGAAGTCCTTGATCAGTTGGATCTTGCTGTCCCCGATTTTGCTCAACTCCACTTGGTATTCGCGATACAAAGGCCAGAATTTCTCACCTTGCTCATCGGTCAATTGAAGGGCTGCGGTCATCAGCAGAACCTTGTCGGTTTGGATGTCCTTGCGCAGCAACTCCATGAATGGTTCGCCCTGGGCCATGGCTTCCGAAACCGGGGCCAGCAGACCAGCAGCCATAACCAGGACCAAGGTGGCGAAAAGAGCATTCCTGGGAACAAAATTTTTCCTTTGAGACATTTTCTAATCCTCCTGTTTTAGCATCGAATGATGAAAACGGTGATGTCGACAATATTGATTTTCTGCGCGGTAAACTAAGGCAACTCCAACCAGCTGTCAACACGGGGTGGCCATCCAGGTCAGCCATCCAGGTCAGCCATCCAGAAGTTGCCTCGGCCAAGTGGTTTTTTGCCGGTGAATATAAAACGATGTTTTTGCGTGAAGAATTGAGGAATGATGAGAACCGGGAGGGTGCTTGCATCACCTTCCGGTTTTTGTTGGGGGGGCAACCATTTTTAGTGGGGAGCAACCATTGTTGGGGAAGTAATCATTGTTGGGGGGGCAACCATTTTAACTAGCGGAAGACCATTACCCACCCGCCAGCAACCCCAACCGGGCCTTGAGCAAGAGAATACGATAGACCGATTCATCCAAACTCTTCTGTCGCCCCGAGTCCCCCGCAATAGCCGTTTCCAGAATACCCGCCATCAACACCGCCTTCGCTGGGAAAGTAATCATCAACATGTCGTTTCCAGCGTCAAACGCCAACAGAGTCAGCCGTCGCAAATCAACTTCCGGATAATCGGCCCGATCAACTTCATCTCCACTGACCCAGGCCCGCAATGCCGTCCCCCATAAATCATCCGTCATCACAACCCGCTCGGAAAATCCGCACCTCGCCAAGACCACCAGTTTGGCATCAAAAACCGCTGGACGATCTGAAATCATGCTGAACAATATGCTGCTCATCATCACTCCGCCGGCTTCGTCCATACAGGCCGCGAAAGGATGAACATAGTGAATCAACGCCGCCCGGTTGGCCACTGATTCGGCCACCTCGTGGTCGCTGTTTTCCTCTACCACATAACCGGGAAAATGTTTGACGACACAAAGGATATTGTAATCGGCACACCCGGCCATGAACCCCCTCGCCGGCGGCACGATGGTGGCGCTGTTGCGGCCAAAGGATCGTTGCCGCAGGGCCATCAAGGTGGGTCGGTAATCGACATTGATGTTGGGATCAAGTACCGGAGCCAGGTTGCAGTTGATACCAAGTTCCTGCAATCGAGCGGCAATCGGTTGAATATAGGTACGCACCGAATCGGCTGACCAAATACCCATTTCCGCCGCCGAAGCCACTTCTTCAAAACCTTCCAAAGGCCGCATTCGGTTGATCTCACCGCCTTCCTGGTCCATGGCCACCAGCAAGGGGATCAAACTGAGACGGTTGGCCTCATGCAGCGATTCCTTCAGCGTCGTTTCGTCGCGCACCATGGATTCCATCACCAGGCTGCCACCAAAACCGTGCTGGGCCATGAATTCGCCACTTGAATGATAAACAAGGAAAAGCTGACCCACTTTTTGTTCGAGAGTCAGATGGTTGAACATCTGTGCCGCCTGCTCGGCAGGAGTTTGAGCCCAGGCGGCGGCCGATGCGAGAGCCAACAAAATGACAGACAGTAGTCTCATCGAATTTTCAGGGAAAGCAGGCCGACAAAACCGAGAATCAGCGCCACCATCCAGAACCGGATGACAATTTTCGTCTCGGCAATTCCCTGCCGTTCAAAAGCGTGATGGATTGGCGCGCGCAAGAGCAATCGACGCCCTAGGATGGCAAACCCGATTTGCTGTTGGATCACCACCGAGGCGCCTTCAACCACAAAGATGCCGCCCACGATCAGGAACAGCATCTCCTGCTTCAAAAGAATGATGACCACCGACAACAAACCGCCGAGGGCCATGCTGCCGGTGTCGCCCATGAACACCTGGGCTGGATAGGAATTGTACCAAAGGAATCCCATGCAGGCACCGAGCACGGCCCCGCCAATAACCGTGATTTCACCGCTGCCGTGGATGTAGTCAAAATGCAGGTAGGTGCTGTAGACCTCGTTGCCGATGACATAGCCCAGCACAGCATAAACCATGAACGCAACCGCGGCCGGCACTGCGGCCAAACCATCCATCCCATCGGCAAAATTGACACTGTTGGCCACTGCCAGAATCACGAACACCATGAACGGCGCGTAGAACCAGCCCAAATCCAGCAATGCTGTTTTCTTGAAGGGGACAAACAGGAGCGTGCGCAGATCTTCCGGCAAAGGCGACCGGTTGGACATCACCCACCAGACCAGAACCCCTGCTAAAACCGTTTGCAAAATCAACTTGCCCGACTGTGACAACCCGGACTTGCCGCCGCCCCCGCGAACCTTGCCCAAATCGTCGATAAAACCGATGCCCCCGAAACCGATGCAGGCAAACAGTCCGGCATACGTGAAAGGGTTGGTGAAATCACACCACAGCAAATAACCGGTCAGGAAAGCGGCAATGATGATCAGCCCGCCCATGGTGGGCGTACCCCGTTTGGTCTTGATGTCGATAACGCCAAAATCCTCCACCACATCGCGCATGCCGCGGCGGTGCAGCATCAAGATCATGGGGCGGCCAATGATGAGGCTGACGGTGAAGGTGGTCATGGTGGCCATCACCGCCCGCACACTGAGGTAATCAGCCAGTCGCAGATAGCTGAGTCCATCGGTCAAGTCGCGCAACAGATGCGCTAGCCACATGATCATGAGCGCAACACCTCCTCGATGGCCAAACTCAGGTCTTTTAGTTGGTCTTTCAGGGGAAAGCCCGGTGTGAACCAGGTGGTGGTCACCATGATATTACCGAGCTCTCCCTGCAAAGGTGCCGCAGGCAAACGCCGGGCCCGGACCTGTTCGGCCAGGACTTTGATGGACGCCTCCCGAACCCGGATGTTTGTATGCCCCAACAAAGGAAAAATTTTCTGTCGGCAGTCGGCGGTTTCAGCTCTCAGGTTCCAGTAGAACAGGGCCGCAAGCACTTCTTCAAAATTGCCACTGTCGAGGAAGCCCAACAGCCGAGCCACCAGATCATCGGAATGGTTTCGGCTGTCCAGTTTGGCCAGGGCGCGGATGGCCTCGACCCGAACCTCCCAATAACTATCGTCCAGCTTTTTGATCAAGGCATCAATAACCTCGGGATCAGTGCTCCCGATTTGCCCCAGGGCCGTGGCAAGATTTCGGCGGATGAATCCGTTTTGAGGGCCCTTTTGCCCCAGTATTCCGGCCAGCAAAGGAGCCCGGCGGCTGTCGTTTTCGATGTACAACAACAACGACACCATGGTGCGATCACGCAACAAGCCGGCCAGCTTGAGACCCCGGTTTTGCCGCCCCCAGTTGGGGGAGGCCAAAGCCGCACCGCAACGGTATTGAAGATAGCGTACAACTTCCGCGTCGAGTCCGCCCAGAGAGGCTACCCTCAGCAAATCCTCGTCGGACTTTTCTTCCAGACGCCCCAACTCGTCGGCCGCAGCAGGGACCTCCAGTTCCTCATAGACGGGTGTCTCGCCGGCAGCCATCTTGCCGGCCAGCTTCACATACCGATCCAGGACTCCTTCCCTGGACAACCCCCGACATTTGGCAATCATCTTTTCGCGCCGCTCGGGGTCCGACAACAAAGTGCGGATTTTCCCCAGAAGCAGATCATGGTCCACCACCTCTTCAAAACCACCCGGCACCGGCTGAGGACGTTCCAGAATTACTTCCACTGCCCCGGCTTCCTGAATACCCCGGGCGTTGGCCACCTGGTGGTCCGCAGGCAATCCCATTTTGGTAATCAGGATGGTGGGCACGCCACAGGCAATCAGCTCGAAAATCGCCCCGGCTCCCGCCCTGGCTACCACAACAGTGGCTGCCGCATATGCCTGCCGGATGTCGTGGAGATAGTCGAAGGGACGGTACAAGGCCTTCATTTGAGACGCCATGGCCGGGTCGTTCTCAAAGTCCTTCAGGGCCTTGGCATGTTCCTCGCCGGAGCAATACCCCGCACCCGAAGCAATGCCGTAAACATGAATGACCTGCACGCCGTCATTCAGAAGATCAGGCAGGATACCGTATAGAGTGCGGTTGATGCAACGGGCTCCCTGGCTACCGCCAAAAACCAGTAGAACGGGTTTGGCGGGATCCAGATCAAAGAGGTCACAGGCATCTTCACGGGAAGGACGGTCCAGCAGATCCCGTCGCACCGGATAACCCACCAGTTGTACCTTGTGGGTGGGAAGAAAATCCACCGAAGCTGGATAAGTGAGGGCCACCAGATCTGCCAGCTTGGCTGCCTGCCGGTTCATCAGACCGGGTTGGGCGTTTTGCTCCTGGATAAGGATGCGCGTGTTCAGCAAACCCAGCAGCCGCAAACACCAGGCCGCAAACACCGCCGGAGCGCTGGCATAACCGCCGGTGGCAAAAACCAGGTCGGGCTTGAAGCGCAACAAATGACCGGTCGCCTGAAGGCAGCCCAAACCAAGTTTGAAGACAAAGCCGAAAAGAAGGCGAGGGTTGCGGCCGGGAAAACCGGCCGATGCCGCATACACCAGGGGAATGCGGGGATCCTTGTGCTCGCCACCAAGTATTTTTTCTTCTGCGCGGCCGCGAATGCCCACATACAACAACTCGTTGTCCGGGTCTTTTGCCAGCTCCCGCGCCACAGCCAGAGCCGGGTACAGATGTCCCCCGGTGCCCCCGCCTGTCATCAGGTACTTCATGAACGTGCCTCAGCAATCCTTGCCAGCAGTTGGATCCGTCGCATCGAATACTGATTTCATAATAAGCCATGACCTCAAAGTAAAAAACGCTTTTTCGAGTGGGCTCAGGATTAAGCGGTCACTTCTGCTGATAATAGGTCAGAGCCTCGGGCAGCCATTCGTTGAGTTGGCGCACCCGGGTATCGTCCGAAGGGTGAGTGCTCATGAACTCGGGGGGCTTTCCCCCACCCATGGATGCCATGCGCTGCCAGAACACCGGTGCCTCCCGCGGATCATATCCGGCCATGGCCATAAAGATAAGTCCCATGTGGTCGGCCTCACTCTCGTGTTGGCGACTGAACGGAAGCATGGCTCCGTACTGGCTGCCCACGGCAAAAGCCTGGTTGTACAGAGCCTGGGTCTCTTCGGGTTTGTTTTTGACGGCCTCGCTCAAGGCCACGTTGCCCATCTGAACCATCATGCTGTGGCTCATGCGCTCGGCTCCGTGTTCGGCGATGGCGTGGGCGATTTCATGACCCATGACCACGGCCACACCGGCTTCATCTTCACAAATGGGCAGGATGCCCGTGTAGAAAGCAACCTTGCCACCGGGCATGCACCAGGCATTGATCTGGTCACTTTCTAGGAGATTGAAGTCCCAGGCATAGCCGTCGATGTGGGACGATTGGCCGTGCTGGGCCAGATAATCCTCCACCGCTGTCTGGATGCGGGCACCCACGCGTTTGATCATGGCCGTTTGCTGGGTATTGGTGCTGAGTTGACTCTCGGCCAACACCTGATCGTATTGCTGAAAACTCATGGCGTTAATTTGGCTGTCGGGGATCAAACTCAGCTGGTGGCGGCCAGTGAGAGGCACGGTGGCACAGGCGGCAATCAACAGGATCATGGCCACCAGTGCCAGGGTGGGGCGAAACAGGGAATGGCGATTCAATCTTATCCTCCGGGGAAAGGTAATTTTTCCATGGACCAACCTTAACCTCTATGCGGAATTGTTGCAATCCTTTGCCATCTGTAATAATTTCGCAGGATGGAGATCTCACCTTGATAATCAATGGACGGTATCGCCTTTGCGTTTCCCTGTCGGCTTCACTTTGACGGTTTTCATCCTGGTTCATCTGGTCGGTTGTGCCGACAAGTCGGATCTCGTCGTTCCCAATACATCTGCCGGCATCATTCATCTGTCCGAGCATGGTTACGATTCTGCTCCCGGGACTGCCGATCGTCCGGTTTTCTCCCTCAACAAAGGCCTGGAGCTGGCCATTGCTTCCGGCGCCGGGGAAATAAGAATTGGTCAGGGAGAATATTTTGGTGGCTTCCAACTGGTGGGTGGCATCGACCTGGTCGGAGGGCTCGACCCACACAGCTGGGAAAAGGTCCAGGGTGGATATTCCTCTTTTCTAGCCCAGAACTCTTTAATCCTTGGGCTGGATATCCAGAAGCCAACCATCATTTCCTCCCTTGAGTTTCATCCCCATGGCTCAATTCCAGCCATAACCCTGTTTGGTTGTGGGCCTGACCTGCATTTTGTTGATTGCATCTTTGTTGCCACCGATAGCCGGGACGGCCAACCCGGTAGTTCCGGAAACGATCGACCCCCACTGGAAGCTGATCGGCCGGAACTCGATGGTGGACCAGGAGCCTGTCTTGAAGATATCGAAGCGCCCGGGGGCTCGTACCATTATGGGCCATTCAGCTCCGGAGGACACGGCGGCTCCCCGGGTGAATCAGGGTCCAGCGGCTTGGATGCCCCCTCCCATGACGAAAATCAACCTGAGTCGGGTTTGGGCGGAGCAGGCGGATTGCCCGGCCAACCAGGGCAAGACGGTTCGCCCGGTGCTGACGGTCCAGATGGCGACCACGGCACCCTGACGTCGGTCAGGGTCTATTTCCAGGGCACCAACCTGCGCACTCCGCGCCCTCTTTCGGGAAGCTCGGGGAGCTCAGGTTTTCTGGGAGGGGGCGGCGGTGGCGGTGGCGGAAGTTCCGAAGGCACCGGAAACGGAGGAGGTGCCGGAGGCCCCGGTGGACAAGGTGGTTGGTCCGGCGGGGGAGGTAATAACGGCTATCCCAGCATTGCCGTCATTTGCAACAATACCCTGGCCCGATTTTCTGGTTGCCAATTCCTGACAGGAAATGGCGGCACCGGGGGCAACGGAGGCGACGGGGGGTTGGGCAGTTTGGGTTTGCCCGGCGGTCTCGGAGGCATTGAATGCAGCCCGGAAGTTGGCGCCGGGGGCAATGGCGGACATGGGGGCCAGGGCGGTGATGGCGGCGGTGGCGGCGGTGGGTATGGTGGTGACAGCATCGGCGTGTGGGTCCTGGGCGTTTTGATGCCGGTTGTGGCTGATGATTGTTTGTTTGAAATTGGCCCAGCTGGTCCAGGTGGACCCGGCGGGCTTCATGGCAACGGCCAGTCCCGCGCACCATCAGGGCTGGATGGTCGGGCTGCGGGTATTCTTGTGGAAAGCGGTTCTCAATGAGATACAATCCTGGGTTTCTCCTGGTCTTCCTGATTTTTTTGACCGATTTCTCCCTGGCCCAGGACGCGCAAATGTGGGACAGCCAGTATGGCACCAGGGCCCAATTGCTGGGTGGCCTGGTGGTGGGCGCACCCAGTGATCTGAGCTCCACCTTCTACAATCCCGCCTGGCTGGCCTTGGAAAAACAACCTGGTCTCCTGTTGACCACCAAGGCCTTCGAGGCCTATAGCATTAAATCTTCTGAAGGCCTGGGACCAGGTTTCAAACCCACCAGCAAGGAAGTCACCCCCAGTCCCGGGTATTTCGGTGGCAAATTCACAACCAACATCCAAGACGACGAAGTGGCCATCGCCTATTCCTACATGCAGCGCATTCAATATAATTATGACGCTTCCGGCATCCGGGTGGATGAAAACCCTGCGCCCCCTCCCGATGGGAACATTTGGTTCAGCGGCGAAGCCTACAGGCTGGATTCCCTGAATGAATATTGGGCCGGTGTATCTCTTGCCAAACGAATCGGGGACAACATATATGGCGGTATCACTCCCTTCGGAGTTTTGCGCAAACAAAGTCAGCGTGACCATTTGATAGTCAAAGGTATGGATAGTGAACAAAATTTTTCCCATTTAAATGACCTGACCTACTCCACCTACTGGCACACAAGGTTTTTGGTGAAAGCGGGTATTGCTTTCAATTATTCTCCGGTAACTTTTGGCTTTACCCTCACCACACCCAGCCTGGGTTTGTTCGGTGACGGCACCGTTCATAGGTATCTGTCCTTTTCCGGTATTAATACCTCCCCCAACGGTGCACAGGAACCATTCCTGGCAGCCAATTACCAGGAGGGACTCTCACCGACCTTTCGCTCACCTCTTTCGATTGCTGCCGGCGCCGCCTACCACTTCGGGAATTCGGCCCTCTATTTTACTGCTGAATGGTTCAATGGGGTGAGTGCTTTTGACATCTTATCCCCCGATTCATTCCAGTCACAATCCAACCCCGACCTAACCATTAGTTACAACGTCAGTTATGCCTCCCAATCCGTCCTGAACTGGGGACTGGCCGGGAAACACCAATTCACCAAAACATTCACTCTCTACGGCAGTTTCTGGGCCGACCGAAGCATTATCGACAACAACGCAAACCCCTCCACAATGATGGCTCTGTGGAACTTGTGGCACACCAACCTCGGCGCATCATTTGAATTCCTGAACATCGAATTCACCTCCGGTCTGGGTTATACCTTTGGCAGTGCAACCACTGATCGGTACCAATATTTCAGCACCGGGGACAACGGTCAGGTCGTTGAGGAATTTCCTGAACAGAAACTCATCTTTCAAAGACTCAAATTTCTTATTGGTTTCAATTTGCCCTTTGGAACAGTAAAGGATTGAAAAGGCATGGCCATCAGCCAATTCAAACCCTATCATAAACGCAACCAACCTCATCAAGGAGATTTGATAATGACCAAACAGTATCGCCTCACCAGGACGCTGATCCTGGGATTGACCCTGAGCCTGTTTCTGGCTGGATGTTCATCCATCACCGTCAACTATGACTACGATACGACCACCAATTTTGCCCAATACCGCACTTACAAATGGGCTCCGGATCCCAGCAGCCCCACCATGGCCCAGAATGCAAACCAGGCCAGCCAACGCAGTGGCTTGCTCAGCAACCGGATCAAAATTGCGGTAGACAATGTCCTGGCAACCAAAGGTCTGACCCTGAGTGATGGCGACACGGATCTGATGGTTGTCTTCCATGTTGGTACGCAGGAAAAAATCCAGGTCACTGACTGGGGCTACCGATACTCCGATTATTATTGGGGCTACGGCGGGCGTCAGATGGATGTTTATCAGTACCAGGAAGGCCAGATGATTATCGATCTGGTGGAAGAAAATGGCCACAACCTGGTTTGGCGGGGGACCGGTAAAGGCGTAGTGGATCAATCCACAAGGTCGCCTGAAGAGATGCAGGCGAGGATCAATGATGTGGTGGCCCAGATTTTGGCAAACTATCCTCCTCCGTTGCCTTAGGACAGTGTATCTGCTTCAGAAAAAGAATTCTCAAGGCCATGCCAACGGGCGCCTGCACGAAATAATTTCCGAAGCAGACACGCCGGCCCCGCGCTTTTTTGACCTTGCGATTTTTTACAGGGTTATGGATCAGCTCGCTATCCTACCAACCTACCTGAGCTATTTTCTACCGGGCAGCAAGTACCTGAATCCCCTGTGGTTATCAGTCTCCAAACCCCAGGGAATACTCTACATTGGGACCAACTCTAAATTTGGAGACTCCAACAAATGACATTCCTCAAAAAAATGAGCCTATCATCCCGCGTTTTGATCGGCTTGGGTCTGGGTATCCTACTGGGCCTGTTTATCGGTGAATTGGTCGGTCCCCTGGGCATTGTCGGCGATGGCTTCATCCTGCTGTTGCAAATGCCCGTTTTGCCCTATGTCGCCCTTTCCCTCATTGCCAGCCTGGGTCGTTTGGATTATCACGTTGCCTCCCAATTGGCCCGCAAGGGCGGTGCCCTGCTGCTGATCCTCTGGTTGCTTTCCCTGGCCATGGTCGCGTTGTATCCCCTGAGTTTCCCCAATTGGGAAAGTGCCTCGTTTTTCAGCACCAGCCTGATCACGGTTCCCGAGCAGGTCAGTTTCCTGGGTATGTATATCCCGGCGAATATTTTCAAGTCCCTGTCCGACAACATGGTGCCGGCGGTAGTGCTGTTCAGCGTTATCTTCGGAGTGACATTGATCGGCATGAAAGAGAAAGAAGGCCTTCTTGATCAGTTGGACGTGGGTGTCAGTGCACTGAGTGCCATTTCCCGCAACATTGCAGAATTGGCTCCCATAGGTGTTTTCGCCATTGGCGCCCATGCTGCCGGAACTCTCGCCTTTGAAGATCTTGGCCGGCTTCAGGTCTACATTTTTTCATATCTGGCCACCTCGCTGGTGATGGCCTTGTGGGTCATGCCCGGCATGATTTCCGCCGTCACTCCTCTCAGTTATCGCCAGGTCGTAGGACCGGTGCGGGACGTTCTGGTAACTGCTTTTGCCACGGGAAACCTGTTCATCGTGCTACCCATGTTGTCCGATCGTGCCCACAAAATCGTGTCCCAGTGCGCAGATGAAGAAGAATCCAAAAAGCTGGTGGACGTGATCGTGCCAACCAGCTTCAACTTCCCAAATGTCGGCAAATTGATGACCCTGACCTTTGTACCCTTCGCCGGTTGGTTCACCGGCTTTCTGGTTCCCCAGGGCCAAATGCCATCCTTCCTGGTTTCAGGCCTGTTCACATTCTTTGGCAGCATCCCGGTGGCCATTCCCTTCTTGTTGGAACAGCTGCGCATTCCGGCGGATATGTTCCAGATCTACCTCGTGCTCAACAATCTGGTCAATGTTCGAGTGGGAACTTTGATGTCTGCCATGCACATCATCGTCTTGGCGGTGTTGGGTGCCTACGTCATCATGGGACGTCCGATTCAATGGAAAGGCCTGATCCGGTATGGTGTGATTTCAGCTTTGTTGACCTTTGCCGCCATCGGTGGTACCCGGCTCTTGCTGGAAGCTGCAGTACCACACGAATACACTTTGGATGATATTTTTGAGGGAATGGATTTCACGCGGGAATATGCCCCGGCCAAGCTGTATTCCGAGCCTCAGGAGCCGTTGGCGCCTGTGGGACCCGATGGTCGGTTGGCTTCAATCATGGACCGAGGTTTCCTGAGAATTGGCTACTTTCCTGACCGACTGCCATACATCTATAAAAACAGTCAGGGACAAATCGTCGGCTACGATGCGGAAATGGCCCATATGCTGGCCCAGGATCTGGAGATCGATCTGGAATTCGTAAAACTCAAACCGGGAACCCTTTATGAGGTCCTTGATGAGGGCCGTTGCGACCTGATCATGTCCGGATTGGTTATTACCGTAACACGACTGCAGCAATTGAAATTCACTCGTCCGTACATGGACCAAACACTGGCTTTCCTGGTCCAGGATCATAAAGTCCAGGATTTCAACAATCTGGCCAGTCTGGCCAAAATGGATTCCCTGAAAATTGGTGTCCCCGATGATCCTTTCATCAAAAATGCGGTGACCACTCTTTTGCCCACCGCCAGGATTGAAGTGATCGGTTCCCCCAGGACCTATTTACAGGGAAAGCGTCCAGACCTTGATGCAACCGTAAATTCGGCAGAGGGGGGTTCCGCCTGGTGCCTGATCTACCCGGCCTATTCTGTGGCTGTGCCCATGCCCATGGTCATCAAGGCCCCCACTGCCTATCCAGTTGCCCAAGGCGATACTGAATTCGCCCAATTCGTCTCGACATGGATCAGTATCAAGGAGAGTGAAGGCGATTTGGAGAGGCTGTTCGACCACTGGATTGTTGGGGTCGACTCGGGCCAGAAAAAGCACCGCTGGTCCTTTGTGCGGGATGTTATGGGCTGGGGAATCAAGGACCATTAATGTTCTGATAAAGAGAGGATAATCTTGAATTCACCTAAAGAAAACATTGAAGACCCTGGCCATTTGGATCGTGCAATGGACGTGGCCATCAGACTGGCATTCGTGGGGCTCATAATATTTTGGTGCACCAAAATCATCGCCCCTTTTATTCTGCCCGTTCTGTGGGGGGTGATTATCTCCGTAGCGCTCTTTCCAGTTTACGAAAAGCTGAAAAGCTGGGTTGGTTGACGTGACAAAGTTGCCGGCGTGATCTTCATTTTTGTCAGTTTGGCTTTGATCCTGGTGCCGACGGTAATGCTGACCGACTCCATTATCGACGGCGCCAACGGCATGAAAGATGGCATGGATGCAGGTACTCTTACCGTGCCGCCCCCGTCCGCCAGTGTGAAAGAATGGCCAGGAATCGGCGAACAGGTTTACCAGGCATGGCTTCACGCCTCACAAAACCTGCAAAGTGCCGCCGCAAAATATTCGGACCAACTCCAGTCGATCGCCTCCTTCATGGCAGGTTCCATCGCTGCCATGGGCGGAGCCATTATTCAAACCATCTTTTCCCTGATAATTGCCGGGGTTATGATGATGAACGCTCTCGGTGGCGGCCGTATTGCCTACGCATTTGCTGACCGTCTTGGCGGCGAAAAAGGTCGAGAACTCGTTACCATTTCCATCGCCACTATTCGAAGCGTGGTGCGTGGCGTATTACTAGTGGCCATGATTCAGGGGTTGATGGCTGCTGCGGGCCTGGTTTTCGCCGGAGTTGACGGTGCCGGGTTTTGGGCGCTCCTGGTCATGATTGTCGCGATCATTCAGTTGCCGCCGATCCTGATCCTGGGTCCCATCGCCGCCTATGTATTTTCCGCCAACGACAGCACCACCGTCGCGGTGATATTTCTGATCTGGAGTTTAATTGTCAGTGGTGCCGACGGCTTCCTCAAGCCGATTTTCCTTGGGCGTGGAGTTGCGGTACCCATGCTTGTCATTCTCATCGGAGCCATTGGGGGCATGCTTACCGCCGGTATCATCGGGCTGTTCATCGGTGCGGTCATTCTCTCCCTTGGCTACAAGTTGGTTGAAGTCTGGCTGGGCGTGAGCCGGGATGAGGAAGAATTGCCAACAGAAACCGCAGGGGAAGAATAATTTTTCCAGTGGTGATATAGTCTATAACCAGTGAAGAAAAAGCGATTTTGCCACCGACTGGCAGTGACCGAAGGTTTTGTCTGTGACCCAAAAGCAGCTCGTGACCTACTACAAATGGGGCTGTTGTGCTTTGCAATCTTTGCCTTATTGATTTCGAACCATTCCAGCTGGGCCCAGGACAGGACTTATGCCTTGAATCAGGCCATCCTTGACCTCGCCAAGGATGGCCAGATTTAGTGAATCCCAAACTGAAACCATAGGTCGATTTGAAGTCGGGGATAATGTGAAATAAAATGAAAGGGCCAGGAAATGATACTTCGATTTGAGAGCCGAGCCATAGCCGAGGTCGTTTTGTTGACGGCATTGGTTTTAATCCTTACCGGACCTGCCTTGGGCGAGGATCAAAAATCCGAAGCAGCCGAGGCCTTGGCCAATGCAACCTCCGAACAGGTGGGGAAACAGGCAGCCGAATTGCTTGACCAGCTTGATACAATCTTGACCGAGACTCAAGCCTACAAAGAGCGGCTTTTGACTGCCAGCTCCGAAGACAGCCTGGTCCTGCAGCTCCAGCTAGCCACCCAACAAGACCGTTTTCTGGAAGCCTTGCACCAGCTTGCCGACATTGCCCAGAAACCCGAAGAGGGCGAGGTCGTTGACCAACTGCAAAGCCGGACCCGGATTGTATTATCCGAAGTTTCCCCCATAATCTGGCGACTGATTTCAGAACACCGCACCCTGATCGACGCCCTTCGCTCCAAACGCCAGGAAACTGTTCCAGCCGACCACGCGGAGCTCGAAGACAAACTCCTCAGGCTCACCACCCGTCTGGATCGTTTCTATCAATTCGGCTGGGATCACATCCAAAAGCTGGAAACCCTCGGACTGGATCCTGCGACAGACCAGGCAATTTTCAATGATCTTCTGTCCACCAGAGCCAACGAGCTTTCCGGTCGCCTGGAATTGGCAATCTTGCGTATCAGTGAGCTCAAAGACCGCCTGCATGAAATTCCGGGCGATGCCGACCTCACCGCACTTTTGACGGCGAATAGCAAAAATCTTAAAACCAACGCCATGAGCCAGACAGCCGTTCTCAACCTCATGGAATCCTGCCAACTCCCCACGAAAATGTACCGGACACAATTGGTTACCACCACCCAGGACCTGGCGGCGGGACTTCTGGACGTTAAAGTCACCGCCACCATTATCAAACGAGGCTGGGTAGGGGCCAAAACCTGGATGGTGGACAAAGGGCCGGCTTTGATGGTTAAACTGGTGCTGTTTCTGGCCATCATTTTTGCGGGCCGTTTTCTGGCTCGCCTGGTGCGCAAGGCAGTGGAGAAAAGCCTCGGCAGGGCCAGCGTCAACCTTTCACAACTACTGCGCCGAATGATCGTCAACATAGCCCACAATACGGTCCTCGGATTGGCTGTGCTCATCGCCCTGTCCCAGTTGGGCATCAGTCTGGGGCCATTGCTCGCCGGTTTCGGTGTGGTTGGTTTCATCCTTGGTTTTGCCATGCAGGACAGCCTGTCCAACCTGGCGGCAGGCATGATGATACTCATCAACCGTCCCTACGACGTGGGAGATCTGGTAGAAATCAGCGGAGTATTCGGCGTGGTTGAACACATGAGCATGGTTTCAACCAGTATCCTGACCCTGGACAACCAGAAACTGATTGTTCCCAACAGTAAAATCTGGGGTGATGTCATCAAAAACGTGACCGACCAGAAGATTCGTCGTGTGGACCTGGTTTTCGGCATTTCCTACAGCGACGATATTCCCCATGCCGAACAGGTCCTCAACGAGATTCTGGCTGGCCACGATCTGGTGCTGGAAGACCCGAAGCCCATGGTGCGTCTCCATACCCTTGGCGAATCGTCGGTTGATTTTATTGTGCGTCCCTGGGTGAAAACCACAGACTATTGGGATACGCATTGGGCCATTACCAAGGCAGTGAAGATGCGCTTTGACGAGGAGGGCATTTCCATCCCTTTCCCACAACGGGATGTGCATCTGTTTCAGACGAAATTGGCGCAACATTGCAAAATAGAGGCTGAAGATTCCAGTTCCGCAAATACCGTTTCCCGGGATCCGGACGAGATCGCCGGCAACGAAGGATAGTCGCCCAACTGGAGCCAGTATTGATGGACGAATGCCAGCATGACTGGCGTTGACTGGAGTCTCGTCGGCGTGAATACCGGTGATTTTCTCGGTTGGTCAGCAGTTGGCGTCGGTATGGTGGATGGCAATTTTACCGGCTTTCAAAACGGCTGGCTGGCCGCCATTACCGAAGGCAATATGCAGGGTGTACAGACCGGAGCCTATACCAGGTCCGGTGCGGGATCCTCTGGAGTGCAGTTTGGTTTGTATAATACAGCTTCCGATTTCAGTGGTCTGATGTTTGGGGTTGTCAATGTCGCTGAGACCATGCGCAGTGGCCTGCAAATCGGTCTTATAAACATCATCAAGAACAAGGAAAAACTGAAGCTCTTTCCCATTGTGAACTGGCGCTTCTAAAAAGCGTTCAGTTTATTTTCAAACACCGGGCCTCTTTGCAGCCCCGGTGTTTTTTCGGCTCCGGTTGGCCAAGTTGATGGCTCAGCGAGTCCACTATTTGGGAAACATGAACTGTAGCTGAACACGCGCCGTGTAATCGCCATAGCTTTCAGGTTTGTCCACGTTGAAATAAAACTGGGCATTAAAATTCACGGGCAATTTCCCAATCTATATTATTTTCCCGAATCCACCCCCGAAGGGGACAACCCACCGGTTTGTGGAACTGGCGTTCCAGTCGGCAGTGATAATTGGCGCTGATACCAGATACCACCCGTGGTCCAAATTGAAATTGAAAAAATACTGGAACAGGAAAGAGTTGAGCTCTTCGGTATTGTCAAAGCCCCAGATGTTGTTGACCAACGCACCGACCACCCAGGGCCCGTCAATCAAGACTCCAACCGCTGAAAGACCGCCGCCCCACTGGTCACTGCCAAAAACATCCTTGGACGCCGTGGGCAGGTTGAGGATTGGGCCCACACCCCAGATAAGATTCTTGTAGGGCTCCGCAGGAGAAAACCAGCCAGTGAAGATCGTATTGCCAATCCCGGTCTCATTGGAGTCACCTGGCCCAAAAGGACTGCTCATCACAGGCAAAATCGTGCGTGTGATTAGATTCCAGCTATCGGAAAGACGCACCGGGTACACCGGCTGGATATTGAGGACATTCAGGGCATCGCCATCCATATTTCCGCCAAAGGTCGTATTGTTCTGGAGCGGCAGACTGATCATGGAGGCAAGAGGGTTTTGCGCGGCGGCAGCCAGCTTGGTTTTGATTTCGGCTTCGGTTTGCGCAATGGTCGAACCCACTGGAATGCTCGTGGCAAGAACCAACAGGACGGCGATAAAACTAGTTCTCTTTTTCACTTTACCAGTTCCTCCAGGGAGTGCGGACAGGCATTTTGATTAGTTAAGGAAACCCAGTTCAATTCTCATCATATGTTGACCGTCGACTACGTCGATGTTGAGTTGGCCATTCTCGTAACCCACCCGCACAAAGAATAACGGAGTCAGTTCGAATCGCCCTTCCCGGCTAAAGCTGCGACTGCCGGCAAGCTGGGCTTGAGCCAAGGTGGCAGAACAAAGAGTCAGGGTGGCAAGAAGTAAGGTTTTGCGCCATATGACCAACTCCTACTCAAAAGGTTTGGGGCTTTGTTCCACCGAATAGTATTGCGACAATCCAAGTGACAGAAAAGGTAAAACAATTTTGGTTTGTCGCCATGCGAGCCGTTAAAGTTAAGACATGGAATGATTTACAAAAAACCCGCACTTTGGAGAACCCAAAGTGCGGGTGACAAACAAATAAACAATTAGCGATACATGGCCTTGATGGCGTCCATGGTGGTCTCTTCGGTCGCCACAGTGCTGACCGAAATGATGGTTTGCACGAATTCCAGGCCCATGGCATCAGCCCAGGCGTCGGCAATCACGGTGTAGAAGCTGGTCAGACCGGTGTAATCATAACTCCCGATGGCATCCATGATATCCAGGGAACTGAAAGTATCCCCGGTGTAGCCAACGGACCAGTGGAAGCCGAAGTATGGATCAATTCCACCTGGCACTTCAAGCTTGGGCAAGACATTGTCCCAATCCAGCTGGTTGGAAATGAAAAGGCCATCAGCTACCGGGTCGGCGTCGCGCAAATTGAAATAGGTGATCTCCCCGTCCGGTTGGGGATTCAACAAGGCCACCGGACCAGCGGAGCCGATAGTAAGCTGGAAAGATGCCTGGTCGATGGGATAACCCCGAACTCCATAGCCACCGGGGCTGGGCTCCCAAGTTTCGGAATCCAGCGTAAAGGTGGCGTAGACATCGTCGCCGCTGTTCACGGCCGCAAATACTCCTTGGTTGATTTGATTGTACTCCACGGTACCGATGAATTCGATGGTGACCACTTCGGCCATGGCAACGGTGGCCATAAGGGTCAGGGTGGCGAGAACTAGCGCAAAGGTTTTCATCTGGGTTTCTCCTTGAATAGAGTTAGAAACTTGGCGGCGTGAAAATACCGCCTTCAAGGTCGAACTATAGATGCCCACCCCAGCTGGGGCTAACGTCCTTGTTCCAATCTCTATCGTCCCTGTTCCAACCTCTATCGCCCCTGTTCCATTATAAAGGAAAACCCGGGATCAGCAAAACACCCGGGTTTCCTCATATCAGAAAGTAGGCTCCTACCGACGCCGCCCACCACCACCGCGGCGCTGACCACCCGAACGATTGGGGGCCTGCCGTTGCCGTTGGTTCCCCCGGTCACGGCTGCTGCGGTCTCTATCCAATTGGCTGCCGCCTCCACCACGGTTGCTGTCAAATTGCCTATTTCCATCGCGTTCGTTGTCTCTTTGTTGTCTGTCCTGGTCGCCACCTTGTCTATCCCGCTGTTCAGGCTGATCTTGGCGGTCTTTTGGACCATCTTTTTTCCGATCGCGGTCGCTATCGCGTTGCTTGTCCCGCTGACCGTCCTTCTCACGACTGGATTTATCGCGATCCCCAGTCCAATTGCCGCCTTCACGTTTTTCCCAGCTACCGTCCTTGTCGCGGTAAACATCACCTTTTCGATCGGCGTAAACGTTGTTCCTGCGGTCTGAGGTTTTCGGACGTTTGCCATCTCGTGATCTTACATCGCCAGTGCGCTTCACCCCGTTGATGCGGTTGCGATATATATTGCTGTGGTTTTGGCGCTGACCGGCCCTGTATCCCGCACGATAGCCGGCCGCTGCACCTCGGTTATAACCATGGCGATATCCCCTGTTGTAGCCATGCCAATAACCTCGGCGGTAACCATAACGATAACCCCCAGGCCCCCAACAACTGTAGGGTGGACGACCCCAACCCACACCAATGGTCAACCATCCATAACTTACTCCAAAGGAGAAACCCCAGCCCGAATACGGGCTGTAGTGCACGCCGTAGCCATAAGTGACCGGGCGTGGGTAATAGTAGTGCCGATACCAGGGGTCATAATACCAACCGGTGCCGTAAACCACGCAAGGACCATACACATAGGATCCATAATAGCCGGATGTGTACCCCACATAAACAATTTCTGGTGTCGAGTCGTAGATGTAGACGTACTTGACATTGTAAACAGGACAGTCCGGAGGAAGGTCCTGCACAGAAGCCGGCACCTCGGTTGCCACGGCCCAAGGGCCCTCGGGTCCACCGGATTCGAACCACACCGCCGAATCGACACAGTAGTATTTCTTATCGATCAGCAGCACCGGTTTGTCGGTATTCAGGGCGTAGGCAATACCATCACCACAAGCTTTAAACTCCGGATCCCCATCGTATTGCACCTGGCAGGTGGCTGTTTTTCGATCCACCTCTGCCGTTTGGGGAATCTGGGTTTCGAGCAGGGCCTCCTTGGATTCGGTGGTTCCAGGCACGCTGGCCAACACCGTTGCCATGTCTGAACTGGCTGGAATTTTGGCGAAATCATCCGGCAACTCTTCGAAGGAAACAAAGGTCCATTTATTGGAAGCCAGATCCTTGGACTTGTACCAGCGCCCGGAAACCAGCAGGAAGTACTGCTGGCTGTTGATGTCCATCAACACATCGCTCTCGGTGTTCTTGAGATAGAGCAGTTGCGTGCCCTGCACAGAAGCAAAATCGGGTTCGCCATCGGTGACAATCAATTCCGCCGGGACCGTGCTGATGACGATCTCGGGCGCAGGCTCGTCCGCCGATTTTTCCAGACCCAGCGAGGTGGCGTCTTCAGCTTGCTCGGCGGCCTGGGCCGCCTCATCCGCTGCGATCTTTTGGGAAACTTTGGCCACTTCATCAGGCAATTCGCTAGTCTGTTTCCAGGGACCGCCAAGGTCACCACTCACAAACCACATACCGCTTCCACGAAGGAAGTAACCGGACTTTTTGTCTTTGGTGATGAAGAAGGCCGAGTTGGCGACATATTCCAGGTCGAATCCCTCCAGATCGGCCAGAATGGGGTCACCGTCGATGAGAACCAAAACCGAGGGCACCTTGCGGAAATAAATTGTTGGCGGATCGCTTTTGAAGCCTGAATCGTTTCCTTCGGCATCAGGCAGAGAGGCCACAAGTCGATCGATGGAAACCTGGAAATCCCAGGTGGGGATTTCCTTTTCCAGATAGCGGCTCAATTTGTCGACATTTTCCTTCTGTGCACCGGGAAAGTTGGCCGCAGTAACTTTGGTGCGAACCAGGGTTGCGGTGCGCGTCTCCATGTCGGTAGCCAAATGCGACTCGAACCACATGGCACCGAAGATTATTTCTTCCTGGCCGGCGAGTTTGACGGCAACGGCAGCCCGAGACTCCAATTTATCACCGACGAATGATTCGATCTGTGGCTGGTACATGATGATTTCGCCCTTGTCGCTACGAAGGGTTTTAGGCCATATCTTGCCATCGTCTTGGGCCCAGACGGGAGCGGACAGGATCAAGCACAAAAACAGAAGAGCACCTGCCAAGCCGACTTGTCTCATTCTGCTCACCCGCCAAACTTAACAGTCAGACCCGCAGCAGCTTCCCACTGCCAAATGGCATTGCCGGTTACACCAAGGCTGGCACCGCCCGTACCAATCCAGAGTCCTCCACTTGTATTATATAATGTTGGAAAAGTTTTGATGGAAGCGCGCAGGCCGATTTTTTCAGCCTTCCCAAAATAAGCCTTGAAGCCTAAACCAAGAACCAGGGAGAACCTGGTACTTGAAGTAACATTAAAAGTTTCCTCTTCAATGATCACGGTGGATTCGCTGGGGCTGTAGTAGGTCAAACCCAGTCCAGTGGTTATGAATGGACGAACTTTACCGTCAGTCAGTCCGCGAATGGCGCCGATTTGCCAGTAGTTGACCGACATATCCGTCAGCTTGGTCAGACTGCCTCGAGTATCATAGTCCACGGCACCATCCTGCCGAGTGTAGCTCAGCTCGACGGCCATGGTCGGCTGCACCGGGATGTCCAGGGCAAACCCAAGGCTGGGAGCCGTGGCTGTTCGCAATGTTCCAAATCGGGTGCCAAGGTTTCCTCCCCACATGGATCCGTAGGTGACGCTGAATTCAATGGGGCTGGCCAGGCCGCCGCCGCCACCGCCGCCACGTCGTTGAGCGAGGGCATCGCTGGAACCAAAGATGGTCAAGAGGACCAGGCCGAGAGCCAGAGGGGAAAGGCCTTGAGTTCTGTTCATTTTTTTTCACTTTCCTGTCCGGATTGGTTCCGGGCGTTGATGATGACTCGTTCCAAAAAGGGCGCTGAATGTATCTTATTTCGATGAAGTGATCAAGACCCAAGGGATGGGGGAGATTTTCGTGAAATAACTATCATGGCAGATAAACTAAAGGATATTAAATTAATCAGCAAGCCAACTGTTCAAGTGGATATCAGGTCCTTGGTTGATTGACTGCTGACTCCCTGTGGATTAGATTCAGGTATCATTCGGCCAACAATAAACCGCTTTCCAAGTCCAAAGTGTTAAAAAGGCATCCCACAATCCCAAGGGGAAATTTCATGAAACGATTCGCCATCCTCACCGCCACCACCCTTTTTGTATTGGGGAGCACTCTTCCCGCCATGGCTCAAACAGCCCAAAAGGCACCAACTATGCAGATGTACCATCTGGCAGTGGTGAAAAAAGGTGAGAACTGGATATCCCAGAATACCCAAGAAGGTGCGGACATTCGCATGGATATTATCAACAATATTCGCGCCGCCGCCAAAACCGGACTGGTCGTTACTGCCGGACTGGTCAATGATGAAACCGACGCTGAGTTCATCATCATTTTTAACATCAAAAATAAATATGAAGCCCTTGAACTCGTGGAAAAAGCTCCAAACATAAAAAACGGGGTGTACAAGGTAGAACTCTATTCCATGTTTGCCCCCACCGGGTTGGTCGTGGATCCCAAAAAGATACGCGAATAATACAACCGGGTTTTATGATGATAGAATCGGTCGGTTCCAGGGAATCGGCCGTTTTTGCTTAATTCCCCTCCATTCCAACCGAAAACCAAATATGGCGGCCCCTGCAATCAGCGGGCTCCTGATTATCAGCATGGCGGAAAAGGACTCCCGCCGTGGATACGCACCAATGTGTTAACTCATTATGGGACAGAAGGATCTGACCTTTGGGTATCCGCATCAATACCAACCTGGCGTCGCTGCGCACACAGCGTCACCTGATGAACTCCACCTTCCGTGTTTCCAAGTCCTTGGAAAGACTCAGTTCGGGTTTGCGTATCAACAGGGCCGCCGACGATGCCGCCGGGCTGGCCATTTCCGAAGGCCTCAAATCGGACATCCGCTCCCTCCAGGTGGTCACCAGAAACGCTGCCGACGGTATCAGTGTGGTGCAAATTGCCGATGGTTCTCTCGATGAAATCAGCAACATCCTGGTGCGGATGCGCGAGCTGGCCATGAATTCAGCCACGGGCACGGTCACGACTCAACAGCGTGGTTACCTCGATGCCGAATTCCAGGCCCTCATGAACGAGATCACCCGCATAGGATATAACACCGAATTCAACGGAATAAAATTGCTCGACGGGAGCGCTGGAAACCTCTCCCTGCACGTTGGCATCGGCAACGCCCCGGAATCCAGCATCGATCTGGACTTGAGTAGCAACTTCACCGCTGCCGGCCTGACCCTCAGCACCCTGAATATCATCAACGCACCTGTAGGACCAGCGGCCCAACCGGTTTTCGACCGTCTGGAGAGCGCCCTGCAAGCCATCGGTCAGGGCCGTGCCGCCTTGGGCGCCATGCAAAACCGTCTCGAATCCACCATTCGAGTCAACATGAACTACCAGGAGAATCTTTCCGCCGCCAACAGCCGGATTCGTGACGTGGATATCGCCATGGAAACCAGCGAATTGACCAGCGCCCAGATCCTGCAACAGGTTGCGATTTCCATTTTATCACAGGCCAACACCGGCCCGAATTTGGCTTTGAAGTTGTTGGGAATGTAGAGGAGTGGCGATTGGGGTGAGTCAGTCTTCTCCAAAAATATCGTCAAGCCCCACCAGACTTTGGCGAATATCCCAAATAACCTGGTCCCATTTGGTGGGGTCCAGGGCCAAAAATTCGGCCAGCTCGCTGTATTTTTTCTGGGGAACTTCACAACTGAGATCCATGGCATTGGTGCGTCCCAGATTCCAGGCGGCACACACTTCCTGGGCCAGAGCAAGAGCCGCAGCCCCTGCCGACATGGGGCCGCCGTTACGATAATCATGGTGGAAGCGCACAGTCGCTGAAGTGCTGCTCGGGAGATTCCACAATTTCATAATGTACTCCGCCAACTCCGCGTGATCCAGCCCAACGGCCTTGATCTCTTCTTCCCGGGTGATGGGCCTGGGTTGGCCGACGGGCAGAAATTCATCGATGACCAGCTTGCCGACATCGTGCAGCAAGCCGGCAACAAAACCTTCCTCTGCGTGCAGGGGACAACCGGGCGAAGCTTCCACAAAAACCTTGGTGGCGTATCCCACACCCAGGGAATGCAACCAGAACCCCTGATCAGGATGGTAGTCGTAGTTATCCAGGCGTCTTTTGGTCAGGCTTTCGCTGCTCACTGCGTAAACAATTTTTTTGAGGTTGTCCACACCGATCAGAACCACCGCTTCAGGAATTGAAGTGATGCTCCTGGAGCGGCCGTACAGGCCGCTGTTGGCCACCTTCAGCAACCGGGCAACCAAAGCCTGGTCTCTGCTGATCACGGTTTCGAAATCCTTGGCGGTGAAATATTCCCGACGGGCCAGAGCCAGAAATTCCGAGACCACCATACTCAGACTGGGCAGGGATTCGGTTTTTTCAAGGACTTCAAAGCGGACGGTTTTCCAACCCGGCTTCGCACCCGAGACGGTGGTGGAACTCATCGATTCCCTCCAATGGCCGATCGTGAAAGGATAAATCCAAGGTCATCTCCACCGAAAGCATTGTCGGATTCGGGAATATCCTTTCCATCCAGCCGGTCCAAACGACCGGAAAGATCGGCGTTCCACAACTGGGCCAAATCCGTATCATAGAGCCCATTGGGTCCTGCACTGATCACCACGATGGCTGTGCCGGCCGGTGGTTCATCCGGATAACCTGATGAGGCGTACTTTGCGTGATAGCCGGTGCGATCACCCATGACCACCACCCGGAAAGGACGATCCCAGGGATCGACAGGAACTTCCTTGAGCCAGGATTTTTCCTGGTTCCCTTTTTCAGCCTTGGCAGATTTTTCGGAACTTTCAGTGCTCACCATGGAGCCCATCATGGAACCATTTGTGGCGGAGTTCATAGTCCCTGCCAAAGCCCGAATTCGGGCCCTGCTATGCACCGGGACCAACAATGCCAAGTCGGTTTGACCATCCCCGCCCACGGGCCAATGGCCCATGTCGGTGTGAAAATCGAGCACTGCCCGAGCCACCATCTCCGCTTCCATGGTCGCGCGCAAGGGGCGTTCAGCCCGCATTCCTCCTCGCAAGGGAGGCAAAACCATCAGGACAATGACGGAGAGCAGACCGAAACCCAGCAAGCTTTCAAAACGCGAAAATCCCAGTCTTTTTATCACAAAATTCATGATTTTCCCATGCTCGATTCCATTGAGAGATACATGGCGTTTGGCCATTGAAACAAATCTCGATGGTCAATATGCAACACTTGTTCCAATTTCTGGAGATGAAAAAAACACGACTAAATGGAAGCAACCAAAAAACTTACAATGAAAATAAAAAAATATCGCTGATTTATGGGTGGCCAATTACGGCAAGAAAGGGGCAGTTTCCAGCCATCACTGCCGTTTGGGAAAAACCCCGTCCAAGGCTGAGCGGAGGATATCCTTGACCTCTTCGTTGAAGTCCTTGCCCAGCATCCATTCCAGGTACCCGCGACCCCGCTGGTCCTTGCAGACCTCGGGCAAACTCTGGCCCTGGTATTTACCAAAGGTGAAAACGGCTTCGTTGTTGTCGTCCCAGATAAACTTGCGACGGTGATCGACAAATTTGCCTTCGTGGGGATTGCAGAAGCGGTGCAGTTCTTCAACCTCATCAGGCACTTCTTCGTAACGACCAATCTGGGCGTCGAGGATGGCCAGGGTGGCTTCGGTGTCGGCCAGCGCGGAGTGGGCACCCACCAGTTCTTCGTCGCAATAGAATCGGAAGGCCGACGTCAGATCGCGGCGCTCCATGGTGTGAAAGATGCGCATGGCATCCAGTTGTTTGACGCCTCGCAAATCCAGATCCGCCTCGACCCGCTTCAGTTCGGCCATCAGCAAAGGAGTATCAAAGTTGATGGAATTGAAGCCGGCCAGGGCCGCATCCTGCAAATACTCCTCCACCTCGCGGCGAATTTGACTGAAGGTGGGCTTGTCGCGCACGTCTTCGTCCTTGATGCCGTGCACCTTGCTGGCCTCCGGCGGGATGGGCATCTCGGGATTGACCATGGTTTCGAAAGTGGTGCGCCGACCATCGGGCTCAATTCTGATGATGGCTATCTGCACAATGCGGTCCTTGTCGGGATTGATGCCCGTGGTTTCGAGATCGAACACCGCCAGGGGACGGTCAAGTTTCAGGTTTTTCATGCAGGTCCTTTTTTGCCGACGTGTTGGGTTGCCGCTGTTTCCATTGCGCTAATGCAAAAGAAAGAATATCATCGGAGCTGACTGTGCCGCAAGAACCATATTGCCAATCAAGGAGGATTGGTATCCGTCAACGCCTGCTTCGCATCCTGGCCCTGCTTCTGCTTCTACTTCTGGCCACTGCCGGCGAACTGTTTGCCGCCGAGTGGATCACCCACACGGTAAAGCGCGGGGAAAGCCTGACCAGCCTGGCCCGGAAACACAAAACGTCCATAGAGAATCTGCGCCAGTGGAATGGCCTGACCGGTGATCGCATCATGATCGGACAGGTTCTGAAAGTGGGACAGAAACCTTCCGATGATGCCGTCTATGTGGTGGTGCGCGGTGACAATCTGTCGCACATTGCCAGGCGCAAGGGCACAACCGTCAAACTCCTCATGCGCATCAACGACCTGGGCAGCGATCGAATTTATGTGGGTCAGAAGCTGCGATTGCGTGATGTGGAACTCACCACACACGTTGTCGAGCGCGGTGACGCCCTTTGGGAAATCGCCCGGGCCTACGGCATGACGGTGGAAGAACTCAAAAAAATCAACAACCTGAAAAGCGACCGGATCCTCATTGGCCAGGAGTTGCAACTGAGCAATGGAGCCACCAAGCTGACGGCCGTCTACACGGTTCAGCGCGGGGACAATCTCACGGAAATCGCCCGCTTGCACCAGATGAGCCTCAGCGAATTGCGCCGATTGAACGATCTTCGTGGTTCCGTGATCCATCCCGACCAGAAACTGCGGGTGCGCCCCATACCCGGAGCCGTGGCTCCAGACGCTTCGTCGACTGGTCCCGCCACCATCGATTGGGATAATCTGGCAGTCAAGGTGGCCAAGGTGCAACGACTGCGCCCCGGCAACGGGCCATACTATTACGAGAAACCTCGGGCCAAACAACAGACCAGCCGGACCTACCACGAAGAGAGCAGCATCAACCCCCTGGTCAGTTTCAACCATGCCCAAAAATTGCTGACCAAATTCGACCAGACCCTCACGGCGATGCCACCGCTGGGCAACCGCTTCGAAGGCTGGCATTTCGTGATCGACCCTGGACACGGTGGAATTGATCCGGGCGCCATCGTGCGCACCACAGATTCCGCCGGTCAGATCTCCTATATTGTTGAAGACGAATACGCCTACGACATGGCCCTGCGGGTGTATGCATTGTTGAAACTGCACGGGGCCGCAGCAACCCTGACGATTATCAGTCCCAACCACCTGCTGCGCGGCAACTCACCGGTCAACAGGACCTTTGTTCACGATAGAAACGAAGTCTTCAACGACCGGAAGTGGAACAGTCGCAACCACCCGGCGACCTGGCCCAAGGGTGGGCAAAAGTATCTCAACGAACGGGTTGAAATTACGCGCCGGGCGTTGGAGGATGTGCCCAAGAAGAAGCAGGTGTTTCTGAGTTTTCACGCCGACAACGATCCGCCGTCGGGCGAAGTGGTTACGCTTCTTTATTATCACAGCAGGGGCAATATCGATCATACCAGCCGCAAGCTTGCTGAGAACCTTCTGCCTTATATGGGCGCCGGCGCCAAGGCCAGGGGTCGCAGCCTGGGTGTGCTGCGCAACAACCCGGCCACCTACAAGTTGCTGGTGGAAATGCGCAACCTGGCCTTTGATGATCACATCTGGGCCGTGCGTTACGAACAGTTGCGGCGGCGTGATGCGGAAAAAGTCGTGCAAGCGCTTTTGAACGGGTTGGCTGATCCATAATCCATCATGAGGTAACCGGAGTTAATCATGTTCTTTCTTTTTGGTTTTGGCCAACATATCAAGGATGTGGGCCCCGGCGAATTTCGCACCTGCCGTCGATGCAACAACCACACCCAGTGGCGGCGGGTGGAAACCTCTCAACGTTTCACTTTGTTCTTTGTTCCGGTTTTGAGTTGGGGGAAAAAGAGAATGGAACAGTGCACTGTTTGCGGAGAGAGTTTACATAGTCGGTGAACTCATCCCCTGCTCCTGAATCCCAAATAAGCCAGGAGCCTGCACCCCAAAGGGAACAGGCTCCTGGGAAAACTCTCTGATCCTGGCCGGATCAGACGTTTTCGATCACGGGCACCTTGTGGATCCACTCCGGATGCAGCTCACTGCCGCCGGTGTGGATTCCCGTCAGGGTTTCCCGCAGTTTTCTGGTCAATTCGCCTTCGTTGCCGTCGGCAATGGTGTGATTGGCCCCCTTGTAATGGATCAACCCCACCGGGGTCACCACCGCTGCGGTATCGCACGCCAGCACTTCTTTCAACTTGCCGCTGCGCGCGTCTTCACAAACCTGGGCGATGGGTGGATGCTCCTCGACCCAATTGTACCCCATATCACCCAATAATACACCCACTGAATCCCGGGTCACGCCATTCAAAATCGTATCGCCGGTGGGAGCGGTGATGATTTTGTCCTCATAGACGAAGGCGATGTTCATGGCCCCCATCTCCTCAACGGTTTTCATCTCTTTGGCATCAAGCCAGATGATCTGGTCGAAGCCGGCATCCTGGGCCTGCTGAATGGGCAGCAAAGCCGCGGAGTAGTTGCCACCGGTTTTGGCGAAACCAACACCCCCGCGAGCCGAGCGCACGTACCGTTCTTCGGCGCGCAGACGCAAGGGAGTGATGCCGCCGGCGAAATACGAACCCACCGGGCCGATGATGATATAGAAGATATAGTCAGTGCTGGATTTGACACCCAAACCCACCTGGGTGCTGATCATGGTCGGCCGGATGTACAAGGCGTTGGGGCTCTCGGGAACCCATTGGCGATCCAGGTCGATCAGGGTTTCCAGGGCTTGCATGAACAGGTCCTCGTCCACCTTGGGCATGCACATGCGTTCACAGGATATGGTGAAACGTTTGATGTTCATGTCCGGCCGGAACATGTGCACCGAACCATCACCAGGATTGTGGTAGGCCTTCATGCCCTCAAAAATTTCCTGCCCGTAGTGCAGCACCTTGCAGGCAGGATCCAGGATGAAGGGACCATAAGGTACGATGGTGGGATCACCCCAGGCGCCGTCGGAAAAATCCATGCGGAACATATGCGGCGTGAAGATGGAGCCGAAGCCGAAATCGCCGGTGGGCACGGGCTGGGGATTTGAATTTCTGGTGATCTTGATGTTCATCCCGATCTCCTCATGGTCTGTGGGCGTTGGATGCAAAACCCTGGTCGGTGCAAAAAGGGGGGAAACACCCCGGTTTCAGGGGATTCCGTCCTTCCAAATTTCGTCAATTGTGCCACTGAAATCAAGAAGGTGAAGGAAGTGTTATCACAATAAGAGAAACCCGGATGGTCCGCTCGCTCAAGAGACCATCCGGATTTTTTGGGGGGCAGCGGAGCCGGGTTCGCCCTTCCGGCCCCGCTGCTTTTTGAATCCGGCCCCTCGCTCAAATGGCCGGGTTCAGGAGAGAATATACTAATACGCACTGCAAAGGAGATGCCAGAAACATGGGACACAAGTTATGTTGTTTGGAAAAAACAACTTACAAAACTGGCATGACATTTGTGCAATTCAAGGGATGAGCAATTGATATATAAGTGTCCCGTAAAAGTGTCGCAATGTGTGGCGCCGATGGGACAGTGGGACACTGATAAATCAAATTTCCAACCCGGACTCCCCAGCCCTTCCAACGGATTGCCACCAGAGGCCGACAATTATCAGGATCAAACCGGGAATCGTAGCCACCCTGATATGCTCACCCAAAACAAAATGAATAAACACCAGGCTCAAAAATGGAGAAAGGAAAATCAAATTGGCCAACCGGGCTGTCGACGAAGTCAAACGCATGGCCGTCAACCAAAGCACAAAGGTAAACCCCATTTCCACCGCGCCAACGTAGGCCCCCAAAGCCACGCCGCTGGCGGAAATGCTGAAATCCGAAAACAACCAGGTGACCAGAACCACCGGTGGCAACGAAAAAAGGAACCCCAGAAACAATCCACCCACCGGGTCAAATCGCAGTCGGGCATTGGACAACCAGTATAATGCCCAGATCAGGGTGCTGGCCAATGCAAGGACCACACCCAGGACGCTGTCCATCTGCCAGGTGCGAAAATCACCGCCAGTAGTGATTATCAGAACACCGCCATAACAAATGGCCCCGGCAAGGGCGTCCCGCCAACGCAAACGGTGCCCCAGAATGGGAACCGCCAACCAGGAAAGAGTAAGCGCCCAGGTATAGTTAAGGGGTTGTGCCACCTGGGCGGGCAACAGGGCGTATGCCTTGAACAATATCAGGTAGTAGAGAAACGGATTGAGGATCCCCAAGCCCGCGCACATCCCCAGCTGACGACGAGTCACCTGGAGAATTTTTTTCAGCCGACCCTGGGCCGACAATACGATACCCAGCGACAGCAGGGAAAAAACGTTGGCCAAAAAAAGCAGTTGGAAATGATCCATGCGCTGCAAGGCAAGCTTGAACGCAGTCGCCACGGTTGACCAGGCCAACACGGCCAACAAACCAAACAGCATGGCTTTGCGTTGATCCTTCAAGAGTCCCTACTCCACGGCCAGTGGGAAGCCGGAGGCCTCCCAGGCCAACATGCCACCCTTGAGATTGAACACTCTAAACAGCCCGGAATCCTGCATGATCACGGCGGCGAGGGCGCTGCGGCGACCAATGCGACTGACAAAAACCACCGATTGCTCCGTGGTCACCATGGGCACATCGTCCGCCAGCTGGCGCAGGGGCATATTGATGGACTCGGGAATATGCCATTTTTTGAATTCCGAAGCCTCCCGCACATCGAGCAGAACGATTTCATCGTAGGGATCGTCCAGCAGGAGTTTCAGGGCTGTGGGCGTGACCAGGTCGATATCGTGATCGGGTATATCGGTATCCTCTGGAAGATGCGCCGCGTGATCATCCTTGGGAATTGCCTGACACTCGGCGAAAACCCGTTCCCGGCAATCGTACACGCAAAACCCCGGGTGCAGAACTTTATGGAAAAGATGGCTGATGGTATCGGCTTCATTGAGAATATTGTCCAACCCGAGCATTTCGTCAAAACCATAAAGATGAATCATCTCCATAACCTTGGGGCGCACTCCATCAAGAAAGACATCCCCCCCGCGACGACGATATCCGGCCACCACACCACCGAGCATGTGAATGCCACTGACGTCGCAATGATCCACCATGTGTAAGCGCAGGAGCAGGAATTTTTGACGGGGATTTGCCTCCTGGTTTTGCCTGATCTGCTCCTCAACATGGTGCACCGCGCCAAAATAAAGAGACCCCTCAACCCGAACGACACCCAGTTGCGGGCACACCGCACAATTGACCGCGGGCTCGAAATGACGGAAACTGCTGTCGGGTATAACCGATACAACCGTCGGGGTGGAACTCTTGATAAGATAGCGGGCGAAAGAAACCAGCATGCCGGCCAGAACGGCAAATTCCAAGGGTAGCAAAACCGTCGCCAACATGGTGGAGATCATGACCCAACTGTCGCCTCGGCTGGTGTGCAGGATCTTCTTCATCTCCTGGCGATCAACCATGCCGTAGGCGATCACCAAAAGCACACCCGCCAGGGCGGTTCGCGGCAAATACACGGCCAAGGGCGCAAAAACCATCATGGCAACCAGCACAAAGAGTCCCGAGAAGACATTGGCCAAAGGCGTGCGTCCACCGGATTCGTAGTTGATGGCCGACCGGGTGAAAGATCCGCTTACGGTATAACCGGAAAAGAAACCAGCAGCGATGCTGGCCAATCCCTGTCCCACAAATTCCTGATTGCTATTCAAATGCTGACCACTGCGGGCGGCGATGCTGCGGGCGCTGCTGATCGCTTCCACCAGACCAATGGCCGATACGGCCAGGGCGCCTGCAGTCAGCTTCCACAGCAAGTCCGGAGAAAGCAGGGGCAATCCTTTCAGGGGAGGCAAAGTGCGGGGAATGGCCCCCAGCACCTGCACACCTTGCTCATCAAGTTTCAGAACACCCGTGACCACCGAAGCAGCGACCATGCCGATCAGCGCTGCCGGCAATTTGCTCATGAATTGTTTCAGCAACGCCACCAGGACGATGGTGCCCAGTCCCAAATACAAACTTGGTTGATGCCACCGATCAAGATTGGCAACCAGGGATCCAATGGTTTCAAGAATCTCGGGAGAGGCCGGCAGATCCACCCTCAACAGGTGTTTCAACTGGTTCAAACTGATCAGAATACCGGCCCCCGCGGTGAAACCCACCACCACGCTGTCAGCAACAAAATTGACCAGGACCCCCAGACGCGCCATACCCATGACCAGTTTGATCAGGCCAACCAGAACCGCCAGGTAACCCGCGGCGGCGATGAATTCAGGAGTTCCCGGCTGGGCCACCGTCACCAGCGAGGCCAGGACCAATAAACTGCTGGCGTTGGTCGGCCCGGTGTGCAAATGCAGACTGCTTCCCCACAGCGCCCCAACAATGGCCCCCACAATGGCCGCGTACAAACCCACTTCCGGGGGCAGTTCGGCAATCATGGCATAGGCAATGGCCTGGGGCAACAGGACCACGGCAATGGTCAGCCCGGCCACCATATCCGGTCGCAGGTCGGCCAGTTTGTAGGCCTTGAGCATGGCAACTGGGTGCAACAGGAAGGTGGAATCTTCCTGATGCCTGAGCTTCACCCCAGCCCAGAAGCGGACTTTGCTGGCTCCATCCTGTGTGCCTGTCACTTCAACCTGTGCTCCGTTTTGATGATGCGCCTGGTTCCGGTTTCCGAACGCAGGGCCAGAGTATTGGTGGTCACCAGGTCACCGTGGTAATGAACCCCATCGAGAATTACACTGTCGGTGATGCCGGTGGCGCAAAAATAGACCGACTCGCCCTGGACCATGTCTTCAGCAGTGAGGATGACTTTGGTGTCGAGGCCGGCCTCCTTGCAGGCTTGTCTCTCATCGTCGCTCTGGGGAGCTATGCGAGCCAGAATCTGGCCGCCCATGACTTTGACGGCACATGCCGCGGCCAACCCTTCGGCCGCTCCGCCGGTGCCCATCAGGACATCGACCTCACCACCTTCGTAACCAGCCATCAGGGCACCGGCCACATCCCCGCCTTCACGAAGAAATACCCGGGCGCCCGCACGACGAATCTCCTCGATCAATTTTTCGTGACGTTTCCGTTTGAGCACAAAGACCACCAGGTCACGGACATCCTTGCCTTTGTGCCGGGCGATGAGGGCAAGAGTCCAGGCCGGAGGCGCATCCATGGCTTCGGGTCCAAGTGCCTCGGCCACCTCCCGGTCCACCACAAGTTTTTCCAGATAGATGGCCGGGCCGGGTTGCCACATGGTGCCGACATTGGACAGAGCCGCCACGCTGATGGCACCGGGCATGCCTTCGCTCACCAGGCCTGCGCCATCGATGGCGTTCAACTCCACATCCATCACCGGACCCAGGCCCGTGCCTACAGAGGCCCCGCTGTCCAGGGGGAAGTGATCATGGAGACGACCTTCTTCACCGCTGATCACCTTGCCCTGAAGGGGCAGCAGGTTGATGGCGGCCGCCATGGCATCCTGGGCGGCATGGTCGGCTTCGGTGGCAGCATCCAGCCCCATCCAGCGGCCGGCGGCCAGGGCTGCAGCTTCGGTGACCCGCATCAGGCCCAGACCCGGGTGATGCGGCGGGGTCAGTTTGTCGCCCTGTATTTCCGGTGGGAATTGACTCATGGCTGATTCTCCGGTTGGGGTCCTGTTGGCTTGGTCATCTTAACGGGAGGCGGCCCCAGCGTCAGTCAAAATTCACTTGTTGTTCAGAAAAGCGGAAACCTGGTCTGGAAAATTACTGATCAAAGCGTCCACTCCCGCCGCCTGGAGTCGTTTCATTTCATTTTCCTGATTCACCGTCCAGACGTGGATTTCTTTACCGAACGCGTGGGCGCGACTCACCCGGTCCGTGGTGACCAGGTTTTTTTCGAGACTCAGTACGCCAACCCGACTTTCCAGCAAAGCATCATGCCAACCCCCTCTGCCTACAATGTAACCGGCTTTCAATCCGGGAGCGATATCCAGCAATCGATCTATGGTGTCATGGTCAAAAGAAGTTACCAGGCACCACCCGGCACAATCCAGCTCCACAATTTTCTTGGCCACCAGCTGTTCCAGATCGCGTTCGTGGCCGTGCAATTTCAGCTCGAGGTTCAGTTTCAACCGCCCGTCCATGGCCTTGATGACGCTATCCAAAGCGGGAATTTGTTCTCCCTGGAATTCACTGGAGAACCATGATCCCGCATCTAGACCCTGTAGCTTTTTCAGGGTTTTTTCCCACAAGGGACCGCTGCCGTTGCTGGTGCGCTGGAGATTGTCGTCATGGAACAGGACAAGTTCATCATCGATTGTTTGTTGAATATCGATTTCCGCCATGGTGGCACCCATCTTCACGGCCAGATGCAACGCCGCCAGGGTGTTCTCGGGTGCCAGGGCCGAAGCTCCCCGGTGCGCGCAGTTGATGATTTCGGCCATGCTTTTCTCCATGGGTCTCAAGGGTCCTTCTGGCAGATTTGTCACCTCTTCATATACTCACGACAGAACTACCTGAAAAGACTTTTTTGATCTCGCCATCAAACCGGAGGATTATGTCGTGTCACGATTAATATTCGCCCCGTTGCTTTTGGCCTTCGTTCTGGGGGGATCGGCTTTGGGCCTGCCTGCCGATCAGGACGACCTGATGGAAGACATCGGAATATTCAATCCTCTATTCTTTGCCGAGCTCCAGGACGTGGAACTGCTTGGTGACCGCGCCTATGTTTTTGGCGTGGGAGGCCTGGCTGTCATCGACATCACCGACCCCACCGAACCTTTACAGTTGGGGCGATATGAACCACCCGGACACCCCTACAATCGGTTCTATCGCGGCGCCGTGGAAGGCAACCTGGCCCTGGGTGGCGGCAGGGAGGATCTGTTGAGCGTCATGCAGGTGAATCCTGACGGCAACCCCTGGCTGATTGCCGTGCACGGCACGCCCGGCCAATCCTTCGAGGGCGTCGAACTGCGCAACGGAATAGGCTACGCCTGCCGTCATGGTGACGGCCTGGAGATCATCGATTTCAACCAGAAGACCGGCTTCGTCAGCCTAAGTGAAGTGCTGACCCTGGTCAATTCCTGGGATGTGGATTTGCAGGGAGACATGGCCTATGTGGCTGATGGTATCGGTGGGCTCGCGGTGATCAACATCGCCGACCCTGCAGCGCCGGTGCATCTGTTGAGCCTGCCCACCAGCGGTTCGGCCAACGACGTGGTGGTGGACGGCAATCTGGCTGTGGTTTGCTGTGGCAGCGCCGGCATCGACATTTTCACCCTGGACAACCCGGCCAGCCCCGTATTCGCCGGCAATGCCAACACCAGCGGCCTGGCCATAACCGCCGCCATCGTGGGCAATACGGTGTATGTGGCCGCCTGGGATGATGTGGAATCCTTCAATCTGGACGACCCTTCGGATCCGCTGCCTGTGGGCGGTGAAAACACTCCGATCAGGGCCATGGGATTGGCCGCCCGAGACGGGTTGGTGGTGGTGGCCGACTGGTCTAAATTGCGCAATTACAGCATCGGACCGAGCCTCAACGGCGACATTGACGTGAGCATCGATGGTATTGAATTCGGCAATGTCGAGGTGGGATCCTTCCGCGACACCACTTTCACCCTGGGCAACACCGGCGGTGCCGACATATCAGTGTCGGCAATCCAGACATTTTCCGACAGCTACACCATCACCACCGCAACGCAGTTTTTTCTTCCCGCCGGCCAATCGCGGGAAGTTGGCGTCCGCTTTACACATTTGGAGCCGGGATATGCCGGAACATTCCTGCGCATAAGCTCCAACGACATGGACGAGAGCACCATCACCCTGCCCTTGTCTGCGGACGACAACCCCAACAGCCTGAACCTTGGGGAAACGGCTCCCGAATTCACCCACCTCGACATGGATGGCGTTTCTCGCAGCCTCAGCGACGGCTTGGGAAGGGTGGTGGTATTGGCGTTTTTCGCCAATTGGTGACCTGTCTGTGGTCCGGAGTTTTCGGACCTCGAAGCGGCAGTTCGCCAGCGATACGATGATCAGAATGTCTTGGTTTTCGGTCTCAATGCCGGACAGGATTCCGCCATCGACCTGGATGCTTTTTTGAGCGCCTTCCAGGTTTCATTTCCCATTCTTCTGGACGCCAACAGCACCTACTGGCAGTACCGACAGAGCGGGGCCACTTCGCCCTATCCTCTGGACTATGTCATCGATCAGGATGGTCGGGTGGCCTACTTCAGCACCGAGTATCGGCCGGAAGATATGATCGCCGTCATTGATGGATTGCTTGACAACCCAGCCGCCCAACCCGATGTACCACCGGCGCCGTCCGTGTTTCTACAGGTCTCGCCCAACCCTTTCAACCCCCAAACGAAGATATCCTTCACCCTGGAGCGCAGCCAATCCGTGAGCCTGGATATACATGACACCAGGGGACGTCTGGTGTGCACCCTGCTTAGCAGTGAAGTTCGCCCCACCGGGCCCAACCATCTGGCCTGGGATGGAAAAGATGATCACGGTCAAGATTTACCCTCCGGCCTGTACATGGCTCGAATTCGAACGTTGAACAATACAGCGGTCGCCAAGCTGACCCTGGTGCGATAAAGCAGAACCGGAAGGAATGCCCATGAGAACCCCATTGCTCAAACTGATCCTTGCTACAGTCTTGATGATAGCCTTCGGTGCAACCGGTGCCTCGGCCTACGAGGTCGGTGATGTGGTGGAAGACTTCACCCTGACCGACCTGGACGAGAATTTGGTCAGCCTATCGGACGAAGCAGGCCAGATTATCGTGCTCAATTTTTTCACCACCTGGTGTATCGGCTGCAACGAAGAGGCCGAGCATTTGCAAAACGATATCTGGTTGGGATACGCCGACGAGAACGTCACCGTGATCGCCATCGATATTCAGGAGCAGCTTTCCCTGGTGCAGGGGTGGGCCCAGGCCATGGGTGTCACCTACCCCATCTGGTTGACTCCGGACTGGGATCTTTTTCAAATTTTCCCCGAGGCGCAGGCCCTGCCCTACAACGCCATCCTGGACGGGAATCTGGAAATCAGGTACGCGGCCATGGGATTCGATCTACTGGCCATCACCACCATGATCGATGTTCTTTTGGAAGAAGATGTTACGCCGGCAACCAAAAGCACCATGGGAAAGGTTAAAGCCTTGTATCGTCCCTGATCAAAAAATATCCCAGCATCACACATTGTTTTGGTGTATGATGCCATGAAATAGGGAGCCTCACTCTTGCCCTTTGGAGGCGTTGATCAATGTTTGGAATGATAAAACTGACCATCCTGTGCACCCTGCTGGCTCTTCTGCCCGCATCAGCCATTGGATCCTACGATCTTGGCGACACCGTTGAAGATTTCACACTGCTGGATCTCGACGGCAATCCGGTAAGCCTTTATGACTTTCAGGGTGATGTCATCCTCCTGAATTTCTTTGCCACCTGGTGCCCACCCTGCAACGAGGAATCACCAATCCTTGAAAATAACTTCTGGCAGGTATACCGGGACTACGGTTTCACGGTGCTGGCAGTGGACCTTTTGGAGGATCCCTCGGTGGTAGCCCAATGGGTTGAAGGCCTGGGACTGACCTACCCGATAGTGATTTCGCCTGATTACAGCATTTTCACCCGTTTCCCGGGTGCGGGAGGAATTCCCTACAATGCCGTCATCGACCAGGATATGGTTTTGCAATTATCCCATTACAGCTTCGACGAAGCCGAAATCAAGAACATGGTTGAGTTGTTGCTGGACCTACAGCCAGTGGACACATCCCATGGGATGCTCGGAGACATCAAGGCACTTTTTCGCTGATCGTCCGCAAAGATTCCAGCCACGTTGATTTCGGTGGTGTTGTAAGGCCTCTGCGCCTATTCTCTTGAGGCAATCGCCCAAGTTTCTTCATCCCCAATCCGCGAGGTTGTCATGCTCCAACGGCCCAACGTTCCCCTGCTGGGGTTGGCATTGGTCTTGATGGCCGGGTGCGGGAGAAGTGGCGACCAGGAACTCACGACCCATCTGACCGGTCGGGCCGTCCTTCCCGCCGACACCATCATGCCGGGGCCTGCCGTGGGCCGCGCCCTGGAGCCTGAAATCAATGGTCGCTCACTGCCTCTTTCCGGTGTGCCGGTTCAGGGGTTCAGCTCCATTGTTCACCTGTCCGGGAATCAATATCTCGTTTTGCAGGACAATGGCTTCGGCACCCTGGCCAACAGCCCCGATGTTCCTTTGCAGTGGTTTCAGCTGACCGTCGAATTGGCCGCCGATTCCAAGACCAAGGGCCTGGTCACCCTGGTGAACCATACCTTCATCACCGATCCCGATCATTTTTTGCCCTATGTTCCGGCAGATGGTCGCCTGACCGGAGCTCACCTCGATCCCGAATCTTTTGTGCGGCTGGCCGACGGTTCGTTCTGGATTGGAGAAGAATTTGGGCCGTCCCTGCTGCACGTGGATTCCCTGGGGCGAATCCTGGCACCGCCGGTGGACATTCCGGTTGTTCCAGAGTTGGTGCAGTTCAGCCGGGATCTCGATATTCTCATGACTCCGGATCATCCCAACCTGCGTCACGAAGCCGAAGCCGAACAACTGGCCAATCTGCCCCGCAGTGGTGGCATTGAAGGATTGGCCATCACCCCGGACGGGCACTTCATCTATGCCTCTGTAGAAAAGGCCATGGTTGAAGATCCTTCCCGCACCCGTCGGGTCATCCTCCAGTTCGACCCCCAGACCAGTGCGTTCACCGGTGAGTATCGACTGTATCAAGTTGATGCTCCGAATGTATCGATCGCCTCCCTGGAAGCGGTGAGCTCATCCGTATTTTTGGTTTTGGAAAGGGACTCCGGTGAAGGGACATCCGCCCTGATCAAACGTATCTACCTGGTGGATCTGGATGACCAGCAACCAGACGGCACCCTGAACAAAACCCTGATTTGTGATCTGATGAACATCCGGGACAAGGTCGGCCTGACGACTGTTGAAGACGGCGCCATCGGCCTGGGTCCACATTTCTCATTCCCCTATGTGACACCTGAATGCCTGCTGATTCTGGACCAGCGCACCCTGCTGGTGGTCAATGACAACAACTACCCCATGAGCAGCGGTCGGCGTCCACCCAGGACACCCGATGACAGCGAATTCATTCGTCTGCGTCTGGACCATGACCTGAAGCCGTGAGCAAACGGTTTTCACCCGAGGCCGCCCTGGCCCTGATACTGGTTTTCTCGGCCTTGGTGCGTTAGGCGTTTTTTCGGCAACTGGCAGCCGAACGCCACCGTTTATAGATCCGCTTGGCTTGTCTGTAGCTGACGCCCATGATGGCAGCAGCCTCCTTCAAAGGCAGGGCCTACGCATCCAAATAATTCCGAGAAGTAATTTCAAGTAATCCTCACCAGTGCTGCAATATTTTTCTTTCGCCGCATTGAGACTTCCTTCGTTTCCTCTTTTTTCAGAATGTTGATTATTCTCAACTCCCCAATGACCTCTGACAGCTCCAGCAAAACGCTTTGCATCAGGCTTTAAAGACGAAAGGAATAAACGGCGTTCTGTGCTTTTTTTCTCACCAATTTCTCTGGTCGATTCCACCATACCTAGAGCCTGTCCCAGTACAAGCTAATCCAATAATCCCAACAAGTTAGAATAGAAAAAGATGGGGCAAAACAACCGAAAAACGGTGTTCTGCCCCAAATAAGTGTGCTATAACTTTTAGGTACTAAAAAAAAGGAGCACACATGCAGATTGTAGCCTATCAGCCCGAGCTAAGTCCAGCACTTCCTGTCGTCATCGGCAACGTCGATTATCATCAATACCGGACAACGCTCAAGAGGATCGACCAGCTGCTTTTGAATAGCGGAATCGAACGAACTTTCATCCAATTTTATCTTTCTGAAGCGGATTGCCTAGGCCGTGAACATGCACTTTCCGAAGGCAAGAAATACCAGGGGCCAGGGATATTTGCCTGTCCTAAACGCCATACACCCACAGAAAAGCCTGAGGAGGCCGAAAAGCACTTGAAAACCGGCATTTCGAAAGCTGCCACAGGTGCAATAGGGCTGCGGATGCCGAATTCACCTGTCCGAGAAACTCTATTTAGGACAGGAGTGGACTTAGATGTAAACTCTTGCTCATTAGGTTCTTGTGATCGCGATCTCATTATGTTATCAGCCATTCGAATAACAGCAAGATCCCCTACCGGCTGGGGGGTTTCAAGGACCGTTAGGGTCAGTTGCCCGAAGCCCTCGATTCCTTCCGACGAGCGGCAAACATGGACCCTAAGTGGGCTTTCCCCTGGTTGCGCGGGCCGGCATGACCCTGCGCAAGGCCGGTCAAATGGATGACGCCATCGACGCTTTCGAAAATGCCTACGCCCTGAGCCCCGGCAATCATCGAATTCGTTCCAACCTGGCCTCGGCCTATGCCTCGGTGGAAAAGTATGATGAGGCCCGGGAGTTGCTTGAGCAACTGGTGGAGGACTTTCCGAACTACATCAATGGTTGGTTCAATTTGGCGTTGGTTCAATGGCGATCAGGGCAAAAGGATGCTGCCCGGGTGGCGTTGAATCGGGCCGGAGGAATTCGTAATCTGACGCTCGATCAGATTCGTCGGATTGAATCTTTGCAGGTAATGATGGGGCGATGAAGTAGTACGGGGTTCTTTGTGTGGAATTTATCGACAAAATGAACTTTTCAACTCAAAATATTAAACAAACGTTTGTTTTTTTTACACAACCAACCTATATTGTTACCCTAATATCGAATGCTCAAAACGACGGGAAGACAAGTGAAAACCACCGCCACCAAGCACAAAAGTTCACGCGAGCGAATCCTGCAGACGGCAGTGGTTCTCTTTGCCCGACAAGGATTTGACCGGACAGGCCTGCGGGAGTTGGCCCGGGAGGCCTGCGTCAACCTGGCCATGATCAACTACTTCTTTGGTTCCAAGAAGAAGCTGCTGACCGAAATCCTGGATGTCTTCTTTGCCGGTTATCTGCAGGTCATCACGACCGAACTATCCGGTGACGATAGCCTGCCGACAAAATTCGAGCGATTCATTGTCAACGCCGTCGACTTCTTCGATTCAAACCGGGATTTTCTGGTCGTCGCGATCACCGACCTGCACCAGGATGATCCCGAGATCACCGAGCACAAGGCCCATTGGGGCAACCGTATAATGGCCGTCATCAAGAAGGAAGTCTGCCTCCCTCTGGCCCGGGAAACGGGCCAGGAGATCCCGCCAACCCTGATCGCCCCCCTGCTGACATCCATGATGGCCTCTCGCTATCTCTTTTCCCCGGTCGTGGTTAAGATCGAGTCGGAGAGTCCGGGGGTGCCTGATTTGCAGCAGCATACCGCATTTATCACAAGTCTCTTTTTAGGTGGGATAAAGGGCCTGGGTGTCATGGACGGTACGGGTTCGGCAGCCACTCAGTCACCACAAGGATCCACCGGGGAGTGAAATCAAGCCTATGAAAGCCAGATGTAATCCAAGCAAAACAGCCTTGGCCGGTGAAAATCGCGGACGAATTCCCGCCCTGATTTTCTTCCTCTTCGCCGGCGCGGCTTTGCTGTCCGGAGAGACGGTCCTGGCGCAGAGCCAGGTGCTCACCCTCGAAGAAGCGGTCACAATGGCCTTGCTGGGGAACCCGGACCTTCAGAAGCAGGCACTGGCCCATGAGGCCGCAATGGAAGACGCCTCGGACCTGAAGTCGCAACGCTTCGGCCGCATCAGTCTGGTTTCTTCCTACAATCACTACAACCTGTCCCGAACCCTGGCGCCGCTGACCCCCTCGTCCCTCGGTTCGGATCCCCTGAACATCCCGACCACCCGGAACCTCTTCACCGCGGGCGTCGTCTATGAGCTGGAGTTGTTTACCGGTTTCACCAAGAAGCGGGCCGTCGAGATCTCCGGTCTGCAGGAGGAGATGGCCGACATCGCCCTTAAACTGAGTCGGGAGCAGCTGATCTACAACGTCAAGTCACTTTACCTGAAGATCCTCTCCCTGCAGGCACAGGCAAGAGCCCAAACGACCTATGTCGAAGCGCTACAGAAACTCTATGACAACGTCACCCAAGAGCTGGAGCTGGGCAGGAAGGCCCGGATAGACCAATTGAAGTCGGCCGCCGACCTCAAGAGCGCTCGCGCCGGCCTTAGCCAGATCGAGTCAAGCATCTCGCTCATGAAAGGATCCCTGGCGAATCTGCTGGGAATCGAGCAGATGCCGGAATTGGTGGATATTGACTGTTCACCTGCCGCCATGGTCCATGTCGACGATGATTTTTCGGACCAGCTCCTCGGTTCACAGCGTTTGCAGAACGCCGAACTCGCGGTAGCCAGAAGCCGGAAGCTCGTCCAAAAGAACTCGGGTTCGTTGTATCCCCAGCTGGTCCTGACCTCGGCCTACGGCTCGAATTTCGGGCCCAACGATTCAAGTCACATCGACAGCGGCTCCTGGCAGGATGAAACAGTTTGGCAAGCCGGCCTGAGTTTGAAGTGGAACATCTTTGACTTTGGCAGCCGCAAAGCCAAGATCCAGCAGGCGCGGATCCTTGAGCGTCAGAGCATCTATGATCAGGACAAGACCACCCTCGAGCTCAAACAGTCCCTGCACGAGGCCACGACCCGAATCAACGCCGTGCTTGACGACTACCACAGCGCCGAAGCCGAATTCGCCCTGACCAGCGAAACTGCCTCGATCGAACAGATCCGCTTCGATCGGGGCGCCGCCGACATCAACGACCTGCTCTACGCCCAGGCCCGCAACCTGATGGCGGAAAGCCGCCTGATCGGCGCCAAATACGATTACCGCGCAGCACGCTACTATCTGAACTACCTGCTCGAAAACGGAGAGAACCAATGAAGAAGCGAATCCTGCCGTTCATTCCGGTGGTCATCATCGTTGTTCTGGGTGTCGTGCTACTCGGCAAGCGTCGGCACGCCATGAATAACGCGCCGGTCGCAGTACCCCTCAGCTACACGATCAAGACGGTAGCACCCGAAACCGGGACAGTCTCGCAAACCAGCACATTCCTGGCCAAACTGGAAGCCGCCAACAGCGCCACGGTTTCCTCGAAGCTCAGTGGCCTGGTAACCGAGGTGTTGGTGGTCGAGAACCAACAGGTTCAACCCGGCGATCTCCTGATCCGCATCGACAGTCAGGAGATCACGGCCGGTCTCTCAACTCTGCAGGCCAAGCTGCTCACCGCCCGCAAGCAGCATCAATACAGCACGTCCGTCCTGGAACGGAACCGTGACCTGTTCCAGGCCGGGGGGATTTCGCAGGAACAGCTGACGGCGTCCGAGATCGCCTTCAGTGGTGCCGAGGCCGCGGTGATGGAAGTGGAGCAGAACATCAAGAGCCTTGAAAATCAGCTCACCTACTCCGACATCCGGGCGTCATTCGCCGGAATTGTCGGCACGGTGCTGCTACGTCCGGGAGACCTTGCCACCCCGGGTCGGCCGCTGCTGACGCTCAATTCCCTGCCCCAGAAACTCACCTTCAGCTTCATGGTTGGCGCTGCGGAGATCAAGCCGGGTCAGGACGTCCTCCTGCTACAGGCCAAGATCGGTACCATTACTCACCTGTATGGTGATGCTCGCAACGGACTGACCGTGGCCGAACTGGCACTGGACCAGCGCCTTGATCTGGCCAACGGCAGCTATCTGACCATTGAGGTTGTTACCGGCAGGTCCACCGGGTGCACGGTGCCAGTGCAGGCCTTGTTGCACCGGGAACAGGGTCTGAGCGTCATGCTTTATCGGGAGGGGCATTTCGTGGAGCAGCCGGTGACTGTCACGGTCCAGGGTCACGATTTTGCCGTAATCGAACCGGGCATCACTGCGCCGGTAGCGGTGGCTGCCGAGGCCAAACTGAGTATCCTGCCCAGCTTTGGCGAAGTTCGTGTCTCGGCGGAGGGGCAGCATGAATAAGAGCTGGATCGAGCGCCTGTTGGGGCGCCCCTATTTTATATATTCGTTTCTGACCCTGTTCCTTTTCCTGGGCATCATCGGCTACAGCCGGATCGACCGGAAGTTATTTCCGGATTCCAGCTTCCCCGATATTGCGGTTGTCATCATCCAGCCGGGCGCCTCGGCCAAGACGATCGCCGCCAACGTGGGCGTACCGGTGGAAGAAGAACTCCAGACGCTGGACAAGATCCGCCGGGTCTACTCCACAACCATCGATGAAGTCAGCGTCATCCACGCCGAGTTCGAGTACAGCAAGAACCTGGAGATGGCCGCCAGTGACGTCAACAATGCTGTCAGCAAGATCCGGTCGTCCCTGCCGCGGGATATCCTGGAGCCCCAGATACACAAGATATCCGCGGCCACCGCTCCCATCCTCGTAGTTGCGGTCAGCCCGGTCGGCGACCTGGCTCCGCAGGACGTACGGCAGATCGTGGAGAATGAGCTGAAGCAGCAGTTCATCAAGCTGCCGGGCGTGGCCAATGTCGATATTTTCGGCGGCTACAAGAAAGAGATCCAGATCATCGTCGACAAGGAGAAGCTGGATCGACACGGGCTGGGTATCGGGCTGGTCCTGGGCCTGATCCAGGCCAACAACCGGGACTACGCCATCGGTTTTGTCACCGGACAGGAGAGCCGCTACCTGCTCAAGTCACCTGCCCGCCAAGAAACCATCGCGGGTATCGCTGCCCTGCAACTGACACCTGATCTCACCCTCGGCGATGTCAGCGAAATCTACTTCGGCCACTACGAGAACAACGCCCTCTACTTCGGCAACGGCAAGCCGGCCATCGCCATGTCGATCCAGCGCGGACTCGACGCCGATGTGATACGGACCATTAAAACCGTCGAGACTGAGCTCGCCGATATTTCAGCCAGGTATCCGCAGCTCAACTTCGAGATCACCGACACCCAGAAAGACACCATCGTCCAGTCCACGGACAACATGTTCTCCTCACTGCGGGACGCGATCCTCATGTCGATTTTCGTGGTGTTCATTTTCCTGGCCAGCTTCCGCCAGGTGTTGGTCATTCTGCTGACCATCCCCTTGGTCTACGCCACCACACTGGCCCTGATGTGGCTGTTCGGGATCGAGTTCAACGTCGTTACGCTGACGGGTATTATCCTGGCGTTGGGCCTGTTGCTGGACGACGCGGTCGTAGTCATGGAGAACATCGAGCGCCATTACAAAGACCTCGGCACCGACATCCACCGGGCGGTCATGAACGGTACCCGGGAGATCATGTTCGCCGACCTATCCGGCACGATCACGACCATGATCGCCCTGGCCCCGATCCTCTTCGTAGGTGGCTATCCGCAAACGGTTTTCCGGCCGCTAACCAGCACGCTGCTGCTGGCCCTGGCCGCTTCGTACATCATCTCGATTACGGCGGTGCCCCTGCTGGCCATGCGCATGCTGCAGCTTGACCACCCCCTGCTGTTGCGCTCCGAAGCGTTCTTTCATCGGATCACCAGCACGGCCAACGAGGCGATCCAGCATTTCTTTGCCCGCTCGGTCAGGAAGGCGTTGTCGCGCAAGAGTATCGCCTTCGCCTATTTCGCTGTCTTGCTGGCCCTGTTTTTTACCAGCGTCAAGGGCGTGATGCCGATCGTGGGCCAGGAGCTCATGCCCCCCATGGATACCGGCGGAGTCAAGATCAACATCACCACGGATCCCAATCTGCCGATCGAGGCCAGCCGCAAGATCGTGACCGAAGTCAACCGGATCGTGGCGGCGAACGGCCAGCTTGACCGCTTGTCTTCCTCCATCGGCAGTGAGGCGGGCGTGCTCAGCATCGGCAGCGGCTCGGGCATCGACCATATCGCCGTGACCGCCACATATGTGAATCGCTACGAGCGGGATGAATCGGTCTGGGATATCGAGCACCGGTTGCGGGATCAGCTCGCCGGCATCGAGAACATCAAACAACTGGATGTCGTCGACTACGGCGCCACGGCCCTGGCCAGCATTCGCGCCAACATCGACATCCTGCTGTCGAGTTCCAGCTTTGAAGACCTCGTGAAGGCCGGTGACCTGGTGGAAAAGGCTCTGAAGAAAACTCGCGGCGTGGTCTCGGTCTCCCGCACCTGGGATATCGACAAGTCGGTCTACAACTTGAACATCAACCAGAAGCGGGCGGCACATTACGGCCTGAAAAATTCGGATATCACGAGCCAGTTGCAAGCCCTGCTGCGCGGGGCCATGGTGGCGACTTTTCCCGCCGAGAACAGCATTGATTTCGGGGTCCGGGTCTGGCTGCCGGACCGACAGCGGGATCGTCTGGATCTGCTGTCGACAATACTGATCGACACGCCGCGGGGTGACAAGATTCCCCTCGGCGCTCTGGCCACCGTGAGCCAGGACTTCGAACCCGGTGTCATCACCCGGGAAGGACTGAACTACACGCTCAACGTCTACGGCTTCCGCGAGAAGGCCGCGATCAGCCATATCATGGCCAGCTTCGAGCAGTCATTCAAAGGTACGGTTCTGCCGCCCTCGGTGACCATGGAACAGGTGGGTGACATCAAGGAGTTCGGCAACTCCGCCAAACGGATGGTCTCGGCGATCGGGTTTGCCGTGATCCTGATTTTCTTCACCCTGATCACACTGTTTGATTCGGCCAAGGTCTCCCTGATGATAATCCTTTCCATCCCCCTGACGATCATCGGCGCTTCGTGGACCCTGTTGGTGCTCAACTACCACGTCTCGATGCCGGCGATGATGGGCTTCATCCTGCTCTCGGGAATCATCGTCAACAACGCGATCCTGTTGATTCACTTTGCCCAGGAAAAAATGGATGAGGGGATGAACAAGCGGGACGCCATGTTGGAGAGCATCCGGATCCGGACCCGACCCGTGTTGATGACGGCGTTTGCGGTGGCGGCAGGGATGTTGCCGGTCGCCGCCGGCTCGGCTATCGGCCTGGAGCGATTGGCGCCGCTGGGTGCCGTGGCTATTGGTGGCCTGCTGGCCGGGACTTTCCTGACCCTGCTGTTTATTCCGCTTCTGTTTATTTGGACTACCAGAGACAATCCGGAAAATCAACCGTATTCGACCAACATCTATCCCCTGCCGCGCCCCACTGAAAGGGATCCCTCGTGAAGACTATCCTGACGTCTGCTCGCCTTGCGACGGTGATGCTGATGCAGGCCCTCCGTGGCGGCAAAGGCAGAATAGCCGAACCACAACCAAAGATAGATATTGATCACCTCGCTATTGTCACCATTTGCGGAACTGGACACGAGGCAGAAGATCATCCACAAGTTGGTTCTGTTGCGATGAATTGGTGAAGGTTGCCGGCCGCTCACTCCTCCTGGGCATACTCCCGGTACCGTGCAGCTTCCTGCGGGCGCCCCAATTCCTCAGAGATTTCCACCAACGAGGCGGCTGCCATTTTCGTCCGCACGTCTGTTCGGCCCAAGGTTTCTTCAAAAACCTGGAGCGATCCTAGAGCAAGCACCTCGGCCTCGGACCAGTGACCCTGGCTGATCCTGAGCCGGGCCAGATCGTGTTCGAGCCGGGCCAGCTGGTGGTGCCGAATCCCGAACAGTTCGACGTAGATGGGCCGGGCCCGCTCGATGGTGGCCTCGGCTTCGGCAAAACGCTTGGCCTTACCCAGGGCCAACCCCATATTCCGCAACGTCGTCGCGGTGTCGAGGTGAACCTCGCCGTTGACGGCCACCATTCGGGGCAGAACCTCTTCGAAAATCTCGATGGCGCGTTCTGGTTCGCCATTGGAGCTGGCGACCGTTGCCATATTCAGCATCGTGCGCATCACCGTCGGGTGATTATCGCCCATCTTCCGGGCCCGGATTTCACGGACCCGCTCCAGGTTGGCCAGGCAATCTTCGTAGTAGCCCAGCCGATACGCGATCCCACCCAGATTTTCCAGGGCGACTGCGTATTCGGGATGATCAATACCAAACAAATGTTCGTATAATTCCAGCGTTTCGGCGTAGGTAGATTTGGCTCGGTCGTAGTCTTGCATCATCATTTGGTTTACGGCGGTGTTGTTGAGATATACCGGCAACAAGGGCGAATCGGGGGTGCATTCGCGCAGCATGCTGACAGACTCCAGAAACAACGAGTCCGCGGCGGCCAGGTCGTCCCGAAATTCCCCGGCGATGCGCCCGCTCAAGTTCAAAACCGAAGCCATCTGGGGCCGCAGGTCGCTGGTAGAACCGGCCATGATGCCGTTCATCAATTCGAGGACCGAGTCGGCCGCGACAAATTTCCGGTCGATAATGAACAGTTCAGCCAGATTGTCGTAGCCGGCCAGGATTTCGGAGTGCGTGGGTGGAAAGTGCAGCGCCCGGATGCGGACCACCTCCTTCCCGGACTGAATTGCTTCCTCCAGCTTCACATTCAATCGCTGGATTTTGGCCAGTGAGATCCAGCTGTTCGCCAGGTCGGGATGATCCGGCCCCAACAGCGTGGTGCGCATCTCCAATCCCTTTCGTACCTCCTGTTCGGCCTCGGTCAGCTTTCCCAGCCCCAGGTAGGTCTGCCCCATGGTGGCGTGCATTTCGGCGGCCACCAGGGGCTGTTCGGTGAAGATCGAATCCACGTCGGTGCGGGCTTCGTCCATGGCCTGGGCCACGGTCAGATCATGTTCCCCACTGCTCCAGGGATCGACAGCCACGAGCATATCCTGCAAAAAGTCGTTGACCGCTTTGGCCTTGGCCGACTCCGAGGTGGCGCGATCCCGTTCACGGGAAATCACCCGGTTCTGCATCGACGTGGTCAAGGTAAAGGCGATCAGGACCACCGCAGTTACCACACCCACTGCCACGCCGCCCCTGTGCCGCCGAACGAATTTGCCGGCCAGGTAGGTTGCGCTCGGCGGGCTGGCTTGGACCGGCTGATTGTCCAGGTAGCGCCGGATATCCATGGCCAGGGCATTGGCTGTTTCATAACGGCGACCGCGATCCTTTTCCAGGGCCTTCAGCAGGATCCAATCCAGGTCACCCTTCAGGGTGCGGGTCAGTTTGCCCGGATCGGTTCGGTGCCGTTCAGCGATGAGACTAAGGTGGGCGGCACTCTTTTGCAGCCGCACGCTCGGCCTTGGGGCCTCCTGCTCGCGCACGAACTTCATGATCGCCTCATAGCCTGCCGAGTAAACCGACTCGGTGTCGAACGGCGTCAGGCCGACCAGCAATTCGAAGAGCACCACTCCCAGTGAATAGATATCGGTGCGAGTATCGATGTCGGTGTTGGTCATGTCGGTCTGCTCGGGGCTCATATAGGCCGGTGTGCCGATCACCTGGCCCAGCTGGGTGAACATTGTGTGCTCGATCTCGCGCTGCTCGGTGGCCCGCGCAATGCCGAAATCAATGATCTTGGGCACCGGCCGGCCATCCACCTCGGTGACCAGAATGTTCCCCGGCTTGAGGTCGCGGTGGATGATGGCCTTCTGGTGGGCGTGCTGAACCCCTGCACAGACTTTGGTCAACAACTCGAGCCGCTGCCGCGTCCTCAATCGCTGTTCGTCGCAGTAACTGTTGATGGGAATGCCTTCGACGTATTCCATGACAAAGTAGGGCCGTCCCTGCTCGGTCTGGTCCGCATCGTAAACCCGTGCAATTCCAGGGTGGTTCATCAGGGCCAGGGTTTGCCGCTCGAGTTCGAACCGGGCCACAACAGCTTTAGTATCCATACCCCGCTTGATGATCTTCAGGGCAACCAGTCGCTTGATGGGCTCGGTCTGCCGGGCGAGGAAGACTTCACCCATGCCACCTTCGCCCAGGTGACGGATTATCTTATAGGGGCCGATGGCGGTGGGAATGTCTTCCGGACCCGATGGTACGGCCTCGGCAGGGGTGTCCATGGTGGCATCGGCATCGATGGTTGCCTCTGGGTCCAAGGGGGGCTTGGGGTCTGGGGACAATTCTGTTTGGTCATCCGGGTCCAAAATCATGTTCCGTCCTTTGATTTAGGGGCTCAGAAATTGTTTCCTTCCCAGCCCATCTTTTGTACCGCAGACACCACAATTCATCATTAAAGACAAGAAGTATATCTAGGATGTTCTTTGTCCTGTTTTCGTCAATATAGAATAAAAAAAGCCCGGTAGCCAAGTCATCGCTGACCAGGGTCCGCACAAGCATACCAGTTTTTAAAGACTTTGATCTGATCACGACCCTGGTGCCTGGCAAGGATCTGCCCCGGTTCAGATCCTTCCACGGAAAGAATGACGAGGTTGTCATTGAAGAGGAATAGGTCTGGTTTTCATCTTGCTCTTCGAGGGTGAAATGTGATCAGAGGCTGGGTGGCCCGTGTGGACCATCCTTTTTTGGAAAATTATCAACTGCAATTTCATGAAATAAATTTTTTTAATCACTTCATGCCTGGGTGTCCTGTTCTATGGAAGCGACTCCAAGCCAAGCGCCTAGGAAATTTTCAAGGGAGAAACCAATGAAATCATGTCATTTCTTCGTCGGTATATATTTTGTTCTGGCTCTGCTGTCAGCACCAGGCCTTGCCAAACAACCAGACCTGATAAAATCCAGTAACCCCATTCCTCCAATTTCCATTGGTACAATTTCCACAAGTAAAGCCCAGCCGGACTCCATTTTGATAATGGGACCCTGGGACAGTGGAGCGCCCTTCAACGGGCAATTCCAGAACGAGGCTGGTCTTCCTGACTGGAACGGTTGGACCCACCGGGACCTGACCATCCCTGAAGGCGGCAACCACTGGCATGTAGACTCTTATCAAGCCGATGGGTTGGCCGGTCACGGTGCCGAAAACCTGGCTGTCTGGTGTGGTTCGATGGAATATGAAGCCTGCTCGGAAATCGATCCTGAAGGCGGCTACGGCAACAATTATAATGATCCTCTGGTTTGGACTTTCGAAGTGGAGGATCCTGCCGCACCCAGTATTGTATTGATCGATGCCTGGCTCAACATCGATCTTGAGCCTGGTTATGATTTCCTGAAAGTCCTTCGCCGCCAACCAGGTATGCTCCCCGAATTCGAAGTGATCGCCGAATATGACGGAACTTTTACCAACCAGCACCTTGCCTGGGAAATCCACATACTGGCGGGAGATTATTCAGGAGCTGAGGCCAACGAAATTGAGTTGCGGTTCCAGGTGGTTTCCGATGGGGCCTGGTCGGATGAAGACTGTCTTTTCAGCGGGGCCGGTGCTTGTCAGATTGACGACATTTCGGTTCATGTGGACAACGGAAGCGGTTACACCTTTGATGATTTTCAATCCGGAGAACTGGGGAACTGGGTTGCAGTGGACCTTCATGGGCACGGCGATTTCAGCCAAATTCGATCCAACTTGGATGACCTGGATGATTGCAAAACCAACTACTCACCCCAGGTCTGTTTTATTGATGATGGAATCGTTGTCCCCGGGACGGGCGGCTCCTTGTGCATTGACTGGTGCTATGGTCCTGGTGGGTATATTGTCAATCCAAGAGGAGGATTGCTGCCGTTACCCGGCTCCATGGGCGGCCTCCGAAATGCGGTTGATTCACCAGTAATGCCTTGGCCGGAAACTGCCCAAAGCGGCCTGTTGGAATTTGGTGCCTATACCCACGAACAATTGAATACGGATTCATCTCAGATGTTTTACTCTTGGCAGGTGCGGTCAACATCCAGTCCCGATCCGGCAGATATTTCGCAAGAGTTCTGGGAAGGTGAAAGCTTTGTTTATTATGGAGGCCCAAATTACAAAAGGATTGTTGGGAACTTGAATAATTACCTGGTGGAAAACCCCAGGCATGTCCAGGTTCGCCTTATGTTAATCCAGCTGGCCTGGTGGTGGGAGTTGGGAGAAAACGGAACACCCGCCCCCTATTTCGATAATGTCCGCGTAACCGCCATCGAACCATATGGACCAGACATCATCCTGAATAATATTGACCTGGCAGGTGATTCTTTCCCGGAATCAGGTATCCTGGACCCGGATAACCTGGAAACCAACAGCGTTCGCTTCGATTCAAACCGGGGCGTGAATAATTCCGGAGATGATTTTGAAGCCGTCGATACCATCAAGATGGCGATTTTTACTCAAGGCGAGGGGGAAGAACTCCTTACACCCAGAATATATTACCGCCTGATTCCCAATCCAGTTTTCGATGCCGCCCGTTCTTCCGGGTTGCCCAATTCCGGCTACATGGAAGGGTTTGAAGGAGACATTGAAAATATCTTCCATTTTGACCTGCCGGATACCGGGTTTTTCTATCCGGGCGATATCATTCACTATTATTTTTCCGCTACCCAAACAACGTCAGGCGGCTCCCTGGAGGCAGTCATAGTCCCAGCCGATACGACCGGGTTCTCCGAGAACCCCTGGGGTGCCAATTCCCAGCAACCGGGCCTGGAAAACTACAATGAGAGTTTCATTGTTCGGGCCCTGCCCAGTGTTGGCGCGGATTTTGAGCATCCAAAAATCCTCATATGGGACGACAGTGGTGAAGCCGACTATACCGAAGCTTTGCGCCACGATTTGAATCAAGCCCAGGCCTGGAATCTTCATGAGGGCTTTGATTTGTATCGGCGATCGTCTCGGATAAGTCAGCGCACCCTTTCCTGGGACTCGACAGTGGAAATCCTGTCGGGATACGACGCCATTTTCTACTTCAGCGGAAGTACAGACCTGCACATATTGGGTTTCGATTTGGCTGGGGAAATCCCGCTTCTGATCCAATGGCTGGAAGAGAATGAGAATCGGGGTCTGTTTGTCAGTGGCAACAAGGTACATTCAACTTTGAACTATTCATCCGTGGGAAGAACCATTCTGAATGATTACCTGGGTGTGCAACACGAGGCCGACGATCTGGCACCTCTGATCCAGGATATGGTATATCCTGAAGTTCTGATCGATCCCATGCAACCTGGGTATCTGGGGTCTATTGAAAATTGGATCGTGAGCGGCTTTTGCCCCGGTTCCAATCCCATCAATGCCGTTTTACCACTGCCTGGCGCAGTCAGGATAGGAGAATTCGCCGGGGTTGATGGTCAAGGTGGACAGTATCCCTATTCAGCATTGACCGCGTTCACCGGACCAAACCAGACGTTGTCCTTCTCCATGCCATACGATTTTCGGAGGATCATGCAACCGGCCGGGTTCAATGGTGACGGCTTGTCCCTCCGGAGTCTGGTCCTGATGCATCTGGCCGGGCCCTTCATTGGATATGGCATTCCGGTAGTGGACATGAGTCCTGTTCCCGAACGATTGGGACTTTCGGCCATCGCTTATCCGAATCCCTTCAATCCGTCGACTACCATTGATTATTCGTTGCCCAAAGATGGACATCTGAGCTTGAAGGTTTACAACCTGCGTGGCGAACTGGTGCGGACCCTGGTTGATGAAGCGCGCCTCGCTGGTGCTGGAAAAGCTGTCTGGAGTGGAGATGACCAGAGCGGCAGCCCGGTGGCTTCGGGAGTTTATTTCTACAGGTTGCGCCAAGGGGATGATGTTATTATCAAAAAGTTGCTGATGGTCAAATGATATGATTGGTTAGCCGAATATCGGAATGGGCCCCGGGCAGAATTCAGATGCTCGGGGCCTTTCGTATCAGAATCCGTCGGGCACTGAAACCCAGCAGGGGTAATCCCGCCAAGCCGAACAAGAGAACCCAAAGAGGCGCCTTGCTCAATCGGTCCCAAAGAACTTCACTGCGATGGCCTGCACGGAAAGAAACACTGATGCTGCCGGGAGTAACCAGATCAGCGGGAATTGTCTGGAGAATGGCCCTGTACTTCTGGTCTCCCTCTTTGGGTTCCAGAACAGGAAGGTCAATTTCAGTTCTGTTTGTGGTGCCCATCCAGGTGAAAGGACCATCATTTTCCGTGACCTGGATCTGGTAGCTTCCCGCACCTTCAATGGGCTTCCAGGACAAACGGGATCCGCCAGTGGAAACCACTTCTCCTTCCATCGGTCTGTTGAAGCCCGTATCCAGGCATTCCCCACGCACCTGAACCAAATCCCCTTCTGCCCGGGGAGGCAAGACCATCAGAAGAGTTATGCAGGCAGCGACCAGCCCCGCTCCCGCGAAACCAGCCCAGGCCGGATTTTGCCACCACTGCTGATCTCTTCGGTGGACAATGCTGATTTCCGGAAGAGTCAGGTCTCCCTTGTTCAATCCGGATTCGACTGTTTTTTCCAGAGCCTGGTCAAATCGACACGCATCGCACAAACCCAAATGGGCCTGCAGGATGTGGATTTGTTCCGCACCGAGATCGGGTAGTTTTAGTTGCCAGACATTTTGACCTACAGAAGGGTCAATGCATTCCCAGGTTCCATCGGCAATTGGTTTCCTTGGCTTATTTGGCATTTTTTGCCCCTTTAATGCCCGATTTTCGGCGAGACTTGGTTTTCCCATGATCTGGACAACTCAGCTCGGTTATTTTAAAAAACTTTTTTAACCGGTCGAGACATTGGTTTCGTCGATAATAAACCGCCTGGACAGTGGACAGTCCTAATTCCTGGCGCAACTGATTCATGCTGCGTTTTTTCAGATAAATATCATTCAATAGACGGGAACAGGAAGGACCCAGGCTGTTGAGACCTTCTTGAAGAATGCTCAATAGTTCTCCCTCGACCAGAAGGTCCAAAGGGCTGTGATCAGGAGCAGCATACCATTGCTGAATATCATCCAGGTTAAGGTGAGGCCTAACTTTGCGCCACCGGCACAGGTTTCGACAACGGTTTCTAATAATGGTGGAAACAAAAGGCACCGGATCATCGGGGACATTGCCCCCGATGCGCAGATAGTGCAGCAGGGCTATGAAAGAATCCTGCATCAAATCGTCAATATTAGCATCATCGTGTCCCAGAAAACCAATGATGGTGCGGCGCAAACCAGGCATCAAAATATCGCACAGTTCTTCGCCGGCCTGGTCATTGCCATTTCCGTATTGCTGCATCAGTTGGACCAGATGGGCGGTTTTTGGATTTTTGGTGTTTTCGGACATGACTTTCAAGTGCGTTGGTGTTTGGGTGTGGTACCATTCTTGAAATGATATTACAGTTTTATTGATTGTTCTCAAATACATATTTTGGAATGGAAAATCGTAATTCTGCTATTGATAAATCCGATAAAATGCCCAGTAAAAAGGATGGCTCCAGGAACGTGATTCCTGGACCAAATCCTTCTGTCCCAGCCGCAACGCATCCGCTATTGGATTTCCGGTGAGCCAATAATGGTAAACCCTTTCGGCCAGGAAACGCGAGGCCTGGTCGTCCACCTCCAGACTTGAAGCAATGACCGAACCGGCACCGGCATCCAGAAAAGCCTGCACAAATCCACCAACGACCGAGCCACCAGCGGAAGTGGCCGCCTCGCAACTGGAAAGGTAAACCAGATCGGCCCGCAAACTCAAATCAGCCACGGCCCCGGCGGTGAAATGCTCCTGCCCTCTTGCTCCCGACAGGACCAAATAGGATTGCTTGGGCAATCCCTTGAAAACCCGGGCATGGCTGGCCAGGTGGATGACCGAAAAAGAATTCAAATTCATGTTCTTCAAAGTCGCCCAGGATGCCTGTTCGCCGACTAAAACAGTGCAGGAGTCTGCCTGCCAAAGGGAACAGATTGCCTCGGCCTCTTCTTCGGCATGGGTCAGTTTTCGCATTCTTGTGTTTGACCCTGCGTTGGCCCCAACGGCAAGCAGTTGTCCAGGCGGAGCACTCCGGTTCAACTCTGGAGCCGGATCATGGTCGTTTGAAGGTCTCATTTTGTAAACGATGGTCCCGAAATCCAGGGCCAGGTTCCCCTGGCCGGGTCCGTAAGAAGCCGGTAAAGGCAAAGCGGCCCAGGGAACACTTCCCAGCAAACCATCGCATACCAGAAACAGAGTTTGATCAGGAGACCATGCCGTTTCGGTTCCGGCCAGAAGGGTTTCGCCCAATCTGGCTGCGGAGTCCCCGGACACCTTTCGCCCCGCATGGGATAAATCAGATAGGACCGGTGAAATCAGTTTTTGCAGATCCTCGGCTGAGGGTAAAATCGAAACCTGGATCTTGTTTTCGGAAATTGCCCAGCGGTAACTTTCATTTTCACCCATAAAAAACACCAGTTGCCCGGCGGTCCAATTTTTCCCCGACCGGCTTCCAAAGCCCGGTTGCCCGGATTCAAACAAATGACAGTAAAGATCCAGTGTCGCCCGGGCGGTGTTTCGGTCAGGGGCTGTTTCGGGTCGGGCCAAATAAAGATGGATGATTGCTTCGGCTGTTTCCCGGTAGAGATTTCCGTGAAACCTCTCCCCAGGAGAACTCTCAATTGTTTCCCTGGAGTTCAATAATATTTTCCAGGCCAGGTGCAAGTGTTCAGATGCATCAGGAAACTGGCCGAGGAAAAACTGAGCCCGGCCCAATTCCAGATGGGTTCGAACCACCAGATCCATTGGTGACCATTCCGAACACATGGCCAGGGCTTTTTCCAACTCCACAGCCGCAGTGGAAAACTCCTGAGCTCGCAAATAGGTCACCCCGCGGAAAATCTGTGAGGCCAGTCTGGTTCGGAAATTCCCACCAAACTCGGACTGTTGGCCTCTGGCCGGAAACAAATCAAGGGCCTCTTCAAATTTACCTTCATCCAGCAGGGCGGAACCCAGCAGATACGAACCTTCCGCCTGCAATTCGGGGTTCTCAATTCCTTCAATGGCCTGCAATCCCGCTTTGAAGGCAGCCAGTGCCGATGCTGAGTCACCACGTTGGCGAGCTAATAACCCTTTGCTGCGCAATAGCTTCCATCGAGCCTCAGGAGAGTCGGAATCGGCCAGGGTTTCCTTTGCCCTCTGCCAATGGGTCTGGGCCATTTGGTATTCATTTTGCTGGGTGTAGAAATCTGCAAACAACAAATCATCCTGGTAGTTAACAGCAATCTGTTCGCCCTTGGCCAAAGCCAGGTTCCGCAGGGAATCGACCTGGACAATGGAGCGGTGCACCAGGTCAGGCCTTCCCTGACGCAAGCCACCCTGGATCAACTCCATATGCAGTTTCACCGTTTCTTCGGCCACCAGCATATTGGTTGGGTTGTCCAGGGCAACATTCAACAGGGAATCCATCTGGGCGTACTGGCCCACCTGGGCATAATACTCCGCCAGCATCATGGGAAGCCGGGCCACAATGGTGGGGTTGGGATATCGCCGCACACAACGGATAGCTTCATCTTGAACTATTCGACAAGAATCGAGCTGCCCCAGGGCCCGGTGGGCATGGGCGATATTCATGAGGATGATTGGAATATTCAGGGAATCCTCTGTGGCCACAGCCAGCGCCAGGTTGGCCCTGTCCAGTTCCAATACTCCAGAGTAGTTGCCCAGCATGTCGTAGACCTTGGCCAACTGGTTGCGACTGACCTTGTGCATCCAGTTGTAACCATTTTGTTCGGACAGTAGGGCCGCTTTGCGAAATTGATTCCCTGCATCTTCCAGGTTTTCTCTGGCCAGGAAAACCCGGCCCAACCAGAATTCTGCCAGAGTTTCCAGGTATGGACCACCCAATTGACGAGCCAGTTTTCGGGCTATCTCCACGGTGTGCAGGGCATCATCCAGATGATCCCCTCCCATCAGGCAATTGGTGATGGAAACCCACAAAACGAATTCCAGCCTGGGGCCCCCCATGGTGTGGGCCGACTCCAGCAAGGGTATCAACCGACGAACCCCATCATCGGGTCGCAGCTCTGCACGATCGATAATGGCCAGCCACCGGTCCAGCCAGATTTGTTGAAAAGGAGCCAGTTCAGCTCTCTTCTGTTCGGCCTTTTGCCACCACCAGCCACCGGATTGGCGCCGATAGTTTTTATAGCCCATGAAAAAACAACCTACGGCAGTGGTGGTATCGCTGATCGAGGGCCGGGAAATTATTTCATCGAAAATGGGGTTCTTCTTCAGGGTTCTTCGGTTGCGCAGAGCCAGATCGATCCACAGGAGGTTTTGGGGGTCATGGCTCCAGATGGAAAGAAAGCTGTCCATGGGGGCAGAGGAATGCAGGTCATTGATGGCGTGTGAAAAATAGCTGTATTGTTCCAGGATTTCAGCTTGTGGAAAAAACTCTTTGTCTGACCGGGACAGGCGCTTCTCGGCCCCGGTCAACGGGTCGATCATTTCCGCCGAAAGGCTGATACGTTCAAGATTTAGGGAATCGGAATCACCTGGAAATTTCAGGTCGGAACATCCGGCTCCCCAGAACAGAACTGACACGAAAGCAGCGGGCAGGAACATCCGAACTGCTAAATTCCAGTCAACTTCGAATCCTGCGGAACAAACCGCCCATCGACATGCAATTTTCACCTCGTTTAACACTCCGGGGGTTTACTTCCACCAAAAAAACCAATCAACGGTAAAGGGTTTCCTGAGGGTGGTGTAGTTTCTGTTTGAGAACCCAGGCGGCTATTTACTTTAATAAAACAACCCTGATCTGAGATAAGTCCCCTGAGGCTGTAAGTTGACAAATGTAAGTTCCAGCTGCAGATTCTCGACCAGTTTGATCGGTCCCATCCCACTCATAGGTGTGTTTCCCCACACCAAGAGATCCTTCATAGAGAACCTTGACCCGTCGGCCGTCAATACCGAATATTTCCAGTCTGGTTGTTTTTGGCTGGTCCAGGGCGAAGGATATCCGAGTGCGCGGATTGAATGGGTTGGGACTGCATGACAGGGTATTTGAAGACAAACTCTTTTTCTGGAGGAGAGATTCTTCAGTTGAAGATTCAAGGGATCCGGTCAAATTAAATTCACGATCCCCCACTCCCCAGCTATCGCAAATCAACCAGGCCGAGTGAGCCTTGGGAGCTTGGTAATGCAGTCGAACACCGTCTCCTTCGGGCCAGCTTACTGCAAGACATGAGCCTGCGGGATCTTCACAATCACCAATCAGATAGAGGGCTTCGTTCCAATCTTCCACACCTTACATATGAAAATCCAACACCTGGCCTGCCATGAAATCCAGGCGATAGGCAATATCGCGTCCGGTGTCACCAATGGCGTGGTTACGGGGTGTACCACCTCCACAAAGGTAATCCGGGTCATAGGAGTTTTGGGAATAAGTTAAATCACCAAGAATCGCGTGATTTCCTGGACCAATGTTTTCGGCGCCATCGCAGATACTGTCAGGTGGTGGCATTGGAATTTCTGATTCGTTTACGAACCTGAAATAAGATCCAGTCGTTGCATTGTTGCCCGAATCGAGAACAAAATAATAGAAGCCGGATTCCTCTACGGTAGCTGAAAAATATTCATCAAAGCTTGATGCGCTCAGGATGCAGTTTTCAGCCCCAAGGCGGAGATCATCCACGAGGTAGAGGGAAGTCAAGTCATCAACATCAACAACTGGCATTGACTGATTTGGGAAGTTATACCACCGAGGACGAAAAAAGCCCCATACTTCATGCCCCGCTTCCAGGTAAATTTCAACGACGGCATCCTCACCATTCGTGGCAATATTTTCCAGACAACCAAGTTGATCCGCCTGATAGTCGTTTGACATGAGATCAAGGTTAGCTGACAAAGACCAGCTACCTGCAGGAAACAAAGGACACCCCCTTCCTTTGTCGGCGCTGGTATCCAAACTACGCCTGATTGTTCCGGAAGTTTCAAGGAGATAATCGTAGCCCCAAATACTTTGGTCAAAAGGTGAGAAGGAGTAGGGGGCGACAACAAACATCCAGTGCTGGAAATAGCTTTCATTTTCCAGAATAATGGTGACTGGCTCACAGCTTTGGGAAAAGTGTATTTGTTCGACATACAGATCGTCACAATCAGCATCCATCTCCATTAGAAATAGGTTTGTTGGGTAAGTTGCCCTGAAGGTAAGTTCAGTCTCCTCTGTTCCGGTGGTATCCAGGTAAAACCAATCGGTGTCTCGGCGGCCCTCTTCCATCCAGCCTGTTTGCCCGTGAAATGACATTGCATTGTATTGCTGGCCATCAAAATAGACCGCAGTGCTACAGCTACCATTGAAGTCATCAACATAGTCCGGGTTTAAAGGAGGCTCTCCTTCATCAAATGCCCACCATGTATCATCAAAAGCACAATCAACATTGAGAAAAGGAGCCTGGGCCGAAATATCGAGGACAAAATTTCCTGACTGATTACCATGACCATCTACAATGACAAAATAAGTTTGGTCGGCAAATAAAAGGTCCGTGGTCAATTTTGAAGTGTAAAAGCCACACTCATCATCGAAATAGAAATCATCATTACAGTGGAGAACTTCTCGGGATTTGTTCATAATGTAAATTTTGGTGTCGAATGAAGAGCCACATAGATCCAAAATCAAACTCATGTTCTGAGTCAAATTCAAGCGAAAGACAAAATCTGGGGCGACTGAATTATCACCTGGGCAGCTGGCATCATAGTCATCATTGTAACCAACTGTGGAGCCTTCAAATAGAGTGGGGATCGATGGAATATCCACGGGGTTTTCCAGTGTGTCACCATCAATTTCAGCAACAGAATCCGTCTGAAGAAAAAGAGAATTGTCTTTGGCTGGGAGAGTGGATTTAAACGATGGAGTTTTGGCCGCAATCATGCCTGGCATGAGGAAAAAACAAATCAAAGCCAATACATATCGCATGCCAATCTACCCCTTAAAAACAGTAATTTGAAGTAACAATTAGGTAGTATAGCATGGTTTTAGTGCCGACCTCAACCAAGCCTTTGTTAACTCCATTGGGCTAGGTCGAAACAATTCTCAACATCTGGGCCCAGTCGTTCACCGCGTTCCCGCCACCTTCGTCATCCGTACAAATAACATGACCGGCGGTCAACATGTGCCAGGGATAGACCAGGGTCTCGTTTCTCCAATTGTGGGAGCATTCAATCAGGTCTTTGACCAATATACCAACTTTTGGGGCCCCAACCCACGGACTGGGGGTATTTGCCTCCGCCTCGACCCCACTCCGGCCTTCGGCCAGAACCTTGGTTACGATGTCTTCACCGAAGACAAGCACATCGGGAATACGACCGTGGAATACTGGAACCCCACAGCCGAACAATAATCGACGGCGAAGTATCCGTCCTCCACGGCACCAGGCGCGAAAGTGTCCTGGCCTTTCGGTGTATAGTGGGCAACGTCCATGAAGAATTTTCCTTCCCCCTGGATAATTTCGACTGCAGCTCCCTGGAGCTCGATTCCCTATCCTTCCCGGCGGCGTTCGACCAGTTCGTAGATGGAGGGCAACACAAAGAGGGTGAGGAAAGTGGAGGTGGCCAAACCGAAAACCACCACGGCGGCCAGGGGTCGTTGCACTTCGGCGCCCGCTCCCTGTGATAACAGCAGGGGGACAAGACCGAACAAGGTTGTGAGCGTGGTCATGATGACGGGGCGAAAACGTATCAGGCCCCCGTTGACAACCGCTTGGCGAACACCTTGCCCGGTGCGACGCAAATCGTTGAAGTCCGTCAGCAGGACCATGGCGTCCAGCATGGCGATGCCAAAGAGGGCGATGAAGCCGATGGAAGCCGGAACCGATAGATACTGCCCGGTCGCCCACAAGCCCAACACCCCGCCGATCAAGGCCAGCGGTACGTTGAACAGGATCATGGCCGCGTATCGCATGGACTGGAAAGTGATCCACAGGAGTATGAAGATCGAGGCGATCACGATGGGCACGATGACGGCCAATCGTTTCATGGCCCGGCGCTGCTGCTCGAATTGACCACCGTATTCGATGAAAACGCCGGGAGGGAGATCCACTTTTTCGGCGATGGCGGTCTGGATATCGCTCAGCACCTGACTGAGGGCCCGGTCCCGAATATTTCCCTGAACGATCCAGCGCCGCTGGTTTTTCTCCCGGTTGATCTGCAACGGCCCTTCGGACATCTCGATTTTAGCCAGCTGGTCTAGGCGCAGCAGGGCTCCGTCGGCCGAGCGGATGAACAGCTCGCGCAGGTGCTCGGGCGAGGAGCGGAACTCGGGAGCTAGGCGGATATGAATCCCGTAACGCCGGGTATTCTTGTAGAGCGTGCTGACCACCTGACCGCCGATTGCCATTTCAACCAACTCCAGAACCTCATCTCCGGAAACACCATAGCGGGCCAGGGCTTCGTGGTCCAGAAGGACCAGAAACTGAGGCTGGCCAAAGCTTTGTTCAACCGACAGGTCGACCAGTCCTTCGACCCCTGCGATGGCGTCGCGCATCTCTTCAGCGGAACGGCGGATCTGGTCGAGGTCTTCTCCGTACACCTTGATAGCGAGTTGGGCCCGCACCCCGGATAGCAACTCGTCGAACTGGTTCTGTATGGGCTGGGAAAAATTGATCTGCACGCCGGGAAACGCCTCCAGGCGCCGACGCAGGTCGTCGACAATACCAGCCTTGTCCGCACCGGGTTCCAACTCGATGTGCAACTCGGCAAAGTTGACCGGATGAGGGTGGCTACCGGCTTCCGGCCGGCCGATGCGGGCCACAACTTCATCCACACCCTCGACCTCCATGATCTCGGTGGTAAGCTGTTTGACGGTTTTTTCCGCCGCGTCCAGCGAAATGGAAGGTGTCATGCCGGTGGCGATCATGATGGATCCCTCTTCCAGAACGGGAATAAACTCCGTTCCGATTTTTCGGAGGGTGGTGCTGGCAAAGACCACCATGAGGACGACCATCACGAAGACGACTATCTTGGCCTTGAGCGCCGCGGTCAGAGCCAACCGGTAGCCTTCCTTCAGAATACGAAAGAAGGCAGCTTCCTTATAGGGTTTTTCCTTGAGCAGGAAACTGGCAAGAACGGGCCCTACCACCAGGGCGAAAAAGATTGATCCGGCAAGGGCTAGCATTACGGTGTAGGCCAGGGGTTTAAACATCTTCCCTTCCACCGAATCAAACGACAGGATCGGGAAAAACACCACGATGACGATCAAAATGGCAAAGACGATAGGTCGCGCAACCTCCTTGACCGCTTCGAATATCAAATCCAGGCGGTCTTTCTTATTTCCCGACTTCATCCCCAGAAAACGGTGGATGTTTTCCGTCACGACGATGGAACCGTCCACAAGCAGTCCCAGGGCAATGGCAATGCCGCCCAACGACATGAGGTTGGCCGAGATACCGAAATGGTTCATGCCGATGACCGCGATCAACGCGCAAAAGGGCATGGCCATCGATACGATGAGTGCGGCGCGAAAACAGCCCAGGAAGGCGAACAGCACGATCAAAACCAGGGCCATGCCCTGCAACAGCGCGATCTTCACCGTGCGGGTGGAATTGTTCACCAGGTCGGCCTGCTCGTAGTAGGGAACGAGCTTGACTCCCTCGGGCAAACCGGCCTTGACCTGCTCCACCTTTTCATAGAGGTCGCCGATCACTGTGGAAGAATTGGCCCCGAAAAGTTTCATCACGATGCCGGAGACCACTTCCTCACCGGCGCCGATGGTCACCACGCCTCGCCGCAACTCCGGCCCGTAGACCACTTCGGCAACGTCGGCAATGGAGACCGGGGTTCCCTTGTGGGTCTTCAGGGTGATGTTCCTAATTTCATCCAGGTTGCGCAGCAGACCGATTCCGCGCACCAGGTGTTCCTCGGAATTGAGCTGCAGGTATTGTCCGCCGACATTGCGGTTATTGGCCTGGACGGCGGTGGCGATATCTTCCACGGACAAGTCATACTGATGCAGAAGGAAGGGGTCGGGCTGGATCTGGTACTGGAGCACGAACCCGCCGGCGCTCAGGATGTCGGTCACACCCTGCACTGTTTGCAACTGGCGCTTTACCACCCAGTCGTTGACATCGCGCAGGTAGGTGAGTTTGTCCATTTCGTGGGTATCGGCACCCTCTTCCAGCTCCAGGTAGTAGAGGAAAATCTGCCCTAACCCGGTGGAGATCGGTCCCAAGGCCGGGGGCTCCAGCCCGGCTGGCAAATCCGCCATGGCCGCGGTCAGCCTTTCGGAGACCAGCTGCCGGGCAAAATAGATGTCGGTGTCGTCGGTGAAATAGATATAGACCACCGCCATGCCGAACGCCGATGTCGACTTGATCAGCGTTATGTTGGGCAGGCCGTTCATGGCCGTCTCAATGGGGTAGGTGATCAGCTGTTCAAGCTCTTCCGGGGCCATGCCGTCCGCTTCGGCGAAGATGGGCACCATGATGGGGGATATATCCGGAAAGGCTTCCACATCGAGCTGTCGATACTCGTAGGCACCGAGGCCGATCACCCCGAGCAGGGCCAGTAGCACCAGCCCCCGGTTTCTCAAGGCTACCTCTATCAATCGATCTATCATTTTTCTTCCTGCCTTTTTTTACGGATTACTGGAATAGCAATATTGATTACCGGGCTTGCGACCACCCGTTCGATTGGGGCACCTTTCAAGCATCAGTGTCCGTGTCCGGCGTGGGGGTCCATGCCGCTGGTAATCATTTCGGCCTTGATGGAGAAAGCGCCTTTGGCGACGTACGACTCACCCGGTTCAAGACCGCTGGTTATCTCGACAAAATGCTCTTCCCCGGCACCGATCTGCACGGTCCTGCTGGCGTAGCCGTGTTCACTGGGAACAAAAACCAGGTATTCGCCCTCGACCAGTTGTACAGCCTCACGCTCGATGCGGACGGCCACCTCGGTGGAATGGGTGGTGATGCTGGCCCGCACGAACGCCCCCGGCGTGAAGTCTTCGTCGTGGCCCGTCAAGACGCAACGGGCAGTGAAGGTGCGGGTCTCGGGCGAGATCAACGGACTGAGGTATTTCACCTTGCCCTGGGCCAGATGGCCATCGTGGGCAATGAATTCCACCGGCATATTCTTGCGAATCGAGTGCTGGAATCGCGGGAAGATGCTGATGTCGGCCCAGACTGTGGAAAGGTCGGCAATCTCGAAAAGGACCTTGTCCTCGCCGGCGGCCTCGCCCTCGGAAGTGGCCTTGGCGACCACCACTCCGTCCAACGGAGCGGCAATGGTGTAAATCGCCAGGGTGGCGTGGTTTTCCAGGGTGGCCAGGATGTCACCCTTTTTCACCGGGTCGCCAATTTCAACAAATACCTTCTGGACGATGCTCGAATAGCGGGAGGATACGGCTGCGGCCTGGTCACGGTTCAACTTGATCTCCGCCGGGAAGATCACCGAAGTGGAGATGGTTCCTCCGGCGGCCTCGGCAACTTCCAGGCCGATTTTTTTGGCTATATCAGGAGAAATACTAATCTCATTTCCATCATCGTGGTCATGTCCGGAGTGGTCGTCATGGGAGCCCCGAGGCGTATCTTCGTTTTGGGCGGCGGCGGCAAGGGCCACCAGCAGGAAACTGATGGTGATGAAGAACTTCATGTCTATTTTCCTTCCTTCACGAATTTGTCGAGTTGATTGCGGGTCAAATGGGCATCGTGCAGAAACTCAATGTAGTTCACCCTGATTTGGGCAAGGTTCTGCTGGGCGGCAATCAGTTCCAACCAGGAAAATAGCCCTTTTTGATATCCTTTGAGGCTGACTTCGTAGACTTGTTTGGCCTTGGGTATCAGGCTGTCTCTGCTCAAGTCCACTTTCATTTTGGCACCGTTGTAGAGGGCAAGCCGGCTGGCCAACTCCTGTTCAAGCTGTCGACGCAGTTCAGCATAATCAGCCTGGATCGCGTCTGCCTGCAGTATCCTTGCGGCGTGTTCGGCCTTGCCCTTTTTGACGAGGTTCAGGGGCATTGAAATGGAAAAAACAAAAGAATTGATGTTATTCCGAGCTTCGTAACGGTAGCCGGCGCCCAGGGCCACATCAGGAGTGTCCATGGCCTTGGCCAGTTGGGCGGCCGCCAGGACCCGGTCAACTTTGGCCTCAAGTCGCCTCAAACCGGGATAGTCAGCAGGTACGGCGAGATCCTCCATTTTTTCGAGCTGGTAGAATGGGCCGGTCAGCTCGGGAAGCTCAGTGGCCGCCATTCCCAGAAGCGCAGCGAGGGCCTCCCTTGAAGCGGCCAGGTCTCCGAAACAGCAGGTTTGCAGGAGAAGGGTTTCGGCGTGGGCCAGCTCCGCCTGAACAACGTCGAGTTCGGAGTTGCTGCCCGCCTTGAACCGACGCTTGGCCACCTTCGTGAATTCCCGGGCGAGTTGAACCTGCTCCGAACGGACGGTGGCGATTTCCTGCTGAACCAGGACGTCGATGAATACCTGGCGCACCTTTTCGGTCAAATGGATTTCCCTTTCAAGCAAGGCCTGCTCGGCAACCTCCACGGCTTTAAAGGCGATCTCCCTGCCTTTCTGCTGCTTTCCGCCTAGCTGGAATTCCTGGGAAAATCCAACTGTGTATTCACCCTAGCCAAACAAATCGTTATCCCAGCCGAGCCCTTCGGATTCGAGGTTCAAATCCGGATTTTTGCGCATTCCGGCAGCAGCTACGTTTTTACGCGCTGATTGGGCCTTTAGCCTGGCGGCGCGCAGCTCCGGCGAGTACGACAAGGCCAGCTCCAGTGCCTGTTCAGAGGTCAGATGGCCTGTTTCACCTCGCCCGACCAGAGGGCAAAGAAGCACCACGAATAATACCAATAAAAATTTCACAGCCTTACTCCTGTATTGTGGGAGGTGGCACTGTCTTGGGTATTGATTACCCCGAAGGAGGGTAATTCCTACCTCAGACAGCCACTCCTTGAGAGCGATCAGTGATGATTCAGAATTCCACGCCTGTTGGGAAACAGGGCGCGCTGTTGCCTGATGGACGGACCGGACCCAGGGGGCTTTCACTGGTCTTTAAATCATGACAGACAAAAGTAATTCTCGAGAGGAATGAATCAGCAGATCAGCGGAAGAGATCTTTGCCGGTCTATTTGCCCGGAAAGTGCAGCATCGGCGGTAAAAAATCGAGAGGGGTGCATAGAAAACCAAACCGTGTTTGCTCCGGTCAAAAGGGGCAACTCCATGAGATCGGACTGGTCGTCGGTATCAACGAGCTCGTCGTTTCGCTGGGAAGTGGCCACAACCTGGCAAAGGCATAAGCCCTTGTCACATTCATCTTGAGGACGGCAATCGGCCGTTTGGTGGTCAAAACAAGGGTGCAAAATCACATCCAGAGCACAAAAAAGAGGGATCAGCAGGACTGCCCAAAAAGTAATAACAACGGTGATATTTTTTGTATCCATGTCATGTATGATACTGTTTTTTCCAATGAAAATCAATCAAATTTTACAGCTGGCAGACAAATTCTGGGGTCCGGCCCCCGATTCCGAATCTACTCACCTAAAATCAGAATGTCTTCGCAACAAATACCGATCTAAAGTGAGGGATCTTTGATAAATAATCCCATTCACTGCACAATTTCGATGGTAACGGAGGCTGAAGACTGCGCACTGCCAGCACCACCTTGGCCGTGAACATCCTCAATCCAGACTCCGGTCGCTTCCCCGTGGAGCCCGAAACTGACCAGGTGGTAAGGCCCGCTCAAGGTGATTCCGAAGGTACCGGAATCGCTCTGTGGGCCCAAAAAATCCTTTCCGTCGAAGAGGTATTCGAAGGACGGATTCGGCACACAAGCCAGGGCATCCACCTGATAAGTGAAACATTGCTTCCAACCGGCAAAATCGCCGTTTGTTTCAGAGCCCTGGTAGGACCAGGTGAACTGCAGTTCAAAAGAGCCGCCACCTGGGTTTTCCACAGCAAGGGCCAGGTCGTGGAGATTCTGACCGTCGGGGTAACCCAGATCCACCAGACCGACGTTGGTACCATTGCCTATGTAGCCGGCAGCCGGGGCAGCGGATGCCATTGATGTATTGGTGAGCGTAATTGTCCGCCCGTCATTGGTCACGGTGAGAGAACTATTGGAGCTACCACTGCCGAACATGGAGGAAACCGACGAGTTAATAACGATCCCGCTAGCGGTGACATCAGTGCCGATGACCCGACAGTTGGTATCCACGATGTACTCATCAGGATAAGGAAATTCGACTGTATCTATTTCTTGCAAACTGATAGGTGGTTGGCCCCAGTCCTGGATCAAGTTATAGAAGTGGGCCATCTGGGATTCGCCGAATTTCACGGGGCCATGAAACACTCGAACGGAAGAGGCCAGGGAATTGGTGTAGGATACCTGGACCACCGCCGTGTCGCCAACACTCACGGTCGCCGACTGTGTCACCGGGGCTGGGTCAAAGGTGCTGCTCAGCAAAGTTGCCACGGAGTTGGCCGTGATAGTGTAGGAGCCGGTGGCCAGGCCATCGATCACGGCGCTGGTCGTGAGACTTTGGTTGAAGGAATCCGGGCCCGTGATATTCACGTCACCGTCTGTCCCCGCGGGCAACCCGTCGATGATCACCGAAAGCGCACCCGTTTGAGTAGCAGGCTCTGTTGGAGAGTCTGAATCGCTGCTGCAGCCGGAGCAAAGTAATCCGAACTGACAAAAGACGAGAATATGCAGTACAACCATCGCAATATTCCCTCGCCCGGATTTTCTCACCACCCTTCCCGAGGGTCCTCCTGGAGTAGAGAGCAAAAGCACCCGCATGACCCCAACCTTTCCGTTGATTCTTTTCCAAACCTACTTTTGGACCCAATTCTACACTATCTCGGGAAAACCTTCAATTCACAACTGTCCAGATCTTCCAGCCCACCATCATTTGTTGGTTTATCCAGTGTTTACCTACAGGGAGCCTGGAACAGTGGATAAGTCCTTTTCACTGCCCTATCCGAAGCTGCAACCACACTGAATTCCAGTTCATACCCCTGCAAAACCGTATTTTCAAACGGATTGACAATCATTCCAATCGGTCCCAGCCCTCTATGGACGAGTCACGCGGTAGAGTTCAAAAGTATTTTCTTCCGGGTTGCGGCGATGGTAATAGAGCACCTTTTCGTCGGGAGAAAGAGCTGGAGCCTCGACAAAACCATTGATAGCATCAAGCCTCTGAACCTGGCCAAATGGTGCAGAGAGATCTGTCCGCACCGCTCTGTAAATTCCAAATTCAAGCGTTTCAATTTTTAGTCTGGTAAAGAAAAATTCCAGTCCATCCCGGGAGATGCACGCAGCATATTCCAGATCATCGGTGTTGATGGCAGCAAATATTTCCGCGCTGTCAGACTGCCGTACGAATCCACCACCCGTATCTTTGGCGTAAACAAAATTCGATCGACAGTACCTGGGTTGAGATTTTTTGAAGGTAATGCCCTCAGATAAGGGTTTGTGATGAATGCACTTGGGAGATGGGCAGTGTGGTGGTTGCCAGCCCTTGGGTATTGTTTTTGAGTATTTCATACTCAAGGACTGGCAGATCTGGGGCCAGGAACATTTTCGGGGGCACAACTT
>JAJRZA010000016.1 GCA_024275485.1 Candidatus Krumholzibacteriota bacterium | reverse complement strand
TGTTGAGAGTCGGCACACGCCGCCAACCTGGTCAATAACAAGAAAGACTACACCATGAAAAAGCACACCCTGATTGTACCCGCACTGATGGCAATTCTGTGGCTGTTGGTTGGTGGAATTGCCCAGGCCGAGCAAAAGGTGTATGAAACCAAAGATGCGTCGGCTCATGGCCTGGTGATCATCGAAAATATTGCCGGCTCCATCACCGTGATCGGCTGGGATAAAAATAAAATTCACGTCGAAGGCACTCTCAGCGATGAAGTTGAAGAGTTGAAATTCAAGACCGGGAAGAAAAAATCCATCATCGAGGTGGTTTATCCCAGGCACATCAGGAATATCGACGAAGGAGCCGACCTGGTTATCAAAGTGCCCAAAGACAGTCAGGTGGAGGTGGAATGCATCAGCGCCACGGTGACCACTTCAAAGCTGACGGGAGAATTGGAACTGGAGTCCATAAGCGGTGAAATTTCCTTTAAAGGCTGGTGCCGGGAACTGGACGCATCTTCCATCAGTGGTGATGTTCGGGTTGAAGGCGGTGCCGATGATATGTCCCTGGAATCGATCAGTGGCGATATTAAAGCCAAGGGTGAAGAAGCCAAGGTCGAAGCCGAATCCGTGTCCGGCAGCATAGAGTTGAAGTATGACAAGTTTTTGAAACTCTCGACCGAGAGCGTGTCCGGCGACATCCTGGTCGTGGGTGATCTGGCTGCCAAGGGACGCTTCAGCTGTGATGTGGTCAATGGAGACATCACCTTGGTGGTGCCCGAAGATGTGAGTGCAGAATTTGAAGTGAGCACTTTCAACGGCAGCATCCACAATGAATTTGGTCAGAAAGCGCACCGGACCAGCAAGTATGCACCGGGCCGTGAGCTGGAGTTTTCCACCGGCGACGGCGAGGCCGATGTGGAGCTGAACTCCTTCAATGGAAATGTGAGCATCAAGAAAAAGTAGCTTTCGGGTGGCCAAGCCCGTCATCAATTCCCTCTGGTGCCTCAGCGGTGCCTGAGGGAATTTTTTCGTCCCGCAGAACTCTTGAGTGCAATTTGACGGAAACTTACTTATCTTCAGCGGGTTCAAATAGCTTCATCCTCAAATCGAATAAGGAGTTTTTCATGTTTTCTCGGGTTAACGGTTCCTCTCGTGGCATTTCGAATCTCGCCATCCTTTTGACGGCCCTTTTTGCTCTCGTGCTCATCGCAGGTTGTGGAGGCACCGCCAAGGACAGCGGTTCCGCGGAAAAAATGGAAGATGCTGCTGAAAGCAAATCTGAATTCAATGCCGATCAACCTGAATTCCAGGGCAATGAGACTGTGGCCATCCTCAAAACCACCCAGGGTGACATCACGGTGCGCTTCTTTGCCGAAATCAGCCCGGAACATGTCAAAAACTTCATTTCCCATTGCGAGAGCGGCTTGTACAAGGGAACTCTCTTTCATCGGGTGATCCCCGGTATGATGATCCAGGGTGGCGATCCCAACAGCAAGGACGACGACCCAAGCAACGATGGCATGGGAGGATACAGTTACCGGGGGCCGGGCACCATGCTTGATGCTGAGTTCAACGATATTCCCCATACCCGTGGCAAACTCAGCATGGCCCGCGGTCCTCAGGTGAACAGCGCCGGCAGCCAGTTCTTTGTCATGCACGCCCAGTATCCCAGCCTGAATGGCAAGTACACGGTGTTTGGCGAAGTTATTGATGGCATCGAAGTTGTTGATTTCATTGTCAATAGCCCACGCGACAGACGTGACCGTCCCAACGAGGACCAGCGCATCGTTGACGTATTGGTAGAGGAATGGTCCGTGGCCGATGTGGAGAAAAGCAAAAAAGCCATGTGGGCTGAAGACGAAGCTGTTCACAATAAGTAATTGACGGTCCGAGACGACCAGCAATGAGTGGTTTGGTCTTTGGGCCAAAATTGTGGGTTGCTTCACCCCAACCGAAAACCGTAGTATGCAGTGACTATGATTTTTTGGAATGGAAAAACATACATCGGTTTTGACCGCACCTTGGGCCACCATACACTCCTGGGTGTAGTACTGGGTCTATGCCTACTGTCTACCGGTGCATGGGCGGGCGATTCTCCAACTGGTTCTGCAGGCAATGCTTTCCGCTACACGCTTTCCGACGGGATTGATGCTTCTGTTGGGAAAGATGGTTCCCTGAAATTTTTTTATGATGCTTTTTCGGGCCCGCTGTTGCTGGGACGATTGGATCCCCTCACCGATTCCCGCCGTCGTCGTGGAAAATCATCGCCGGTCCATTCGGGAATATTTTTATCCAGAGAGGGCCAAATCGGTGGTCAGCGTGGTTTTTCCAGCCGGGCCGATGACGATTCCGACGGTTTGGTGGACGAAGATCCCCTCGATGGTCTGGACAACGACGGCGACGGAGCCATCGACGAGGACTTTGCCGCCATCAGCGACGCCATGACCGTGGTGCATCTTTCCCAGGGCTCGGGGTATGCCCAGTTGGAATTTATGCAATGGGCCGGGCCTCGGTTGCAGGGTGCCCTGTTTTTGGATTTTGCCGCTGCACACCAATTGAATGGTGTCACTACTCCCTATTATCATCTGGAGTCCACCGGCGACGCCTGGCGCGAAGTCGATGTGATCAGTCGGCAGCACGATCTTGCCGGCCGCAGTCATACCAGCAGCGCCACCGCTTTTGTGGTGCGTTCGGTCAATCCGGGTTCATCGGCCAATTTGTCCACACCCTCTGCCTTGCATCCTGTTGGTCCCGGGGCTGCCATTTGGCTGGGTGTTCTGGTTCTGGATCAATCGCTGGAAACATTTGATCGGGCCAAGCAACGGCCCAAGCTTGCAGGGCATCTTCTTTCACTTCCTTTGACTGAAAATTCCCTGGCAACGGTGATTTGCACTGCCAGCAGCTGGTTACAGCTCAACCGCTTGCTTCTGGACGCTATGGCTGTGTATACGGGAGTCACCGATCCGGTCAGCGGGCATAAGGCTCACTGGATTGTCAGTCCTTTGTGTTCCCGATGTCGATTGGAAAAGACCATCGATTTGTCCATTTCCCAGGATAACGAGGGCACATTGTCCCTGCGTTTTGCTTTGCAGCCCGGGTTTTCCGGATTGATGGATCCGGATCTGTTCATTTTGGATGGTCGGCCCCTTGGTGCTCCAACTGAAATTCTCTGGAAACCCCAGAATGGCCATGCAGAGGCCGTTTCCTGGGATTTGATCACTCCGGACCAATTGGGAAGCAGGCCTGGATCCCAGAACGATTTGTATGGTTCGCTGGGGGCTGTTTCCGGCCACGAAGCCCAGGGAATACTGTATTTTCAGTTTAGCAACCCTGCGGAAAAGGATCACACTTGGCTGAAAGCCGGAACCACCTTGAATTTGGCAGGTACCTGGCTTGATGGGCGCGGATTTTTGACCCAGGGCCAGGTTATTGTTCCAGCGGACAACCGTTTGCCCGAAGCGACCACCGATTCCAATGAGGCCAAGGTCCGGTCCGGGAAGGTCCGGTTGGCCCTGGCTGCCAGTCTTCTTGAGGGTTGGCCCAATCCTTTTCAGGATCAGATCCAGATCAAGTTTGTGGTTCCCTCATCGGTGAGGGAAGCTTTTGAGTGGTCTGCGGACAAGCCTCTTCCCGATAGTCTTGATTTGTCTGCTCCAGTGGATTGGTCCGGTGGCCAACCTAGTGTATCTGTAAAGGTTTATAGCATAAACGGGCAGGAACTGGTCTCCCTCCAGCAGGGTACTCTCGGTGAGGGGAATTACACAGTGACCTGGAACGGAACCGACTCTTTTGGTCGCAAGGTTGCCAGCGGAACCTATTTTTGCAAACTTCAGATGGACAGTTGGAGTGTCACTCGCCGCCTGGTGTTTTTAAGATAGTTTTGGTCTTGGTTTGGCCTTTCTTCTCATCTTTTATGAAAATGGATATCAACAGGACATTTTTTTTATTTTTGTGCCCGTGTCGGGACACTTTTCATCCCAAAAAATTCAAATTGAACCGGTTTACCTAAAAAAATGTGAAATTTCAGTGTTTTTTGATGGACAAGACCTAAAGGTACGTCGTATTATATATAACGTCTGAAGTGAAATTTTGCAGTTATCGTACACCTTTGCGCTGCCCAAGAGTGTGTAAGAAATACTTGGGGGTATTTTAGTGGAAGAAAGAATGGAAGTCTTACAGGAACCGTGGACCAGCTTTGTGATTGAGTTTCCGACCTATCCTCGGCAAATGGTTCATGGTAGAGAAGAGAGTCAGCGGATTCTGTTTCTCTGTCCCAAGGCTGAAAACAACCCAACAGAATTGTGTCTGGCCCTTTTTGGTTCTCAGATCCTGATGCATCGTTTGCAGCAGGGGGAATCGACTGAGGTTCTGGCCACCACCGGATTTATTTTCGTCTATGCTGCCGAAACTCCCAATGCGCTGCGGAGCGTTCTGGCCAGGTATCAGACGATCACGAATGCCCCGGTGCTTGTGGCTCAGAAATCCAACGTGGTCAAGACAGCACATTTTGTGACCGAGTTCCTCAACCGTGTGACTACACCAGGTTACGGCAGTCCCATGGCCTATGGCGAAGCCAAGCCCGTGGCCGGCATGGGGGGTACCCTTATGGAACCCGACATGCAGCCTATCATCAGTGATGCGGAACTCTGGAATGAAAACCTGCCCGAAATCGTCCTCGTGGATGATGAGGGCAATACGGTTCATGCATCGCATAACCTTCAGGACTACCGGGCCGAGTACGCCTGCCGTTACGTGCTGGCGCACTTCAACGAGAATATCAACCGCGACAAGATGGCCGAAATGGTCAACCTTTCTCCCGGCTACTTCTCGAACCTGTTCCGTTCCGAAGTGAGCATGAGCTTTAGCGACTACCTGATTCAGGTTCGCATCGACAATGCCAAGGGATTGCTACGGCGCTTTGACCTTTCCGTCGAAGCCATAAGCAAGAAGTGCGGTTTCAACAGTTTGGCCCACTTCTCAAGGACCTTCAAGGATCGCTGCGGCCTTTCGCCGTTGAAATTCAGGAAGAGCCCCCATTTGGTTAGCTAAGATCTCAGCCAAGATATGAGCCAAGTTTGAGCGAAGTGAGTAAAAGGCCTTTCCTGAGTCGGGAAAGGCCTTTTTTCTGTTATGAGGCATCTTTGGTTTCACCAAAAATGCATGTTGCAGCAAAATCCATCAGCAGCATTGGTTTCTCAACCAACGTCCCGAATGGTTATTGGGGGCTGGTTCCCACGGAAACAAGCGGCGTAACATCACTTTCCTGCAAATTCATGTTGGGGTCAGTATTGTCGTAGTTCTGGTCCCACTTCATGACTCGCACTCGCCAGGCCACAATGGTATTGCCCCATCGTGGTCCGGTGACAATGGCAGGACGACCTTCCCGCAATTCGGCATCCTCCACGCCATCGGCGAGGATCTTGCAATCACTCAAAAACTGAATATCCAAATCTCCCAGACGCCAGCCGGTTCTGGTGTTCCTGTGCAGAATACCTTGATGGAACTCCAGGCTGGGGGACTTGTCGTATCGAGGAAGGTATTTTTCTTCCTTGTCCTTGTTTTTCTTGCCGAACAAACCGGCTTCGGCATCCACAACTACGGCAAATGACACCGCCAGGGCCACCACCATTAGGACTATTGATGTGCGCTTCATTTTATCGCCTCCATTGATCTTTCCATCGTTTCCGATTTGAAACGAGAATTTGGAATTGTTTGGCCGCCTGGAGTTCCCTATGGGATGACTTCAGGAGCGGATTCAACATGCATAAAGTTTTCCTGCCAGGACCGGATCCGGATCCGCTCAAATATTCCCGCAATACTTTCGACGGAAATACTGGCGTCACTCGACTGGACAACAACGGTACCCTGAGCCAAGTCAACCACCGGGTAAGAGGCAATACCTTCACCAAGGGATGTGACTCGGTCTTCAGGGACCGACTGGTCTTCTCCATTGGCCAGGCCACCGGTATCATAGGCCATTTGGTACAGCCAGGACTCGCCACCGGCCACGCAGGCATCCAAGGTGGGGGCGAAGGAAGTAAAGATCACTGTTTCCGCCACAACAACTGCTTGTTCGGTAACACGCTCACCGAGCTTCTGCTCCAGGTCAACGTACCAACCGCTATCCGCATTGATGGGGTTGATGGTGCTGGTCTGGTTGGTCAGGTCGCTCCAGGTACTCCTGTTGCCATCATGCAGGTCATAAACACAAGCAAAGGCATTATCATTCAAGGTCATCATGTCATCTTCGGTCAGGTACGAGCCTGTCCCGAAAAAGACGTATACATTTCCGTTGGGACCATAGGCAGCCACGGGGTTGGCAGTGATCTCTCTGGAGCTGTAGAACAATTCCGTGACATCCCAATCAGCAGGGTTCGGGCTGCTTTGGACATCGATGCGCCATAGACTCCCCAGAAGATCGCCCACGTACATCAGGTCGATTTGGCCGTCCAGATTCAAATCCACCACGGCTGGTTTGGTGGTTTTGTTGCGAGTCCCTCCACTGCTGACAGACAAACTCCCAAGCAGGGTGCCGTTTTCGGCGTTGTAGACATACAAGAAGGCGTTAGCGTCAACTTCATCCAATCCACTGCCAATCAAGGCCACCTGGGTTCCACCAATGGAGACCAGTTCCACCTCGGAGGAATAAGATTTGCCATTTGGCAAATCGACTTGCCACATGACTTCGGGACTGGTGGGATAGGTGATGTCCAGGGCAAAAGCGCTCGAACCTCCCTCTCGGGCGGTGGAAGCCAGCATGGTGCGCCAAGCGCCGTTGATCTTTACGTCTTTCACGGTGGCCGTCTGGTCACAACTGTATTGGTGGCAATAGCCGGAATCAGCCATGGATTCGTAAACAGGCAGGGAAAATTCCGGAATGAAGGCCCATTCTTCATCCCCCGTTAGGGCGTCGAAGGCATGCAGCATGCCATCGTTCACACCCACGTAAACCATTTTTTGGCGGTTTTCATGGACTGTGTGGAAAGCCTGGTAGGATTCTTCCCCAGTGAATTCGGAAGGTGGTCCCACAACCACCGGCGTAGAGTGAATAATGTCACCAAGAATCCAGCCGTTGCGGTTGCGTTTCCCTTCAACAAAATTCCCCCGGGCCCAATCAATGAGAAGCTCGGTCTCTTCAATGGTGGCCATGTTCATGGCGGTCATCAAGTTTGCAGCTCTGTCGACGGTGAAATTATAGTTGACGCCATTGACGTTGGTGAAAAGATTTCGACTGGAGGTGGTCCGTTGGCGCAGAATTTCTCCGGCTTCCCAGATGGCCTGATCGCCGTCCTGGTAAGGAAGCGCGTAACATTCCAGGAATCCATCCCAGTCAATGGGCATGAACTTGCCGCGATAAAGGCGGTCATCCTGGCCACGCTCGGTGGAGACGACAGCCACGGCCGAACCGGACGAAATGCGTCGCAGGATATCCTGAATGGCGTATTCAATGCTCAGCACCAGTTCCACGGAATTTTCGGCAAGGAAGAACAGGCCGTCACCATTGCCGGCTCCTTCTTGCAGCAAATAACCACTTTCATGGAAACCAACGACATAGGTGAAGACCAACTGGTCACCATCCAGGTCGGGTCGCAAATCATTGTGGGCAAGGTGATAGGCCACGTCGTCAAAATGATCCGAACAATCCAGGTTGTTGGAATATGGGGCACCGATGCTTTCACAGTTACCAGGATCGTTGCCGTCTCCATCGGCATCATGGAGGTAGGCGGTCACATCAACATCCATGGTGGGCAGACCATCGGTGATCACCAGGCAGAAATTGTATTGGCAGGGAACCTCAATTGGGGCGCTGGGACCGTCGTCGCTGAAATAATCCACGATTGTTTCCATGGATTCACCCAAAGGAGTCCAGGTGTTGGCAGTGAGGCCGTTGATGGTGGCTTTCAGGGAAACGGGGTCTACGCCACACTCGGCAACCACATTTCCACCGTTATTGAACTCGAATATGGTGAGACCAAATTTCAAACGAGCCGAACGGTCGATAATTTCACACAATACCTCCTTCAATACCTGAATCCGGGTGACCTGGGGTATGGAATTGCGTTGTTCCTCGGTGGCATTGAAGAAAAACCAATTCAGGTAGTTGGCGTTATATCGGCCTGGTTGGCCGTTGTCCGAATCCACAAAATCAGCCGACGGAAAGGAAGGATATTCCGAGCGAAAATTATGGGGCGTCAGGGTCATGTCCTGACCGATGTACCATTCTTCATGGGAAGGGAATAATCCAGGATAAACGATGTGTGAATCGTAGTCCAAATGATAAACGGCCGCGTTCATGGAGCCGGAATTATCTGCCAACAACATAACGTTGGCACCGACAAGACTCTGTTTCACGAAGAGTGGAATTTCGCACTCCTGCGCCATGGCCGGCTGGGCGGCAACCGCCAGCACCAAAAAAAGGACCAACAACGACACGGGTCGACCCGTCTGGATTCCAATGTTATTTCTCTGTGACATGATTTATTCTCCTACTGATTGGTCCAATGCCTTTGGGCACTGCTCAACCGGCCCCCTGGCCGTGGTCAATAACCTTCTCTGAACAATCTGCTGACAACCACCTGCACACCGCTTTCTCCATTGCGGGAGGCAGTACCATGAGACATAACCTGGTAGTCGTAATCCAGGTATTCGACACCCCAGCCGGGGCGCGGCCGCTTGGTCACATACTGGCAGGAATAGTCGTAGGTCTGGGATCCGGCGATGCCGGTTTCACCCACGGATCTGACGGTCATGTTGTTGAAATCCTGAATCTGAGGAGGTGAATCTGAGACTCGGATGAAGTTGATGCCGGCCTCACTGCCTGCATCCGCAGAGAACAGTGATTGCACATGCACCGACTCCGCGAACACGGTCTTTTTTTCCGAAGTCGCTATCCAAACCACCCCCACGGCCATGACGCTGAGCACCAGCACCATCAGCAAGGTTGTGACCATGGCAAAGCCTTCGCGGTTTGCTGGTTTGGTTGTTTTGTTTAGTTCATGCATTTTCAGGCCTTTCATATCTATCCGTTTCGGATGGAGACCCTGGTGGCGAATGTTACCGGCTCTCCCGAATCCGTTTCTCCCATCAAATTCATATCAACAAAACGCACCAAAGAGCGATCCATGGCGTTGAGAGGCACTCCGAGCAACGGGTTCCCGTTCGAGTCGAAATAGGTAAAAGTCAAACTCAGTAGGCCCTTCATTATAACCTGGGGTCCATTGCCCACGTCACGGGACAATTCCCCGGAGGCGGCAGCGAAAGAATAGAGTACATTTTCATCCGGATTGTTGTCGGTGGTGTCCGAGTCGCCATTCAGATCCATCATGCATTCCAGGAGAAGGGCGTCGGCCTGATTGAATTGGTCGAACCCGACACTATTGGGGTCGCAGCCCGTGGAACGAATCTCGCGGGTCATCAGGGAAATCACTGCACGCAAGGATTGTTGGTACTGGACCTTTTGTCGGGTCTTCTGGTAGGAGGTGCTGGTGTTATGCATGAATGAGAACACGACACCCAGCACCACGGCGAAAATGGTCAAGGAAACCATCATCTCCACAAGGGTAAATCCTCGACGGTGTAAAGACCCGATTCTCCGGAATTCTGCCAGCATAATCTTCTTCCCCGTTTCAGCGTATTGAGACAAGATCGGCAATGGTCATTGAACTTGGTTGATTGCCAACCTGCCAGGTAACTGTTACTTCCAGGCGATCCAGCCCGAAATCAACATTGGTAACACTGGAAACCCATCGCACATTCCCTACCGCTCCAGTATCAGCAACGGCGTTGCCGAATCCCCTGCCCTTCATCCGTTCCAATTGATCCTGGGCCACGGTGATCCCCTGGGTGAAAAGATCCGACTCCGTGACTTCACTTCGGGCACGATGCTGAATAACAGCGAGAGGCAAAATGCCCACAGTCAAAATGAAAAGGACCATCATGATCTCAACCAGAGTGAATCCTTCGCGGTTGATCCGGAAATCATCCTGCCGGGTCCGCGGACCCTGGATTTTTTTATGCAACATCATCAGCATCAGGGTACCTCCACCATTCCCGTGGGCAAGACGTTGATCTGTCGGGTTTGTCCAGCGCTGCTAAGATTGAAAATTGTGGCGTCAGCCATTCCCCAGGGAAAAAAGTCCGCGGTTTGAGCCGTTGCCAAAGTCATCCCTTCATCGAATTGGCGATTGCGCAAGACAGTACCTGTGTTGGGGTCAGCCAGGACATAACCATCAACGGCGGCGGAAAACCGTAGGATGGATCCGTTGGAGATGGCCATGGAGCGTGCGTACTGTAAGTCTCCAATCATTCGGTCGGAAGCTGTTTGCAAGCGGCTGGACGCCAAATATCTGAACATGGGGGGTGCTGTGATCCCCACCAAAATTCCGATCAGCAGTACGACCATCATGATTTCCACCATGGAAAATCCTGAACGGCCTGGCATTTTATTCCTATTCAGCCAATCCATTTTCTTCATGTCCCATTCCCCTGAATTCCTTAAAAGGCCGGGTATTCCTGCATTCTATTGGTATCGGCACACCGGCTCGAAACCTTAGCTGCAAAGGTTATGCCAGGGGAAATTTGGGAAATATGACGGACTCAGAGGAATATTGTTGTTTCGGGGGAAACAAAAGAAGGTAAACCGCCATGCCTTTTGGTGGTCGGGATTGCCGAATGCAATGAATTTCGGGGTCCAAATGCCCAAAAAAGAAATTCAGCAATTGTTATTCCAAAGGTTGGGTCCCCAGGAATGTCTCAAGCCGAAAAATGTCACTAGTCTGCTATCCCATAAGTTGTGCCCCCGAAAATGTTCCTCCCTTCTATCGTTGGCCGGTTCCCCAACCATCCATTAACCCCCTACCGTGCGTAACTCAACTCATGTTCACAGTTCCTCTCCAATGCCCGGGTCTTGACCTTGCCATCGTAGTATTTCGACCAACGTTCCGGTAACTC
>JAJRZA010000015.1 GCA_024275485.1 Candidatus Krumholzibacteriota bacterium | reverse complement strand
TTCCCTTGGGGTCAATTTCTTGGCTTTGGGCCAAGTAGAGCCCATAACTTCAATGATTTCGTTTAATCTTGGGGTAAAGTGATTTTGGTGCCGTCTGAAACCAAAATGGTTTCAAGAAGTTACTCGCATCGCAAATGCCTCAAAGCGGTTTTACGTTATCCTAAAACCTTCTGAATAATTGTATTAAGATCCCGCATCTGATACGGTTTTACAATAGCACCGCAGAAACCATAGTTCTTGAAATTGGCCATTATGGGATCATTGGAGTACCCGCTGGAAACAAGGATTTTCGCCTCGGGATTTATTGTCAGAATTTCTTTTACTGCCTCTTTGCCGCCCATGCCACCGGGAATGGTAAGATCCATTATTATCAGATCAGCTTGGGAACCAGTGGACAGGGTTGTTTTATAAATACCAACAGCTTCTTCGCCATCAGCTGTCAGCTCGACTTCGTAGCCTAGTCGGACAAGCATGGTTTCTACCATGTCCCGCACCATTTCTTCATCGTCCATGATCATTATTTTTCCATGCCCTTGAGCGAGAGGACCGGTTTCCTTATCAGTAGAATCAGGTAGTTTTTTTTCGGAAGCAGTAAGATATATGGAAAAGATGGTCCCTTCCCCCAACTCTGATTCCACGGTGATATGGTCTCCATGCTGCGTGATAATCGAATGGCAAATTGCCAACCCCAATCCACTGCCAGTGTGTTTCGTTGAAAAATACGGATCAAAAATCTTGTCAATATTCTCGCTGGAGATGCCAACACCGTGGTCTTCAATACTTATTACAACATACCTGTCTCCATGCAGGAATGTTGGGATATGCCGACGCTCAAGTACGTTCTCGCCTCGAATTTCAATAACACCACCTTCGGGCATGGCATGAGCGGCATTGATGATAATATTTTGAATGACCTGGCTTATTTGTCCCGGATCTATGTCAACCGGCAAAAGATCAGGTGCAAACCAGGTATCACACCGGACGTTACTCCCCCTTAAGACAAATGAAGAAGAGTCGATAATGATTTCGGCAATTGAAGTCGTTTCTCTTACCGGCTCTCCTCCCTTGGCAAAAGTCAAAAGTTGCTGGGTAAGATCTTTTGCCCGTAGTGATGCTTTCTCGGCTTCAGACAAAAGGACATGGACCGATTCCTGGGGGTCGGTGTTGTCAAGGGCCAAATTAATATTACCGAGTATCGCGGCCAGAATATTGTTGAAATCATGGGCAATGCCGCCGGCCAGGACTCCGACAGACTCCAGCTTTCTGGCTTTCAATACTTCCTGCTCCAGCATTTGTTTTTCAGTGACGTCCCTAAAGACCAGAACAACCCCTATGATGTTGCTTTTGGCGTCAAAAATCGGTGCGCCGCTGTCGGCAATGCTCCGCTCCTGGCCGTCCCTTGCAATCAAAATGGTATGGTTGGCAAGCCCGATTACCCGGCCGCTGCTGATAACCTTCGTGGCTGGATTCTCACAGGCATCCCGGGTTTGCTCATTGACAATATTAAAGACCTCATTCAAAGGCATCCCCACAGCCAATTCATTTGTCCAACCGGTAAGGACCTCGGCAACCTTGTTCAACAGGACAACATTCCCTGAGATATCCGTGGTGATCACGCCGTCGCCAATACTCTGCAGGGTCACCGCCAACTGTTCTTTTTCCTCAGCAAGGGCCTTCTCGGCCAGTTTGCGGTCGTTGACATTTCTGGTCACCGCGATAACATACCGCTGGCCGCTGAACTCTGCGTATTTCATGGACACTTCCCCCCAGAAAAGAGTGCCGTCCTTTTTCCTGCACTGCCAATCAAAGGACTGTGAGCCATGCAATACGGTGTTTGTCACATTCCGGCCGGCTTCTTCCATGGTATAGGGGGCCTCTCCAGAACTGATTCCACCTACATCCACCTGAAGCGCCTCCTCATGGGTGTAGCCAAACATGTCCAGCATCCCTTGATTGACATCAAGAATTTTGCCGGTGTCGGCGTCAAGCATGAAAATTGCGTCGCTGGGGGCATTGAATATTTCCCGATATCGTTCTTTTCCTGCCTGAAGTTCTTTGTTTGCCGCCTGCAGGGAAGTAATATTTTCTTCCAGTATCTTTCTTGTGTTAAGCAGTTTTCCGGTCATTTTGTTGAAAGCGGTGGCCAGCACGCCGATCTCGTCTGCATTCGATTCTTCAGCCTGCTCCTCAAAATTGTCATCGGCGATATTGTGCACAACCCGGGTCAACCTGACAATAGGCCTGGTAATGCTTTTGGCAAAATACAAGGACAAGAGTATTATCAGACCTCCGGCACCTCCAATGATACTGAGTAACAGTCCGTTCATCTTGGCAAGTGGGGCAAAAGCTTCATTCTTGTCTATTTTGACTACTATACCCCAATCGAATTCTTCAATGTATCTGGTGGCGGCCAGAACAGGCACCTGGCGATAGTCGGTTGCATCGGTCAGCAACTCGCCTTCACCTGAAAAGGCCTTATTTATAGGGATCTGCAAATTATCCTTGGAAATAATCAAGCGGAGCGCTGCCTGCCGATTGAATCGGGTGGGCATGATGAAAACAGGGTCACCATTTAAATTTTTTGCGGCCAAAATAATTTCACCAGTCTCCTTCAGGCCGGTGTAATCATTGATAGCCGTAATCATGTTGTCAACTTTGCTATCAATCATTAGCACTCCCAGAAACTTGTTTTCCAGGTAGAGTGGTCCGGCCAGATACAACGAAAGATTCTGGTTCGCATCAAGAAAGAACAGGTCGACCTTGTTTCCCTCTTTGCCGCTTGCAAAAAAACCTTCATGGAGATGTTCATTCTCTATCCCGGCCGTGTCGCTTGAGGCCACCATCACCCCATCAGCAGAGTAGACATAGATATGGTTGAAATCCGGAATAGAGGCCTTGGCATCGCGAAGGATGTTGCTCATTTTTACCTGATGCTGTTGGTCGGCGTCGACCATGAATTTCTCAAGACTGAGGCGCAACTGGGTTCGGCTGGCCACCAGGCTCAGCCTTTCATCATTTTGCTGGGCGATGTCATGGATCCGGTGTTGTTGGAGGGAAGCTACCGACTCAAGGTGGCTTAAAATGTTACGGGACAGCGTCTTTTTTTCGCTGCTATAGAAAATGCTATTGGTAATGACCAGCAAAGGGAAAGAGAGAACAAGGAATGCTAAAATCAACTTTGTTTGTATTTTCATTGGGAAAATAGCCGAGATCTTTTTTTGGGGATTTCTTTCTTTGGCCAAGATCTTTTCCCTCATCACTGAAGGTTTTGTCAAAAGGTAGGCGGCTTTTTTACGTGCCTTGGTGAGAGGCAGCAGACGTTTTTTTGGCAAGTTGGGTAACCCTGATGTGGGCGTGAACGAAAGGGTTAAACTTCCTGCAGTTTATCAGGTTCTGAGTGGATATCTTAGCATGAGCTCCTAGCATTAGGCAAGGAGGTTACCAAGAGGAGGTTACCAAGAGGCGAAGTCTGAAAGAAAAATAATGGGACGCGGATCATTTTATCAGAACCATTTTTCGAACCTGGCGGTCGTTTCCGGATTCAAGCCGATAAAAGTACAACCCCGACGGGACCTCGTAGCCGCCGGTGTTTCGGCCGTCCCAACGGACGGTCTGTGATCCAGGCCCGGCATCGGCATCCAGAAGGGTGCGGACAAGGCGCCCCCTGGCGTCATAAACCCGCAATAAAACGTGCTGTCGATTTGGCAGGCTGAAGACGATGTCGGTGGTTGGGTTGAAAGGGTTGGGATGGTTTTGGTTCAACTGGATCAGGGCTCCGATGGTATTTGGCACCGGGACAAGGGACAGGCCCAGGGATCCGTCACCATTGAGATTCTGGCCAAAGACGTCTGAGCTTCCGTTTCGCTGATCAACCCAGATCGTCCGAGCCATCTCATCGCTGCCGATAACCGCCAGAAGATCGTCTTTCCCGCTCGGGGTGGTGCTCACCCCGACCAGGGACGGGTCCCAGACAAAATCTCCGTTGGCGTCCAATTTGAAGCTGATGATTTGATCCTGGGCGTAGGCGTTTTGGGGAGCCTGGAAACAGAGCCCGATCACACCGTCACCGGTGTCCAGAGCGCGCACAAAACATTCGTTGCTTGGGTCCACGGGCAGTATTTCGAGGCCGGTGGCGCCCCAAAGCAGCTCACCCGTATGGGACAAGCGTTGCCCGAAGACTCCCTTTTCACTCTGACTGCCGTTCATTTGAATGAAAAGAACGGTCAAATCGTCGGTGACCACATCGTGGGTCATGCTCGGGGCAATCTGGGCAAACGACGGCTCGGTGGAAACCAGGAGACCGTTGTGGATAAAGCTTTCGTTGCCTGCAGCGTCGACATGTTGTGCCCGCACGGTGAAGGCCACGCCGATGGTGACGGACCAGCTGAAGAAAACTCCGTCATTGCCGTCACTCATCATCTCGAAATAGTGGCCCATCGGTACGGTGGCGTCGTCCATGATCATCCGGTAGCCGAACCAGGTGGGATTACCGGCGGCGTTGAAGCGTTGGGCTTTGATTTCACGGTTGGCCATGAAGGAATAGACGGGAACGTAGCCCAGAATGAAGCCGTCTTCTCCGCTTGGCACCATTTTGGGCCCGGCGGGCAGGGTGTCGGAAACTTCGGAGATGGCAATCCCATTGGTACCGTATTGTGGCGTTCCCTCAGCGGTGAGGCGTTGCACCCTGATGGCGGAATTACCAATGGTTGGGCCGGCATACCAGGCCACCACGATATCCCCGTCGTTGGTTTCCACCAGGCTGGGAGGCCCCTTTCCGTCGTTGTTGTTGGTGATGTCGATGCCGTCGGCGCCCCATAAAAAGTTACCGGAGGGATCGATCTTGTAGACATGGATGTTGGAATTGCCGCCCCGGATATCGGCAAAGGCCACAATGGCGTTGCCGGCTGAATCGCAGATGAGGGCCCAATCCATGACCCAGGTGTTTTGAGGATGAGCGCTGACGATGATTCCGCCGTGCGGCCACATTTCAGTGCCTTCGGCACTCACGAGTTGCAGGGCCACATCGTAGTTACCGCTCCCAGTGTCGTACCATCCGGTGTAGCAGGAGTTGTCCGGATTGATTGTCAGGTGAGGGACCACCTGATCGCCAGGGCCATCGCCCAGAGGCAGGTTCACTGCCGGGTCGGCGGACCATTCGGCAAAAACAGTTCCACTGAATATTCCCGAAATCAAGATCAAGAGAGAAAGTATGGTCAGACGCAAAATGGAAAACATGGTATCCCCCTCCCGGTTGGCACGGCACATCAATTTAACGAAGGCCCATGGTAACACATTTCCCCAGGTAGATGGCCCCAATATTATGACAGAAAGGTGATGACAAGGGCGTAGCCAAAGAACAATATTCATGACAGGAAGTGCGCAAGGCAGGTATTTCACATGGCAGATTGGAATTGCTTTTGGGGAAAAGACAGCGACATTATGGCGGGCCACAACTCAAAATGAAAAAATCCCTGCTGCTCCTTCTGCTGCTCCTTCTGCTGGTGCTTCCGGTGGTTTTCCTGTTCAGAAAAGCCCCCAATCACCCCAAACCGGCCTCTGCCCCCCTACCCACCACAGCCCACTCCCACAATGATTACCAGCACGATCACCCTCTCTGGGATGCCCTGCATTGCGGGTTCAACAGTATCGAGGTGGACGTGCGCCTGGTGGCTGGAATCTTCTTTGTGGCCCATGATTCGGCAGACATCCGGCCGTTTAAAACCATCAGGTCAATGTATCTTGATCCGCTTCGAGAGCTCGTGTTGAACAACGGTGGAAGCGTCTATCAGGATGGATCCGGAATCGTATTGCTGGTCGACGTGAAGTCCGACCCAGCGGACGGCTGGAAGGCGCTGAAGGACCTGCTGGCCGAATATGAGGAAATTCTGGCCGGTTTTGGGACGGAAGATGCCATGAAGGGCGCGGTCACCCTGGTCGTTTCCGGAAACCGGGACCTGGGCGCAATGGTCGCGGCGAGAACCACCTTGGCCCAGTATGACGGCAGGTTGAAAGATTTGCTGGTGAACCCTGATCTCCCGATCATCACCCTGATCAGTGCCAAGTGGACCGAGGAATTTACCTGGACCGGACAGGGAAATATCCCCGAACACGAAAGGTTGAAACTAAAAAAACTGGTTGTGTCGGCACACTCACAGGGTCGGGATATCAGATTTTGGGAGACGGATTTTCCAGATGTTTTGGACCAGGAACGGATATGGAATCTGTTGCTTGATACGGGAGTGGATTTTATTTGCACTGACAAACTGAAAGATTTCAGAAACTACATGGCAGCCAGGGCAAATCAATAATCTGGCCACTGGAAGTCCGTTTCCTTCTTGAGCCGTTCCAGTTCCGCCTGCAAATCGGAAAACATTCCTGCGTTCGCCTGAATTTGATTGGTCGTCTCCTGGGGATCATCCACAAGATTGAACAGCTCAGCCCCGAGCTCTGGGTTTTTTGGATAGGTTACCAGCTTCCAATCCCTGGTGCGCACCGCCAGGATGGTCGGCACATCACCCTCGGATGCAAAATATTCATAGAGAAAACTTTCCCGCCCAGGACCATCGCCAAGCCAGCTGCGCCCCTGCAAATCCGGTGTGGACGGCACACCCGCCAACTCCAGCAAGGTTGGCACCAGATCCAGATTCAGCACCATCTTCTCATCCACACTGCCAGCCTTGATTCGCGCCGGGTACCGCATGAGCATGGGCACCCGAATGGAGGGTTCAAAGGCGGCCCGTTTGTCCCACAGCCCCCCGTGTTCACCCATCAGATAGCCGTTGTCGCCAACGTAGATGATGGCAGTGTTGTCCAGGATTCCCTGTTCTTCCAGGGTGCCGAGCAATCGCCCGAGACCGTCGTCAACCGAAGCGAGGGTTTGACGATAACGCTGGATCAGGATATCACCGTCACCCTGCCGACGGTTTTCCTTCCAGGGAGATTTGTCCCGAATGAGCCCCGCGGAGGTATCGAAATCCGGAATCGGCAAACCGGTAAACCGCAAGGTGTCCCGATAAGCCGGGTTGAAGGGTTGGTGCACGGCCTTGTGGCTCAGAAACATCAGAAATGGTTTGTCTTTGGGACGTTTCAAATAATCGATGGCCCGGTCGGTCAGCTCGTCGGTGATGTATTTTCGGCTCAATTCCCACTGGCCATCCACGTTGAGAGTATTGACGAAATAATGACCCTGGCGCTGAAAGCTGACCCAGTGGTCAAAGCCCGGCCGAGGCGTGGTGCGCCGCGCCTGGTGCCACTTGCCAATGAAGGCCGTCTCGTAACCCTCACTCTGAAGACGCTGGGCAATGGTTGCTGTGGCTACGGTAATATCCATGTCTTCGTTGACCACCACCTTGTGCGTGTGGGCATACACCCCGGTCAGGTAGGTGGCACGGGCTGGACTGCAAAGCGAAGTGGTGACAAAGGCATTGCTGAAGCGGACCCCTTCGGCGGCGAGGCGGTCCAGGTTTGGGGTTTGCATGAAATCCGGGCTCACCGAGCCGAGAAAATCGTAGCGGTGATCATCGGTGATGATGACGATGATGTTGGGGCGACCTGCTTCCTCCCTGGCCCCACAACCAGCCAGGACGGTCAACAGGACCAAGGTTAAAAAAGACAGGATCCGCCCAACGAAGACTCGGTTATTCATTGACTTCCCTTTCCAGTGCAACAGCCGTCCGCACCATCCGCATACCCATAAAATCCAAAGCCATTTCCGGCTTCATGGGATGACGTGAACCACTGTGGCAACGGGGTCCAAATATACTGAACGCCCCCCCGCGCAGGACGCGGTAGCCGGAATCCAAAACGCCTACGGGGTCGATTTGCGCCTCAGCCGTATAGGGAGCATGCCAATCCCAGCAATATTCATTGATGTTGCCGATCATGTCGTACAACCCCCACCCGTTGGGCTGGAAACTGCCCACGGGAATGCTCTGGGCCCGATACAATCCCGATTCACAACCCGGCTGGGGCAGATAGGCGTTGAAGTTGGCCTGGGACGACGACAAACAGTTGCCGTAGGGAAAGATGGTGCTGGTGCCGGCGCGGCAGGCGTATTCCCACTCCGCTTCGGTGGGCAGACGATAACCGGGAGCATCCGGATCCATCGTGATCGAGTTTCCCGATATCTGGTACGCCGGGGCCAAACCGGCCTTGCGCGAAACGACGTTGCAGAACGTGACGGCATCGCGCCAACTGATCCTTTCGACCGGACAGTCGGGGCAGACATTGTTGTAGCTGGGATTGGAACCCATTACTGTCTGGTAATATTCCTGGGTTACTTCGTAGCGACCAATGAAGAAATCGCGCGTCAGGGTGACCTTGTGAAGTTGCTCATCCGCCCGCCGCAGGATGACATCTTCGGGACTGCCCATGTTGAAAGAACCGGCACGAATCCGGACCATGTCGTATACGGGAATTTCAGCCCCCACCCGCGCAGGTGAGAACATCAGCAGTATCCAGACGGTCAAAATTGCATTTTTCCGGGCCTGGTGATCCTGGGACATGGTCGAGAGTCTCCCTGGTGCCATGGGAAGGCCTATTTTTGGTTGTTTCCTTCTTCGTTCTCATCGATGGCCGTATGGGCGTACTGCCCCACTCGATGATCGCGCAAAGCAGTGCGTATCTCCATGACGATGGCGGGATCATCAATGGTTGGCGGAGTGATGATCTGCTCCTCAACCGCCAGCCGCCGGATTGTCTTGCGCAGTATTTTTCCCGACCGCGTCTTGGGTAACCGCTTGACCACCATTGCTTTCTTGAAAGACGCAACGGCCCCGATTGCCTGACGGATCAGGGCTATCAGCTCGGCTTCCAACACCTCGTTATCCACCTCTACCCCATCCTTGAGCACCACCAGACCGATGGGCAATTGCCCCTTGAGTTGATCGTCGATGCCAACAACCGCGCACTCGGCAACGGCTTGGTGTCCGCCGATCAACTCCTCCATCTCGCCGGTGGACAGGCGGTGGCCGGCAACATTGATGACGTCATCGGTGCGGCCCATGATGAAGACATAACCGTCCTTGTCGATGTAACCGCCATCCGAGGTATCGTAATAACCCTCGAATCGATTGAGGTAGGCCTCTCGAAAACCATCGTTGTCTTTCCACAGGGTTGGCAGACAACCGGGAGGCAGGGGCAATTTGATGACGATATTGCCCATTTCACCCACTGGCGAGGCAAGACCTTCGTCGTCCAAAACCTCCACTTTGAAGCCGGGCACCGGAAAGCTGGCCGAGCCGCTTTTGACCCGGTGGGGTTCCAGTCCCATGGGATTGGCCACGATGGGCCAGCCGCTCTCGGTTTGCCACCAGTGGTCGACGATGGGAACATCCAGGATCTGCGTCAACCACTCGTAGGTGGGTGGGTCCAGCCGCTCGCCGGCCAGATACAGGGTGCGCAAACTGCTGATGTCGTAATTGCGCTTGAGGTGGGCGTCCGGGTCTTCTTTTCTGATGGCCCGAAAAGCTGTTGGAGCAGTGAAGAAGGCACTCACCTTGTATTCGGAAATCACTCGCCAAAAAGCTCCCGCGTCCGGAGTGCGAACAGGCTTACCCTCGTACAAAACCGTGGTGCAGCCATGAATCAGGGGGCCGTAAACAATGTATGAGTGGCCAACCACCCAGCCCACATCCGAGCCCGCCCAAAAAACTTCGCCCGGGTTGATGTTGTAAACGGTTTTCATGCTGTACTTCAGCGCAATGGCATGGCCCCCGTTGTCCCGCACCACACCTTTGGGTTTACCGGTGGTGCCGCTGGTGTAGAGGATATAAAGAGGGTCCGCCGCATCCACCGGAACCGGATCCGCGGGCGTGGCATCGTGCATCAGTTCGTGCCAGTCGTGATCCCGGTCCGCCACCATTTTGGCCTTGGCGTGGGGACGGGGAAAAACAATGACCGAGGTCGGCGGGTGGTCGGCCTCTTCCAGTGCCTTGTCAACGAGCGGCTTGTAGTCGATGACGTTTTTAAACTCGATTCCGCAGGTGGCGGTGATCAGGCATTTGGGTTTGGCATCGTCAATGCGAACGGCCAGTTCGTGTGGCGCAAACCCACCAAAAACCACCGAGTGAACCGCACCGAGACGGGCACAGGCCAACATGGAGATGACGGCTTCGGGAATCATCGGCATGTAGATGATGACCCGGTCCCCTTTTTCCACGCCTTGATTTCGCAGAGCACCGGCAAAGAGGGCCACCTCGTCACGCAATTCGCGATAGGTGTAACGACGTTTGGTATGGGTGACGGCGGAATCAAAGAAAAGGGCCACCTGGCGACCCCGACCATTTTCCACATGGTAATCCAGGGCCAGGTAGCTGGTATTCAGTTTGCCACCACGGTACCAGCGACTCAGCCCGTCCTCATCCTCATACAGCACTTCCTCGGGCTCTTCATACCATTGGATCAAATTCATCTGTTGACGCCAAAAGAATTTTGGGTTTTCTACTGACAAAGTATGCAGATCCTTATACCGCATGGGGGCTCCTTCAAAACGTTACGAAGTCCTGGAGACTATCGAGGAAAGGGCTTGAATGAAGTTTTTAGAAGCCTATCACACGTTTTCGTAATTGTATAGCCTGGGCCCCGGAGGGGGAATCCGGGCGGCGATCTCGACAATTTCCCTGAATCGTGATAAAGTCCCCAAAGCCTTAACTGTTGGTTTTGTCACGGGGGGTTCTATCATGCGTCGCACTATCCAAGCTCTCATCCTGGTCGCCACTCTTTTCTGCAGCGCCAACACCTCGCTCGCCTATTGGGGCTTGGCCGGCAGTTCCACTTCCGATTCCGCGAGTCTTTTCTACTGGGACTTTGATATGGAAGAATTTGTTTTCAGCGATCCGATCCCCCTGGGAGTATACGGGAACTATCCCTACGACGCAGTCAAACGCCCCGACCCTGTGCAAGAGATCTGGATTCCCGGGGCTTCCGGCGACGGCGTGGTGGTCATTGATGAATTTGGCAACCTGACCCACGAGATCCCCACCAACGAGTACCCGGTGTCCATCGCCTTCAATCCGGGAAAGGACATCGCGCTGGTCAGTTGCCGTAACGGCGACAGCCTGGACATTATCGATACCAGCACCTATGAGGTGATCGGCTACCTGCCCATTCCAGGTACCTACCTGGGCCCCGGCAACATCGTGTTCGATGTGCGGGGGGATCGATTTTTTCTTGTCGCCTGGTATGACAACATTCTCTTCGAGATATCCGATGACGGCACCGCCATCACCAATCAGATAGACCTGGGCAACAATCTCTGGCAGCTGGCCATCGATCCCAACTTCGGCAACTATCTGTATGTTACGGACCGAGGCACTGATCAGGTGCGGGTTCTTGATCCTGATACCATGGCCGAAGTCCAAATCATTGATGTGGGCGATGACCCTTGGGGAATTGATGTTGATGAGCCTCATGTCGTGGTTGCCTGCGAGGACAGTGGCGATGTGTATATCATCGACTCGACCACCTGGCAGACCCAGCACATTGCCCTACCGCTCGGTTCCGATCCGCGGGATGTATCCATTGCTACCGGTTGGGTAACCGTGGGTGGGCGGGAATTGCTGGGAGCAGCTGCCTATGTGGCTGGTGGACGGACCACTTCCGGAGACCCCCTGTACGTCATCGACCTCTACGACGGTACGATCATGCACGACCTGGATGTGCCAGGAACCAATACCAACGTGGTAGCGGTGGAGGCCCAGTGGCCTTTGCCTTCTGCAGTGGACGATTTGCCATTTGCCCTTTCGTTGCAGCTGGAGGTCTCGCCCAACCCGTTCAATCCTCGGACTCAGGTGAAATTCCAGCTCTAAACGGCCGCTCAAGTTCGCCTGTGCGTGTTTGACTTGTCCGGTCGATTGGTTCGAACCCTCGTGACCGAATCCATGGAACCCGGCCAGCACACTCTAACCTGGGATGGACGGGACCGGGGTGGTCGCAGGTCTCCCAGCGGTACCTACCTGGTCATGGTGCAAGCCGGGGATTTGCTGGCCGGACAGAAGGTTGTATTGGTTCAATAGGAACGGCTTCAAATCATTGTTACCAGATGACCCAATGCTGGCCACCCTGCTCTGCCAAAAATTTCTCGGCATCGCGCCCCTGCAACATGGCCATGGTTGCCAATAACCCTGCTTCGGTGCAAGTGTCGGCCAGCACGGTCACCGAACGCGGGGCTTTCATCACCGGCCAAGCCGTTCGCGGATTCAGAATGTGGGGATAGCGCACGCCGTCTTTCAGCAGGAATCGGTTCGCATCCCCACTCGTGGCCAGGGCTCCCTTACGCAATTGCAGTTGAAGCCCAGATTGAAGTTGAAGCCCAGCCTGCCCCTCGAAACCCGGGCGCTCCACGCCTACATCCCACGCACGACCATCTCGCCGGTCACCCAGCGCCCTCAGATCTCCACCGAAATTCACCATGAAAGCCACCCCGGCTCGTTCGGCAACCAACTCGGCCACCCGATCCACAGCGTACTCCTTGCCAATACCGCCCAGATCGATTTCCATCCCCTCCGGTACGGTGATCCGCGGGTTATTCCATCGGATGCGATCCCACCCCACCAACGGCAGCAAGGCCTTGGCCTGTTTCCGTGAGGGAATCGTGTCCCCACCATCGAACTTCCACAACCGACGCAACACACCACTGGTCACATCGAATCGACCATGACTGATTTCAAACAGGTGCCCGGCAAAATCCAGCAGCCCGGCTGTCTCCGGATCCACATCTACAGGCCGGCCGTTGCTGTGGTTGATCTCGTGGATGATGTTGCCGGTTTGATAGCGACTGAATTTGGATTCGATACGCAGAGCCTCGGTATGGGCCAACTCGCCCAGCCATTGGGCCTGGGAGTTTTCCTTAAGATCGAAGAGAAGCTCGCAGCAACTTGCCATGGCCTGGAATTCCACCAGCCAGTCGTCGCCCCTGCGCTGAGCCTGCAATGTCATGTCACAACCCGAAGGAATAGCCAACCTGGAACATGATCGCACCCACGGTGGGATAAAGATCAAAATCCTTCAGGACACCGATGGCGTCGGCAGGGTGGCTCTCTCCCGTTTGCATGTAATATTCCAAACGGAAGGAAAGGTTGTGCCCATTACCCAGTGTCCTGCCGTGCTTCAGGCCGATGGTGTAGGCGATCATGTCCCCAAGACGGTAGTCCGCCGAGACGTTTCCAGGCAGCGCGTCACCGGTGACCAGGTAGCGTCGATAAAAATCGGCCGCCCCCTGGTGGTAATACCTGAAATGCGGCCGCAAGTATTTGGTCTTCGAGAAATTCCACCGATAAGTAAGATCCACGGTGTGGCTCAGAATACCCCAGTCATCGGTCATGAACCGGTAGGACATGCCTACAATATCGCGCCCGAGGTGATGGTTCACCTTGCCGAACAAAACGTGCCTGGCCCGGTCTTCAGGACGGGATTCGAACAGATAGTTGTCCGGATCACCGCTGGTGGCGTCCACCTGACTGATCACCTTGTAGGGATCGGTCTGGTAGCCGGACACCATGCTGAAGGTATAGCTCAGCTGGGCGATGGTGGAACGGTTGAGCACCTGGGTCCAGGCCAGACCGACATCCGTCACCTCTTTGGTGCCGTCGCCATCGAGGCGTGGTTGATTGGATCCCGCGTCCGGCATGGCCGCAAAGGGAATCGGCCGACCACCTTTAGGGCTGATGGTATCGTGAAAATAGGACGTGCGCAGGGCCAAAGTGGTGCTGCGCTTGTTGAAATCCCTGGTCAGCGCCGCGTTGGCGCCCAGGGAGGAATAGTCGAATTCGGATGAGACGTACAATCCCGCACTCAAATCGGTCAGCCGGTTCAAAGGCAGAACCCCGCCGCCACTGACGGCAAAACGGCTGTCATGGAATGTATCATCCAGAGGCGTATCACCCACCGGCGTTTGGTACGAACCGTTCCCCGACGGCCGGGTGAAAGTCTGGACAAAAGAAGCCGGTGTTGCTCCATTTGCAGAGGGTCCCGTCATGGTGTCGAATACGATTTTGAAGTTTGCGCTCTTGCCGCTGTTGAACTCGTGGTTCACGCTTAACACGCCTTCGAGGACCTTGACCCGATCCGCTTCCCGGTACAGCATCAAGGCAGAGCCCACTTCGACGGCTTCGGCCGCCGCCCCGCTGATTCCGATCAATCCGCAGGCAGCTACCAACGCCTTGCGAAAATTATTGTTAGTTGCAGCCACAACCACCCCCGGCTGAGCCAATTCCTCCGCTACTGGCTTCCTTGCTGAAGTAAACGTGTTCGTTCAAAGCCGTCTCAATGGGGTCCGGGTCTATGGCCATGCCCGCAGCAGCCAGCAGATCACGCTGCCAGGGCTGGACACCGGCAGTATCGGAGCCAATGCTGGCAGGATCGAAACTACCCGCTGCACCTTGCAGCAAATCCTCGATCTCCTTTTCCTTGTGAGCTGTTTCGCTGGGAAGAAAGCCCACGTGAACAGCGCTCAATCGGCCCTGACGGTCATAGAGATAGGCGCTTGGCATCCCCTGCAGATTGCGCTCCTCGGCCAGAATCCCTTCAGGATCGTGCACCAGGATTATTTCCGGTGGCAGGCCGGCAGCCATCTTCAGCGCATCCTGCCAATCCTGATCCAAATTGACGGCCACCACCTGCAGCCCATCTCCACCGTAAGCTGATTGCAAATCGGCCAACCACGGCATGGACTTCTCGCATGGTTTACACCATGAAACCCAGAAATCCATGAAGATCACCTTGCCTTGCCAATCCGCCAGTTGGAAGTCTTCCGCTTTTATGGGTTTGGCAGGTGGGGGATTTTCAACGGCGGCAGCCGTGCCGATCATCAACAGGAAAAGAGTGGCCAGCAGGATGTAAATACAGATTGCCTTCATCAAAACCAACTTTTTTGAGAGAATGGATCCTTCCATATGGTTTAGAGACAATAGGACAGGGTAATGGATGCTGCAACCGGTTCTTGGGGGACGTTTTTCCAACTGAACAGTATTAAGAGGAAGGGCTGATCAAACCTCGAGTTGGGTTTGACCAGTCAACCTGATCGTGCTAGGCTGTCTTGTCATTTTGAATTATCCATTTGGCCCAATGATCCGAATTGGCCTTCACCTCCGACAAGGATGGAACCCATGTTCACTATCAAGAGAATGATCTGCGTGGTGCTTCTTTTTTTGATTGCCCTGCCCCTGTCCGCCGACGCGGTCACCGAACCCAAGACCGAAACGACTTATGACGACGCCATCACCGTCAACGGGACCGAGTTGGTGGCAACAGGCGTGGCCCTGCGCGAAAAGACATTTCTCAAGGTGGACGTCTACACCATCGTCTCGTACGTGAAAAAAGGTGCCTCCCTGGGAGAGAACAAGGCCGAAGGCCTGCTCAACCTGGACGAACCAAAACTGTTGCAGATGGATCTGACCCGTGGATTCAGCAGCGACAAGCTGAAAAACGCCTTCAGTGAAGTCATCGAAGACAACTTTGAAGACATGAGTGCCTTCCAGAGCGACATGGATACTTTCCTCGCCTATTTCACCAAGGATGCCGAGGAAGGCGATCGCATCACCTTCACCTGGTGGCCTGCCGATGGTCTGACCACCAACCTGAACGGCACCGATGTGGGCAAGATCACCAATGTGGAATTCATGAAGGCCCTGTGGACCGTTTGGTTCGGTGAAGAACCTGCCAATGACGACATGCGTGACGCCCTGGTGGCTGCCGTCAAATAGGGATAGCCCACTTGATTTCCCCTTCGGCCGGAGTCAATCCGGCCGATTTTTTGTCCTTATTGAAACCCCTCCCGGATAAGGTCTGGAACTTGGGTACCCTTTTCCCGTATGGTAACACCCTGATGATCAACCAATCCCCAAGGAAGGACCATGACAATGGCCAGCAAAAGTCACCGTATTTTGAGTCAGATGGGCATTGTTTCCCTGGTGGCACTTGTGGCCCTGACCGCTGCCCTGGTCCTGAAATTTGAAATGATCGTCAGCTGGGCCATGGGAGACCCGCGCCCCCTGGTGCTCAACGGAATCATCTTTATTCTGTTTTTAATGGGAGTTTCCAGGTTGTATGGCGCCATTCGGCACTATCAGGTGCAGGAAAATCAGATCATCGATTTTGTCAGGCGTCGCCAGGCGGGCGAGTGGAGCGCCGAGATTTTCGAATCCACAACCACCCCCAGCCTGCTGGCCGACCGCTACCGCACCATCAGGGACCTGTTCAATGGCGGCGGGTCCGTGGACCACGGTGCCATCAGCGCCATCATGATCGCCGAAGAGAGTTTGCAGCAATCGTTCCCCCGGTTTGTCAACAACGTGCTCATCTTGCTGGGTGTGTTCGGCACCGTCAGTTCGCTGATTTTCGCTCTGGTCGGAGCCGGAGATGTTTTGCAGGCGTCCGCTCCCGACGCCGGCATGGGTTTGCTTTTGCTGGGCATGAACACCGCCTTGACCACCACCGCCACGGCCATCGTTTGTTACTTCTTCTTCACCTTTTTCTACCATCGTTTGAACGATCTTCAAACCTGGGTTTTCAGCCAGGTGGAGCGTGCGGCCCTGGTGTACATGGTGCCGGAATTCACCTACGAACCGGAGGCCCTGAACCGCCAGACCAAACTGCTGGTCAACGACGTCAAGCTTTTGGTCAATGAAATGCGTGACGGCCTGGCCGGCATTGAAGAAGCCCTGCGTCAACCCGCCCCTGGCGCAGTTGATGCCGATGACCTGAAGGCCGCACTTTTGTCCGGCATGGACCAACAGAATGCCAACCTGGAAGCTTCGTTGTCGCGGCTGGATGATCTGCGCCAGGTCCTTGTTGATGGCTTCCGTCTTCACGACGGAGGACGATGATGCATCAGTTCCGTGGTTTCAGCGACCTTCGAATGAACCGGGACCCCCAATCCTCCGACACTACCCTCTGGCCTTCGTTCACCGATATCATGACCGTCATCTTGATGGTTTTCATGCTGACCATGGTTGTGGTCATCATCAAGAATTCCGACCTCATCAATCAGATCCGCCTGAGCAAGGCCATGCAGGCTGAAAGCGAAGAAAAGCTGCAAAACAACGTGCAGGTTCTGGCTGATCTGCGCCTGCGCAACACCGATCTGGAAGAAGCCGTTCGTTCGGCCCGCATGGAAATCATCTTGTTGAGCGACGAGATGCAGCGACTGGAAAACAACCTGGACATCAAGGCGGCGGCCATTGCCAGGTTGGCGGGAGAAAAAGAAGAGTTGCAGGAAAACCTGCGCCTGATCCGCATGCAGATTGTTGAAAAGGATCAGGAGCTTGAAAACGCCCAGGTTATGATCGGCGGTATCCGCGACGAAGCCGAGCGCACCAACCGACAGCTGAGCCGGCAAATCGCCGAGCTGTTGAGTCGGCTGGAAGAAAACGAAACCACCATGCTCGTTCTCACCGACGAAAAAACCGACCTGGAGTTGACCCTTGCCAGGCAACGCAAGGACTTTTCATCCCTCGAAGACAAGTACCTCAAACTTGTCCGCCCCGCCCGCAGTTCCATGGGTAAGCAAGTGGTCTCGGTGCAGCTGCTCAAGACCGATGGAGTGACCCGATACCTGGTCAAGGCTGTTGGCGGGAGCAGTTGGCGGGCGTTGCCCAAGGATGAACTGTTCGAGATCCTGGCTCGCTTGAAAGACCAGTTGGGTGAGGATCTTTACATCAAGGTTGTGATCCCCGACGACAGTGGTCTTTCCTACAATGAAGCCTGGGATTTCACCAAGAAAGTTCTGTCCGAGTTTGATTATTATTATGCCGATGGGTGGTAGGGACCGGCGCATCCATATCTTCAGAATCCCCAAATCTGACTTTTTATGTCGTATGTGGTAGTCTACGGATCCCCATTTGGGATGATCCATTTCGCCATGATTCAATTTTTTGGAGGAGAACTGACCATGAACAAACTGCTAACTATCCTGAGCCTCCTGGCCCTGGTTTCCACCGCAACCGTTGGTTTTGCTGCCGACGCCCTCTTTGACGAAGGCCATGATCAGCAATGGCCCATGTCATCAAGTGACAAATTCGATGAAGCCCGCGCCGCCATCACCGGTGCGGGACACACCATCAGCGTGCTCAACAGCACCATCACTTTGGAGGCACTCAACGACTATGACCTTTTCGTCACCGGAACCCTGAACAGTTTCCTATCGGCGGCTGAGATAGAAGCCCTGCAGAATTTTGTCATGGTCGGCGGCACGGTTCTGGTCATCCACGATGGTGGCTGGAGTTCCGACTCGGTGACTCCTTCCGTGAACTCTTTTCTTGCCCCTTACGGAATAGTTCTGGCGAGTGCCAGCAGCAACGGAAATGGCCTCATGGTCGAAGGTTTCTCATCCCATTGCCTCACCCAAAGCATCAACGCCCTCGGATTGGATTACGTTCGTCTTATTGATTCCATCAGCTCTCCTGCCTTGGATCTTACCACTGGTTCCACTGATATCCTGGCCGTTTATGAGAGCGATACGGGTGGGAAAGTCATTGCCCTGTCGGACGACAGCCTTTGGAGCGATCCTGGCACGGGCTCCGATTACGCCATTTCTGATTTGGACAACCTGACGATGCTTATGAATATTTTCGACTGCCTCAACGGATCCGTTGCTACAGAAACCGCCACCTGGGGTGGACTCAAGAGTCTTTACAGGTAGAGGAATGACGTCATTTTGTTGACCTAGAGCAGAAAAATCATATTTGGCAGGGGCCATCGTTCTTTTGGAATGTTGGCCCCTTTTCCTATTTGCAAAAGAAATTTTTGACCCGGCTAAAACGTTATTATTGGTGGTTTTGTCTCAATATCTCCAAATATTTTTGACCGCTTTCTTTGGTTTTTTATATGTTTTCTATTGCAATAATGCTTTTTATATGCTAAAATATTAACAAGGCAAGGGATCAGAACCCTTACTTGCTGGAGGTTTAACCATGAAAACCCTGACTGCTCTGACCACCGTGCTCCTGATTATTCTCACTTTTGGCGCTTTTGCCGCCGATATTCCCCAGACATCCCAGACTATGCCCACGACCTTCAAAACCGGTTCTACCCTGCCTCTGACCGGCTTCACTGTGCTGAGGCTCGATCCCATGACCGAAGAGATCGAAATCATCAAAAAGGCCATGCTGGCTCGTGAAGACAGTCTTTTGACCGAGTTGTTTGAGGCGCAGACCGAACTGCAATCCAACCGGGTTCTTCAGCAAATCAACCAGTTGGACATGGATCGGGAACTGGCCATTCTCAGGGTTCAGATGCGGTTTGCCCGGCTGGATGGGCGATTTGATCTGGAAAGGGAAATCAAAAGCAGGATTGTCACCATCGTAACTGCCGAATTGAACGCATTGCCCTAGTCAGCCAGACATTGGCTCATGCCCGACATTGGCTCATACCAGACATTGGCCGTGTAGCCTAGGAGCTTACCGGACGGGTAAAAAGCCAGGGCCCGAACTCCGGTGGTTCTGCTGCTGCCTCCCAGCCCAACGCCCTAAAACCCAATAGGTCCCGTGGTGTTTTTGCCTTCCGTGTCAACGCGTACCGCACCATTTCACCGCGGGCTTTCTTGGAATGCACAGCCACGGTTTTCAGGGTCCCGTCCCCTCTTCGCTCCTTGAATACGGGAGAAATCACCGGCCCCTTGAGTTGCTTCAAGTCCAGAGCTTTCATGTACTCCTGGGCTGCCACGCTGACGATGGGCTCACCTTTCTTCAGGTCTTCATTCAGAGTGGCCGTTAGACTTGTTCTCCAGAATTCCACCAGGTTCTTGTACCCACCGACAGATAGTTTTTCTCCCATCTCCAGGCGGTAGGCTTCGATCAAATCAAATGGCCGCAAAACACCATACAGGCCCGACAAAATGCGCACTCTTTTCTGGGCATCGCGACGCTCGGCGGCATTGAAACCACTGGCACCGAGGCTCTTGTAGACCAATCCAGTGAAGCCGTATATGGCAGGTATTTCAGGTCTATCGACCTGCCCCCAAAGCGCGGCGTTGACCCTGGTCGTATCAGCCAGTTTAGCACTCAGGGCCATGAGGTGGATAAGCTGTGGACGGCTCATCTGGGCCACCTTTGCGGCCAGGAGGCGGGCCTGCCCCATTTGTCTTGGTCCGGTGGCCTTCAATCCGGACGGAACAGCAGCATCCAGGTTCATGGTTTTGGTGGTGTTCAGAAGCAGAAGCATTTCTTCTCCCATATATCAACCGATGGAGTCCAGCTCTTCCCAGCGGGCATAACCGGCGGCAAGCTCCTCTTTCAGAATATCCAGCCGCTGGCGAATCATTTTCACTTTTTCCGGTGCATCCTTGTACAATCTCGGGTCACCCAGTTGTTCGTTCAGGCCGGACTGTTCGGTTTCCATCTCCTCGATGCTCAGAGGCAATGCTTCAAGTTCCTTGTTCTCCTTGTAGGACAGCCGCCGCAAACCTTTGTCCCGGGGCTGAACCTTGCGTTCTTTCCTTGGTTGCTCAGCCATCAGCCGGGCCGTTTTGGCCGCCTTGCTGACTTTGGCCCAGTCCGAATATCCACCTACCGTTTCGGTCACCCGGCCTTCTCCTTCGAGAGCCAGGGTGCTGGTCGTCACGTTGTCCAGGAACTCACGATCGTGACTAACCAACAACAGGGTGCCATCGAATTCCCTCAGGATTTCTTCAAGCAGTTCCAGCGTTTCGAGGTCCAGGTCATTGGTCGGTTCATCCATCACCAGCAGATTGGCCGGCTGGGTGAAAAGGCGGGCCAGAAGCAGTCGGTTGCGTTCGCCGCCACTGAGTTGGCTGATGGGGGAGCGGGCGCGGTCCGGGGTGAAAAGAAAATTCTGCAGATAGGTGATGATGTGCAGGGATCGACCGTTGAAGAGCACCGTATCATTGCCGCCACTGACGTTCTGCATCACGGTTTGGCTCTCGTCCAGCTGGAGCCGTTGCTGATCGTAGTAGGCAATCTGGAGTTTGGTGCCGACGTGTATTTCTCCCCCGGTGGGTTGAATCTCGCCTAGAATCAAACGCAATAGTGTGGTTTTGCCCGAGCCGTTGGGGCCGAGGATGCCAATTTTATCTCCGCGCATGATCATCGTATCGAGATGGTCGACCATAACCAGATCGCCCCAGGAAAAGCTCAGATTCTTGGTGCGCAATACCAACCGACCACTTTTTTCAACATCCTGGAGACGCAATTTCGCTCCACCGGCCTGTTCGCGTCGTTGGGCCCGCTCCAGGCGCATTTTCTGCAGGGAACGCACCCGGCCCTCGTTGCGCGTGCGGCGATCGCGAACTCCCTTGCGGACCCAGACTTCTTCTTCGGCCAACTTGCGGTCGAACTCGGCCTGCTGAGCCTTTTCGGTGCGCAAAAAATTTTCCCGACGGACCAGGAAAGTCTCGAAGTCGCAGGTCCAGTCGCGAATGCGACCGCGGTCCAACTCCAGAATGCGTTGGGCCAACCGGCGCAGGAAAGCCCGGTCGTGGGTTACAAAAAACAGGGTCCCGCTGAATCTGTTCAGTTCGCCTTCAAGCCAGTCGATGGCGTCGATGTCGAGATGGTTGGTGGGTTCGTCCAGCAGAAGGATATCAGGTTCGATGACCAGAGCGCGAGCCAGCAGGGTGCGGCGTTTGTTGCCCGTCGAGAGAGTGGCAAAAAGAGCATCGCCATCGAGGCCCGCGCGGGTCAGGGTTTGCTCCACCAGATGCAGGGAATCCCATTCCGATTCATCGGGCCGGTATTTGGCCAGTCCGGCAGCGACAATGTCGGTCACCGTACCTGCCAGATCATTGGGGACTTCCTGGGGCAAAGAGCCCACCCGCACGCCCCTGGCGCAGATCACTTACCCGGAATCCGGCTTCAGCTCCCCTGCGAGCAGTCGCAACAACGTGGTCTTGCCTTCTCCGTTGCGACCTAGCAGACAAATGCGCTCGCCCTTCTCCACACGCAGGTTGATGTCCTGGAGGATGGAAGGGCCGCCGAGTGAGAGGGTTAATTCTTTGAGCTCAAGGATTGCCATGGTGGACTAAAGATGAAGTTATCGTGGCGGATGACAAGGGCAAATGTTGCTTCCCCTGTCTTGGCCGTTGCAAGGGACTTCTGTCAAACCTTCCAATCACCGGTGACAATTGTTCCATCCGGCACAACAGCCTGCTGCCCGGTTTCGTTGGTCATGCTGACCACACCCTTCACCACAACACCCTGGCCAAATCGAATATCCCCCCGCACCACCAATCGCTCGCATTCCACCAGGGAAGGCGGACCATGGGGAAAACGAGCATCAAAATCATCCACGAATTGGTAATATTCAGGATCCAGATCGATGTAGGCTCGGAGTAGCTTGCGGACCGGATTGGCTTTAACCAGGAAATCATCCGTCAGCACATAGTTGTCCGAGCGAACGTCCAGCAGATCGTTGGTTTTCTTGATGGGGGCGAATCGTGTCTTGTCGATGCGGATGGCCCCCGCGCCGTCAAAAACCGCGATGGCCGAACCCATGGCTGTTTCCAGTTGATAGACCGGAGTGGAAGCCTTGTCGCGCGGGTCGATCGTTTTGTTGTTGCGAATCATCGATAGGCCCAGAATGTTGCCGCGCGCGACCATGACTTCCTTCAGGGCCGGCAGATTGATCCACAGGTTGTTGGTATTGAAGAAACGATGGCGGGTAATATCCTGGAAGGTGGTCTCGTCTTCGGTCGGGCACTGGGCCGACTCGCGCAGCAGGAGCCGGCCGCCGGGCAGTTGAGCCAGATGGCCGCCCTTTTTATCGGCTTCCGTGCGCAAGGCGACTTCCATCATGAAAGGCAATTGGTTGGTGGCGAAATAGCCCAGAATTGCCGGTTCGATCACCGCACCCAGGTTGTCGGAATTGGAAACAAATGCATAGCAATACCCTTTGCCCAGGAGCTTGTCGAGCATGCCGCTGGTAATCAGGGCGGTGTAAATATCACCGTGACCGGGAGGACACCAGGCCAGATCAGGGTTGGTTACGCTGACGGCTGGACTAAGGTCTTCGCGCACGATTTTTGGCACCTTGTGTTGCAGGAAGTCCAGGGGGATGTCTCCCTGCAATTCTTTGTATTTCGCCAGAGCCGCAAGGCTGTCCTCGCTGGTGCTGTAACTGTCCATCAGAACCAGGGGAATGCCGCTGTTGACCGCTTGCTTGGCGATGATGTCCAGAAAGGTCAGCCCATCCTTGATGGGCAGCAGGGATTTCGCTTTTTCCAGACCCATGCTGGTACCCAGGCCACCGTTGAGTTTGAGCAGGATGGCACTGGGCAAGGCTGCCTTGCCAGCCTCAACCAATTCCTCCGACAAACTGTCCGAATCCGGAAGATCAGTCACCGGCTCAATGGTGGCTTCGGAAATAAGACCCGTCTGGCCGGCGGCCAGCTGGTTGTAATAATGCTCAAAGGTGCGGATGACAATATCCGGCAATCCTTCGGCCTGCATGCTGGTGGCAAAGGGTAAAAAAATCCCGCTGGGGGTGCTCATATCCGGTGTCTCCTTATTTGCTTTGTTTGCCGTCAATTGGTGGCGGGGGAAGCCAGCCTCGCGGACCGGTTTCAGCCAGCAGTTGCAGCCAGGCATTCTTATCGTTTCCAGCGTGGGTGCGCAAACCCAGGGTACCGAGGTATTCCAGAAACGCCGGGTCCGATGATCCGTAATAATCCGCCCACTCGGCCACTTGCGCCGGCGATGCGTCGTTCAACCAGTCGATCATCATGTAGCCCATGGTGTGCCGGTGGGTATCCCAGGCGATGAATACTTCATGATAGAAGGACGCCTGCTGATCTTCACTGCTCTCACAAAACTCACTACCGGATTGATAACCGACTTCCGTCAGCCATAATTCCCGACCGGGGAAATTGTTGATCATGTTGGTGAAATCGTTGTGCAAGGTGAATGGTGGACGCACCTGAAAATTTTGATCCATCAGGTAATAATTGAGCATCACCACATCGGTGTTTTCATTCAGGGTTCTGATTTGGTGGCCAAAGAGACCAAAAAGACCATCGGAAACCGTGGTTTTCACTCCAACCTTCAGGCCGGCATTGTCATCATGGAGATGATCGCGGGCAGCCTGCAGGAATTCTCCGTACTGCGTCCATTCTTCGCCTTCGAGCACATAGTTGACTTCGTTGCCGATGGAAACACCCACCACAAAAACTTCAGCGGGCAATTGGGTCAGGACAAAATCGGCCATGCTGTTGAAGGCGGCGATCAATTCGGGGGCGTTCCAATCGTATTGGTCCAAATGGTCGGGTGTTGTGCGTTGGTTGGTATTGATCACCGCGAAGGTCAGCATCACTTTGATGTTGTTGGCAGCATAGAACGCGGTTGCAGCCAGCACACCATCGGGATCCTGGTAACTGCCAGGGGAAACCTCCACCGCATCCCAGGCCAGGGCCAACTCCGCCACCTGGATGCCCGCCTGTTGGGCCACCAGAAAATCTTCTTGAAAGCCGTTGATACTTGCCGAAACGGTGATGCCCAGCAGCCTTTGGTCCGCCGGTTGGGGATTCACCGGATCAATGGGTTCATACAGTGGTTCCGGTGGGTCCGGAGTTGTGGAATCACTGGAGCAACCGATCGCCAGAAAAATGAGCAACATAAGCAGGGATGTAAAATATCTATTCATGTCACAAGTCCTTCTGGACGGGAACGATTTTCCAGGGGGATCAAAGATATACAATTAATTTTTTACATTCATAGGTCAACTGGGTTCCAGGATCAAGGAACATTGGTATCTCACTGGGAAAAACAGAGGACCAGCCCTTGAACCGGTCCTCTTCTTCCTTTGGATTCCTGCGTGAACAGGGCACTACCGATAGTAGCTTTTCAGCGAATCCCAGCTTGTATCTTCCGTAGCCACGGCCGAATCGACCAGCAACAAATAATCTTCCGATTCCCCATCTTCAAACTGCCCACTGCCGTCCCAGTTGGGGATGCCGATGGGGTAGTTGGTGATGGTGAAGCGACTCCACACATACCCGGCGTTGCCGCCGACTGCAAATCCTGGCGGCAACAGGGCCGACAATGGTCCGGCAAACCCGCCAGGGACCGGGAAATCCACCAGGATGTACTCAGGAGACGCGCAGACAGACTGAACCGAAGGAGCCCAGAAGCCATCCTGATTCCAGTCCACGAGCACATTGACGAAGGCTGTTTCGTTGTGGGTGTTGAAAACGAAAATATCCAGGGACGGGCCCCACATGGCAGGGGTACAAACGGGCCCGATGGCCCCGCCGGGACTGCCCGGGCAGGGTACAACAGAGGCGGCGACAATGGTGTAGGAGCCAGGGGTGATCAGGCCGGCGTCCCCATCCAAAAAGCACTCGTCCATGTCGTAGGGCATGAAGCCCGGGCAGGTGCCCGCGTTGCCGTCCATTTCAAAGTCCTTCATGGGACCGAAGAACTGGTAGGGCCAGGGAGCATGGTAAACAAAGGTTGCCGGGCCAACGCCCACGCAGGTGGGAAAGCCGCCCAGAACCCCACTGGCGGGATAAGCCAGTGATCCTTCCGGAGCATCGCCGTATTCACCCATTTGATTCTGGGCAAGGGCAGAAGAAAAAGTGGTGGCGAGTATCAAGGACAGGATCATGACCATTGTCCGACTGGTTGAACATTTGCCGTAGAGCATGGTTTTCCTCCCGTACAACCCGACTTGGCCGGGCTTTGCTGCCGCCGCGCCTCCCCCGATTCTTCAATCTTTTTGGCGCTGGTCTGAACCTGACGGCTTGGCTGTATTGGAAGTTGTTTGGGTGGAACCAAAAACCTTACATTATTTTTACGGATTGGGTGAGGTCGAGAACCGGTTGGCTGCCTGGTGATCGATTTGAGAAAGCAGGCGATCGAAGATGTACCAGTGGAATGGTTGAAAAAAACGCCAGTAGAGTCGCCCCCCCAGTCTCTTGGTGGCATAGTAGGCAGTGATACCGAGGATGCTGACTTGTTGGCCCTGGAGGTCAGAAATTTCGCCTTCCCCTGTTGGCTTGATGGTAAATTCCAGCCAGGCGTGGCCGGGCATGCGCATTTCCGAACGCAACAAAAGACGCTGATTGGTTCTCAGGTCCTCCACCCTCCAGAAATCGATCACATCGTGGACTCGCAACTTCTTCGAGCTGCGGCGGCCACGCGCGGTGCCGACACCGGATATCAGTTTATCGAAAGCCCCACGCAATCTCCACATCCAGTTCCCCTTGAACCAGCCGTTGCTTCCACCGATGGTGGTGATGGCTGCAAAGAGGGTTTCCGGCGAACACGTCGTCAACAGTTCATAGTGGGCCCGGTAACGGGGTGGACTGCGCAACTCATGCAGTTTGACCTTCAACACATGAGCCGGCGGATAGGAATCGGACCAACGGGTGGCAATCAGGTCCTGCTCCTCTCGACTCATGGCCCGAATGATGGCTTCCCGATAGGACAGGGGTTCAAAGGGCACCACATCCCGAACGTCATCACATTGGCACACCGTATCGTGGATCAGGCTGCTGAACAGGCATTGGGTGATGGGCGCTGGGACGGGAGTCAACAAACTTGCCACGAAACCAAAAAGCCGCGTCCCTTTCAGGGGAACCGAAACAGTATGATGGGGCTGCTGCCGAATCTCGCTGACGATTTCCATCATCCGAGCGTAGGTCAAACGCTCCAAACCTCCGATATCATAGCTTTGGCCGGCAGCTTCGGGAGCCTCCATCACACCAACAAGGTATTTTATCACGTCGCGAATGCCGATGGGCTGGCAGGAATTATCTGCCCATCGAGGCAAGGGAATGACCCACAAACGGCCGATCAGGCCCTTGATGATCTCGAAAGATGCACTTCCGGAACCGACAATTACCGATGCCCGCAAGGTGGTCAAAGGGACCTTGCTTTTGGCCAGTTCATCAGCCACCTGGTGCCGACTTGAAAGGTGGTTGGAGGAGTTGTTGGATGAACTTTCGGATGACTCTGAAGCACAGTCTCCCGGTCTTCCCAGCCCACCCAGATAAACAATGCGCTTCAACTTGGATTTGTCCGCAGCCTGGTGAAAATTCCTGGCTGCCAGCAAATCAGTTTGGGCAAAATCCTCCGGGCCCAGGATCAGGGAATGAATGAGATAGTAAGCGGCATGGGCGCCAACCATGGCCCGCTCCAGACTGGCTTGATCCAGTGCGTCGCCCTGGACAACCTCAGTGTTCGGCCAAACATCACGGAAATCATCAACGTCGCCGCGCACCATGACCCGCACGCAATATCCCCGGCGAACCAACTCCGGAACCAGGCGACCACCAATATACCCCGAGGCACCGGTAACCAGGATGAGCCCCTTCTCTGGACACGGTGTGGTTGGCAGATTACGACAACGATAGTCGCCCTGGCCACGCCAGGGAGGAGGAAGATGGTCGGCAGAATGATCCATGCAGTATCTCGCTTGAAGGGAAATTTAATGGTCAGGATTGATGGGTATTATGCTTTGAGCCGTTGGATGTTGTCAACAACGGCAATATCCCGCCAAGACCCGGAGCACGATCAAAGGGTATTTCCCTGTTGAAAATAATCCTCGACCAGTGAAAAAATGAGTTGTGCCCCCGAAATTGTTCCTGGCCCCAGATCTGCCAGTCCTTGAGTATGAAATACTCAAAAACAATACCCAAGGGCTGGCAACCACCACACTGCCCATCTCCCAAGTGCATTCATCACAAACCCTTATCTGAGGGCT
>JAJRZA010000003.1 GCA_024275485.1 Candidatus Krumholzibacteriota bacterium | reverse complement strand
TGAGGGACATTGTCGACGGAGTTTGCGGTAGGCACAGAGGTTTAATGAAACCACACCTGCAAACCAACCAAAGACCCCAACAAAGCCACCCCTGCACACCCCACAACCCGATCTTCCACATACCAGATATCAGCCCACCTTATCCCTCGCCGGGTCCGCCACCAGGCCTCCGACGCGATGATCGAAAAACCAATCAAAATCGTCAGCGCGGTAATATTGAAATAGGCCATCGAAGGCAACAACTGCTCCAACCCCAGCTTGATACCGATGGTCAGGAACATCATGGCCAATACGAGCCGACTTTTGGCCTTGTACAAGAACACCGCCGAAGTCACCAGCAGGACAAAACCCACCTTGATGTAATAAGACATATCATTGAACCAATGAGTCAGGGCAAATTCCGGATTGCTGAATTTGATGTGCACCTGTAAAAAACCGAAGGCCAAACCAGTGAACAGAGTCACGATGATGGCTTTTTTCCCCATGGCCACCATCTGCCGGTCCGTGGCCTCGGGTCGCAACCGCCGTTTGTAGATGTCCACCGACCAGAGTGTGCTTACCGAGTTGAAGATGGAATCCACCGAAGACATCAGCGAGGCAAACAACCCACACAGAACCAACCCCCGGGCTCCCACCGGCAACAGCATGTTGACCAGGGTTGGATAGGCCTGGTCCGGATCGGTCAGGGGCGAGTCCTTCAGGATACCGGCCAGGGCAATGCCCGGCACCACGATCAGCAACGCCAGCAGGTACTTCAAAACACCACTGGCCAGCAAACCCACCTGGGCGTGCCGAACGGATTTTGCAGCCAGGGCCCGCTGCAGAATTATCTGATTGCTGCCCCAGTAATTCAGGTTCAGCAACAGCATGGCGCCGATGGCGGTCCAGGGCAATTTGGGATGGTCCGCCGGCAGGTGCAGGTGCATCAGGTTGGTCTGCTCGTACAACTGGCTCCAGCCACCCAGCCGGTTCAGGGCCAGAATTAACAAAGTGAAGCCGCCGCCAACCAGCAAGACAAATTGCACTGCATCGGTGCGCACAACGGCCCGCAACCCGCCGAGATAAGTGTATATTGCCGAGAACATTCCCAACCCGACCATCATCATCATCACCCTGATGGCGGGATCAGGATGAAGAAAGGCAATTTGTTCGGCGAACAAGGCGTTCACCGCGTAGGCGCCCCAGAAAAGGGTCGTTCCCAGGTACAAAAAGCCATAGAGAACCATGGTCAGAACAGAGTAGGACGTGCCCACCGCCGGGCCGAAACGGTCTTCAAAGAACTGGCTGATGGTCATCACTTTCAGCCGCAGGTACAAGGGAATGAAAACAAAAGCAGCCAGCAAAATGCCGAAAATGGCATTGATTTCAAGATTTGCCTGGGCCAAGCCGTAAAGATAGGCCGACCCGGCCATGCCCAGGAAGTGACCGGCATGGATATTCGTCGCCACCGTGGACAAGGCGATCGATGGCCACGTCAGGCTGCGGGAGCTGACAAAGTACTCTTCGGCGCTGGTATCGGGTCCGCCACGGCTTAAAACACCCACCAGCATGATGACCACGAAGTAGGCCAGGATAATCAGAACATCGATCATGGAATCTCCAATGCATGAGTTTCACTGGCATCCTACTATGCCTGCTGTATCTTCTCTACATTGCAAAACAAACCTGACGATGACAGGTGTTCATCCTCAACATCGGGAGTCTGGAAATGAATCGACCCTGGGCGGATCATGCCCTTGCCCACGAGCTGGACATTGCCCTGGCGGCTGTTCGCGAAGCTGGATTGCTGTGCCGTTCGGTGCAGGACCTTATTGATCCCGGCACCCTTCAAAAAGAAGACAAAAGCCCCGTCACCGTGGCCGATTTTGGTAGCCAGGCCCTGATTTGTCGTGCGCTGGGCGAAGTCTTCCCCGAGGACCCCGTCATTGGTGAAGAAGACTCTGCTGATTTGCGTCAGGCCGGCAATGAGCCCACCCTCGAACAGGTGGTGGGCCATGTACGGACTCAACGCCCCGAGGCCAACACCGACGATGTTTGCCGATGGATCGATCGTGGTGGTGCCAAAGAATACTCACCGCGCTTCTGGACCCTGGATCCCATCGATGGCACCAAAGGTTTTCTGCGCAAAATGCAGTATGCCATCAGCCTGGCCTTGATCGTCGAAGGACGAATCGAAGTGGCTGTGCTGGGCTGCCCCAACCTGGGGCCCGCCTTGATCGGTGACCGGGGCGCAGGGACGATTCTGTTCGCCATCAGGGGTGCCGGTGCCTGGCAGGTGCCCATGACCGAAGAAGGCAGCCCCACCCCGGTGAAGGCTAGCGGGCAAGGGGATGCCACCCAAATCCGCTTTTGTGAGTCGGTGGAATCGGCCCACTCTTCGCACGGTGACTCGGCACGGATCGCAGGGCAGTTGGCCATTGTGGCCGAGCCTGCCCGTCTGGACAGTCAGACCAAATACGCCGTGGTTGCTCGGGGCGAGGCCGAAGCCTATTTGCGACTGCCTCGCGACAACAAATATCGGGAAAAAATCTGGGATCATGCCGGCGGTGTGCTGGTGGTGCTGGAAGCCGGCGGCCGGGTGACCGATATCAACGGCAAGGATCTGGATTTCACCCAGGGTTACACTTTGCGGAACAACCTGGGAGTCATCGTGACCAATGGTCTAGTGCACGATGCTGTGCTCGAAACCATCAAGGATTTGGGAGTTGGGCAGTTCTAATGCCAGATCATCAAAAACACTTCCCGCCGGCGGGAAGTGTTTTTGACAGTTGGTGCGCTCTGCGAAGCACTGGTCCCGGCCGGCCCTTCTACTTGTTCCCCATCCGGCGAATCATGCCCTTCAGCTTGGTATTGAATTCCTCCGGCCGTTCCATAAACAGAAAGTGTCCCACACCCTCCATCAGAACTGCCGTGTATCCTGGTCCGAAAAATTTCCAGGCCTGAAAATCCACTGGTGTCTGGTTGGCATTCAGGCACCAGATAGGCACCTCGAGCTGAATCAGGGTTGAGTACAGGTCATGCTGCAACATGTTCTCCATGGCCGACAAGGCAACCTCAGGAGGCGCCGAAGCCATGTCTTCGGAGACCTGACGGACCAAGGCGGTATCAGCCCCTGCCGGGAACATGGATCTCACAAATTTGGCTGTCACCTCGAAAAAATCGGCCCGCATGGGTTTCATGAAACCAGCCACCTGCTCCGGCGTGAGATTCCAACCCAGGTCCTGCAAAGTATCGACGCCAATCACACCAATCACCCGCTCGGGTAGAATCCGCGCAGCCTCAACTACCACCGGGCCGCCCATGCTATGCCCGATCAGGTAGACGTTGTGCAGATCCAGGGCGGCCACCACCGCTGCCACATCAGCACCAAAGGCCTCCGTTGTGTAGTTGGTGCGGCCGAGACCGGAAGCACCGTGACCGGCCAGGTCCAGGGTCACCACCGTAAAACTGTCGGCCAGGGCGGCCACCTGGTCACGCCAGTAGGTTTGGTCGCAACTCCAGCCGTGAACAAAAACCAGGCTCACCTCTCCATCACCGGTTTTCTGGAAGGCAATAGGCACGCCATCGAGGGAGGAGACGGAATCTTGCCCACCATCGCATCCGGCCAACAAGAAAAGAAGCGTTGCAAGGAGCGTTGGGATCAGAATAAAACGTTTCAAGAAAGACTCCTTGTTGTTGGGACAGACCACCCCCATGCCCAGGGCCAAACATGTCATATAGTTCCCTTGAATCAGAATTTGATTTGATCCAGATCGCGTCGCAGTTTTTCCAGCCGCGACAGAAACTCTTCCCGCTGACCAGTTACCAGTTTTCCGGCCATGGTCCGGTAATGGCGAATCCCACCAAGAAGGTTGTCCTGGACCACCTGGGTGGATTTGGGTGCCGAATCGATGAGTCCCTGTTTGCGACGCTCAACTTCATTGCGCAAACGTTCCACGTGCAAAGAGAGTTCCTTGAGGAACATATGGGGACGCCCGGAATTCAGGGGCAGACGGGCGCGACCGTAAATGTGATCAACCATCTCCCGCAGGCGAGCCACCTTGGAAAAATAGACCGTGTTGGGCCCACAACAAACGGCGGTGCTGGCATCAGGGTCAATGCCATATGGAACGGTGGCGGCACCAGCCAGATCATGGCAGATGCAGGCCTTATCCTTGATTCCTTGCTCTTCAAAATTCCGTTGGATCTGGGAGATATCCGCATCCTTCAACTCGTTCAACTTGCGGCGCTGGTAGGCACGACTGGCAGTGCAGATGGGAACCTTGGTAAACTCGGTGTTGGAAACCAAAAAGCCCTTGGGGCATTGGCTGCCCGGTTTGCCGTCGTGGATCAATTCGAGGCGGTGTTCTTCGCTGGACGAAGTTTTCAAGCACCAGAAAGGCACACCCAAGGGAGAAGCCCCACTGAGGTGCACATCGTTTTCACCGGCGGCCTGGATTTTCTTCAGATGGTCCTTGTCGATGTTCACAACTTCCGGCACCAGCAGGAAGGGACTTGCCCAGCCCATGCCATCCACTTCGTACTTCTCTTCCAGCAGTTCATTTTCTTCGGCGGTTCCGATGCCGCCCTGCACCGTCACCCGAAGATCCATGGGCTCGGAAGGAACGTGGCGACCCAGTTTTTCCATGGCCCCGGACCAGACAACCTGAAGCTGTTCGGCCAAACGGGCGCGCTCATTGTGGAATTCTTCCAGCACCGGACCCAACAACGTACCCTTGCCCCCGAAGGCGTGTCCACCACAGTTCAAACCTGATTCGACACGGTACTCGCTGACCCACAGCCCTTGACGGGCCAACAGTTTTCCCTGGATCAGGGCCGAGCGAAAATCACTGACTTTCAGCACAATGCGCTTGGGGATGTCACCGGTTTCATCGGGAAAGAAATCACTGAATTCCGCCAGGTAGGCGAAGAGCTTGCGATTCATGCCGGCCGAAAGAACGACCGAACTGCGCAGCTTGCTTTGGGCAAATCCCCGCAAGGCGCTCATGGCGTCGGAAAACTTCGGGCCAAGGGTTTCGCCCTTCAACAATTTCACACGATCGAGCTTGGTCATGATGTTGACGTCGATGGCACCGATCTCAATTTTTTGACGTAGTTGTTTTTGCAGGCGAGCCCGTTCTTGGGGATCCAGCGTAGCCTGCATTTTCTGGTAGGCCGTACGCAGGGGCGAGTTGGGCAGCATCTCAAAATAGCGCGTGATCTCACTGCCTTTTTCGAAGATGGATTCGCGCAGACTACTCACCTGCTTCTGGATGATATCATCCATGAGATTGAGATAGGACGTAATCCGACGGGCGCGACTGTCATCATCCTTTGCTTTGATCTCTTCGAAGGGAGTATCATTGTCTCCGCTGACACGACGGCGCATTTGCTCGATCAGCACGTCATCCACCAAGGACACCACGGAACTGATGCCGTAACGGGCAACTTTCAGTGGGGTGTCAATGGTGAAACCGGTTCCCATCACGGGGATATAGAACTTGTGCACGGAATGCATCAAGGGATGATTCATAGCCACTCCAGGAAGCTTCGCTGAGCCGCCAGGTTGAGGTCTCCAACAGATCCCCGGTTCAGCGGGAATCTGATTATCTGGGTCACTATATTCAATGATCCAGACCATTTGAGAAAAAATAACCCTATATTTGGGGTCCGGCAAGGGTATTCTGGAATATTTCCAAATGGTAATATTTAATCTCCAGGCATTGCAAAAGCGTTCTCATGGGGTACAATCCAAGGTGGTAACCACCTCACATGAAAGGCCTTTGGCATGATTGTCGTCATCGGGGGCGGACCTGCCGGGTTTTTTGCCGCCATCACGGCACGCACCTTCCGGCCGGAAACCCCTGTCATCCTCCTGGAGAAATACAACGATGTCCTGCGAAAAGTGGTCATCAGCGGCGGGGGGCGCTGCAATGTGACCCACGATTGCCATGACCCCCGGGAGTTGGCCAAGCGGTATCCCCGAGGCGGGCGGGAATTGATCAGCGGATTTCATCGTTTTGGGCCGTCCGATGTCGCGAATTGGTTTGACGATCACCATGTGCCCATCAAAATCGAAGCCGACGGCCGCATGTTTCCCGAAAGCGATTCTTCAGCCAGCATTGTCGAAGCACTGCTCGTGTCTGCCCAAAAAATTGGTGTTGAGGTCAGAAAGCGCTGCGGCGTTGTCGGCGTGCAATTCAACCGGGATGAGGGAAATTTCAGTGTTGAACTGGACACCGGCCGCAATCTGGAATGCCAACAGCTGCTCATTGCCACCGGTGGTCAAACCAGTGGTGATGGTTTTGGCGGGCTGGGCATGGCTGCTGATCTGGGTCATGGCATCCAGGATCCAGTGCCCTCCCTGTTCACTTTCAAAATTCAGGATTCTCTTTTGCATGACTTGGCCGGAGTGGCGGTGCAGGAGGTTGCCGTCAAGGCAGTGGTACCCGGCCTGCCCAAAAAAGGACTGCTGGAAACAGGGCCCCTTTTGGTGACTCACTGGGGCCTCAGTGGTCCCGCGGTGTTGCGGTTGTCGGCCTGGGGCGCGCGGGCCATGGCCGAAGCGGATTACCGATTCCAGTTGCGCATTGATTGGTGTCCCAACCTGACGCACAACGATCTGGGCAACCTGCTGACAAACTGGGCCGACGATAATGGGCGCAAGCAAGTAGCCCAAAGCCCTGAACTGGGTTTGCCACGAAGAATGTGGTTGGCGTTGCTGCAAAAGTTTGGCATTGATCGGGAAACAAAATGGGCCCAGTTCGGAAAGAAGAACCTGGCCCGATTGGTTGAAAAATTGAAAACCACTGAATTGGAGGTAACCGGCAAAGCCCTTAACAAGGAAGAGTTTGTCACCTGCGGTGGAGTAAGATTGGCTGAGGTGGATTTCAAAACCATGGAAAGCCGCCTGGTACCGGGATTGTTTTTCGCTGGAGAAGTTTTGGACATTGATGGAATTACCGGTGGCTTCAACTTTCAAAGTTGTTGGACCACAGGTTTTTTAGCAGGAAAGGGAATGGGAGAATGATGCGTATAACTCTGGGGCTGATGAGTTTGGCAATTGCCCACCTGGTGGGGAGTATTTGTGCGGCGGAAGTGCCGATCATAGACAACCCCCTGGATCCTCCACTTCAGCGGACGATAGAAATGGAAGAAGTCTGGCGCATTGGCGACAATGAAGGTGAAGATTTTCTCTTCGGCGTCATCGGTCAGGTTGTTCAGGATGGACAAGGCTGTTTTTATTTGTTGGACACCCAACAGTCAGAGATTTTCAAGTTTTCCCCGGACGGCAAATATCTGAAATCGGTCAGCCGCAAAGGTGAAGGCCCCGGAGAAATCAACATGTGCTACAGTTTCTTGCTATGGGACCAAAACACCATTGCCTGCAAAAACGGTTTCCCAAACAGGATAGTCATGTTCGATCTGGACGGTACTCCCCTCGACAGCCTGGTGCCCACAACCTTGTCCGATTTCGGGGAAAACCATCGTCCAAGCCTGTACAACTTTGCTCACCGGGATGGCTTCATGGTTGGCAGCGGCGCTCATCATTTGTACAAGGAAGGCGAACAGTCGCAGTTCTTCTTTCTCTCGGCTTTCGATGAACAGGCCAATGAAGTGTTTTGTTTTGATCAGCGACCCACTGGATACAACTTCCGCAAACCAATCACTGTTGATGAGGAAGCGGATTTTATGCCCTACTCACGTTGGACCCTCGGCAAGGGCGGTGAAGTCTACGTGGCCACCCGTCGCGCCGAATATTTCATTGAAGTCTTTGATTTCGAAGGAAATCCAAAACGTATTATCCAACGGGAATGGCCCCTGGAAAAACGCACCAAGGATGAGATTAAAGAGGCGAAAAATGGATATACCTTCTCCGTTTCCGGCATGGAGATGCCGGATATTTCCTACAGGATATCCGAATTCCCCAAGGTAATCAGAAGGATGTTTTGGCTGGACAATCAGCTTTGGGTGCAGACTTCAAAATACGCAAGTATCGTGAATGATCATCAAGCCTATTCCTTCGATATTTTTGATGGAAAAGGAAACCTCCTTGAAAAACGCACCTTCCTGATACCTGCCGTTCCGAAAGAAGATCAGATTCAATGGCTGGATGGAGGCTTGGCCGTGGTTGTGACCAATGTGCGAAGCGCCCAAAAAGCAGCCACCAGCAACGAATGGGAGGTTCAACACGGTGAGGGAGATGAAGAAGCCCTGGATGATGAAGACGCTGTGTTGGAAGTTGTTTTGTATAAGTCTCTTAACTAACACCAGATAGTGGTGGACGGTGCCGTCAAATGCGAGGGCAAGTTTCCGGCACTGGATGACCATCAGGGGTACTTGTCGTGAAAAAAGGCCAACGTCCGAAAATTCTGTTTCTTTGCACTGGAAACTCCTGCCGAAGCCAAATGGCCGAAGGATGGGCCAAGGCCTTGAAAAGTGATGTCCTTGAGGCCTATTCGGCTGGGGTGGAGACCCATGGGATGAATCCCAACGCCATCCAGGTGATGAAAGAGGCCGGTGTCGACATCAGCGGACACCATTGCAAGCTTTTGGCTGACCTGAAGGATATTTCTTTTGATTTCGTGGTCACGGTATGCGACCGGGCGAAGAAAACCTGTCCGGTTTTCCCGACCAAAGCCAAGGTGGTTGCCCACGGTTTTGACGATCCCCCTGCCTTGTCCGCCACAGCGGAATCGGTGGAGGAAGCCTTGGAGAAATACCGTCGGGTCCGGGATGAAATCAAGGCATATGTCATTTCTCTACCCGAGAGTCTCACCTAGGCCGCCTGCCCAGCAACCCTTCAATCAGCGCCCGGCTCTCCGCAAAATAAAACGACTCCACCGGCGCAAACTCCCAGAACTCCTCCAGATTCACTGTCCCTGTGTTGCGCTCGTAGACCAAAGCCTGGGTCAACAAATCCACCCGGTCCGCATCCCGCACGATGCGGGCTTCGTCATTTTCCAGATTTTCAAACTCCTGCCAGACACCACACCAGCGATCAGCGAAATCGAGCCCCCCCAGCAGCTCGTCCATGGCCCGGACCTCGGCTTCGGCCTTGGTACCCTTGGGTAACAGGCGCGATCCGCCCAGGGACAAATCTCCCGTTATGCTCTCGGCCAGGTCGTGCAGGATGGCCATTGTCAGGATTTTTTCCCGATCCAATTCCTGTGGCACCAGTTCACTCAGGGTCAAGGCGGTCAGGGCAACCCCGAAACTGTGGTCGGCCACACTTTCAAAATCCGCCACCCCACGAACAGCCCAACCCGTGCGTGGTGTATTTTTCAGACGATTGGCCAGCAGGAGAAAATCCAGCTCGTATTCGGTTTTTTTGGACACGACAGTTCCTTTCACGACCAACAAAAAGTATTCCGTCTGGCACACCCCCACTATTGCTTACATCATCCCTCCAAGCTGTTACCCCTGCAAGCCTCCGTCAAGTAGACCACCCTCCCTCAAGACTGGCCAAACCATCCAACTCAAGTTCACCATGGGACATTGGCAGACCGTGGAAAAGGGAACAGCCGGTGAAGAAATTGCCAACCGGACCCTTCGGGTGGAACAAACCGGAACCCACAAATTCCAGGTGGCAGCCAGGGCCAACCGCCGGCCCACTCAGCAATACCGGTCTGGCCGGCTCATCCTTGGGCGGTTTGATGATACTTTATGCGGCAGGACAATATGGCGATGCCTTTGGTTTGTTTGCGGTGGTCTCACCCGAGTGGGTCATCACTGACCGATGTTGCCTTCCTTGCCTTTGTTGCCCCCATTGGCCAAATCCCTTGCCCATGCCAACTCCAATTGAGCGGTGGCCCAATTCAACGCCCAATAGGCTTCGGCATTGTTGTGGCCGGAGTCATCGGCATGGCGCAGGATTGAAGCGGCTGCCTTTTCCAGTTCCTCCCAGCTCAGGCCCCTGGCCCTGGCATCGACCGCCAGGTCCCGCAAAACACTCATGGCGTAGCTGGCCGGATCAACCTGCCGGGAGACAGGCAAAGGCTCACGGTTGACGGCCATCACCGCCGTAATCATGGCCAAGGCGATTTCCAGCACCCAGAGAGCGTTTTCCTGCTCATCGGCACGATGAATTTGGTTCAGAAACTGATCACCCAGTCTGGAGACCCGCTCAAAATCCAAGCCACATTTTTCCACCGCCAGCTCGGTGGTTTCAAACCTGGCCTTGGCCGTTTGGGCCAGCTCCATGGATTCCCGGCGGTCGCCTGGTTTGCGGTGGGGACTTTGATCAGACATGAAAGCTCCTGGAAAAAAATCACCTGGGAAAAAGTTGGTTGGCCTGGATCCATTACAGGACTAGAATAACCATCAGACGTCAAATCACCAACAAGCCACTCCGGAAACGAGTCCGACATGAACAATTATCCCCGCGACGCCTCCATTCGCGTACTGATGATGCCCCGCGATACCAACTACCACGGCACCATCTTCGGTGGTGTGATTCTCAGTCACATTGACCAGGCCGGAGCCGTGGCCGCCATTCAATATGGGTGCCGGCACGTAGCCACCGTGGCCATGGACAAGGTGGAATTCCATCAACCGGTTCGGGTGGGCGAATTGGTAAGTTTTTATACCGAGGTGGTGCGGGTGGGCAATACTTCCATCACCATCAAAGTCAGCGTTGAGGCGATTCAGCGCGACACCGGGGAAGCCGTGGCGGTCACTTCAGCAATGGTGACATTTGTGAATTTGGATGCAGATGGAAAATCGGCCCCCGTGCAACGGATTGATTGATTCTCACCACGACCACGCGGCTCTCGCGGAGATCCTGCTTAACACGGTCACCCTGTTCCCCCCGAAGGCGCAGCCTTCTTTGTTTGGGTTAAGATCAGGCCTTCTGTGACCTGCGTCGGTGGATGATCAGACGTGGAGACAGAATTAAGGCCACCCCGAAGAACCCGAAGGCCACAAAAAGTGTCAACGGACTCCCATGTCGCAGATCTTCAAGCAGCAGCTTGAGACAACCCAATCCCAGCAAGGGGTAGACCAACCAGGACAGTTCCCGCAAACGAGGCAGGCGGCAGACCAAGGCCAGACCCACCGCGGTCAGGGACAGGACCGCTGTTCTGATCACCGCCACGGTGGCTGGGGAGGCTTCTGGTGGGGGTCCGGTCAGCATCCGGGTCAACAGAACGATGGTCAGATAACCCAGGCCCAATAGGGACAGGACCGCCGCAAAGACACCTGGAGCGCGCCGGGCCAGGGATTCTTCGTCATGTCCCCGTCTCAAGGTGAAGATGGCGTAGCAAGCCAGGACGACCGCCACGTTTACTGCGCCGACCTGACCCAGGGGCTGCCAGCTGGAGGAAGCCGATCCGACAAAAGCATCAAGGGCTGAAGTCAGCATCCCTGTATGAAAAGAAGCCAGTATCAAGTAGATGACACTGTGGGTCCTCAGCGTCACCCGGTCAAACCTGCTGCCCAGAAGGGCCATCCCCAGTCCGAGCACCAGCCAGCTCCAGGAAAGCCAGGATCCGTGGGCAACCACCTGACTGCCGAGGAAAAGAAAGATGAGGGCCAGGGACGCAAAATAGAAAAACCCTCTTCCTCGCCCCAGCCGACTGCGCACCACGGTAAAGGCGATGGAATAGAAGGCCATGGCGGCAATCAGGGCGGTCCAGCCCAGGGCATCGGCACCCTGACCGGTGGTCTTGGCTATGCGAACTGCACCGCCGAACCCTACCGCCAGGACGAAGACGGATTGGACCACATCAAAAACCTTCACCCCTTTGCCCTGAACCAAGGCCCGAAAGCAAAAGAACCCCAGGTAAACCACCAGCAGAGCCAGATCCAGGATCAGCATGAAGGCGACCGAGACATGGTTTTCTCCCGACCCCACGCCCGCAGGGTTGGTGGCCAGGACCGTCAGCCTGAAGAAAACCGCGTTGACGGCAAAACCAACCAACCAACGCTTGAGGTGCCAGCGGCGGGTGTAGGCCAGTAGGGTGGTGGCGGCGCCCAGCAACAGAAGCAGCAGAGCGAAGAATTCGGGGGATTCGGAGGCCAGACCCAGGACCATCACCGTCAACAGGGCGGACATGCAGTAAGTCCAGGCCAGAAACCTTTGCCGTCGTAGCCAGGCGGTCCAAAGGCCGGCAGCGGTTATCACCGCCAGGGCCACCCCCCCCGTTTCGGACGATACGAGGTGCAGTTTGGTGATCGATTCGGTGAGGAAGGGGTAGGCCACCACTGCGGCGGTCAAACCAAGACTCGTGGCCCCGATGCGGTCTTCACCACCGAGGATCCGGAATACGATCAGGATCAGGCCCAGGCTGTAGATCAGGCCGAGGGCAAACCCCGCCAGGGGTGGAATCGTGCCGCCTTCGGTCAAGGAACGCAGCAGAAAACCACCGGCCAGGATCAGGATGGAGCGTCCCAGCAGAAACATGAACCGTGTTGGCGACAAACCAAGGCTCAGGGAAGGGGCCGACTCTTGCTCGGTCAGTTCGCTGGGAACCGTCACCGTCGGGATGGGGGATCCTTCGATGACAGCGAGCCTGCCGTTTAATTCAGTAACCCGCTTTTCCAGCTGGTTGATTTTGTCTTCCAGCTGGAACAGGCGGTCTTCACTCATGGGTAGCGGTCTCTTCCTGCTCCTCCGTAGGAGAAGTCAGAGGGAGGAACTTGTTGAACAGCAGCATCACGCCGAAGGGAATCGCGACGATCAGGAGCGCTAGGGCAACCCCCTCGCGTCCGCCAAGTTCAGGGACGTAGTTCTCGCGGAATCCGATCCCGCTCTTGGAAAAAATCTGACCGCCGATGACCACATTCCAGCGCATGGCAAAAACCTGGATCAGCAGGATATTGGCCGCAATGAATGAGATGACGTTCCTTAGGGTGTCGGTCAGGTATCGGCGCATGAGAACCACGATGGCCAGCAGGATGAAGGGAATGAGCGATCCGAAGATCATCTGGATGCCGATGAACGAAACGGCGATCTTGTCCGTGATCAAGGGGCCGACAATCAACCACTCCTCATCCTGGGCGTAGGACAGGGTGACGATCTCCAGCAGTTCGAGAGTCACGGTCAACGTCGCGAACAGCCACAGCCACTGGGCAAGCGATTGTACGCAGGGCCCGTTGATTATCTTGCTGCCGATCTTGGTCAACATTACATAGAGGACCAGGATCATGGCAATGCCCGAAGTCACCGCCGAAAACAGGAAGATGATGGGCATCAGGGGCGTCGACCAGAAGGCGTTGGCCTTGACCGAGCCGAACATGAAACCCACATAGCCGTGCAGGATGCTGGCCGCGGGAATACCGACCGCTGCCAGCACGACGATGATCTTATGATCGATTTCCCGGCTCTTGGCGGAGATATCGTAGACACCCAGGGCGATGACCGAGAAAACCCAGCGCTTGAAGCCGGAACTGCGCATGGCCGTCTCGATGATCTGCTTGCGGTAGATGAGCCAGATCTCCACTATCACCAAGATCAGGTACAGCGCGTAGATCATTCCGAAAGCCGACATGGCAGACGTGAAATGCGGGGTGATGACGATGTTCAAGGCCCTTTCGGGATGCCCCAAATGGGCCAGCAAAGGCAGCGTGGCCACCAGAAGGAAGCTGAACGAGGCCACCATGGAAAGACGGGCCACTGGCTTCAACTCGGTGCGGCCGAAGACGTGATACAGCGAGGAGACGATGAAGGCGCCCGCCACCAGTCCCGTGATGTAGGGATAGAGCACGATCATCAGGCTCCACATGATGTGAAAATCATTGGGGAACAGGAAGTTCATGGCTTGGTCATGCATCAACGAACCTCCTGGCTGCAGTTGACGTAGAAACATTGCGGCTCGGTATGCAGCTCGGGTTTCAGCACCCGAATGGTGGACGTGGCGATGATGTTGGCCACCTCGTCACCCACTTTTTTGACGTCCCCTAGGCAACGAGCCCCGGTAGGACAGTTCTGCACGCAGGCCGTGGTCATTCCCCGGGATAGTCGGTGGCAGCACAGGGTGCATTTGCTGGCGGTGTGGGTCTTGGGGTGGATGAACCGCGACCCGTAGGGGCAGGCTTGCACACAATAGCTGCAACCGATGCATCTTTCCTCGTCCACCAGGACCAGACCTTCCGGGCTGACGAACGACGCCCCGACCGGGCAGAGCTGAGCGCAAGGCGTGTTGAAGCAGTGGTTGCACAGCTTGGGCACGAAAAAGGATTTGGTGACGTCCGCATCAATGACTTTGGGCTCGAAGCCGTCGTGGCCGCCATTGGGTGAATCGACGAAAACCTGACCGTTGCGGGATACGTGATATCGCTCGATCCAGGTCCGGAAATAGTGCTGGGGAACATCGTTCTCCCGTTCGCAGGCCCTGACGCAGGAGCCGCAGCCGATGCATTTGCTCACATCAATCAAGTAGACGTATGAATGTTTGGTGGGGTCATACTTCAGGTCCCCGATGGTTCCAACCCCGCTACTGCTGACCGTGTTGGCGGATACGAAGGCAAAGTCGCCTCCAAAGACCACCAGGGCCATGGCCCCGGCCCCTTTGGCGGCGGTTGCCAGAAAATCACGCCGGGTCATTTCACTTTTGTTGACATCACGACTCATGCTTTCTCCTTTGCTGATTTGTAAATCCTCGACCAGTGAAATTCCGGAACCTGGTTCAGGGGCGGTGGACTTCATCCGAATCGTGACATTCGAGGCAAGCTTCTTTCGGAATGGCTTGGGAAGGTTCAAGCTCGAGGTGCTCGATGAGATTGATCTGGACCATGCCGTCGGGCCTGGCGACCAGTTCCTGGTGGCAGTTGGCGCACAGCTGGTAGGACCGGTTGATGGCCATGTCATTTATCTTTTCGTCGTCCAGGACATGGCTCGAGAGAACGTCGTGGCAAACTTCGCACTGGACGCCGCTGTGCTTGCCTTCAGCCTTGGCGGCGGTCTTGTCGTCGTGGCAGTCGGCACACGAACCCGCTGCACCATGGCGCGGCTCCTTGGCCATGAGTTCGATCAGGGCATTGTAGCGATAAAAACCCGCCTTTCCGAACGACTCGGGTATCAGGAAATGTCGGCCCAGGACTCCCCCGGCCAACAGGAGGACTAGTAGCAGGGAGATGCGCCAGATATGTTTGGTGTGTTCCATTCTTATTTATCTCCGGGTGGGGGTTGAAGCGGAGGGACCATGGTCATTTTGGGACGAGGGCAACTCTTCCCGACTGAAAAGCCAGGAAAAGAACGATTGTTGAGAACCGGATCGGGAGTGCGATGATTGAGGCAGGGAATCAATGGTAAAGAGCATTTCACGGATGCCGGGACTGGAAGATCGGGTAGGTTTCGCGGGTTTCTTGGGCAAGATATCCCGGGAAAAGAGGAGTTCCCCAATTGAAGGAGACCCCGGCAGGGAACTGCTGACCTGGATTTTGGAGGCCAGGGGAAGGCGCTCCCTGGCAATCAGCCAAGTCAGGAAATTCAGGAATTTTGCCAAGGGATTGATCGCTTGTTTTCTCCGGAAAAGGGCTAAACTGATTCCTGGTATCAATTTTGACAATAAGATACCATAATGCTAGGAGATTGGTCAAGCGGTTTGTAAAGCGAGGATTTTGCGATGCAGCCCATTTCTGAGTCCCGAGAGCAAACGCTATGGCGTTGAAGTGGCCTCCTCCCTGCACTTTTCCCGCCATACGAC
>JAJRZA010000014.1 GCA_024275485.1 Candidatus Krumholzibacteriota bacterium | reverse complement strand
TTCGTGATCACATTGAGTTACCGGAACGTTGGTCGGAATACTACGATGGCAAGGTCAAGACCCGGGCATTGGAGAGGAACTGTGAACATGAGTTGAGTTACGCACGGTAGGGGGTTAATGGATGGTTGGGGAACCGGCCAAAGATGGAAGGGAGGAACATTTTCGGGGGCACAACTAACCAGCCAGGCCGCGACGCTTTAACAAAGCTCCAGGACCAGGCTCCTTGCCGCGAAAGTTTCGATACAGCTGCATGGCGTCCACACTGCCGCCCCGCTCCAGAATATTCTCCTTGAAAGCCTGGGCCGTGGCAGGATCAAAAATATCCCCGGTTTCCTTGAAGGCAGCGAAGGCATCGGCGTCCAGAACCTCGGCCCAGAGATAGGAATAATACCCTGCAGAATATCCGCCGGCGAAGATGTGCCGGAAGTATGGACTCCGGTAGCGGCTGATGATTTCGTCGATGAGACCCAGATTGGCCATGGACTGGTCTTCAAAGGCGGTGGCTTCAATGCCGTCCAGGCTGGTAAGGGTGTGCCAGTCCATGTCCAGAAAACAGGCGGCCAGATATTCGGTGCTGGTAAAGCCCTGGTTGAAGTGTTTCGTCTTTTCCAGCTTGGTCACCAACTCAGCGGGGATGAGCTGACCGGTTTGATAGTGTCGGGCATAGAGCTTCAGAACCTCCGGTTCGAAGGCCCAGTTCTCCATGACCTGGCTGGGCAGCTCGACAAAATCCTGCGCCACGGAGGTGCCGCTCAGACTGCGGTATTGAACATCCGATAGCATGCCGTGCAGGGCGTGACCGAATTCATGCCAGGCGGTGCCGACTTCGTCGACGCTGAGCAGGGCGGGGGCGTCGCCAACCGGTGAGCTGAAGTTTCCCACGTTGAAAATCAGCGGATTGATGCGCTGGTTGTTTTTATAACCCTGTTTGCGGAAGGTGCTCATCCAGGCTCCGCCGCGTTTGCTTTCACGGGGGAAATAATCGAGGCTGAGCACGGCCACTTCCGTGCCATCGTCTTCGGTCACCAACCAGACGCTGACTTCATCGTGGTACCGCGGAGCATCGGGCAGTTACTTGAAATTCAAACCGAAAAGACGGTGAGCCACTTCGAACATGCCGCTACGCACATTCTCCAGCTGGAAGTAGGGGCGTAGCATTTCTTCGTCCAGGTCATATTGTTGCTTTTTGACTTTTTCGGCGTAGAACCACCAATCCCAGGGGGCCAGTTTAAAAGATGGTTTGCCGGCGGCAGCCATGTCCTCATCAATCAATTTTTGCATCAGGACGACTTCTTCGCCGGCGCGTTTGATGGCGGGTGTCCAGACTTTTTTGAGCAGGCCGTAAACCTGATCCGGGTGCTTGGCCATGTTGTCGTCAAGGATGTAATGGGCGTGGGTTTCATAGCCCAGCATTTTGGCTTTTTCCAGGCGAAGGGCCGCAATTTTTTCCAGGATGCCTTTGTTGTCGAGGTCGTCGCCGTTGTTTCCCATCCAGGCGTAACCTTTGAACATGCGCTCGCGAAGAGCGCGATTTTCGGAATATTGCAGGAAAGGGATGAGGCTGGGTTTGTGCAGGGTGAAGGCCCAGCTGTTGGCGGGAGCATTGTCCATGTCGGCAGCTTTTTCGGCAGCCGCAATGATCATCCCATTGGGGAGCCCGGCCAGGTCGTCAGGGTCTTTCAGCACCATGGCAAAACGGTTGGTCTCGTCCAGAATATTTTGCCCGAACTGCAGTGTCAGCAAAGCCAGGTCCTGATTCAGTCCCTTCAGTTTCTCTTTATCAGTTTCAGCGAGCAGGGCCCCTGAACGGACAAATCTCTTGTGGGTTTCGGTGAGCAACCGCAGCTGAACCGGGTTTAGATCCAAGTCGTTGCGCTGCTGAAAAACAGTGTCGATGCGGCGGAAAAGTGCGTCATTCAGTTGAATGCCGTCGCGATGGGCGGACAGCACCGGCGCCATCTCCTTGGCCACCGCCTGCATATCCGGGTTGGTCATGGTGCCGTTCAGGGGATAAAAAACATTGCTGACTCGCCGCAGCATGGAACCGGAATTCTCCAATGCCTCGATAGTGTTGGCGAAAGTGGCTGGATCCTGGGATGCGGTGATCAAGTCGATTTCCTGCTGTTGCCGACCGATGGCCGTTGCAAAAGCTGGGACGTAGGAGTCAACGGTGATGGCGCTGAAATCAGGCAAACCGTAGGGAGTGGACCATTGTTGATCGAAGGCATTGGCGGAACCGGAACCTCCATCATCACAAGCAGCCCAGAAACACCCCAAAGCCATCAATCCACTCAATGCCATCATTTTCAGGACCTTTCTCATTGATCAATCTCCTCATTGCAAAGATTTCTGATTTGCCTTCAATAGTACGATGAAGGTGCCGATACAGTCAGAAGTAAAGAAAAATCCCATTATTCAAGGGGATATGTGCTGAGAATCTGAACAGGTGAGGTTGTGATGAAGCTCCTGATTCTTGAAGAAAGTGCCCTGGCAAGACGTTTTATCAAGGATGAACTTCTTCCGGCCGGATACCAAATCCATGAAGCGGGTACCCCCGAAGAAGCTCTTGGTATTTTGACCACCGTTCCGGGTATTGATCTGATCACTTTGCGGGTTGTCATGAAGGGCATGGATGGTTTCGAATTCCTGGAGTACTTGCAAACTCCCGAGATCATCCAAAAATTGAAGAAATATAGTAACCACAAGGTCCCGGCCATTTTTGTGACCTCCAATGATACCGACATGGATCGATTGCGGGGCTTCCAGGTTGGGGCCGCAGATTTTATCCAGAAGCCATGGCCTCCCGGTGAACTTCTGAGTCATGTCAATCGGGCTCTTGGTTGCAGTACCGAGCTGGCCGGCATGTCCGTGCTGGTCGTGGATGATAGTCAAACCGCACGCAAATTCATCAAAAACAGTTTGGTGCGATTGGGAGTCCAGATCCACGAAGCTGATGATGGCGATACGGCCGTGGAATTCTTGAGCGACCCCACCAACGAGGTGGATCTTGTCATCACCGACCTGAACATGGTGCGCATGGATGGGGACGCCTTGACGGTGAAAATCAGGGGTGAGCTGGGGTATCCTGATTTGCCCATCATTTTTCTTTCCAGCAGTGACGACCAGGAAAAAATCCTGTCGTTATTCAAAATGGGCGCCACCGATTTCCTGAAGAAACCGTTTCTCCAGGAAGAGCTCGTATCCAGGATGCAGGCCTATTTGACCAGGGTTCAGGCGCAAAAAAATCTAATTGATTCCGTGGCCCGGCTGCGGGACATGGATTTGGTCAAGGATCAATTCCTGGCGGCCTGTTCCCATGATCTGCGTTCTCCCCTGATCGGTATTCTGGGCTATTCCCAACTCCTGGAAGATGAGGAATCGCTTTCGCCGCAGCACAGGGAAATGGTGGAGGGGATCCATCGTTCCGGCGATTATCTGTTGTCTTTGATCAATGAATTGTTGGACATCGGCAAGATGGCCAGCGGTCGGAGCCAGATTCGCAAGGATGAAGTCAACCTCTTTGAGGTACTGGAGGATTCGGTGAAAAGCCTGGTGCATACCGCAGGCCCCAAGGGTGTTAAGCTGGAGTCTTTCAGCTCCACTGACGATGCTAGGGTGCTTGGTGATCGTTCCGCACTCATGCGTGTTTGCAACAACCTGCTGTCCAACGCCATCAAATTCACACCCAGTGGTGGGTCCGTTACGGTTTCGGTAAGGAATGGCCGGCAGGGGGAATTGGTGCTGGCGGTGAGTGACTCGGGAATCGGCATCCATAATGATGACATTCCTGACCTTTTCAAGCGTTACACCAGAACCAGCAAATCCGGAACTTCCGGAGAGAAGGGAACCGGCCTGGGGTTGTCCATCACCAAGGAGTTGGTTGATGACCATGGAGGCACCGTTGCGGTGGAGAGTACTTTGGGGGAAGGCACCACCTTCCGTATCCATTTGCCGACCCTGGCAGCGGCGGATACGGCCTCGGGTCAGGCAAAGGTTGAAGTCGAAGAGCCAACGCTTGAATTGACCTTGCCAGGTGCGGAGGCTGCCTGTGAACCGAAAGAGGACGACAGTGGTGAACTTCTTGTCCTGTTGGTGGATGATTCGACGATCAACCTCAAGGTGGGCAAAGCCTTGTTGACCAAGATGGGCTTTGAAGTCCAGACCGCAGTCGATGGTGCTGAAGCCCTGGAAATGTACAAAACCTCCTGTCGAAAACAACGGTACGATCTGATCCTGATGGATATGGAAATGCCGGTTCTCGACGGATTGCAGGCAACCCGGGGAATCCGCAAATTCGAAGCGGAGTTGCCGCACGATCACGAAGTCCGAGACAACCCGGTGACGGTTTTGGCCATGACGGCCAACACCGGTTCAAGCCTTGGCGATTGTCTCACGGCAGGAATGGATGATTTCTTGACCAAGCCGTTTGTGACCAGTCAGATCCGTGAAGCGGTGGAACGATGGGTTTTGATTCCTACCTGAAATCCAATGGAATATTTCAAAGGACCGGCAGGATGAAAATTCGGCCGGTCGACCCCGTTTGACGACTTTTTTCCTCCCCTCTTTGCAAACCCCATTCAATTCCGTAGATTCATCAATGCCCATAATCAACCCACCCCATTTCCCTGGAGGGAGTCATGAAATCATTACTCCAGAAACCCATTGGTGCCATAACTAGTCTGGTCATGTTGCTTACCCTGTTCCTTGTGCCCCAAACTTCCCTGGCAAGAAACCCTCAAATGTCCGGCGGTAGCGGACCAGGTTTCCCGGGTGGCGGAGAGGGTGATCCTCTCGATTCCAACGACAGCGGCGGTGGTGGCGGTGGTGGTGATGTACACGAACGCAGCATCATTCCCCGGGACTATGAAGACGGCATCATCAGCTTCCTGGATTCAGGCCAAATCCTGATTCTGCGCGTGGATTACATTGATGGCATTCCTGTTTTCACGGTGAAAATTGTCTCGGTCAAGGAGATCCGCCCGGAGGCAAGCCATGTGCGCTAAAGCCGGGAATATTCCACCCCTGGCACAGCGTCCCTTGCCTGGTCTGATATTCCGTCAGGCGGTTCAGGCGTACCGCAGGGAGGATTATGAATCTTCCCTGGCCATGGTCAGAGAAGGGCTGGATCTGATTGAAGGCGAGATGTCGCCGGATGAATCGGTGGTCCTTCTTCCTGATCCGGATTCGGCCAGAGTGTGTGATGCCGTAGTCTTGTGGGCCCAGAATCTGTTTCAACTGGATCGTTACAATGATTTTCAGGTACTGATGGCCTCGGCTGCACGCTGGCAGATGGTGCCGGAGAATCTGGCGGCTGATCTTCCAGAATTGGATTTGGTTGGTTTGGCTTTTGCTTTCAAACGCGGTGAGTATCTGGATGTTGTGAACGAAACCACTGCATTCATCGACAGTCATCGAGAGGTGTTGCCTCCGGTGCTGGCCGATTTCCTGCTCCTGCGGGGCCACTGCCTCAGCAATCTGGGTGAACCCGGTCGCGCCGTAGAAGACGCTGAACTTGCCTACAGCCTGTTCCGGCTCCTGGGCAAGGAGCTCGAATGTGCCCGTTCGGCTAATCTGCACGGTATGCTTCTGGTGCGTTCTTCGGATTTCCCAGGAGCCGATCGTTGGTTCCGTCGGGCCTATGATTTGCACCGCAAACTGGGTATGCGCAAGAACATGGGAGGCAATCGCCTGAACCTGGGCATCGTCAATTACAAACGTGGTGCGCTGGCCAAAGCCGAAATCGAATTTCAGGCGGCCGTCAATTTGTTGACGGAAGTGGATGCCCAGGTGCCCTTGTGCAGAACGGCCATCGCCCGGGGTTGCAACCTGCGTCTGCAAAGGGATTTTGAAGGTGCGCGCAGGGTCTTGAACCAGGCCTACAAGCAGGCGATCGAAATGAACCTGGCCCGGGAAGAAGCCCTGGCCTTGGAGTTCCTTGGTGATGTATATCGGGATGAAGGCAAGCTTGAGCAAGCTCGACGGTTTTACAGCAGGGCCCTTGCTATTGGCAGCAGTTTCGCTCCCGATGGAGACATCGTCATGGAAGTGATGTGTAGGCAGGGGCAATGCCTGTCTCTGTTGGGTCGGCACAGTGAGGGAATCAGTGTTTTGGGTCGGGCTTTATTGCTGGCCCGTCGTCTCAATGATCACCATGAAGAAAGTATGGTCCGGCGGGCATTGGCGTCGGCACTGTATGCCACGGGTGATCTGATTCAGGCTGGACAGCATATTGATCGTTCGGTCCAAATGTTCGAGAAGGTGGGAGCCAATTTTGAATTGGCCCATGCCCGAATGCTGCAGGCCAATATTCGTCTGGCCAGGATTGATGGCGGATTTGTCGAGGATATCGGCGAAATGCTGGAAGATGCCTGGCAGGGTTTGCTCAAAACCATCGACCCGTTCATCAAGTCGGGTGTTGATCATTGGGTAGTCGCGGCGCGCACCATTTTGACCGACATTTCGAGGCGTCGGTCCCAGTGGGAGAAATTGCAACGAGACGGTTGGAACAAAGAGATTTCCACCAACGCCAAAATGCTTTCCCAAGTGCCACCCATCATTCATGTTTCAGCCAGGATGCGGGACCTGATCCAACTCAGCGATGCCTTCGCCGATTCCGAGGAGCCGGTGTTGATCACCGGGGCCACGGGCACCGGCAAGGAACTGTTCGCCCGCCGTTTGCACGAACAAAGCAGACGACGTTCAGGAAAACTGGTTTGTGTCAATGTGACCGCGATTCCGGAGAGCATGCTCGAAAGGGAGTTTTTTGGACACGTCCAGGGATCGTTCACCGGCGCGGACCGTGATGGCATTGGTCTGGCAGCCCAAGCCGAGGGAGGAACGCTTTTTCTGGATGAAATCGGCGAACTTCCCCTGAAACAACAGCCGGCCTTGTTGCGGTTACTCCAGGACGGAACCTATCACGCCATCGGTGATCCCCAGGAACGTCGGGTCGATATGCGTCTGGTGGCCGCCACCAACGCCGACCTGGAAAAAATGGTTGCCGAAGGGAAATTTCGGGCGGACCTCTACTACCGTCTGAAAATTCTCGGCCTGAAATTGCCGGCCATCAAGGAACGCAGTGAAGATGTGCTGCCCCTGTTGCGGCATTTCCTGTCCGATGCAGCCGGTCGCCCGGTTGACCCGACGGAATTATTCAATCTCGACAGCCTGGATATGATGCAAAACTACGCCTGGCCCGGCAATGTGCGTGAAATCGGCATGGTTGCCCGCCAAGCCAGGGTGCAGATGGCGTCTACCGGGCAGGTTTGCGTTGAAGTGGGACGACTGGATGACGAATCATTGTTCTTCACTGGTCCCCAAAAATCCGCCATCATTACCAATGATCGATCGAAGGTGCCAGAAGGTATTAGCCGATCGCGCATCATGCTGGCCCTGTCCGAAGCCAAAGGCAACCGGGCCGAAACTGCCAGGAAGCTGGGCGTCAGCCGCAGCACCCTGTACCGCCACCTGGTCAAGATGGGTGTTGCCACCAAGGTGACCGCCGGCTGATGGAGTGATATCAATAAAGTGAGTCGCCTGGAATGTTTCCGGGCGGCTCTTTTTTTGGCCGAATATATTTCCAGTTTTAACCCGGACATCCGCTTTTCCGGAAGACCTCAAGTAAGCCAGAAGAGATGCCGATGATGGCAGATAAGATCCCTGGTAGCCCATCGGGGACCAATTGTCTATGGCCAGAGGTCAAAATGCGTCGGAACCAAGACCAGCAAAAAACTTTCCCAAAACTTCAGGTGCTGCCTGAGGGTCGTCCTGGGGCTCAACACGGTGGCGGGTTTTTGAAGAGCAGTTTGCGCACCACTATTATGTGCTGGTTTCTGGTCATCAGTTTGGTGCCTGTGATCTTTGTCAGTTTGGTGGGCCATCGCAAAGCGGTTCAAAACCGAATCCATGACATTTCCGGCCGACTGCAGGCTGTTTCACTGATGGAGAAGCTTGATCTGGAGAAATATTTCAGGGATTTGCAGTATCAGGTCGCCAGCAAGGCCAAATCCCCATTTCTGGGTGCTCTTGTCAACAACCCTCACGCCGGTGCCCGACCCAGTGCCCTGGTGGAGGATGCATACCGGGAACTGTTGGAACTGCGGGATAACACCAAGGCCCTCAATGTTTTGGTGACGGATGTCCAAACCCGGGTGGTCCTGTCCTGCGATCCCACGGTGGAAGTCGGGACCAATTGGGCCGCTATCCACGGTGCCGGTTCAAAGTTGGAAAAAACTTTTGAATGGTCCCTGGTCCAGGGAAAAGCGGCTTTTTCCGGCTACGTCAAGGCCCGCATCCATGGACAAATTTCCTACGCCTACCATGTGGAGCCCATTCTGAACACCGAGGGAGTAGTCGGTGGGTTCATCCTGGTCAAATTGGGTGAGGATAGTTTCCACAATGGCCTCGGCCGTTACGAGCTTGTGGGCAAAGGAGTGCAGTTTTACGCTTTGAATGAAGAACTGGATTTGTTGACGGATGCTTTCCGGTTGAAGGGAAACCAATCCCATTTGAATTCGGTGTTGACTGAAATTGCCGTGGGCTGGAAGAACAACAGGGATGCTGCACGGTCCCTGGGACAACGATTCCGAGCAGCTGAAGTCACTGGCTTTTCTGTTCACCATTATGTTGGATTGCATGGTGAAAAGGTCATGGGAGTTATCCAGGATCTGGAGATCATGGGTGCTCATGTGGGCTTGGTTTCGGAAATATCGCAAGAGGTAGTCCTGGCTGGTTTGAAACGCATGGACTATTCCCTGCTGGGTCTGATTCTGGTCGTTGGACTGTTGGTTGCATTGGCGGGCATGGTGGTTTCATCGCTTCTGGTTGCACCAATCAATCAACTGGGCCAGGTCATGCAGCGGGTTTCCGATGGGCATGAAGTCTGGGCCCTGCCTGAACGCGGGCCCCAGGAGGTTCGTCGCCTCACCGATATGTTCCATTTCATGATCAGCAAACTGACAACCGCCCAGGAAGTGAACGAGCGGCAATTTGCCCTGCAACGGGCCCAGTTCGATTTGAATGAAAAGCTGCGGGGAAAAAATTCCCTGGAGGATATGGCCCAGGCGGGGCTGGAATATTTTGTCAGTCATTACTCCGCCCAGATGGGTGTTTTCTATCTGCTGGAGAGCAAGAATCTTCTGCGGGTGGCGGCCAAGCACGGTGTCCGAGATGCCAGCGATCCCATTCCCGAGATCAGATTGGGGCATGGAGTGGTTGGTCAGGTGGCGGAACACAAAAGAATCCAGGTGCTGCACGGGATCAATGAAGACCGTCATCGCTTTGAAACCGGGCTGGTAAAATCATCGGTGACCAACTTGATTCTGGTACCCATCCATTTGGAAGGCCGTATTCTGGGTGTTTTGGAACTGGGTGTTTTGGCAGATGTGCAGGAGGAGGATTTGGATCTCCTTCGCTTGGTGGGGGAAAATGTGGCTGTGGCCATCAACGCGGTGCGATCCCGTGAACGGGTCAACCGTCTTTTGAAAGAAACCTGGAGTCAGACCACGGCCCTTTCCAAACAACAAAAGGAACTGCGGGATTCCAATCGCCAGCTGGAGTTGGCCGACCAGTACAAAAGTGAATTCCTGGCCAACATGTCCCACGAACTACGCACTCCCTTGAATTCCCTGTTGATCATGTCCCAGGTTCTGGCGGAAAACCGTGAGCAGAATCTCTCCCGGTCCGAGGTGGATGCGGCCATGACCATCAACAAGGCCGGGTCGGATCTGCTCCTGTTGATCGACGATATTCTGGATCTTTCCCGGGTGGAAGCCGGCAAGTTGGATCTGTGTTTCGAAGGTGTTGAATTGAAATCCCTGGTTACGGACATGCAGGACCTGTTCAGCCCCCTGGCCGAAAAACAAGGGGTGGAATTCCGTGCCGTCCAGGGCCCGGAACTCCCGGCGACAATGGTGTCCGATCCTTTGCGTCTGACCCAGATTCTAAAAAATATCCTGAACAACGCCTTCAAATTCACAGAACAGGGTTCTGTTACTTTTCGGGTTCGTTGCACAGCACCTGGCGAGATGGCCGAGCTGGATGCCGATTCCCCGTCACCCTGGGTCGTATTCTCGGTTGCGGATACGGGCATCGGCATGAACAAGAACACCCTGGGACGCATATTTGAGGCCTTCAACCAGGGGGACGGCAGCATTGGTCGCCGCTATGGAGGCTCAGGCCTGGGACTGAGCATTTCCCGAAAGCTGAGCGATATGTTGGGTGGGGTCATTAAGGTTGAAAGCGTCGAAGGGAAGGGATCCACTTTCCGGTTGTTCCTGCCAGTGAAACCCAGTGGGAAAACCCAGGAGGGAATGATCGGGGAACCTAGGCCGGATCTTTCGGAATTGGCTCTGCCACTGACCGAGCAAAAGAAATCCAGACAGGGGCCTGAGTTCCACGAAGATGAGCTCCAAGAGGAAAAGAATTCTCGGGCGGAAAAACATGAAACATATAACCCCATCGACTTGACTGGTCGGAAAATTCTCATATGTGACGATGATATGCGCATGGTTTTCCGGATCAGTGAAATTGTGGACGAGTTGGGAGCCGAGGTGACGCTGGCCCATTCCTGGCCGCAAGGGGTCGAGAAATGCCGAGGTGACGCCGATTTCGATTTTGCCATAGTAAGCCATCGACTGGCCGATCGTCCTGGCGGCGCGGATATTGCGACATGGAAGTCAGCTGTTGGCGAACCCTCGTTCCCGGTGCTGACCCTGGTGCAGGACGGTGATGACCAGGACAGCGCAGGAGCGGATCTGGTGGGCAGCCGACCCCTGCAAAGGGAAGAGTTTCTGGATCTGGTGAAAACGGTCCTGGACCCGGGGTGGGTTCTCAAGACCACGCTGATGCATCTGTAACCTGCGACTGGATCGAAGAAGGAGGAAAAATGAGTTCCCCTGAGGTTCTGAGAATCATGCTGGTGGATGACCGGCCCGAGAACCTGAAATCTCTAAAAAAGCTTTTGGATCGTCCGGATTTGGAGATCCTGACTGCCGATTCGGGCAACGAAGCCCTGGGCATGATGTTGGACCACGATCTTGCTTTGGTGTTGCTGGATGTGCAGATGCCGGAAATGAACGGCTTTGAGGTGGCGGAGTTGATGCGTCGGAATGTGCGCACCCGAGAAATTCCCATCATTTTTGTTACCGCAATCAACAAGGAACGCCGGCATATTTTCAGCGGTTATGAAGCGGGCGCCGTCGACTATATTTTCAAGCCAGTTGATCCATTTATAATTCGATCCAAGGTGAATGTTTTCTTGGAGATCAAACGCAACCACCTGGTGCGCGCGAGGTTGGTTTCGGAGCTGAATCATGCCAACAACCGATTACAGGAAATCAGCGACCGCAAATCCGATTTTCTTTCAGCTGCTTCCCATGAATTGCGCACTCCCTTGACCGTGATAAAGGAATACACCAGCCTGGTGCTGGAAGAAATTGTTGGCCCCCTCAACGAGGAACAAAAATCCTGTTTGAATTCATCCCTGCGCAATTGCAATCGACTGGCGTCCCTGGTCAATGACCTGTTGGATCTGGACAGCATCGAGTCCGGTTACAGCCATTTGAAGCGGGAGTTGGTGGATCTTGGTGGTGTGGTCGAAAATATCAGGCGGGATTTTGCCAAGCAATTGAAAAATGGCGGACAGATTTTTCAAGTGGATCTGGCCGATGATCTACCACCCGTATTGGGAGATGCCGGCATGCTGACCCAGGTTTTGGTAAACCTGGTGGGCAATGCCTGCAAGTTCACCCCGGCCGGGGGAACAATAGCGATTCGGGCCGAGATCCAGGAATCCGCAATTCGAGTGGCTGTTTTGGACAATGGTCCGGGAATCAGCCAACTGGATCAGGCCAGGGTCTTTGAAAAGTTTTCACAGTTGAACCGGCGCGCAGGACCTGGCGCCCAGGGTACCGGCCTGGGTCTTCCCATTTCCCAGAAAATCATCTGGTTGCATGGGGGATGTCTGGAACTGGAAAGTGAAGAGGGGGTTGGCAGCACCTTTCATTTCAGGTTGCCCATTTATGATGCAACGGAGCATGCGCAGGCATTTGTTTCCGACGGGACAACCGCAGAAGGCAGCAGCATCGAGCATTGGACTTTGGTTCACCTGAGGCCGGGACTCGCCGGTCATGATCTTCCCGAAGATCTGGAAAAGGAAATTGATAGATTGTTTCGTTTGGGCGAAGACCGCAGTACCCAAGTCCGGGTGGATGGGGAAGCCAGGATGTTGGTTTTGTTGCGAACTGACCGTCGCGGCACCGCTTCTTTCCTGGCCCGACTGGAGAACCATCTGGAAAATCGGCAGGACGATGGTTTCTTCCTCAGGTATGCCGTGCAAAATCTTGATATGGAAAGCAATGATTCTCTCCCAATGGATTTTTCCGGCCTGACTTATCATCAGTTGGGTAGGTCCCTCGCAGAAGTAAGGAGCGAACAATGAGCAAGGGCAGAATTCTCGTGGTGGACGACGAACCTGATATCGTCCGAAGTTTGAGTATTCGCCTCGGAGCCATGGGGTACGATGTGAGCACTGCTTTTGATGGTCTTAGCGCCACCCGCCAGGCCATCGAAGAACAACCTGAGTTGATCATCCTGGATATAGGGATGCCCGCCGGCAACGGACACGCGGTTGTGGAGAGGTTGCGCAACATTGATGAAACCAGCCACATCCCTGTGATTTATTTGACGGCCTGCACTGCTGATGAGGATTTCCGAAAGGCCCGTGAAGGCGGTGTTTGCAAGTATATCACCAAACCGTTTGATTCTGAAATCCTGCTTTCGGCAGTGGAGGATCAGATCAACCAATCGCGGCTGGTGGTGTCATGACTCCTGGTGTGTCCTCCAGGAGGCGAATGTGTCCCCAAGGGGACAAATCTGGTTATGAGAGTGTTTATTTAAATTGATATGGGAATAATAAAATTCCATTAACCCGCTGGTTTCCAAAGATCTAAGTAATTGTTTCTGCTGTCCTATGGTAGTTGGCACCATCCCTGCAATACCTTGAGTGCATGTGTGGGAAGTGACCCTTTCTGAAATATGATAGGACGGAACCGCAAACCAGAACTGTCGTTGGGGCTTCGGCCCTATCCGGTCCGGGTCACCTTTCAATTCCTGTTCAGAAGCGAGGATACCCCCCCTCGCCCTGGTCGCCTCAGCTGGTGTGAGGCGGCCAATTTTTTTTGTGAACTGATGCTGGAAAAGGTACTTGGAATTGACACAGAGCCGCTTTCAGAGTAATTTCGACCTCGTTGTCCAGATATTACGCGAATCGGCTTTTTTTGTTAGGGGTTTCTGTGTTTTCCCAGACTGTAGAATACGCCATGCGGGCCGTTCTGGCCCTGGCCGCCGGCGACGGCACATCCATGACAACTCGTCAAATCGCAGAAACCATGAAGGTGCCCCATAGCTATCTTTCAAAAGTGCTGCAGGCCCTTGTTCGGGGTGGATTGGTTTATTCAACTCGGGGATTAAAAGGGGGGTTTGTCCTGGTGCGAACTGCGGACAATATTACCCTGTTGCAGATCCTCAATTCAGTCAATCCCCTCCAGCGAATCGAAAGCTGCCCTTTGGATATAGATGCCCACAGCTCCGACCTGTGCCCCTTGCACCGTCGATTGGATCAGGCAATGGCCATGGTGGAGAAAGCTTTCTCCGGTACCACTTTGGCCGAGATCCTTTCCGAGGAGAATCCCTGCCCAACCATGCAAAAACAGCTCCTGACACTGGAAATACTGCAAAAGAAAAAGAAATAGGGTCCAGGGCTTGCGGACCCCGGCCAGGTTTTTATCCCATGGAACCTGGTTTTATCAATTTGGTTTGCCTCGTTGAATTGTCTTGACGGCGCGGGAAATTTCCTCTATCCCCTGATCAACTTCTGCTGGGGTCGTCATCCGGCCCAACGAAATGCGCAGAGTGCCAAGAGCCCAGCGTTCGGGCACGCCCATGCTGGTCAGCACACGGCTGGCGACGGGACCTCCACCGTGACAGGCCGCCCCAGCGGATATGGCAACATTCGGCATGGCGGCCATGATCTCGTCAGCCCTCAGGTCGGGAAAGCTGATGCTCAGAGTATTGGGCAGGCGCAATTCAGGGTGGCCATTGATGCGAGCTTCAGGAAACATGGTCAGCAGAGATTTTTCCAGATGGTTTCGCAATTCCGTCAGGCGGGGCAACTCTTCGGCAAGATCCTCTTCGGCCAACCGGCAGGCTTCACCGAGGCCCACGATCTCCAGGATGTTTTCAGTGCCGGGACGTCGCCCGTTTTCGTGGCCCGCTCCGTGCATCAGGTTGGGCAGCTCAAGGCCCCGGCGAATGCACAACACTCCAACTCCTTTGGGTCCATACAATTTATGGCCCGCGACCGAGATCATGTCCACACCAAGTTCGGACAACTGCACTGGAACTTTCCCCACGGCCTGTGCACAATCGGTGTGCATCAGGATGCCTTTCGGCCGAACCAGGCCTGCGATTTCGCTGATGGGTTGCAGGGTGCCCACTTCATTGTTGGCCAGCATGATGGTCACCAGGGTGGTTTCCCGTGTGATGGCGGCGGCCACATCCTCGACACTGACCATGCCCAAAGAGTCCACGGCCACTTCCGTGAAACAAAACCCCAGGGTTTCCAGATGCCGACAGACTTCGGTGACGGCCGGATGCTCCACATTGCAGGTGACGATGTGGTTGCCTCGCTCGCGATTGGCCAAAACAGCGCCGATGATGGCGTGATTGTTGGCCTCGGTGCCGCTGCTGGTGAAGATTATTTCGTCGGGCTGGGCTCCGAGCAATCGACTCACCTGCAGTCGGGCACGGTCGATGGCGCTTCGGCTGGCCCGGCCCAGGGTGTGGTTGCTGGAGGGATTGGCGAAGTGGTTGCGTAGAAAAGGCAGCATGACATCGGCCACGCGGGGGTCTACCGGTGTAGTAGCGTTGAAGTCCAGATACAGCATTGATGGTCCTTCCGTTGGTTGGACCTAGAATACGCCAGGGTGGAAAAAATGCCACTGTCTTCCCAGTGGAAGTTTACACACTGCCCACCGGGAGTTACTTTCAACCAAATGAAATTTCATTTGACAGGCATTGCTCTTGCTCCATGGCACAATTGGTCAACTTTGTTGATCCTATGCCTTGTCATGCTCTGCACCGGGCTGATGCCTCGGCAAGCCAGAGCTGAAGACTGGGATCATTACCGCGGTTGGGAAATCACCGCTTTTGAATTGACGGGATTACCCAAAGAGCTTGCCAAAGATTTCAACAACCAATTGGCACTTCACGGCCGACGTAATCTCTTTGGCACCAAGCGACCGAATTTCCAAACTAAAATCCTGGCCGAAGATCTGGCCCGTATTCGTTTGTACCTGGCCCGCATTGGTTATCCCATGGCCAAAACCAACCCTGTAGTGGAACCCGACCTGGAAAAACGTCAACTTGCTCTGCGTATTGAAATTGATGTCGGCCAGGCCGTCAGAGTTGGGCATCTGGAAATAAATGGCTGGCCGCAGCGGGTGGCATTGCCGGATACCAGTCATCAGGGGATTATTCACCGGGGCCAGATTTTTCAGGATGAAAGTCTTGAAAAGACAGCTGATTTTTTGCGGACAATTTTGCTGAACTCGGGTTTTGAATCGGCGAAGGTCCAGCCCACTTTGGAGGGCATTGAGGCGGGTCTGCTTGAGATTCACTTTGCCGTGGAAGCCGGACTCTATTGCGTGGTCGACTCGGTCATTGTGGAGGGGTGCAGCGAGGACCTTGTCGGCGTGGCCCTGCGAGTCATGGATTTGAAAATGGGGGCGGAGTACTCTGTTGCCAAAATGAGCCAGTCGGCTATGGATCTGCGGGGACCCCAACTTTTTGGTCGGGTGGAACTGACCACGGAGAATCTCCAGCCGGGCCGCCTGCTTGCCCGGGCAACTCTTGAAAATGCTCGCATGAGATCCTGGTACGCGGCAGTGGGAACCTGGTCTGACAATCCCTGGATGGTTCGTATGGGGTGGTCTCACAACAACTTCTTTAAAAGGGGTTATGGGTTGCGGACCAGAGGCGAGGTGGGTTCTCATTTACTTGGATTGGGAGTGGATGTCTTTTGGAAGGGTTGGCTTACTCCACGGTCGACAACCAGTTATGGATTTGGGATCGAAAAAGAAAATGAACTGTCCTACGGATCTTTCGAGAAGCGGAATGAATTTATTCAGGCTTTTCGGCCCAACCTGCGCGATATGTGGAAAGTGGGCATATCCTTGTCGTTGGTTGAGGTGGAAATATTTACACCGGATCCGGATGAACCGCCGGATGCCCAGGGGCCCATGCTGGAAATATGGAGTGACATGAAATGGGACCGGACTGACAATCCCATCATACCCACTCGAGGTTATTACTATAAAATATCGTTCACTGCCTCCCCTCCCGAAGGTGTTTCCGAATCCCCATATCTGCAATTGCATGGCGATGCGGTCCGTTACCAACCGATTTTTCGTGAAGTGATTCTGGCTGGGCGTTTTCGGCTTGGTGCGAGCCAATCCCTGGGTGACTCCCAGGATCTGTTGGCCAATCGTCGGTTCTATGCAGGTGGGTACAACACCATGCGCGGGTATGACCGTCGGCACCTTGGGCCCACTGATTCCGCCAATGATCCAAGAGGAGGCAAGTTTGTGGGGCTGGCGGGGTTGGAATTGCGTTTCCCACTCTTCTGGCTGATCCAAGGGGCTGCTTTCTATGATGCTGGACAGGTTTGGCGTGAGTACTCTGATGTGACCTCGGGTACCATCAGTGGGGCTGCAGGCCTGGCCGTGGATTTGATGACTCCCATTGGCCCTTTGCGCCTGAACTATGCGGTCAATGTTCTTAATCGTCAGGAGGGTCGGTCTCGCGATATGTGGACCTTAGGGATTGGATATCCATGGTAAACCCATCAGACAGCCAACAAGTGACTCCGGAAGAGCAGGGAGAACCTTCCTGGTTTCGGCGTTTTTTGGGGCGTGGATGGCGTCTTTTCGGGAAGCTTTTACTGACTTTGCTGGTTTTTGTGCTGGTGCTTCTGCTCGTGGTGACGTTGCCCCCGACCCGCAGTGGTTTGTTGAAGGCTGCCCTGGGGCAGGCTCACCGTTTTCTGCCGGGAGAGTTGACCGTGGCGGAGGTATCGTGGCCTCAGCCTGGAAGGCTGGAACTTCAAGGAGTTGTCTGGCGGGTGGCAATCAGCGATTCCCTCCCTGGAGCTGCGGTAGGCGATACTCTGGCCCAGATTGCCGATCTGGTGGTGGATTTGGAATTGATGGCTCTGCGGGACAAGGATCTCTGGATCCGGGAATTGGTCCTGAGAGCAGGCCCGGTTGATATCCCCAATATCGTCAAACTTTTCCCTGTTTCCGAAACTGCCAGTGCTGAAACTGATTCCTTGTCCCCATCATTTTTCCTACGAGAGGGAACTTTTCCACCAATTCCTTCCCTTGGACTGCAACGGTTCAAGGTCCAGGTCAGGGATGTACAGGTGGACGAGACCCTGACCTTGACCCAGGGCCGCTTCGAAGGATTCGTGGAATTGAGAGCGGAAAACCAGGCTGCGTTGCATGTGGATCAAGGAACGGTTCGGGTGGAATTGAGCATGGACGAACCTGTGGTCCTGGTGGCGGATAGCCTCCTGGTGGACCTGAAGGCCAATGGCCCTGGGCATGAATTCATTTTGGAAAATCTGTCCGTGCGGGTGCCGGAAGCTGGCCCAGTGGCTGTTCGTGAGTCCTGGCGAGAAGGTGGAATGGTTTCAGTCAAAATATCCGGCGAAGGGAAATGGACTGAAACCGGGTTGACCATTGCCCTGGTTGGGAATGGTGTTTTGCCGGGGCCGGATCATTTGCGCCCTCTGTTGCCCAAAGATTTTCCTCTGGATGTCTTGGGACCTTTGGCAGGGAATTTTGATTTGAAAGTATCGGTGGCCGATCTGACTCAGCCGGATCCTGTCGCCCAGGTTCGCCTGGACTTCTCTGATACGTCTTGGCTGGAGCGCCTGATCCTGACAGCCGGTGTGGAAAATGGCAAAGTTGATGTCGATACTCTTGATCTGGCCTTTATGGGAGTCCGGTTGGCTGCATCCGGTTGGGTGGACTCCACCGAAGTTGACATGAATCTGGCTGCCGGCCTGGATGAACCAACTCTGCTGCACTTGCTGGGTGGCCCCACTCTGGCCACAGCCGAGGCAGGTTTTGACTTGAAGGCGGATTTGAAAGGACTTTGGCCCCTGCCTGATCTCAATTTGGATCTTACGGCATCTGCGAAAACTCCCGACCTGGAATTGTCTTCGGTGCGCGCTGAAATCCGCACCCGAAATAAAATGGTGGAAGCTAAAATCCGTGTGAACAAAGGACTGATTCTCGGGGCAGTGGAACTCGATTCCCTGCAATTGAACTTGGAAAGTGATCTGAGTCGACCGGACTCACTGTCTCACCGGTTCGATCTGGGTGTTTGGTCTCCCAAAGGGAGGATTGCCCTTGGCGGGACCGGCTTGATTGACAGCGTGCGCACTTTGAAGCTGGATTCCCTGGTGGTTGCGGGACTGGACAGCACCATGCGAACTAAACAACCGGCGACTATCGTTCTGGGACCCGGGCCACGGGATTTTCGCATTGAGAGCTTTCGACTGGAAGGCGGACTTGGCACAGTTGCACTGCAATGCCAACTTGATACCACCGGGCTTCAGTTGGATATGGTGATGGATTTGCTTCTCCGGGAGGATTTCCTGATGTCCGTAGCCCCATCCGATTTCTGGAGCAGGGACGGCGGGTCCGATCTCTCCCTCACAGCCACGGTGGATCTGGAAGGAGGCGACGCAGGGCCAGTCTTCACTGGTCAGGCCGCAGCCAGGGTGCTGCATCATCGGGATGATACGGAAGTGGGAGTGGAACTGGATTTCCACCTTGTTCGGGGTGACTCCAGCGGATTGGGCGCGGACCTGATGCTGTTTGCCGGAGAGACCTCCCTCCTGACGGGAATCTTCCTCTGGCCCGGCCATCCCGATGTGGAATCCGGTCGCTGGGTTCCTGCCACTGGTCGTGGGCTGGAGGCTCGCTTTCCCCGCCAGGAACTGGATCTGTCCCTTCTCAATCCGGTGGTGCCGCCTGATATCGAATTCAAGGGAGTGCTGGAATTTGCTGCCCAGTTGTTGGATCAAACTGAACTGGTTACCGAAAACACCCAACTGCCTGAAGCCGAATACCTTTCAAGGGCCAGCATTGAAGGGCATCTGGGATTTGAAAGGTTGGAGGTGGACTTGCCCAACAGTTCACGCCTCGCCTTGCGTATGAATACCGATCTTTCGGGTAATGTTTTCGATCCAGAAATCAAAGGTACGGTTGATATTTTATCAGGGTTTATCCGGATTCCAGAGATACCTCCGACCTTGTTGCCAATGGAGGGGGAGTCTCTTCTTTGGCAAGCCTTGGCCAGGCAGGCCTCAGTCCGGGGAGATTCCCTCTCGGTGGAGGACTTTCTAAACCCCGAGAATCAAGGCCCACTGCTTGATGAAGCCAAACCGGTTTTTATTCCCAACCTGGATTTGGCTCTGGATTTGTCCGGGCCCCTGATTATCAACGGATATGGTTTGAATATTGAACTGGAGGGTAGTCTGCAGGTAACTCGGGGCCTGGATGATGAAGGTATAAACATGCCCGTCGTCAATGGCAGGATCGGTGTCAGGCAGGGGACCCTTAAATTCATGAACAACATTTTCTCCGTGGAGAAGGCGAATATCGATTTCAACAATTTGGCACCACCGAATCCGCACTTGGATATCCAACTTTCGTCCGATGTTTCAGGTTACATCGTCTATTTGAATATAACCGGATTTGCCGATGATCCCGAGGTGGAATTGAGCTCTGAGCCGGACCTGGTCAAGACGGATATCATGGCGGTTCTTCTCTTTGGTCAACCTTCCAATGATCTGGACAACAACCAGAGAGGACAGGCAAACAATGAAAATGACCCGGCTGCTCAGCTGAGGGACAATCTGGCTGCCCTGGCTGTGATTTTCGGAGGGGCGGGTTTGCAAAACCAAATGTCCAATACCCTGGGTGTGGACCTGGTCGAGATGGGCTCGGGTTCCGATGGCGACAGCACATTCAGGGTGGGTAAATATCTCACACCAAAAATTTTGTTGAACTACAACCAATCCCTGGAAAAATCCGGCACCTATTTCATGACCTTGGAGTATTCCATCAACAAGTATTTCAAGTTTATTTCAACGTATGGACAAGGTGAGGAGGCGTCGGGGTTGGAATTGAAGTGGTTGCGCAGGTATTAACAAACGCCCCGGACGATGGAGGCGCTCTTTATCTTCATTTAGAGGGATCTTGCTGATAATTTCTGGATTCAAAATAGAAATAGCTTAGTGTCATGTATCCACCTGAAAAATCAAACATTTGATGGACTCTTTACCAGTACCATGGTGCTTTTGGATACCAGCAAAACTTTTTTTCCGGTTTCTATATTTGCCTTTCCGGGAGATCTGAAGTCGTGGGGTGAGGTTTTGGATGTATCGATGATCTGGAACCAAGTATGGGTGCCGGAACTCTTGGGCAGGATGAATTCCTGTTCTTTTTTGGAAGCATTGAAAAGTACCAAGATTTCCTTTCCGTCGGGGCCGGGAGTAAGGCTGTAGGCAATGCAATGGGACTCGGGAGTCCAATTCGGCTTTCCAGGTTCCAGTCCATGCCAGGTGATATCTCCCTTTTTTTCGGGACTGGTGGCAGACCAGAAACGGTCTTCGGCAAGACTGTCCAATTCCCTTGCCAGAGCGATCAGGTTTCTGGTGAAACGCAGCAATCCGTCCTGCTGCCGGACCAGATCCCAGTTGAACCAGTTCAGTTCATTGTCCTGGCACCAGGGGTTGTTGTTGCCCTTGCGGGTGTGGCGGATTTCGTCTCCCATCAGAAGCATGGGCGTGCCGTGGGAGAGAAAGAGCAGGCAGAGGAAATTTCGGATCTGCCGTAGGCGCAAATCTTCAATGTTCTGATCCGAGGTGGGACCTTCCTGACCGTGATTGCAGCTCAGGTTGTGGTTGCTGCCGTCGCGGTTGTCTTCGCCGTTTTCCAGATTGTGTTTCTTATCGTAGCTCACCAGATCGTTGAGACAAAAACCATCATGGCAGGTGATGTAGTTGATGCTGTGGCTGGGGACTTCGTCGGAGGCGGTCATCAAATCGGGACTGCCCACGATGCGGCCCATGATGTTTTCAATGGTGTCCTGGTCGCCACGCCAGAAGGCACGCCCGTGGTCGCGGAAGGGCCCGTTCCATTCAGCAAAACGATCGCCCGGGAATGAGCCTACCTGGTAGAGTCCGGCCGCGTCCCAGGCTTCGGCAATCAGAGTGGTTCCGGCTAGTACCGGGTCGCTGTTGATGGCCTGAATCAGCGGTGGTATGGCCAACGGTGTGCCGTCGGTTCCCCTGGTCATGGCAGAAGCTAGGTCGAAACGAAAGCCATCGACATGCATGTGCTCAACCCAATACCGCAAACTGTCCAGGATCATTCTGCGAGCCACCGGGCCGTTGGCGTTGATGGTATTGCCACAGCCCGTGAAATCGGCGAAAACGGTTTTGCTCTGGTCGAGCAGATAGTAACTGGCCAGGTCCAGACCACGCCAACTGATCACCGGTCCCGACACGCCGGCTTCGGCAGTATGGTTGTAGACCACATCCAGAATCACCCTGATCCCGGCGCCATGCAGGGCCTTGACCAGGTCGCGGAATTCATCCACCGCCCCGCAGGGGCTTTGGTCGCTGCTGTAGGATGAATGGGGGGCAAAGAAACCCAGGCTGCTGTAACCCCAAAAATTTTCCAACCCACTGGGAGCATCCTGCGGATCGAATTGATGCACCGGCAACAATTCCACCGCCGTGATGCCCAATTCCTGGAGATAGGGAATTTTTTGAATGAAGCCGGCATAGGTGCCGCGCAGGTTCTGCGGCAAACCGCTTGAGGGTGATTTGGTGAAACCCGAAACGTGCATTTCGTAGATGACTTCCCGGCCGCGGGGCGCAGGCAGTGGCCGGTCGCCTTGCCAGTCGTAAAGATCAGCGTCCACCACCACACTGCGCAGGGCATGGGCGCAGTTGTCTCCCCGAGAACGCGCCGCCTGACGATTGTAGATGTTGGTGCCGGTGACGGCCCGTCCATAGGGATCGAGCAAGACCTTGTCTCCATCGAAGCCCTGGCCCAGAGCGGTTTTTTGGGAACCCCTCGCCCGCCAACCGTAAATCTGTCCATGGCCACAATCGGCCAAAAAAATATGCCAGTAAGTGGCTGTGCGGTTGGAGAGCGGATCCAGGGTGATGGTGATAGACGGTAATGGTGCGTCGGCCTGGTCAAAGAGCAGAAGGTCCAGGCTGTGGGCGGCCGGGGCATGAATGGAAAAGTTGACCCCGCCAGGAAGACAGGTGGCACCCAGTGGCGCTGGAGAACCGGGAGCTGTTTCGGAGTTGTTCTGCGATTCGTGGGTCAAAATAACCTACCTGGTTGAAGTTTTATGGTAACGGGAATCTAACCTTGAAATCTCCATCGGTCACTCTAAACCTGCCTGCAAAAAATTCCTGGTTAATTTGCCGCCAGAACTACCGAAACCAAAGAAAGAGAATCATTGTTCGGCGGATGGGAATCTGCCAAGCCAATAGGATAGTGTTATCGTCTACAGGAAGTCTTCATGCTGACCAACACCCTTAAATTGCTGATAAAGGCAGGCAAGGATGCCCTTGGCGCAACCTGTGGAATACCTGTCATTAATGAAGATATCACCCAGATAGGTCAAGGGAACCTGGAATTTCCCTCTTTTGGGGAGGTCGCATTCAGTGGGGGAACCCTGCAACGGATTCATCTCGGCTGCGATGCCCAGCTATCTGACCATTTGGCGGAAAATTTCGACAAATCAGGTTCAGACTCAGGATCGGAAATTCTAACTAACCGATTCCTTGACAGTGTCTTGAAAGGGATGAAGGGGCGGTACCCCCGGGGCTGGATCGAAAGCAATGTTGCGGAAACACTCAATTTGCCCTGTAGTGGAGTGCGCAGTTACGGAATTTGTCTGGAAACTGAAATTGGACATTTTTATTTGATGGCTGAAATCCCTTCCCGTTCGGAGTTGCAAGAGGTTCGGGGCCCAGGGTATTTCAGCGACATGGTCGCTTCCCATTTGCCCAAGGGCTGGGCCGGTGTCCAGAAAATCGTCTCCATGGGTAATATTGACGATTTCCTGATTTTCCTGCGCAAGACGGAGTTGGATGTGCAGGTGGAAGTTTCTGCAGAAGATGAAACCTTCATTATCCACACCGGGATGATGCTCGAAACAACCAAGGTGGACGGGAGCCGGGCGTTTCGGCTCGTCATGGACTTTTCCGGTCCGGAAGTGAAAGCCCTCAAACAGGGTGATGAAGTTCGAATCAAGGTGGGAGTTCAGAATCGGGCCCTCTCATTCATCTCAAGATACCTTGGTAAGGGGAAATATCCCATTGCGGGTTCAGCAGCCATCAATTGTGTGGAATTGTCGCTTCCGAGTGTTTTGAATGTGGAGCAGCGGCGTCTTGCCTTTCGCATCAATTCCCTGGAACACATTCGGGTGGAAATCGAATACCTTGACCACCTGGACGACAATCCACCCCAGGCTATCGAGGAAAGCTTGGTGACAATTGATGAAAGCCCAGTGGCGAATGATGAGAACCCCTCAGTGGCTGGTGAAATCAGGGGTGACACGGTAAGAGGACGGTTGGCTGATCTCAGTTTTTCCGGTGCCAGAATCATTGCCGAGCCGGACAAGATGACCGGTTGGGTAAAGGCCAACAGCCAGGTCATGTGTTGCTTGTCGTTCCCCGGTGCGCCGTCATTGCAACGAATCAAGGGTATCATTCGTTGGGCCAGCATTAGTTTGGCTGATGGGGACAACCAACAGGATGAATTCGGCCTGGAGTTCCTTGAGGGTGATGACAGCAATCGACCGGGTCTGCATTACATCCGCGAATATATCCTGTCACAACAGCGTTTGGAATTGGCCAAGCGGGTTCATGTGGCCGGGGTAGAGCAGTGGTGATTGCCCCTTGAGATGGTCTAGATTCTATTGAGACCGATTTTTTCGAAAACCCCATGGCCTCCTTCAAACATACATACCCGGCATTTTGACAAGCACAATAAATCTTGGGCCATCCCGGGATCTCGCCGGAAATAATGACCCTCAATCCGCAATTTTAAGGAATAGCTGGAAATAATGATCCATGGCACATGGATTGCGGTTTGCTTGTTGTGAAGATCCAGGACGGTGCCTAGAAGCCCAATGGGGAATTTTGGGACCGAATTGGATGGCATTTTGCAACGGTCGCTTTTTTTGCCAAGGCAAAAACCCCTAGTAAGGCAGCTGATTCTGATGAATGGAAAAAATCAAAAACACGCGTGGATTCTGGTTGTGGGCCTTATTTTGATCATGGGCTTCGCCTCCGGTTCCTTCGCTTTTGACCATCTGGAAATCACCGTGGTCAACCCTTACGTGGTGGCCGGGAATCCGTCCGTCACCGTGGAGACCGATTTCAGCGTGAATGTGCGCGCGGTGAACAGTGATGGTAGCACTGATGTGAATGCCAACTTCATTCATGCCCAATTGAGTTCTCCGGATGTTGCTGCTGTTTTGCCCAGTGCTGTCTACCTCGTCAATGGTGAATACCAATTCGACGGGATTCGTTTCCTGGCCGCTGGTCAACCCGTTCGTTTACGGGTGGGGGATGCTGATGACGGGTCCGTGCCCACTTCGGATGTGGATATCAATTGCTACAACTTTGTCCATCACTTTGACTTGACCGTGCCTGGTGGCGACAAATTTGTGAATCAACCAGTCAATATCACCCTGACCGCTCGTGACAATGAAGGAGTGGCGGTTCTCAATTTCCGTGATGATGTCGTTCTTGATGCCCTGGTTGGCCATTTCCCGACCGGAGCGACCATTACGGTCAATGGTGTCGGCTTTATCGACGGTCAAATCATCTCGGCTGTGACTTTTTGGGGAACCGATCCGGTGACCCGTGAAAACGAACTGACTGTAACGAACTCTGTGGTGTATCCGGGGCAATCCGGTGCGGCCACCGGTGTGGCCACCATCACGCCCCTGCGTCCTGGTCCCCTCGATGGCATCGTTCTGCTGTTGCCCGGGGAAAGCCTCACACCGGGTGTCTCTCCTGGTAAAAGTGGTTTGCCCAACAACCAAACCAGTGGCCAGAATTTTGGTGGCATCAGTGTTTATGCCACTGATCAGCATTGGAACCCCATTGAACCGGCGGCCCTGCCTACCCTTGGGTTTACCAGTGACGATCCCAATGGTGGCGTGGTTTTGCCCGTCGGCGGATTGATGGGTGGCAACCCTGAATCCAGCTTGAGTGCGACCCTGATTCGTTCGGGCACCACCCGGATCACCGCCACTGCCAGCGGCGCTGTCAATGGCACCAGCCGCAGCGATGTAGTGATCAATCCCCAGGGTTTGGACCACTTTGAGTTTGATGCCGGGGTGTGGAATCCCAATGATTCCCAGGTCACGACCATTCCTTTCAACATTCGCATTTATGCCCGCGATTCAAACGACAACCTTTTCCCCCTCAATGGTGGGGTGAGTCTGCGTGTGCGCATCGGTGCCTCCGATGAAAGTGCCGACTATATCCTGACCAACAATTCCACTTTCGTGAATGGTCAGCTGGATGCCCAGATCCAGGTCACCAAGCGCGGGTTCAGTGCGTATCTCATTGTGGACAGTGGTGTCGTGGGAGAATCGACGGCTTTCCAGGTGAATGCCGGGCCTTGCGAAAAAATTCTGATGTCGTTCCCAGGCGAAACCTGGGTCAACGGTCTCAATGATGAAAACTTCAGCGGCAACCAGGGTACTGCCAACCCGGTCATCGCCGGCCAGGTCATCAATCCCATGACCATTCGCCCGGTTGATCGTTACAACAACCTGGCGCCCGGTACCCGCAATGTGACCATCAGTTGCCCGTCCGGCTATTTTGAACTTCCCAACTACCCGGGCAATGTGGTGACCATCAACAACCCCACCGATCTTCAGGTAATCCTGCGTTCGGCCGATCAACTTCAGCATCTGCGGGCTGAAAGCAGTGGTATCAATGCTAACGACTCCAGTCCGGTTATAGTTTCTCCGGCAGCCTTTGCGCGCATGGTTGTCCAGGCACCGGGCGAGACTCTGGATCCGGGGATTTTTGATTCCATTCAAGACGACGGCAAAATTGGCGATTCAGCCATTCAGGATGCTGGTGTGCCTTTCGACGTTCGGGTATTTGCAACTGACTCCTACTGGAACCCGGTTAGCGACGTGGACGCGGTGCTGCCCCTTTCCATGGATTTTTCCAGCACCGATGCAGCAGCCGCTCTGCCGAGCAACCCCCAGGCCATCAACGACAACAACGGTGATTTTCAAATTACCTTGATCACCCTTGCCGATCCCAATCACCAGACGGTGCGCGTGGACCACAACGGCAGTGGCGTGTTTGCTCTTACCACCGTGCCCATGAAAGCCGGAGTGATCGATCACTTCGACATCGGCATCAACAGCCGGACCAACCCCACTCCGGCCGATGGGCTGGATCCGTTACCCGACCACCGGGCCGGTTCACTGCTGCCCAACGTCACCCTTATTGCGCGAGATGTCTTTGGCAACCATGTGGCCGACTTCACTGAAAACGTGACTCTCTATGTGAACCACGGAACTGGTATTCTCACTCCAACGGTGGCCGACATGAGTCTCGGTCTCGGCAGTGGGAACTACCAAGGCGCCTGGCGGGGAAATATCCAGATCACCCAGGCGGAAATGGACTATCGCCTCTACGTGCGTGAAGACACCTACGCCCACACGGATAGTTCCAACACCTTCAACGTCTTCGCTACGGCCCAGGATTATGCCGATATGGTCATCCTGCTGCCTGGCGAAACCCATACTCCGGGTATCGCTCCAGGTAAAGCCGGTTCGGCTTTGCCAACGGTCGCCGGTGATCCCATCATCGCTACGGTCATCGCCACCGATGCTTACTGGAACCAGGTTCCAGTGCAGCCCCGGGCCCATTTTGCCAGCGATAATTTCTTCCAGATGATTTCGGCCAACGATGCAGAGTTGGACCCCTCGGGTACTGCCCAGTTCGATTTGTTCTTCAAGACTGCAACCACCCACAATCTGGTTGTCAGCGATCTGATAATGCCTGCGTACACCGACACCAGCCGGGTTTTGGTTGGGCCGAATGAATTCAACCGACTGATGCTGTTGCTACCCGGCGAAGTTGCCGAGCCCGGGAGCCCGGAAACCGATGGTAAAAGCGGGTCACCCATTCCGCAAACGGCCAGCCTGGAGTTCAACGCCAGGATTCGCGCCGCTGACCAGTTCTGGAATCAGGTCAACAACAGCAGTGAACACGTCTGGTTGGCCAGCGACGATGGCTCCATAAGCCCGACCAACCCCTTGAACAACGGTCAGTCTTTGGTCTCCGGTGAGCTGACGCTGCCGGTCTTCCTGACCAGCTCCGGTTTCATCACCCTGACGGCCTCGGCCATGGACAACCTGGACATTTTGGGGCAGGCGACCACCGTACAGGTGCAGCAGGGTGCCAACTACCAAATAGTGGTGCCGAACTCGGCCTACGTGGGACCCCCGCAGACTTTTGAAGTGACCGTCAGCCTGGTCGATGAGTTTGGCATTCCCATGCCTGCAGCAAACAACTGGTTCAACATCCAGGCCCTGCGCAGCAACCTTGAGCCGGCCAGCAGCAACCTGCAAATCACCAGCAGTCAGCTGGCCAACGGTATTGTGACCATCAGTGGTCAAGCCTACGATACGGTGGAAGATATCGTCCTGTGGATCACCGATTCCGCCGGACGCAGCAGTTACAGCTCCACTATCAATATGTTGTCCAATGGCTTGGAGTATGTCGTGACTCTTGATCAGGACCTCACGGCCCTGGTTGGACCACCGGCAACCTTCCCTTTGGATGTGGTTCTGCGAGACGTGGACACTCACACCATCATCGACCAGGATCGTCGTTTGGATGTGGCGGTCATGACCGCTCTCGGTGGCGTTGGACTCGGCACCGTTGGCACCACCAGCCAGCGTCTGGACCATGGAGTGATCCATTTCCAGGAGAGCTATACCCGTGCGGAGAACATTTACGTCACCGTCACCGACAGCACTGGCTTGATCGGTTCAAGTCCCGTGTTCGCCATTCATGCCGATGGTTACAAACGATTACAGATCCTTGCTCCCGGTGAAATCGTTGAACCGGGAATTCCGGCCTTTGACGTCAGTGGGAAAAGTGGAGCGCCCCTGACCCAGCGGTCGGGTGAATTGTTCCCCATGACCGTGCGCGCGGTGGACCAGTACTGGAATCTCGCCGATACCACCAACGTGGGCAGCCTGCGTCTGGTGGCCAGTGACAATTCCTTTGCCAACTCTGGCAATCCCCAGGAAAACTACGTTCCATTCGTCAATGGCAGGCGCAGTTTCAACGGATTCCTGACGGACGCCGGAACCGTTTCGGTCACCATCTACGATGAGGACGATCTGAGCAAACCATCACAGTCCAGCCATATCCCGGTGGACCCTCCCTACGAATATGAAATCAGCGTGCCGGCCACCGCATCCACTGGTCCAGTGCCCGGTTTCCTGATCACCATCAAACTGATTGATCCGATCACCGGCAATGTGGTGCCCACGGCCATGAACCGATTCGACCTGACACCGTTGTTGCCCAACCATGGCGCTGCCAACGGTGATCTCGGCACGGTGGAAGCCCAACTCATTGGTGGTGTGACGGTGATCAACGATCAAAACTACAGCACCGTGGAAGACATCATCATTCGAGTTACCGACGACTTTGGTCGCGAAGCTTTCAGCTCGGTCATTGAAATGGACAGTGGCGGATTGTACTTCTCGGTCAGCATGCCTGATTCGGCCGTGGTTGGCCCGCCTGAAACCTTCCCCCTGATCGTGGAACTGTTGGACAGCAATACCGGTCAACGGGTCACAACACAGGATCGTCTCTTCAACATTCAAATCGTGAGTGCCCAGACCGGTCTGCCCGGCAGCGGTGCCACGGAAGTTGTTCAGGGTATTCTCAGCGGTGGTATTCGCACCATCGCCCAGGCCTACAGCCGTTCCGAGGATATCTTCGTCCAGGTGTCCGATACCACCGGCATCACCGGTATCAGCAACACCTGCCGCATGCTGGCCGACGGTTTCAAACGCATCCAGATAGTGGCTCCCGGGGAGAGCCCGGTTCCCGGCGCACTCAGTGGCGATGGCAAGGAGGGCGAACCGCTGACCCAGCAGGCTGAATCGCCATTCACCATTTCGGTGCGCGCGGTGGATCAGTACTGGAATCTGGTCACCTCCATCGTGGATGGTACCATCCATCTGAGCAGCAGTGGCGGCCAGTTGGATTTGGTGGATCCCGCCGACGATTTCGTCCCATTTGTCAATGGCAGCCGTGATCTGGAAATCATCCTGGGAAACCCGGGCATGGTCTCCGTGTTTGCCACTGATCCCGGTCACCCCGAGGTCAACAGCGGCCGTGTGGATATTCCGGTCAATGAGGCCGAATACCGCGTGGTGCTGCCGGAACCGGCCACCGTGACTGCAGGACCTCCGGCCACCTTCAGTCTGACGGTGCGCCTGGTCAATCCTGAAACAGGCGATCGAATTGACGCCGGCGGCGAATTTGAAATGACCGCCCTGTTGCCCGGCCGCACCGGCGCCCACGATACCCTGGGCATCGCCAGCGCGACCCTGGTGGGTGGTGAAGCCGTGGTCAGCGGCCAGCACTACGCCACCAGTGAGCAAATCGTGATTCGCATCCGAGATGCCCGTGGCCGCGAGTTCTTCAGCGACGTTCTGACCGTGGTTCCCGAAGGCGTGCGATATGCGGTTGATATTCCGGACACCGTTGTGGCTGGAGAAGGATTCGAAATGACCGTGCGTCGGGTGGACATCGTCACTGGGCAGCTGGTCACCAGCGATGATCGCAATTTTGTGATCAACGCCTTCAGCGGCAACTCGCCCCGTCCGGATTTCAATTACGACCCGGCCGGCATTCTGGCCGATACCGTTGGCACCACCCAGTCCGGTGAGCGGGCCTTTGCTTTCCAGACCTACGACAGGGCCGAGAGCATTTATCTGCGCATCAGCGATGCCACGGGTGAAAGTTTCTTCAGTGATGTGGTAACGGTGATTCCGGCTCCGGCTGCGATCATAGATCTCTGGGCCGAAGATCTGCCGGGGCACGAGCTGGATCGCCCCCTGCGTCCCGGCGAAGTGGTCGATATTCAGGCCCGGGCCACCGATGCGTCCGGCAACCCGGTCTCCGGGACGGGGATGAACCTGCAGGTGATCCAGGGCGACGGCACTTTGGGCAACGCGAGGGCCAACACCTATTTCCTGAGCGCCGACGTGGATGGCCGCGCCGATGTGGAGCTTGGGATCAGCGATTATGGCACTGAAGACGTCATGATTCAAATCGTTGCCGGTGAACTGGTGAGCGAAGCGATTCTGCTGGAAGTGACGGGACCCCCGGTGACCCATGTCGACTTTGATCCGGTGGTGACGCCTTTTCGCGACGGATTCTACATCACCCCGAGTACGGAAATCCACCTGAACGCGGTGACGGAGGACGTGCGTGGCATCCAGACAATTTTCGTGGACGTGGATTTGATGGATCCCCCGCGACCAGTCACCGTGTACGACGGTACTTTCACCCTGCAGGACCTGGGACCGGAGTTTGCGGAACCGGGCGAACACTTCCTGCGATTCTACGCCGAAGAGAGCAGCGGCGTGCTCGAAGAGGTCCAGACAGTGACCCTGTACACTGCCCGCGACCTGGCCATGGACAAGGAGATCACCAACCGACCCAACCCCTTCAATCCCAATGAAGGAGAGACCACGATCATGTTCCGGCCCACGAACAGCGGCATCGTCACCGTCACCATGTACGATTTGTACGGCGGCATGGTGTACAGCGAGCAGCGCAACGTGGTTGCCGGGTCAGTGGAGCAGTTCACCTGGGACGGTCGCAACGGCAAAGGCCGGGTGGTGGCCAATGGCGGGTATATCTGCCGAGTATACGGCAACGGAATGGACCTCCGTCGCAAGATTGCGGTGGTGAAGTGATGAAAGCTGTAACCATGAAAACCAACAGTTTGATGATCAGGCTCTTTCTGATCATGGCAACATTGACCCTGGCAACTTCTGCGGCCCTGGCTGTGGACGATGCCGGTGTGCCCGGAGGCTTCCTTCGCTTCGGTGCCAGTGCCCGCAGTTTGGCTTTGGGCAACGCAGTGGTGGGTTTGAGTGACGACGTAGCCACATCGTACTGGAACCCGGCGGGTCTGGCTCAGTTGCGCACCATGGAGATCACCGGCATGGGCGCCACCATGTTCAATGATACGAAGTACACCTTCTTCGCCCTGGGGATGCCCACGGAAAACTGGGGTACCTTCTCCTTGAACGGCACCTTCACCACCAGTGGCGAGTTTGAACGCTCAACCTGGGATGAAGACCTCGGTGAAACCTTCAGCGAGAAGGAAGGCATCTTCTCCCTGGGTTACGCCAATGGATTTGGAAGGCTGTCTTACGGTGTGAACTTGAAATCCGTCAGCCAGGATATTGGCGGGGCTTCGGGCAGCAGCATGGGCATGGACCTGGGCCTGTATTATCGCCCCCATCGCCTGCTGAGCCTGGGTGCTTCGGTGCAAAACCTTGTTGAACCTGCCATCACCCTGGTTGAAGAAGAAGAAAAGTTGGCCCGCAGCATGCGCGCCGGTTTTGCCTTACGGTTTTTTCGCGGCCGAATGATGGTGACCAGCGATCTGGTGAAAACCGAATTCATGGATACCAGTTTTCGCAGTGGTCTCGAAATATGGCCGGTGCGCTTCCTGAGTTTGCGCGGCGGCTACGATGGCGAACGCGAACACATGAGCGCGGGCGCCGGTTTCCGTCTTGAAAACTGGCAGTTCGATTACGCCTACGTCAGCACCGATCTCGGAGCCCAGAATGTTCTGAGCGCCACCTTGCGCTTCGGAGTGCCTTTTGGTGTGAAGATGAACAGCAGCCGTGCCATTTTCAGCCCTTCGGGTGAAGATCACGATGTGCGTTTTGCCATTGAGACGGCGGTGCGCGGTCAGGTGGAATCTTGGCGAGTGGAGATCACCGATGAAGACGGCAGGTCCGTCAAAACCATGAGCGGCAACGGAACGCCTCCCGATGGCGTCAGTTGGGGAGGCCAGGATGAAAACGGTCGCCTGGTGGATGATGGGCAGTACGATGCCCGTGTCACCATCGTCGACTCAATGGGACAGGAATGGGACTTCCAATCGATGGTCGAGGTGATGGGCTTCAAGGATCGCACCCGTACTCCCATCAGGGTTGAAATCAGCGGCAGTGAAAACCTCACCGGGGGGACCAAATAATGAACAGGACACTAGCAATGAACAAACCGATGGTGTCCCGCCGGACTACCATAACCATGGCAATCTGTACTTCGGCAGTGCTGTGGATGCTGGTCGCCGGAGTTGGTCAGGCCTTGGCTGCTGACAGTTCCAGCGAACGGAAAGTACCCACCGAAGCCTCGCTGTGGGAAGCGGCCGGTCAGGCTTTCGCTGACGGGGTGGATAAAAGCGCAGCCATGCAGCAGTACCGTTTGTATGTGCAGTCCTACGGCAAGAGTCCCCGTTCATCAGGTGCACAGTACATGTTGGCAGAGTGCTACTTCGCCGCCGGAGACTATGAAGGAGCCTTGCGGGAATACGACAAGGTGGACAACTACAAAGGCGAAGACGATTATCTCAAGGCAAGTGTTCTATTGCGCCAGGGTGAGTGCTATTTCAACCTTGGGCAATTCAGCGAAGCCATCACCCAGTACGATCGACTCATCAACAAGTACGACGACACCTTCCTGTTGGCCGAAGGTCTTTATGAAATCGGTCTCAGTTATATCGTCGAAGGAAATTGGCTGAAGCTGCGCACGGCTTACCGCGAGTTGCTGGAGCGCCGGCCCGGCTATGCCGAAAAACCCCAGGTCAAGTTTGCCCTCGGCTTGTTTGCCTACGAAGAAAAGCGCTATGACGAAGCCATCGCCTTTTTTGCCGAAGTGCCCAGCGATCGGGGATTGTACTATCTGGGTCGTTGTCTCGAGGATACGGGCCAGTACATTTTGGCCATTCAACGGTATCGTCAGGTGTTGCGTCAGTACCCCGACAGTCCACTGGCCGACGATGTGGCTTTTTCCATAGCCGAAGCCTTTTACCGTTCAGGTCAGAACACGGTGGCGGTGCGAAGTTATCGCGTCTTCATCGAAAAATATCCCAAAAGCCAGTTCGTTCCCAACGCCCGCTACAAGATGGCCTGTGTGACTTTCATTGAAGGCCGCTTCGACGAATCGGTGCGCCAACTGGAAGAAATCGTTCGCCTCTTTCCCGGCGAAATGATCAGTGCCTACGCCCAATATCTCATTGGCGATTGCTATATGCAGCTGGACCGCACCGCCGAGGCGATTTTCGCCTGGACCGATGTGGTGCGCGGTTTTGCCGAATCGAAGGTTGCCAGTTCTGCGTTGCACAAGGTGATTTACGCCTACGCCACGGAAGAAAACTATGGACAGGCCATTGTCCTTTCCGATGAATTCCTGGACCGCTTTCCCGGCGACGATCTCGCTCCCCGGGTGCGGGTTTTGCAGGGCTACAGCCATTTTTCCCTGGAAGAATACCCTGCAGCCATCCGATCATTCCAGAACGTGGTGGACAAGCATGTGAACTCCGATGTGGCCGAAAGGGCGTTGTTCCTGTCGACCATGGCCTATTTCAAAACCGGAGAACTGGATCGGTTGTTGACCAACTACAACTACCTGGCCAGCAGGTTGCTTCCTACGCCCAGCCAGTGGCGGGCCCGCACCTATTACTATCTGGGGGAGGCCTACTATCAGCAGGGTTTGTATCGACGCGCCACAGGCATGTACCGTCTGGTTCTGACCGGCTATCCGCGCAGCAATGTGGCCGCGGCATCGTTGCAGGGATTGGTGGCCAGTCGTAGCCAGACCGGGCAATACGAACTGGCTCTCGAAGAGCAGGAAAAATACCTGTTGGCCCTGGCCAACGCAGAAAGCGAAAAGGGTACCAACAGTTTGGCCGTGGGCAGTATCTATTTCAACCAACACAAATACGAAGAAGCCCTCAAGCAGTTCAGTGAATTCCTGGCCAAGCACCCGGATGGCGCGAATGCGCCTTCGGCACTGTCCAATCAGGGCGATTGTTACTATCGTCTACAGTACTACGACCAGGCTATCGAAAGCTGGAAGAGTTTGCTGGCCCGATTCCCTGCGGATCCCGAAGCAGAGGAAGCTCTCTACCGCATTGGCGATACCCAGTTTGGTTTGGGACAGTTCGCTGCCGCCTCGACCACCTACAACCGTCTGCAAAGGCAATTCCCCACGGGGAAGCACGCTGCCGACGCTGGATTCGGATTGGCCAACTGCGCCTACAATCAGGGCCAGGATGATCTGGCCATCGAGACCTTCGCCGCCTTTATAGAGGCCAATCCCGATGATCCGCGAATTGAAGACGCCGAATTGGGTATTCAGAGCTGTTACTATCGCAGCGGTCGCGACATGGAAGAGTACCTCGAAGGCAACCCCGACAGCCCATTGGCTGCCGACATCTACTGGAACAAGGGACAGGACGCCTTCGCCGAGCAGGACTATGCCGTCGCGGCCAGGGCTTTCGAAAAGGTTACCTTGGACTACCCCGACAGTGAATCCGGTCCCGGCGCCCTTTTCTATCTGGCCGAAAGTTATTACCGTGCCGACAACATGGACCAGGCCCTGGCCGGTTACCACAACTTTACCACCACTCATCCTTCCCATGATCTTGCCGAGCTGGCCCAGTTGCGGGCTGCCACCGTGCAGTTCAAACAGGAAAAGTATCTCGAGTCCGCTCTCAGTTATGAAACCCTGACTGATGTTTTCCCCGAGGGACAGTACGCGGCTTTGGCTTCCTACAATGCAGCCATCTGCTACCAGGAAATTGAAGATTGGCACGCCGCCATTGGTGGATATGTGCGCTTCCTTTCCGATTATCCTACAGACGACAATGCCAAGGGTCTGTGGGTGCAGATCGCCACGCTCTATCAGGAAGAGCTGGGCGACTATCGCCAGGCAGTCGAGGCTTATGAACACGCTCTGGAAAGTGGTGACGCCCCGGTGGCCGAAGCGCGCTATCGTCAGGGTGAGTGCCATGAAAAAGACGGCAACATCGACCAGGCCCTGGTCAGTTATGGCGTAGCAGCGGATCAGGGTGACCTGGTGGATCCCTTCCGCATCGCCAGTTTGGCCCGGATGGCGGAAATTGCCGAAGAGCGGGGGGACTGGGGGGCAGCACTGGCAGCCTGGCAGCAAATCCAAGATGCTGGTGGAAAGCCCGAGTGGTCGGCCATGGCAATGGAGCGTATCGACGCCATCAGGGCCTCCGGGGTAGTTGGAGGGTGATTGGCCCAAACACATCTTGATGATTTATTGGGCAAGGCCCGTCTCCGAAAACGGAGGCGGGCTTTTTTTATTAAAAATATCTTGTCAGAATAATCTTGTCCTGTATAATCTAAGCCGAGGTGAGATAAGGGAATAGGACAAAATGGTTCAGGTTTTACTTTGGCTGGCCTGTTTGTTCTCCAATCATCTGATTCCAAGTGCTCGCCAGTACAATTGGGAAGGTCCGTATGAGTAAGGAAATGAAATTTCTGCCCTTTTGGGGGCAGTATGAACAATTGAGTATTCGTTATGAGGTGAATCACCGGGCTATCTGGTACACCTTGGCGCCCCATGGACGCCCCTGTTTCAACCTGGAATTGCTGGCCGAATTGGCCCACTTCCACGGGTGCCTGTCACGTGTGAATCAGGAAGCCATCGATTCCGGGCGCTCTCTGCCGGTCCGCTACACCATTTTGGACAGTGCCGTGCCTGGGGTCTTCAATCTGGGTGGAGATCTGGAATTGTTCAACGGTTTGATCCTCGCCAAAGATCGCGATGGTTTGTTCGCCTACGCCAAATCCTGCATCGATGTTCTGTACCCCAACGCGGTGAATTTCAATCAGCCAATGACCACCATCACTTTGGTTCAGGGCGATGCCCTAGGTGGTGGTTTCGAAGCCGCCATCTCCAGCAACATCGTGGTGGCCGAAGAGAGAGCCCGTTTTGGATTGCCTGAAATCCTCTTCAATCTGATTCCGGGCATGGGCGCCTATAGTTTTCTCATTCGTCGCATTTCTCCTGATATGGTCGAGCGTCTCATCACCAGCGGGGAAATATTGACGGCCCGTCAAATGCTCGAACTCAAGCTTGTGGATGAGGTGGTGGCCGATGGTGAGGGTGCTTCGTCCGTGCGGACGCTGTTGACCCGTCATCAGCGCAGGAGCAACGCCCATGTCGCATTGGGGCGTGTGCGCCAGTGCATCAATCCGGTGACCTATGAAGAGTTGATTCACATTACCAAAATATGGGTCGACACTGCGTTGCAACTGAGACCACGGGATTTGCGAATGATTGAAAACCTGATCAGGGCCCAGGATCGCAGACGGCCCCAGGCAAAATTGAAGAAGATTCAGGGCCGGGGTTGATCAGTTACTCACCGTGCTGCCGATGCGGAGGGTATGAATCGACTCCACCAGCATTGCCAATCGAACAGGTTTGCTCAGGTGCAGGTTCATGCCTGCGGCCAGGCATTTGGCCACATCACTTTTGGTGGCCTCACCGGTAAGCGCCAGGATTGGAATATCAGCCAGTTGGTCCTCTCTGGCGCGGATGGCTTGGGTGGCCTCGTAACCGTTCATGACGGGCATACGCACATCCATGAAAATCAGATCAAATTCCGCCTGGTCGAGCATTTCCAGAGCCTCTTGCCCGTTTTCGGCAATCTTACAGGTGATGCCGATTTTTTTGAGCATATTCAAAACTACAACCTGATTGAATTTGTTGTCTTCCACAACCAGAGCTTTGAAGCCGAAGTTTGCCAATTCCGACTCAGGATGGTGTTGGTTCTGATCCGGGGTTTCATCCCGTTCAAGACGCATGGTGGCCGTGAAAACCGAACCCCGACCTTCTTCGGAAACAACTTCTATATCGCCGCCCATCATCCTCGCCAGTTGGCGGCTGAGGGACAATCCCAACCCGGCACCACCATACTTGCGGGTAGTGGAGCCGTCGGCCTGTTCGAAATGGGTGAATATGGCCGCCTGGCGGTTGGCCTGAATTCCGATCCCCGTATCCTGCACGGTCATGGTGATCAGCGAACCTTGTATATCTTCTTCCACCCTGCAATGGAATTTCACATGCCCTTTGTTGGTGAATTTGATGGCATTTCCAAGCAAATTGAAAACCATTTGCCGAACCCTGATGGCGTCGCCCAGGAAATGACGGTGGTGATCATCAGGATAGCTGAAGTCAAGGGCCAATCCTTTTTCCCCTGCTGCGGATTCCATGAGCACCTGCACATCGGTTAGGACTTGTCTCAAATCGAAGGGGTCATTTTCCAGGGTCAGTCTCCTGGACGCAATATTCGAGTAGTCAAGAATGTCATTGATGATGTGCAGCAATGATTCCACCGACCGGGTGATGATGTGCAGCTGTTCTTTTTGCTGGGAATCGAGCTGAGTTTCCCGCAGGAGTTCGGCCATGCCCAGCACCCCGTTCATGGGAGTGCGCAACTCGTGGCTCATGGTGGCCAGAAATTCGTTTTTTGCTTTGTCGGCCAACCGGGATTTGCTCAATTCCATTTCCAGCTGGGTGATGGCCTTCAAACGTCTAAGCACACTGAAAAAGAAAATGGGAAGGACGATGACTCCGGTCAGCAACCCTGCACTCAGCTCGATGTTCTCGCGCCAAAATGGGGCCCACATCAGGATTGAAGTGAAGCCAAGGGCGCCCAGAATGATTCCGGTGCTGAGAAAGCGTTCTCCAAAACGAATACCGTTGCCGATGATGATCCATAGAAAGATAGGATATACCACCGATGAATTTTTTCCCCCGATGTGAAAAAAGGTTGTCATGATGGCCAGATCCGCCAACAGACTCAGATAACGTCGCCAAGGTGATCGTTTTGGGAAATTTTTGACCAGAAAATACCAGGCTAGAGCGAAGGCCAAATAGGCCACTATGGTAACCAGGCTGTCGGAAAGGGTCTAGCTGTGTTCCTGATGGCGCAGTTTGCCTATGACCAGGAATAAGAACAGGGACACCTCGGAAATGGCCACCCTGGCTTTGCTTTGGGAGAGTTCCTCATCAATGATTTTTTGTTTCAGATCCGTCAAAAATCTTCCACCTGTTGAAAATGAGGGCGTTGGTGGTATTATTATCGGCGTCAAATCATTTGGGTTTAGCGTGAAAGTTCTGTATTTTTGTATCCTTCCATTGTTGGATTTTAACCTGAACGGGAAGCCTATGACCTATCTGTTGCTGAGCATGGGGGCCTTGTCCTTGGTGGGAATGCTCTGGCTTCATCTGGAATCGCGACGGGAAAATGAAAAGACGGCAAAGATGCGTTCTGTTTGGGGTGCGGTGCTGGCGCCGGTTTTTTTTGGGCTATTGGCTTGGTTGCCCCTGCCACCAATGATTCCAATTCTGGTCGGCCTGACCACCTTGATGGTTGTTTTGCTTTTGGTTGTACCCACCGGTCGTCCTGGAGGCTTTGAAAATTGTTTTCCGGCAGAGCGTTTTGACGAACGAACCGTCATGTTCTCCCGGGCTGCCCTCAAACCGGATACCGACTACTTTGACCGGTATTACCGCGACCACCCCCAACATCGCGAATGTGACGACAAGTTTCGCCGCTTGCCCGGACTGGGATCTCCGGATGCCGGAAAATATGAACCGTTGAGTTTTGCCGCTGCCGCTGCCTCGTTTGAAGCAGTGGAAGGATTGTCTGGTCTGATTGAGGGCGAACCTGCAGCCACCACCCTGGAAGTATCTCCGGAGGTGGCCACGGCTTTTATCAAAGGGTGGTTGAAAAAATTGGGAGCCGTCAGCAGTGGTATCACTGTTTTGAAGGACGAGCATATGTATACGGTGAAGGGACGGGGTGAGAACTGGGGTCAGTCCATCGAACGCACCCATCGTTTTGCCATTGCTTTCAGCGTGGAAATGGATCATCGCCAGATGGGCACAGCCCCCCAGGGACCAACCATGATGGAATCGGCGGAGCAGTATATGCAGGCCGGAGCCATCGCCACCCAGGTGGCTGTTTTTATTCGAAACTTGGGCTGGGGTTCCGAAGCACACATCGATGCCAACTACAAAGTAATTTGTCCCCTGGTGGCCAGGGATGCGGGGCTGGGTGAAATCGGACGCATGGGATTGTTGATGACTGCGGAACTCGGGCCGCGGGTGCGTTTGGGTGTTATCACCACCGACCTGCCTGTCAATACGGACAAGGCGGGTTTTGATCCCGCAGTACTGCACTTTTGTTCCATTTGCAAGAAATGCGCAGAGATTTGTCCTCCGGGAGCGATTCCCAAAGGTGGTCGCGAAGGTCCCGAGGGCAACAAAAGGTGGCGACTGGATTCCGAATCCTGCTACACCTACTGGTGTGCCACCGGAACCGACTGTGGTCAGTGTGTGCGAGTTTGTCCCTATTCCCATCCCAACACCCTGATGCACAATCTGGTGCGTCGAGGAATCAAAAATTCAGCCATCTTTCGCCACTTTGCCTTGAAGATGGATGACCTCCTCTATGGCCGAAAGCCCAAGCCGATGGTCCCGGCCAGCTGGTTGCCCAACCGACACTGAGCCACCGCTAAAACTGCTGAACAAAACCTCTCGCATCCATGGCACAAGCCTTGCCTATTCTTCCGTATTGTTTCCAAGTCCGCTTCAAATCGGGCTTTGAGGCAGAATAAGGCCGGGGGGACTCGCACATTGCAACCTGCGGGCCCACGCACCAAGCAAATGGAAATGCCGCGGCAACAAACCGCGAACAGAGAGGGACGTCATGTTCGGCGAAATGTCCATTATTGAGTTTCTGATCGCATCTCCCACCATGATGGTGCTGGCGATTTGCTCCATCATCACGGTTGGTTTTGCAGTTGAGCGCATTCACTACTTTCACAGCTCGCGCAGTGATACCCGCCGGTTCATGAATGAACTGGGCAACCGCATGAAGACCGGTAATCCCCGAACCGCCCTGGATTTTTGTTCGCAGAGCAACAGTCCCGTGGCCCGGGTGATGGCCCAGGGAATCATGCACATGGGACGGTCCCGTGACGAATTGCAGCAACGCCTTGATACGGCCATTGATCTGGAGACAGTGGAAATGGAACGCAATCTGGGCGTGTTGGGCACCATGAGCAACATCGCTCCGCTGCTGGGTTTGTTTGGTACCGTGATTGGTATCATCCGGGCCTTTGCCGCCATCGCGCGCACCGGTTCAGGTGGTGGGGCCGTGGTGGCCATGGGTGTTTCCGAAGCCCTGATGACAACTGCTGCCGGTATTGTTGTCGCTGTCATCGCCACCATCAGTTTCAACTTCTTCGTGCGCCAGATCCGCACCCGGACGGCCCAGCTCGAAGACGCACGCGAAGCCTACTTCACCATCTGGCATCAGTACAACAAACGGGCTCGTCAGAGCACCGGCGTGGCAGCCACCACCAATGTGGCCGGCACGGTGCCCAGTGGAATGCCTGCTGGCGAACCCCGGAACAAAAATCAGAAAGAACCACTGGCTCCGGTCCTGAGCTGATCGGATTGAGGAAAAACAATGGCATTGAAAAACAAGGGCAGCATACTGGAAGGCCAAAATGAGGCCAACATCACCCCACTGGCGGATGTCACGACGACCCTGATTGTGGTTTTCCTGATCACCATGCCGGCGATGATGTGGAACGGCATTCAGGTTAACCAGGCGGAGGCCGGCAGTGAGACTGCGGTGGTTATTCCCACGGAATTGAAAGAGGAAGGCCTCTTGACCGTGGCCGTTACACCGGCTGGAATTACGTTGAACGGGACCCAGGTCGATGCAATTCAACTGGAAGACCAGCTGACCCGCGAGTTGGCCAAACGGGACGATAAAACGGTAGTCATAGTTCCTCATGACGACGTCCTTTTGGGACAAGTAGTGGAAATTCTGGACATTGCCAAAGGCAGCGGTGCCGAATCCCTGGCCATGCTGAACGAAATCGGGAGATAACGTGAAGAAGAGCACATTCCAATCCGAGAGCCGAACAACGGTGGTGCCCATCATCAACGTTTCCCTGGTGGTGGTTCTGACACTGATGATGATTTCCCCTTTCCTGGCCAGTGAAGACGTGGACGTGGAATTGCCCATGGCCCGGGCCGCGGAAGTGGATGACACGGACAATGTTGAAATCCATTTCACCCTGGATCGCGAGATCATTGTGGGCGAAGACCATTTGCAACTGGAGGATTTGAGTCAGTATTTGGCTAGCCTGTTTGAAGCCGCGCCCCATTGCGTGGCGGTGGTCAAGGCTGATCGCAATTTGCCTTATGGAGAAGTGGAAGCCTTGATTGCCCAGGTGGAAGCGGCTGATGCCCCCAGCATTGCACTGGCCACCAAAGAAAAGAAGGACCAGGAGGCTGGCAAATGATCATGCGACACATCGACCGATCGCGCAGCACCGGAGGGGGCATGGCGATCAGCTTTGCCATTCACGCCGGGCTGTTGCTGATGCTCGGCCTGATGTTGGGGCACCAGGCGGCCATGATGGACGCGGGTGGGGAGCTGACTGAAATTGCCTACATCGAAGCAACCTACGGTGAAGACGTGGCGGCCAAGGTTAAGCTCCGCCAGAAAACTGCTCCAGTTCCCAAACCGGAGCCTCCCGGACGTGGCGTCAACACCGACAATGCCTTCAAACCGAAGGACGCTGCGAGTTCGGAGCCTTTGAGCCTGGCAGCCAAGTCTGTTGAAACGCCCGTCCCGGTGACTGCGCCCCAAGCGAAACCTCGTCTGCAACAGGCCCCCGTCAAGTCTCGAATGAAGGTTCCTAAACCGGTTGCTCCGGTGAAGAAACCGGTTGCCGCCCAGGTTGAAGTTGCGGCACCCATTGTTCAACCGACTTCCCAGCCAAAGGCATTGGCTCAGGCTGCTCAACTCGATACCAAAGCCCCGCGGCCCAAGTCCCGTCGGGTGATTGATGCAAACAAACTGGGCCAGCCAGTCAAGACACTGCAAACTGCTGATGCCAGTGTTCCTGCCGCATCATCTCCCAGGGGTAAAGAGGCCTTCACGCCCCAGGCCGGCGGGCTGAAAAGTCGGACCGGAACCGTTGCTACCGGTGATGATGTATTGGCAGCTGCCGGCAATACCTCCCGGCGCGGGCCAGCCGTTGCTGAAGCAGGTGCTGGTGTTTCCTCTGGTGGTTCCCTGAAGTCCGCTGGTCGCAGTGCCTATGTGGCTCCCCAGTCGGCATTGACTCCATCTGATGGCAGTGGCAGCCATACCGGATCAGCTGGGGTTGTTGATGTGGCGGGGCCCAGTGGTGGCGGTAGCAAGAAAAGTGGCCGCAAAACCCTTCTGGACTATGGCAATGGAAATGGCGGACGAGGCGGTGCCTTGAGCGGTCGTCAACGTATTGCCGAACCTGCCGTGGGTGATGTGGTTTCCCAGCCCAACAGTGATTCGAAGCCCCGTCAGGCCGTGGCCGAAGCCAAATTAGCTGCCAAAGGCGTGAACATGTCCATCACGGGACAAATCCAGGGCAGAAAAATTCTGCACAGTTCACCTGCAATCTACACCGACCAGGCGCGGAAAAAAGGCTGGGAGGGTGTGGTTGCGGTCCATTTTACAGTGTTGGCGGACGGCCGTGTGAAAGACAACATGTACTTCGAGCAAACCTCGGTGCATCGAGATCTGAACCAGGCGGCCCGCGCTGCCATCAAAAAATTCCGTTTTGCACCTCTAGGTACCGACCAGGCGGCCGTGGAACAGTGGGGCATCATCACCATCATATTCAAGTTGAAGTGATCAGCAAAGGAAACGACGCCATGAAAGCAGTGTCAATCTCAAGAATGATCCAGGAGACAAAACATCCTCTGCATGCAGCTTTTCTGCCAGAGCTGGCTTTGGTACTGATGGTGGGGGCGGTTTTGCCCGTGGTCCCCGCCTGGAGCCAATCGACGGCCGACGATGGTGCAGAGTGGACATCCGATGGTGAATCCGGTGCTGCTTTGCCCGAAATGGTGGTCGAAGCCACCAACGAAGTGAGGCAAAAAATAGAAAAAGGGACTTTTGGCCTTGAGTTGAACGCCGCCATCATCGACTCGTTTTTCACCGACATGGATGAAATTGCCCTGACAGTGAGTCCCGTCAGTGGATTGCAGCCCCACTTGAACAATCTGGAAACTTTGATCAGCGATCAACCTCCACATCTGTGGCTTCCGGAGATGGCTCGCACCCCGGTGGCCCAGTTTTATCCGACTGATCCCGAAGGCCATGAAATAAAAAGCTGGAGTTTGGCCGTGATTGATTACCGTGGAAGTCCCTTCAAGACCTATGCGGGCAAAGATAACGCACCTGAAGTTCTGGTTTGGAATGGCCTGGGGGACAATGGTGAGATGTTGCGTGTGGGATATCCCTACAGTTATGTCTTCAGTCTAACGGACAAAGGGACCAATACCTACAATCACCCCGGTGTAAGTTTCCGGATCCCGGCCCTGGATTATCAGCGTGATGGTGATCGGATTCTGGAAATGGCCGGCGGCCAGCTATTTGTCCGGGAAGAGAGCGATTTGACGGACACAGGCAGGCGCTGGCTGACTCATAGTGCTGATGAGATCCGCCGCCATCCATATTCTCCCGTGCGAGTGATTGTGACCGCTGAAACCAATATTCTGGCGGAAAAGCGCGCCGCTGAAGTCGCGGCCTACTTGGCTGAAAGCATGATTCTGCCTTTGGAGCAGGTGGCAACCGAAACAATTCTTAGTCCTGACCTTCGTGCCGAGTTGGATGGCTCGGTGGCCGTGGTGATTGAGCATGTGGACTAATTACTACAACAAATATCCACCTTGTGAATTTGCGGAGAATTACCAAAGCTTTCCTGGGCGGTTTTGAACGCGGACCGTTTGGGAAACTTTGGTTTCAATAGCCTCGCCCTTAGGGTGGGGCTATTTTGTCATGCGGTCAGGAACTTAAACTGGTTCATTCGGTACCAGTCCCTTCGCTGCATTTCATTGACTAAAAGGTTTCCGCTGTATAACGTAATGACGCTTGGGCAATTGATACCACCAGCCCATAGCTGGGAGCAAGACATGATCGACCTTGAACGCCTCAACGCCCACTCTCGGTTGTTTGCAGACCTGCTGTTTCGGCGGTGGCCGCAATGGCTTCAGTACGCACGATTCGACCCGTATGAAGATTTTGAGAAAGAGGCCCTTCTGGTTGAAATTCCCTGCCCCGCCGATGGGGCCTCGCACGGTCTTTTTATTACAACCAGCGAGTGGGAAATCTCCATTGGTTTTGGCGACTCTTTTCATACTCGTTTCGGTACCAGTGGAGAGCACGGAGAGAAAAGTTTCAATGAAGAAGCAATGAAATTCCTGATGGATTTCGTGGATGAAAGAATTGTCATTGCCACTGCTTCCGAGAACGGAGAATGGCTGGGTGGGTGGAAGCTGGATTTGCGAAAGAGCGAAATCGAATCCATTGAGGTTGCACCTGGAGAAAAAGTCAGCGTACGGTCCTGGTTGGGTACTTATGATCGGGATCTGATTTGAAAAAAGTATTAATAACTATTGTTGGCGGTATGTTTTTTGGTAATATTTATTCCGTGCAAAGTGGCGGGATTGAGGGACAATGAGCAATTTTGAGCGTGTTATTCTAATTGTAAACCCGGTTTCCGGCCAGGCCCGCGGTTTGCGGTTGGGTAAGCAGTTGCGACAATCCCTTGAGAAGGTGGAAATTGTCTGCTCGGTGAGGGTGACCAACGGGCCCGGTGATGCCGAACGCTGGAGCCTTACTGCCGCAGAATCCGGTTTTGATGCGATCATAATTATCGGGGGCGATGGAACCGTCGGCGAAGTGGTGGCCGGACAGGCCCGATCAATTAATAAAGTTCCACTGGCCATTGTTCCGGTTGGGACTGCCAATGTGGTGGCCCTGGCGCTGGCACTTCCCCTCTTCCCGGCCATGATTAAAAGTAATATTTTGGACAGTCGTGTACTGGCTTTTGATGTGGGTTTCGCGCCTGCTTCGAACCATCATTTCCTGCTCATGGCTGCCATCGGATACCCTGCCAAGATTATCAAGGATTCTCCCCGCAAACTAAAAAACCTGTTTGGTTTTTTCACCTATTTTTGGGCAGGATTTCGCAATGCCCTGAACCTTGATGAAGTGGACATTTTCATTGAGGAGCAGGATGGCACGGTGCATCAATTCTCCGGCAATACCATTCTTTTGGCCAATATAGGTAAAATCGGGGAAATCAATTTGAAGGTTAATCCGCAAACCAGCGCCCATGACGGAATGTTTGATGTCACTGTGATCAGCAGTCGCTCCCTGTGGGGGTTGATCAAAGTGATTTTTCGCATGTTGACCTGGCGCAGCAGAGGTACTTCTTGCCTGCAGAACTTCCAATCCTCCCATGTCACCGTCAGAACCGCCCCCCCCGTGGATGTTCAAATTGATGGTGATAACATCGGGGTCACTCCATTGGAAGCCAAAATTATACCCGAAGGGGTGCTTATGTTTGTTGGAGCACGCTACAAGGTTGATTCTTGATCTGCTTTTTATTTTTAGGTTCTTGGTCCCAAACCTTCCAAACGCAAGCTGGTTAAGGTGTTGATGACTTCTTGTTTTGTAACCACTTCTGGGTTTTTCACCCACCAACTCAAGACCTGTACCAGACTTCCAACCATGGCCCTGGCTGCGAGGCCTGAATGCAGATCACCTCTGTAATACCCCTGGGCCACACCTTCGAGCAGGCCACGTTCCTGGGAGGCCGTCAGGAAATCAAAGGCTTCTTTGCCCGGACTTGTTGCCAAATTACCACCATCAAACAAAACGCCTGCCAAATGAGGGAAATGCTCCGTAAATGATGCCAGGGCAGTCATTTTGTTCTCCACCAGTAAACTGCTCTCTGGGGGATATTTGGCGATTTCCTGTTTCAATCTGGCCAATGCCACCTTTAAGACCTCTTTGAGTAGGGCATCCTTGTCTTTGAAGTGAAGATACACTGTTCCCACGGCAACTTGGGCGTCCCTCGCAATATCAATTGTTCTTGTTTTTTTACTACCATTAACTGAAAACAATTGGGCTGCGCTCTCCAGAAGTCTGTTCCTGGTGGCTTCCTGACTTCTTTGACGGGCGTTGTTGGTTGGGAGTGTGGGGTTGTCCATTTTTCCTCCTGAATAAAAAAGCAATCACTGAATGAAAGTACATTCAGGCTAATTCCTGGTCAAGATCTCAATTGAGATTGGTTCTTCTGGTTTTCTCAAGACTCTATTTGGAATTGGAAAAGAGAGTTCTAACTTCCATCTGAAAAAAGAATACCTGGATGAGAAAGGAAATGATGGCATTCAGGCCATTGAAACAGGACTGAATAATTGATGAAACCCTTGCCATGATCGAGAAAATTCTGTAACATATGGGTAGCTGTTCAAGTTAAAAATTGTGCAACATCTTGGTAAAAATGGACCTTTTGAATATAGCGCATATTGACGACCGGAATAGCACTAGGGGGGCTTGAAAAAGGCTCCCCTTTTTTTATTGCCGGTTCCTTTCCGGTTTTGATCTCTTGAAAAATCTTCCGCCTTCGTAAAAGCAAAGTGCTGTTAGTCATTTTCTTCATGACGAATGATGAATTTCAAACCGTCATCGTCATCGACACCGTCATCGTCTTGGGGAGGGGGGGGAGCAATTTTCCCTGAATTTTTCCCTGAATTTTTTCCCGCACTAGGTTCTTCGGTAGGTTCAGAAATACTCAGTTCTTCAACAATGGCTGCAGAAGGCGCATCTGCCGGGGACGTCTCCCTTGAAATCCGTGGTGCCATTTCGATTGCTCGGTCGACGGCTGCAGATAGGCTGGCGCCAAAAACAAGGGCCAAGGCCGGATCGTCACTCCACCATCCGCAAGGCATTTTATCCGCGCCAGCACTGGTGAAACTGGCCGTTAACCATGACTGTCGGTCGACAATCATCTGCAGCCAGGGAATCGGCTGTGGATCGGCAAAACCAACGGGTACCCCTATGACAGTTTCTTCAACTCCCTGCATGGCAAATTCTTCAATGCTCAGCAAACGAACTCTGACGTCCGAACTGACAGCCAGGACTTCGAGATTGGTGCCCATCATTTTCAGGGTGTGATCATCAGCAAATAAAAGCAATTCGCTGCGGCAGCGGGACATGAGTTCGGTGGCTTTTGCCAGGGCTTGCTTCTGGTTGTTCAGGGCCATGGGAATGCCATACAGTTGGGTAGTTTCCAAGTCAGGCAAATGTTTCAAAACCTGGCGACGATTATTTTCCATATCTGCAATCAATTGGTTCGTGAACTCAGTCGGAGCTATGGGGACATACAGCCGCGGCTTTTCCTGAATGGTGCGCACTGCTCCCAGAACTTCGAGACTTGCCAGGGTCTTGGAGAGATTGGCGGGATCTTTCCCCACCGATTGAGCTACCCGGTAGGCACTGACGGGTCCGCCGTGGGATTCTTGCAAGGTAGCCAAGTATACTTCGGCTTCGGTACGGGTGATTCCCAAGTCTTGTAGAGTTTGAACTACATTTTCTGGTTCCGTCATGGATAACTCCCCGGGTTGAGGTGGGGTCGTCAGGGGGCAGAAATTTGTGTTGTTTAATGTTGTTTGAATACAACATCTTCATGGTGAGTCAAGGTCCATGATCGGTCAAGTAAATAATGCCGTTAATTGGGGGAATTACTCTTCCTCATTTGGCTACGGACGTTTGGTTGACTATTCTATCGCTTGTAAAACTTTATCCCCCTGGTGAAAGTAGTTCGGCAATGCAGATCAGGAACGTGGCGATCATCGCCCATGTGGATCATGGAAAGACAACCCTGGTGGATCAGATCCTCCAGCAATGCAATGTTTTTCGTGATGGTCAGGAGGTTCAGGAAAGAGTGATGGATTCCAACGATCTTGAAAGAGAGCGCGGCATCACCATCACTTCCAAAAATTTTGCCATCCTGTACAACGATACACGTATCAATCTGATCGATACCCCGGGGCACGCCGATTTTGGTGGAGAGGTGGAACGGGTTCTTAAAATGGCCGATGGAGTCTTGCTCTTGGTGGATGCCTTCGAAGGGCCCATGCCGCAAACCCGCTTTGTTTTACAGAAGGCCATGCAGTTGAATCTCAAACCGGTGGTAGTGATCAACAAGGTTGATCGCAAAGGCGCCCGGCCGGATGAAGTGCTGGATGAAATCTTCAATTTATTTGTGGAACTTGGTGCCAGCGATGAGCAGCTGGATTTCCGGGGAGTGTACGCAGCTGGTCGTGATGGTTGGGCGGTGGGAGAACTGGAAGACAAACGCGAGAACCTCTTTCCCCTGCTGGACATGATCATCGATCACGTTCCGGCGCCCCAGGTGCTGGACGGTCCAACCCAGATGTTGGTGGCCGCCATGGACCACAGCGATTATGTGGGACGCATCGGCGTTGGGCGCCTCGTACGCGGTACCCTGAAGGTCAAGCAGCAAGTGGTGCTGATGAAACGTGATGGAAGTCAAATCTCCACCGTGGTGCGACAACTCTTCGTCTTTGACAATCTTGGGAAAAAAGAAGTGACGGAAGTCCAGTGCGGCGATATCTGTCCCGTGGTGGGACTCGACGGTGTGGACATCGGCGATACCCTGGCCGACGCCCTGCACCCGGAGCCCCTGGATATCATCGATGTGGATGATCCTACTTTGAACATGAGCTTTATGCCCAACAACAGCCCTGGTTATGGACAAGAGGGCAATTTCGTCACCAGTCGTCAGGTGCGGGACCGTCTGTACAAGGCAGCAGAGCGCGACGTTGCCCTGCGAGTGGAGGACACTTCCAGTTCAGATACCTTCAAGGTCAGTGGTCGAGGGATTCTGCATCTCTCCATTCTCATGGAAAACATGCGGCGTGAGGGCTTCGAATTCATGGTGGGGCAGCCCCAGGTAATCTATAAGGAAGTCAACGGGAAGAAGGCCGAACCCGTGGAGATCCTTTCGGTGGATGTACCCAACTCCCTGGCCGGCACGATTATCGAATTTGCAGCCACCCGCAAAGGCGAGATGATCTCCATGGAGCAACGTGAAGAACGCACTTTCCTGGAATTCCATATTCCCAGTCGGGGCCTGATCGGATTTAGAAGCAAAATGTTGCGGGCCACCGCAGGCGAAATCGTCATGCACCACGTTTTCCACCAGTATGAATATTTCAAAGGCTCCATCCCCGAGCGGACCAACGGCAGCATCATCAGCATGGGTGCAGGCAAGACCGTGGCGTTTGCCCTGGATGCCCTGCAGGATCGTGGTGTGTTCTTCGTATCGCCAGGTGACAACCTGTACACGGGACAGATTATAGGTGAATATTCGCGTGATGAGGACCTGGTGGTCAACGCCCAGAAAGCAAAACAGTTAAGCAATATGCGGGCCTCCGGTACCGACAGGAAAATGAAGGTGGCTCCGGCCCTGCGTATGAGCCTCGAAGAATCCATGGAGTATCTGAACAATGACGAATACCTTGTGGTGACTCCTAAATCATTGCGGATGCGAAAAAGTATTCTAGATGAGAACGAACGGAAAAAGGCCACCAAGCGGGCTCGCCTATCCGATGGGAAAACCGGGTAGGTTTTCCTTTGGCTAGTACCATACATTGTGTGCCCGAGCCATAGTATTCTGCTCCCTGGGGCTTTCTTTTTCGAAAGGCTGAACATGCTCCTGCTCGAATTTTCCATGTTTTTCACCGACAAGGGTTCCGACAGCGAACGCACCACCTGATCCCATGCGCATCGACCTGCAGGCACCAACCTGGGCGACCCACTTCCTGAGTGACCGGACCGATTGGAACAAGGCTCCTTTGCCGGTGGCGGAAATGGCACCGTTCGATTTGCCTGATGATGTTTATTTTGAATACGCCTATATCGACGATCAAGGTCGGAAAAGACCTGACCCCGAGAATTTCAATCCCATTCTCAACCCTTGGTGGACCTTTGCCAGCAACCTGATGGGGCCTGCTTATCGGCCCGATTCGATGGCGCGGCTTTCCGGCATGGCTCCAGCCGGCCAGGTGCTGCGCCTGAGTTTGGATTCGGAAATCCTGCAGGAAAATCGTAGATTCCTGGTATATTCTCCTGCCGGCATGGCCCAGGTGGCATTGCCCCACATTTTGTTTCAGGATGGCAAGGCCTACTTCGGTTGGGGCCGGGTGCCCCAGGTCTTGGATCGCATGATGGTTTCGAAACGAGTGGGCCCTGCACATCTCATATTTGTTCCCCCGAAGCAACGAACCGAGGAATACGCGTTCAATCCCCTATACCTGCGTTTCGTTTTGGACGAATTGATGCCGATGGTGGAATCGCGGGTTCCCTGCGATGGACGGCGGGCCGCCTGGGGCGCCAGTCTCGGTGGTTTGTTCAGTGCGCAGCTGGCCTGGGAGAGTCCGGATCGTTTTCAGAAAGTCGTCTGTCAATCGGGTACTTTTCTTTTTTCCGAAGATATGGATCTGAAGAATCCTTTTGCCGGCAACGAGTCGTTTTTGCGTCGAGTTCAATCCGAAAAAATAAAAGAGTTGAGTTGGTATTTGGAGTGTGGAACCCTGGAGTGGCTTTTGGCCAGCAACCGGAACCTGCAGGCGGCTCTGAAAATCAAGGGAATGAAGGCTGTGCTGCGGGAACGAAACGCCGGTCACAACTGGATCAACTGGCGTAACGGAATGGCTTCGGGGTTGGAGTTCATTCTTCAGGACCCGGATTGGGTCGCAGGTGAGAACCATGGCACGAGCCCTCATAGGTGATCGAAGGCTTGACTCCTTATCAATTGTCCGGCCTCGACACCGCCACCACGGAACGGTAAACAAACTGCATGAACAAGTTCCGGAATATCTGTCGCTGGTTGCATCGGGAGTTGGGATTTTTTGCGGTGGGACTGACGCTGGTGTACGCCATCAGCGGCCTTGCCGTGAACCACGCCCACCACTGGGATGCGAACTACGCCCTCACCACTGATACTTTTGTGATCGAGCCACCGGGCACCGGCCCTACCAGTGAAATTCAGGAACTGATTTTTGCTCGCCTCGATTTGCAGGAGCCGGTAATAAACACCTGGCGGGCCAGCAAGTCGGAGTTCCAGGTTTTTCTGGAGAAAGGCGAATTGGATGTGAATCTCATCACCGGCGAGGTCTTGAAGAAAGGGTTCAAAAAGAGACCCCTGATTTTTGATCTCAACTTCATGCACCTGAACTCGGGAAAGGCTCCCTGGACCGGCATTGCCGACGCCTATGCCGGTATCATGATCATCCTGGCGGTCACGGGGATTTTTCTGGTCAAAGGTCGCAGCGGTTTGGCCGGGCGTGGTGGAGTGCTGATGGGCCTGGGGCTTCTGTTGCCCATCGTGTATGCGATTTTGTTGCGTCATTGACCGGGGAAAATCCAGGATTTCAGAAAAAAGAAGTAGGCCGGCCCCTTTGGGCGTCCGGCCTACTTTATTGACCACCAGACTCAATCGGAGTAGGGCATCGGGGGCGCATAACCCAACATTCGGGCGTACACAGCAAGTGAGCCGCGATGATGAGCCGTATGCTCGGCGATGGCCGCAATGATGGCGGCTCGGGGTTCTCCACCCATGACCGGACCCGGTGCAATGGGTTCCATCATCTCCGCAGAGGTTTTGTGGTCCAGAACAACAGCGGCGGAATCCACACTTTTGACCAGCCAGACCATGGCCTCCGGCAAGGAGTTGCACTCCCGCACAACCTTCTGGTGCTGGGCGAAATCCAGATCGAAGCCCTCGGCCCGAAAGCCTCCATCCACAAACCAATCGATGGTTTGGGCCACATGGGCTACATGTTGGGCCACGGTGAACTGCCCTGGGGTGGGGGCGTATTCGGCATCGTCATCATGAAATACGCTGCAGGTGCGACTTAAGAATTGCAGTGCCTGTTTCACTGGTACGGAAAAATTGGTATTTTGGTTGTCGCTAGGACTGTTGGCGGACATTGTCTCTCCTTTGGGGGAAAGGTCGTGACGGCAAGCCCGATAGATCAGACTCGGAGACCTCAATACTCCAATACATTGTACAACCCCGGAATGAAGCTGTCACCCCAAACCTTAGCCCAGTCCGGATCCGGATTTTCGGCTCAGATTGGGCCATGTACAGGCTTGACTCCCATGCCTGAGGGGTCTAGCTTATGCCGGGTGTCGGCGCGGCTCGTCGGCGGTCATGGGTTTTGTTCCAAATAATCATTTTTGTAACGTTCGATATGGGGATTTCATGGGCGCAGTCATCGGTATTCGGCGGGAAGACAAAAACAAATGGGAACGGCGGGTGCCCCTGGTTCCTGCCGATTTGGCCGACCTGAAAATGAAGCACGACATTGAATTTGTCATCCAGCCATCGCCTATCCGGGTTTTCACCGACGACGACTATCTCAATGCAGGCTTGACGGTGAACGACGATCTCACCGAGGCCGACATCATTTTTGGCGTCAAGGAAATTCCCCTGGGTCTGCTGCAGGGAAACAAGGTCTTTGTCTATTTTTCCCATACTGTCAAGGGTCAGGACAACAACATGCCCATGTTGCAGCACCTGCTGAATGAAGGCGCCACCCTCATCGATTACGAGAAAATTGCCGACGAACAAAACCGCCGGCTGATTTTTTTCAGCGTTCATGCCGGTAATGCGGGTATGATCGAATCTCTGGTCTGCCTGGCTCAAAGGCTGGAATTGCAGGGCAAGAAAACCCCTCTTCAGGCTGTCAAACATGCTTATCAATACGCCAATCTTGAAGAGGCCAAGGATCATTTGCGGGAAATCGGAACCCGGATCGAAGCAGAAGGCATGGGGGATCACCGGCAGCCGGTAATCATTGGCTTGGCAGGATATGGAAACGTCTCCAAAGGATGCCAGGAAATTTTGGCATGCTTGCCGGTGAAAAGCATCACCGTGGATCAATTGGAAGCTTCGGCCCAGGCCTCGGTGGATGTAGTGGGACCCCTGGTTCAAGTTGTTTTCCGCGAAGAGGATATGGTCGAGACCAAATCCGCCGATGCCCAATTCGTTCTGCAGGACTATTACCAGCGTCCGGAAAATTACCGAGCGGTTTTCGAGAAATTCCTGCCCCATTTGGACCTGCTCATGAATACCATTTACTGGGAAGAGAAGTACCCGCGGCTGGTGACCCACAAGTGGGCCAAATCACAATATGGCCCGGACAAGTCTCCCCGCCTGCAGGTCATTGGTGATATCAGCTGTGACATTGCAGGCAGCATTGAAATGACTCTCAAAGCACCCCAGCCGGATAATCCCTGTTATGTTTATGATCCAGCTTCGCGCAGCGTCACCGATGGTGTGGCGGGCCACGGTCCGGTGATCATGTCGGTGGATAATCTACCCTGCGAATTGCCAAGGGAGTCTTCTGAACATTTCAGCCGGGTTTTACGGGAAATGGTGCCGGTCCTGGCCCAGGCCGACTTTGCCAGCGACTATGGCAGTTTGCATCTGCCGTCCTATTTGAAGAAGGCGGTGGTCACCCACCGGGGTGAACTGACTCCCAACTTCCGATATCTCCAGGAATCCCTGGACAAGCACGGCAAATAGAATGTTTTGCAGGAATTCTCGCAATTGGTCTTTAACTCCACAGAGCCATTGGTCGTGGCCAATCTGTACTAAGGTGGGATGGGATGAAAAAAATCCTGGTGCTGGGGGCCGGCATGATCGCCGGGCCCCTCGTTCGTTACCTGCTCAATCGTGAGTATCAACTGACCGTCACCAGTCTGGGCATCGAAGATGCGGTCAAGCTGGTGGGAGGCGATCCCAACGGGGTGGCCAAAGCTCTTGATCTCTCCGACGACTCGACACTTGCATCCCTGGTTCAGTAACACGACCTGGTGATCAGCCTGGTTCCTTTCACATTCCATCCCCTGGTGGCTCGGCATTGCTGGGCTGCGGGAAAAAATATGGTCACCGCTTCCTACGTTTCAGACGAGATGTTGGCGATGGATCAGGATGCCAAGGACAAGGGTTTGATTTTCCTGAATGAAATAGGACTGGACCCTGGAGTCGACCACATGTCGGCCATGCGCATCATTGACGATGTGCATGCCCGGGGTGGTAAAATTCGTCATTTCCGGTCCTATTGTGGTGGATTGCCGGCTCCCGAAGCGGTGGACAATCCTTTCGGTTACAAGTTTTCCTGGGCGCCACGAGGGGTCTTGCTGGCCAGCCGAAACGGTGCGCGTTACTGGCGGGACAATCATGTGGTGAAAGTCCCTCCTGAAAAACTGTTCAGGGATATGCGCCTGCTGAATGTGCCCAATACCGGCACCTACGAAGCCTATCCCAACCGGGATTCCCTGAAATACAAGGACATCTACGGACTGGGTGGGGAAATACGTGGATTGTTTCGAGGCACTCTCAGGTACATCGGCTGGTGCAACTCCATGTACCATTTCGGCAAACTGGGCCTGTTGGACATGGAACCCCGCGAGTGCAAGGGGATGACCTTTGCCGACTACATGAGAGTCTTGCTGGAAGCGGATCAGGACCAGGATCTGCGGGTGGTCGCGGCCGAACGCATGGGTATACCCGCGGATTGTCTGCCCCCCTGGAATATGCATTGGCTGGGCCTGTTCAGCCGTCGTCCTATCGGTAAGGATGAAATTTCTCCCCTGGACCTGCTGGGTGAAATCATGTTGGAAAAGCTGTCCTACAAGCCCGGCGAACGGGATATGGTGGTGCTCTTCCACGAGTTCAAAGCCTGGTTCGAGGAGGATGATCATTACGAACGCCTGACTTCTACCCTGGTCGATTACGGCGAGCGTTATGGAGACAGTTCCATGAGCCGCACCGTATCGTTGCCAGCGGCCATCGCCGCCCGCCTGATATTGGATGGAAAAATTAGTCAGCGCGGTGTGCTGCGACCGGTTCACCCTGAAATATACAACCCGGTTCTCGACGAACTGGCGGACCTGAATATCGTTTGCAAGGATGAGAGGACGTCCTACTAGGACACGAACTTTTGGAGGCATTGGAAAATGGCCAAGGCAAAAAAAATCACAAAGAACCAGATCTTCCGGGCCCTGGGCCTGAAGTCGAAGATGAAGGGTGCCAGCTGTGGCGGCGAATGGTTCGCCAACAGCAAGGATTACCTTTCAAGTTTCAGCCCCACCACCGGTGAGCTGCTGGGCAAAATCGAACAGGCCAGTCCCAGTGACTATGACCTGGTCATGAAGCAGGCTCGCAAGGCATTTCTCGAGTTCCGTACCATGCCTGCCCCCTTACGCGGCGAAATTGTCCGCCAGGTGGGCCAAGCCCTGCGCGAGAAAAAGGAGATGCTGGGCGCCCTTGTGAGCCTGGAAATGGGAAAAATCTACACCGAGGGGCTGGGGGAAGTGCAGGAGATGATCGACATCTGCGACTTCGCCGTGGGCATGAGCCGCAACCTGAGCGGCCCAACCCTGCAGAGCGAGCGGCCCAAGCACCGCATGATGGAACAGTGGCATCCTCTGGGTGTTGTGGGCGTGATCAGTGCCTTCAATTTCCCGGTTGCCGTGTGGGCCTGGAACACCGCCCTGGCCTGGGTCTGTGGTGACAGCACCCTGTGGAAGCCATCGAGCAAGACGCCTTTGTGCGCCATCGCCTGCCAGAACATCGTCAACGAAGTTTTCAAGGCCAACAACCTGCCTGAAGGCATCAGTTGCGTGACCATCGGTCGCGGGTCCGTCATCGGCGAGAAGCTGATCAACGACAAACATATCCCCATGGTCAGCGCCACCGGTTCGACCCGCATGGGACAGCGCATCGGCGCGGTGGTCGGTGGCCGTCTCGGCCGCACGATCCTTGAACTGGGTGGCAACAACGCCATCATCATCAGTGAAAAAGCTGATCTAACCGGAGCTCTGGCCAGCGCGTTCTTTGGTGCTGTAGGCACCGCCGGTCAGCGTTGCACATCGACTCGTCGCCTGATCATTCAGGAGACGGTGTTCGACAAGTTCGTCAAGAAGCTCATTGCCAATTACAAGAAGGTGGCCATTGGTGATCCTTTGGATTCCAAAACCCTGATGGGCCCATTGATCGATGAAGGCGCCGTGAGCGACTACGAGAATGCCATCATTGCCGCCAAGGAGCAGGGCGGCAAAGTACTGTACGGCGGCAAGGTACTCAAGCCTTTCGGCTCGGCCACTTTTGTGCAGCAGACCATCATCGAGATCCAGAACAAGGCCCAGATTGTTCAGGACGAGACTTTCGCTCCGATCCTGTACGTGATGAAATACAAGAAGCTGCCCCAGGCCTTCAAACTGCACAATGATGTGCCCCAGGGACTGA
>JAJRZA010000013.1 GCA_024275485.1 Candidatus Krumholzibacteriota bacterium | reverse complement strand
TTGCCAAACACGTATTTTGATGAGCTGGGTGTACCACGTCTGGCACCTTGACCTCAACCTGACGAACCGCCCGGTGCGGACCCGCATGCCGGGTGGTGTGGGAGGGGCGGCCGAGCATAGCTTGGTCCCCCTATCCCGATTTGCCGCTGATTCTCCGGGGAAATTCTTCTCACAGATTGTTCAAGCTGTTAACCTGATCCGTTCACCTGGTTCTTGCTGCATTGTTCTTAACTTGCTACCATGGCCCAGGAATTTGTTGAATCTCTTCTCTCTACAATTGGATTTTTACCCTTGTCTTCCAAGCCATGGTTTCGCGCCCTGATTGGTTCCCTGCTCTTGCTGGAGGCCTGCAATGCGTTGGCCCAGGACCTTGAGCCTCGTACATTCTCACAGGTACCGACGGGCATGAACTTCGCGGTGGTTGCTTCTGGTTATTCCAAAGGAAACATGCTCTTCGATCAGGCATCGACTTTGGAAGATGTTACCGGCGAGTTGACCCACGTGGCGATCGGTTACATGCGGACACTGGATTTTTTCGGGGCATCGGCCAAAGCGTTGGTGATTGTTCCGGTCATTCGGGGCGATTGGAAGGGTGTATACCGGGGAGAACCAGCTAGCGCCAGCAGGCGAGGTTTTGCCGACCCACAGCTGGAGTTATCGGTAAACTTTTTGGGCGCTCCCGCTTTGAGAATGAGCCAGATGCGGAACTACACCCAGAAGTGGGTTGTCGGTGCGAGCCTTAGAATGTCCCTTCCTTTGGGGCAGTATTATTCTGAGAGGCTGATCAATCTGGGGACCAATCGCTGGGGTTATCGGCCGCGGCTGGGTGCATCCTACAAGTCGGGCCCACTGACTCTGGAGGGCATGGTCAGCGCCTGGCTCTTCACAAAGAACGACGATTTCTTTGGCGGGGCCATACTTGAACAGGGGCCACTGTGGTCCACTCAATTCAACTGTAATTATCAATTCCCTTCCCGTATTTGGTTCGGCCTGGGTGCCGGTTTTTCCAGGGGTGGCCAAACCAAAACCAATGGAATTGCTGCCGATTCTTACAAGAAAAACACCCGGTGGGCGGCTGTTTTTTCGCTGCCATTGAATCGGCAACACAGTTTGAAGCTTATCTATATCAATGGTCTGCGAACCCGGTCAGGAGCGGATTTTGATCAGGTTAGTCTGGCTTGGTCCATGCATTGGAGTGGGGAATAGTTACTAGACAGTTGCCGTCAAATTAAAACCAGACTAAAATAATACGAATTGGAATTCCATACTAGGACTTCGGGGTCTGGAGGCACTCATGATCGGACAAATGATCGGATCGTATGAAGTTGCTGCGCTTCTGGGTAAGGGTGGCATGGGGGAGGTGTATCGTGCTCATGACAGCAAGTTGGACCGGGAAGTGGCCCTCAAAATCCTTTCCGACGAGCTTTCGTCGACTCCGGACCGGCTTGCCCGCTTCGAACGCGAAGCGAAGGTTCTGGCTTCACTGCAGCACCAGAGCATCACCTACACGTCCGATGAAACAGGACAGCCTCAAATTTTTGTCGAGTCTATCGAACCAGGCCATGGACGATGGCGTGTTTCGGCAAATGGAGGATTTCATCCCAATTGGGATTCTACCGGAAACCTGCTTTATTACCAATCCGGCGGCGGTGAGATCCTTGCAGTATCCTCAGCCTTGTGAATCAGTGGCAACAGTTGCTTCCCGAAAAGAATTGAGCTGGAGCTGATTATGGATTTTACACTGGTAGGAGTTGTCGAGAGCAAGGAAGTCCGCTTTCCCCTGGCCGAAGGAACCCATCTGGTGGGTCGGTCCGATGATGCGGCTTTCAAACTGGCCCACTCCAATGTTTCGAGAAACCATGCAGAGATCGTGGTCATGGGAGCAAAGGTGACGGTGCGGGACCTCGGTAGTCACAATGGCACCCAGATCAACGGGGTCAAGGTTGGCGACGCGGTTCCTCTTTACCTGGGTGACCAATTGGAATTGGCCAATCTCTCATTTAAAGTTGAAGGACCCATTCCAGCAAGCCCGTCCTTGAGCAATACCGATGCCACGGTCGTTCCCAAAGTTGAAATCAGTTGGGATGAAGTCCGCCAGGAACGGGGTCAGAAAAAGGATCTGCAATCCTTGCTTTTCAGGGTTTTGGCCGATGCTGGAGACCTTTTGACCATCCAGCGTGGACCCGAGGAAATGTTCGAACCCATTCTCGACCTGGTGGAAACCGCCCTGCTCAATCCCGAACGCATTTTAATTCTGCTGCTCGAAGATGGGCAGGACGACCCCGTCCAGGCGGCCTCTCGGATCCAGGGGCACCAAGGTACCGGTGACCTGGCTTTGAGCAAAACCATGACCCAACAGGTCCTCCAGGAGAAAAAATCCTTCCTGACCTCGGATGCCCTCAACGACCCAGGCTATGGCGGCATGATGAGCATGATCAGCCAGGGCATCCGGTCGGCCATCGCGGTACCCCTGTTCGACAACGAAGACGTCATCGGGATTCTGTATGCCGACGACTCTCGCCCCAACCGTACTTTTATTCGTGATCAGCTGGCGGCCTTCACCTTGCTCGCCAACATCATTGCCGTGGCTTTTACCCACGCCCGCTACCACGAAATGGAACAGGAAAAACTCCGCCAGGACGCGCAAATGGCTACCGCGGGGGAGATCCTGGATCATATCCTGCAACCAGTCCTGCCACCTCTTGAAGGCTACGATATTCTGGCCTGTCTGGAGCCCTGCTTTGAAGTGGGCGGCGATCTTTACGATGCCCAGCAAATGTCCGACGGGCGTTACGCTTTTTTGATCGGAGACGTGGTGGGCAAGGGTCTGGGTGCGGCACTCCTGGTCAGCCACATCCTATCCTGGACCCGATTCATGATCGACGAGGGATGGGAACCGGCGGCCCTGGTCACCCGACTCAATAAGCAAATTTTCTGCTGCACCGACTATGTACGCTTCGCCACATTCTACCTTGGCTACCTCACTCCTTCCACCGGCCGCATCACCTATGTCAATGCCGGCCACAATCTGCCAATCATGGTGCGATCCGATGGGTCCATCGAAGAGTGTGTTCCAACTGGTTTGCCCGTGGGAATGATGGAGGACTCCACCTACAAGACAGGGGAGATCACTCTGGAGGCGGGAGACTTGTTCGCCCTTTTCAGTGACGGCATACCCGAGACCCAGCGACTGGACGACGAAGAATATGGGGAAGACAACTTCAAGGCTCTCCTGGTCCAGGAACGCCAGGGCAATCTGAAGGAATTGTTTGAAATCCTCCAAGGAGAATTAAAAGAGTTCCGGGGTGAAGCGGAAATAGGCGACGATGTCACCCTGGTGACCCTGAGACGCCCACTATCGGTCCGTCCCAATCATTAACCAGGCAACACTTGTGGGTATTTTCCAGAACTTCCGTTGTCTTTGTGACGCCATCCCATAGGGCGATCCCCTTTCAGGTAGAGAAAATTACTTTGGCACTTCCGTGACTAAAGCGGTAGGATGAGCAAAAGTGTTCCTATTGAAAGGAAAACCGGGCTTGATCGATCAGAAAAGCAACAACGTTCTGCAGGAAAACCTGACGCGCCTTCAAGTGTCCGATACATCGGTGGAAGAATTGCTGGAGCGAAATGGTTCGGGTGTGGAAGTGGGGGTGACGGCAAACGGGCAACCCCTGCTTCGTGTCCAGGGGCAATCCGTGTATCAGGAAGCTGAGACTCTTGCAGTGGTGGCCCGGGAATCGGCCGGCCTTCTGCAGGGGAAGGAAGCCGATCTGGTGGTTTTCTTTGGTCTCGGTCTGGGACTGCACCTGGAGTTTCTGCGCCGCCGTACCCAGGCACCAATCATCGTCTTCGAACCGGACCTTGATGTGGTGGCTGCCGTTCTGGGTCAAATCCCCCTGATGTTGGAAAATGTGGAACTGGTGACGAGTATCAGCCACCTTGGTGAGTTGGTCCAAAACCATCTCGGGCACTCTCCCTGCAACATGGTGGCCGGTTTTCTTCCGGTTTGGGCGCAGCAGCAGGGGCCGGCTTTTGAAGCCTTCCAGGGGACCTTGCAGCAGGCGGTCAAGAAGGTGCATAGCGATCGGCTAACCCGCACCATCTTTTCGGCTGAATGGATCAACAACATGGCCGGCAATCTCCCCTTCCTGGTCAGCCACAAACACTTTGCCGTGTTGGGACGGCGTTTTGAAGGCAAGCCGGCCATTTTGGTGGGTGCCGGACCATCTCTGGATCGAAATTTGGCAGATCTTGCCCGGGCCAAGGATCGAGCGTTGATATTGGCGGTCCATTCGGCGGTTGTCCCGCTGTCGCGGGCCGGCATCATACCTGACCTGGTGATCATTCTTGAAGGCCAAAAGTTGGATCATTATTTCAAGGATGTTCCCGAGCTGGATCAGGTAGTGCTCGTTCCCTCGCCTCAGACCCATCCGGTGCATTTGGAATTGGGATTCAAGGATTTTCTGGGCATGACCCACGAAGGCAATGCGGCGGCCGACTGGTTGCAGCAGGCCTATGGCGAGACGCCTTTGAAATCAGGTGGTTCGGTTGCCTGTGCCGCTTTTTCCCTCCTGCATGAATTAGGGTGCGACCCAATTGTATTGGTGGGGATGGACACTGCATACACCGACGACCGTGGGCACGCAAAAAACAACGAAATCGGCTGTTGCCAGGTGGTCTATGATGCGGAAGAACGAACCATGACCACCAAGTGCCGAAGAGATCTTCATGAACCGGTAACCTACCCGGTGCAGGAGGTCCTCGGTTGGGGTGGTGGGCAAAAGGTGTTCACACGCTCCGTCTTGACCGGGTTCCGGAATTGGTTCGAGGCGGCCGTTTGTTCCTGGGCCGACGACCGTCGGGTGATCAACGCCACAGAAGGTGGAGCTCGATTCGAGGGGTTCCAGGAAATGACCCTGGCTCGGGTTCTCGATGAGTATTGCAAAGCACCCTTGCCGGCGGCGGATGAAATCAGCGCTGCCCTGGCCCAGGCCCCAAGCCGTGATCCAGGCCCCTTGATCAGAACCGTCAGGCAAGAGTTGGGGGCCATTCTCAGGGCGAAGGAAGCAGCCATGAAAGTGGGCGATGCGGCTATCAAGGCCATCCGGAAGTTGAAATTGGGCCAAATCCAGACGGTGCAACCTTTGTTGGACAAGTTGGGCATCCATGAAAAAGAACTCAGGGATGCCACCAAAACCACCCGGCTTCTCAATACGATGGTTGGGCACCGGGCCCAGGACCTGGCTGATGTCAAAGCCACCGGCGACAAGGTGGCCATGACCATCCATTCCATTGAACAGAGTCGCCGGATCAGCAACCTTGTCACCGAGGGTGCCGAAGAACTGTTGGCTCTTTTTGAGCCGGGGCTCTCGGCCTTGGAAAATGGTGAGTGACCAATGAACAGTTCGGTTGAGCACCTGATCGTTGTCCAGGCAAGCACCGTATCGTGGAGAGGGGATGTTGATCCTTGTTATTACAATCTCGACGGCAAGCCGGTAATCCATGAAACGCTCAAGAGAATTCGGCAACAATGTCCTGAGACGAAGATTGTCGTTGTCGCTCCGCAGTATGATGAAAACAGCGAACTGGCCCAGTGCCGAGACGACTTCGAGAACATCGATACCTTCTTTGGTTTTGATGAAAGCCCCCTCGAGAGACTCATTGCCGTTTGTGAGAAATATGACAGCCAATACATCATTCGTGTTGACGGGCTGCATTTTTGTGCGGATATGGCCGTGGCCAGGGAAATGTTGGAATTCGCCAGGACAGGGAAACTGGATTGCGTGAAATTGCCTGACGATTTTCCCGTGCATTACACGGCGGACATCTATAGCCGAAGAGGCCTGCTGCGAGCCAGGGAAACCATCAAACTTAGTGGTGAGAGAAAGTTTGAAATCCATCCGAAGTACCTGATGTTCAGGGACCGTGGTTTCGGCACTGAGGAATATGATGATCTGCCTGAATATTCCGTTGAATATATGCGGAAGAACCGAGCGACTTTTCAAAAAATCCGATTTCCAAGACACAAAGTGACCAGCCAATCCATCCCGCTCGGTGACCTAGCCAGTTTCCACTATGAAATTGCCTGCCGACACCTTACCAGGACCATGAGTGTTCTGGATGCAGCCTGTGGAACCGGTTATGGGTCCTTCATGATGGCTGATTTGGTGGCGAATGTCGTGGGTGCGGATTTGGCCGAGGATGTCGTCAGGGCGATTGGGTCGGATGCCGCCTTGCCCGAGAATATCAGGTTCGTCACCGAAAATGTTGAGAGACTGTCTTTCAGGGACCAAAGCTTTGATGCGGTTGTGAGCATGGAGACCATTGATTATGTGGATGAGGGAGTCTACCTGAATGAAGTCCGGAGAGTTCTGAAGCCAGGCGGGGTATTTGTCCTGAGCACTCAGCAGAACCGGGCTGGATATTTGTCGGTGAATTCCGTCAGCGAGAGCGGCTACACCCTGGAATCGATAGTTCGGGCAGTCGGTGAGAGTTTTGAAATTTGCAAGGTTTACAGCTTTAAAGCCGGGCGAATTCATTTTGAAGATGATCTGGTGGGGCGAAACCTGATCTTGGTGGCTAAAACCGAGGGATAGAACGTTTGTTTGGTTGACCAAACGGGCAGCCTGTCTCTAACATATGTTTGGCTTGCGAACAGCGGGCGGCCTCGTCAATCCCGTATTTATTTTGAACCTAGATTGCTGGGATCCCATGAACTTTGCCGAAACTCTGCTGAACAATCCCTCACCGTCGGAAAAGGTGGCCCTTTTCACCCAACAGGGCGAGGTGACCTACGGTCAGTTACGCAGGCAAGCTTACCGGGTTGCGGGCTTTTTGCAGGCCGAGGGTTTGCAGCCTGGAGATCGTGTGCTTTTGGCGGGCGAGTCTTCGCCTTTCTGGGTGCAATCCTATTTGGGAATTGCTTTGGCCGGTGGAGTGAGTGTACCCATGGCTGTGCCCGGTGCTCCCGAGTTTTTTGGGAATGTGGTCAATGCCACCAAACCTCGTTTCGCCTTTGTGCAGGCCAAGTGGTTGCGGCGTCTCGATACGGTATTGTTGACCGACTGCGACCTTCTGGTTTCCGATGCCCGGCCACCAAAATTGAATGCCGATTTGAATCTGATCACCACCTCTGAAATAAAGGACACGGAATTTCGGAACCACACCACCGGGGATAACGACTTGGCTGCTGTCATGTTCACTTCCGGATCCACGGCCACTCCGCGGGGAGTCATGGTCTCACACGGTAATATTCTGAGTAATACCGCGGATATCATCACTTCGCTGGATATTGGTCCCGAAGACCGAATCATGGCCATTCTGCCTTTTCATTATTGCTTCGGGACATCGTTGCTGCACACGCATTTGCTGGCCGGGGCTTCTTTGGTGATCGACAACCGGTTTCTGTTCCCCGAAAAGGTTCTGCAGAACATGGTGGCTACCGAATGCACCAGTCTGGCAGGTGTGCCCAGCACTTACCAGATCTTGTTGCGGCGCAGCAACATGAAAAAAATGGAATTCCCCCACTTGATGAAACTGCAACAGGCCGGCGGAAAATTGGCCCAGCCCTTTATTGATGAACTGGAACAGGCACTGCCCAAAGCCCGGCTCTACGTCATGTATGGACAAACCGAGGCTACTGCCCGGCTTTCGTGCATTACACCGGAGGACCGCCGTGCCCATCCCGGGTCCATAGGCAAGGGTCTGGCTCAGGTGGGGTTGAAGGTTGTCGGCGAGTCGGGACAGGAGGTGAAGCCGGGCGAGGTGGGTGAGATTGTGGCCACGGGTCCCAATATTACTTTGGGCTATTGGCAAAATCCCGAGGCTACTGAACGCCACTTCGGCGGTGGACTGCACACGGGTGATTTGGCCACCGTGGATGAGGATGGCTATATCATCATCGTTGACCGGGCCCGCGATTTTCTCAAGTGTGGCGGCAAGCGCGTCAGCAGCAGGCAGATCGAGGAGACTCTGCTGCACTTCGACCGGATTTCCGAAGTGGCGGTGGTGCCGATACCCGATCTGGTTTTGGGGGAGGCGGTGTGCCTCTTTGTGGTGCATCCGCAGGGGTCTGCCATTGAAGATGATCTCAAGAAGTTCTGTGAAAAGGAACTGGATCATACCCTGTTGCCCAAGCGGATCATTTTTTTGAGTGGGTTGCCTCGCAACAACTCCGGAAAGCCGGATAAATTGGTCCTTAAAAAGACTTTGGGTTCGGATGAGTTATGAGCGGGAACAACCAAGAAAAAATTGCCCGAACCTGGATCCCCTGCCCGATCTGCGGTAGCGAAGACTCCCAGCCGATTTACGAAACCGTGCAGTATGCCGGCCAGACACTGGGACGCATGACGACTCGTCTGGTGCTGTGTGGGGAATGTGATTTCGTCTACAACAATCCCCGACCTGGCGACAATACGCTGGCTCAATATTACGAATCGGACCTGAACGCATCCGGACAAATTTATCGAGAGGCCAGCAGCGGAGGAGCCACCGACAAGGTGCACCAGGCCCAGCTCGACTTCATGGTTGGCCGAAACGATGCACCCGGCAGCTTGCTGGATGTGGGTTGTGGACGAGGCCTTTTTCTGGGCCGGGCCGCCCGGCGTTTTCCCGGGGCTGAGGTGGCCGGGCTGGATCCTTCAAACGCGGCGGCGGAAATAGCCAGGGGAAATGGTCTGGCTGTCCATCATGGTTCCCTGGAAAATATGGCCGATGGGTTGGGCACCTTCGATATGGTTTGTGCCTTTAGTGTTCTGGAACACGTGGGAGATCCTCTTGGCTTCCTTAAGCTCCTGAAACCGCTGGTTGCCCCTGGAGGCCATCTCTTTCTGGAAGTGCCAGAGAGTACTCACCCGACACCGGGTTTGGTGGAATTTTTCAATTTTGAACATCTGGGACATTTCACGGCGTCCACTTTGCGGGAAATCCTGGTCAGGGCTGGTTTTGTGTTGACCGCCATCGCCGAGGACATGCGACCAGGGGGTCGATTGGTGGTCAGTGCGGTGGTGGAAGGATCCACCGAAATGGAACCACCGCCCCGGATTGATCCCGCCCACGAAAAGCAACGCTTTCTGACGTCGTTGGACCACTACAAGCAGGAGATGAAGACCCTGGCGGATGATTTTCGCGCCCGGTTGCTGAAATACATTTCCCGGTGGGTGGAGGCTGATGCGCGCATTGGAGTTTACGGCGCCGGCATTCACACGGAGTATCTGCTGGGAGTGCTGGAAGAGTTGGCTCCAGTGGTGTATTGCCTGTTGGACACCGATCCGCGCAAACAAGGCCGGCCTTTTCACCAATGGAAAGTGTACGGGCCGGATGACATTGTCGATTTGAACCTGGATGCCATCCTCATCTCCTCGCAGCGTTTCGAAGATGAAATCCATGAAGCCCTGCGCCCGCATTGGGAAGCGGGCCTTACGGTGATTCGTTGTTATGGCGAGTGAGGTTGTTGCCAGGGCTTTCTTTCCCGGGGTTCTAGTGGTAGGGTGGGTTCATGAGCAAACCGAAACTGACGATCCTGTGCGCCGGCGCCTACGGCATCGGCAATGCTGGCGATGACCTGCCGCTGATCTGCCTTTGCGAAGGAATGCGGGGGTATCTGCCTGATCATGAATTGGAATTTCGGGCATTGTCCCGCCATCCGGACCCGTGGGAGGAAAAAACCTATGGTGTGACCATGGTGCAGAACCCCGAATACCAGAGCTGTGCCGAGGCCACCGGGCGCTGGTTCCGAGGGCTCAATCCCGGCGATGACCCCACGGTTTTCGCCTCCTTGAGGGAGGAAATCCGGCAGGCGGATTTGTTGGTCCTCGGTGCGGGCAATGCCCTGCTCGACCAGACCATTGATGTGCTGAGGGGGCCGGTGCCCCTGATGTCTCTCTACGGGTTTTTGGCTGCACTATATCATACTCCCCTGATGATCTACGGCATGAGTGTAGGGCCCCTGCGCACCGCCTGGGGGCGTGACTTGTCGCGTGGATTGTTGGAGATTGCCCGGGTTGTGACCGTTCGGGACCAGGGTTCCGTTGAGTTGATCGCAGAGCTGTCGGCTGAGTTTCCCAGTCAGGGTCACGAATCCAGGCCGGGTCCCGAAGTGCATTTGTTGCCTGATCCGGCCATGGCCGCAACTCTGCCGCCGGCCGGTCGGGGATTGGAACTCCTGGCCAAGGAAAATCTGACCTTGCCGTCGGACAAAACCCTGATAGCCGTAGGGCTGCGGGATCTGGAGCGCCCCCTGGGATTAAAAGCCGCGCACCAACTAGAGGAATCGGTGGTTGGGTTGATGGATGAAATGAGTGGGACGGCCGCCTTCCTCTTCGTTTCCCAATCAACCTACCGCGAGGATGATGACCGGGAACTGGCGCGCCGTTTGGCTGGCAAAACCAGGGCCCGTTGCCTGCTCATTGAAGAAAGGCAGCATCCGGCGGACTTGATTGCCTTGTATGGACTGGCCCAGGTGACCTTGGCTGGTCGCCTGCATGCAGCGGTTTTCAGTTCCCTTGCTTTGGTTCCGGTGGTGGGAATCGATTATCTGCCCAAGGTGAGTGGCTTCATGGAAAGTCTTCAAGGTGCCGGTGGGGTTGTTGCAGTTAATGATTTGAGTGCTGAAAAATTGCTGACCGAGGTGCGCCGGCAGTTGTCGCTGGACAAAGTCGAGCGGGAGAATCTGGTGGACCGGATCGGGGAATTGGCAACCAAAGCGTCGCAACACGCCCGTTTGGCGGTGCAGCAGGGTCTTGGACTTTAATTACAAGGGACGAATGTCGTGATCAGTTTTGATTTCCAACAAAAAGTGGCCTTGGTCACTGGAGGAACCAAGGGCATCGGCCGAGCCATCGTGATGGCCCTGCTGCAGGGCCGGGCCCGGGTGGTGGTCACCTATTCGAGTGACGATGTCGCCGCCGATGCTTTCCTTCAGTCTTTGACCGCGGAAAATAAACAACGGGTGAATCTGTTGAAGAGCGATGTGGCGTCCCGGCAGGACGTACGTTCACTGTTCGAGAAGGAGCCTATCACATTGGTTGTCAACAATGCCGGCATTCTGAAGCAGGGCGATTTTCAGGACCTTACCGATGAGCAGTGGGATCGCACCCTGGCGGTTAACCTGAAGGGGCCCTTCATGGTGGGGCAGGAGTTTTTGAAGCATGGTCCGAAGGGGGGGGCCATGGTCAACATCTCGTCCATCGGCGGTCAAACCGGCGGCAGCAAGGCGCCGGATTATGCCGCCTCCAAGGCTGCGCTGATCAGTCTGACCCGTTCGCTGGCACGATTGGGATCTGCACGAAATATTCGGGTCAACGCAGTGGCTCCAGGATGGATCAAGACGGACATTTTCTCAGATGAACAATTGGTCAACCTGCAGCAGGAGGCTGCCAAGGTCATTCCCATGGGTCGCCTGGGAATGCCTGAAGAGATTGCCGGCTCGGTTCTTTTCCTGCTCTCCGGACAGGCATCATACATCACTGGTCATTGCCTGAACGTCAACGGTGGCCTGCATTTCGGCTGAAAGGTTTAATTAATAATGCTCGATTCCATCCGGAGCCCCAGGGATATTCGCGAATTTTCGGTCCAACAGCTGGAAGACCTTGCGGCGGAGATCCGTATTTTTCTCATCGACAGCATCAGCACCACAGGCGGCCACATCGGGGCCAACCTCGGGGTGATCGAGTTGACCCTGGCCTTGCACAAGGTGTTCGATGCCGATGAGGACGACATCCTCTTCGACGTTGGCCACCAGGGCTACACTCACAAGCTTTTGACGGGCCGTAAAAATTTGTTCCCCAGTCTGAACACCTATGAGGGCATGTCCCGGTTTATCACTCCAAGGGAGAGCTCCTACGATATCCTTGATGCTTCCCACGCGGGAACAGCCATCTCCATCGGCACGGGTTTAGCGCTGGCCCGGCAAAATAGCAAGCTCCCGGGCATGGTGGTTTCGGTGGTGGGCGATGGTTCCCTGGTCGAAGGCATGAGCTTCGAAGGTTTGAACTTCGCAGCCGAACGACCTTTGCCTTTTGTGCTGGTGATCAATGACAACGGCATGTCCATCCCGCCCAACGTCGGGGGAATCAGCAACCTCTTTTCCGGGGACGATTGGGCAGCCAAGAGTAGGGGTTTTTTCGAGGGACTGGGTTTCCGGTATTTGCCGGTTTTGGACGGCCATGATTTGACTGGGTTGACAAAGGTATTTGCCCGGGCCCGGAAATTGGTTTCGACCGGCCCGGTGGTGGTTCATGCCAAGACAGAAAAAGGTCGGGGCCTGGATTACGCCAAGGACCACCCCTACAAATTCCATTTTTCCATGCCCTTCGATAAGGAAACCGGAGCAGGAGCGAGCGCCATTCCACCGGGAGCCAACTACACGGCCATCGTGGGAGAGACCCTCAAGCAGGTCATGGAAGATGATTCCGGTTGTTTCGCCCTGACTCCGGCAACACCCTACGCTTCGGGGTTGGATGCGGTGGCGTCCTTGTTTCCCGACAACATCATCGATGTGGGCATGGCCGAACAGCACGCCATGGGCATGGCCGCCGGGCTGGCCATGGCTGGCAAAACAGTTTTCGCCTGCTTCCAGAGCACGTTTTTGCAGAGAGCCATGGACCAGGTTTTTCATGATATCTGTTTTCTCGATTTGCCGGTGACCATCATCTCGGCCAGGTCGGGTTTTTCGGGTTTTGACAGCCCTACCCATCACGCCCTGTACGACCTGGCCTACTTGCAGGCTTTACCCAACCTTCAGGTCTTTTACGCGGGCACCAGTCGGGATCTGGAAGCCATGATTCGCCACCGGGCCGAGAGTGGGAAATCCCCCATGGTCATTTTGCATCCCTATGAAGTGGTTTGGGGCCAGGAAACCAAGCACTTGCCGGCGAAAACCACCCCTCTGGACATGCCGGAAGTGGTTGCCGACGGTTCCGATGGAGTGATCCTGACTGTTGGCAACCGTCTACCTACGGCTGTGCAACTGCGGGCCGAATTGGCTCAGCGATATTCCGCGGATTTCGGCATCGTCAACATCCGTTGGATCAATCCCGTGCCAGAGGAGTTTCTCCGGGACCAGGTGGCGCGAACTGCCCGGATTTTGACCCTGGAGGAGGGACGAGCTCGCGGGGGATTCGGATCCTCCGTGGCCCAGTTTCTGGTGCAGGACAATCTAAGGGCCGACCTGCACATCAGCGCCATCAAACAGGATTTTGTCCCCGCCGGAGAGAAGATCACCCTAAGCGAATTGACCGGCATCGACGCGAAATCGATCCTGGCTGATCTGAAGGGCAAGTGGTTTGACTGAGAAAAGCCACACCCTGCTGGTGCTCGGTGGCAGCACCGATCAGCTTTTCATGATTCGCACCGCCAGGGAGATGGGCCTGCACACCGCTTGCCTGGACGGTAACCCGGCAGCTCCCGGCTTGGCAGCAGCTCACCTCTCGGCACCCATCGATTTCAGCGACCTGCCGGCGGTGTTCCAGTGGATTGATCGGCAGGAAAAAATCTTCGGTGGCGTCAGCACCATGGGCAGCGATGTGCCTCATCTGCTGGCAGCCATCGGCGCTCGTTATGGTTGGCGTGCCCCCACTGCGGAAACCGGACGTCTGGCCACCGACAAACTTGCCATGAAGGAATGTTTTGTTGCGCACGGATTGCCGGTGCCGCGGTTTTCGGCGGTTGAATCGGGCGCGGATGTGCGCCGCTGTTGGTCTGAATGGGGCTGCCAGAGGGTAATCATCAAACCCATCGATCGGGCTGGCTCCCGGGGCGTGCTGTTGGTGAATGATGACCAGGATATCGATCAGGCCGTTGCCCATGCCGCGGGTCAGGGATTGAGTGGTCGCCTGATTCTGGAAGAGTTCGTTCCGGGGCCACAGATCAGCACCGAGACGGTCATCGGCAACGGTCAGGCGCACACCCCGGGATTTGCCGACCGGGTGTATGAGGGGATGGAGAGTTTTCATCCGCAGATCATGGAGAACGGGGGGTGGCTGCCCGCCCTCTGCCAGGGACAAGAACTGGAAGAGCAGGTTGTTGGTCTTGTGGAAAAGGCTGCCGCCGCTCTGGGAGTGAACAATGGCGCCGCCAAAGGCGATGTCGTCGTCTGCCCCCAGCGAGGACCCATGATGATCGAGATGGCCGCAAGACTTTCCGGCGGTGATTTCAGTGAAGGGCTGGTGCCCCTGAGCACAGGGGTCAACTACGTGCGCACTGTCATCGAAATCGCCATGGGTATGGATCCGGATTGGAAGGCTTTGGAACCTCGCCAAAATCAGGTTGTTGCCAATCGCTACTTCTTTCCCTGTGCGGGCACCCTGGAGGAAGTGGATCTGCCGAGGGAATTCGTGGATCGTGAGGAAGTGGTCAAGGTTGTGATCAGCTATCAGGCGGGGGACGTGATTCCGGTGATCCGCAGCCATGGTGACCGGGCCGGAGTGATGGTGATCGTCGGTGACAGCCGTGGGCAAGTTCAGGATCTTGTGGACCTGGGGTATGAAAAAGTGAGATTCAAGATTGATGGTCGTTGGGTTACGGGCAAACCGCAGCAGTGAGGCGGGCTAGTTCCGCCAACCGGATTCGGCCAACCAGTTTGCCGCCTCCCGCAGATCCACAATGTTTTCCCCATCAAAGAGATCCTCGTAAAGCTTGCGCAAACGCGCCAGATCTTCCGGTGTATCCACCGAAAGCTTGATGTCCCGAACCAACTGCGGATCGGGGGTGAGGAGCTCGGTTTTCAAATCGTCAGGCCACTGTTCGCAGTTGCGCATGGCCCAGGCGGTCACATGCTCGAATACCAGGGGATCATCCGGAGCCTGGCGTCGGCTGAATCGCAGGGCATGAGCTGAGACCACTTCGCCACCCTGATAAAGGGTTGGGCGGTCGTCACCGAATTTCACCACGTCGGCACCGGTCTGTTCTGCCACTGCCAGGCAGTGACCGAGGAAGGTGGGATCGAAGAGGGGAGAATCACCACATACTCGGGCAATCCAGCGGGCGGGGTGTTTTTCAAGGGCGAGAAGGAAACGTTCCATGACGTCTTGCTCGCTGCCGCGTACACAGGCTACACCGAGGAGGGCGGCTTCTTCGGCCAAAACGGTGTCGTGAGGCAGGTCGGTGGTGGCCAGGATGACGGGGCCGTCCGCACTGATTTGTTTTGCCCTTTGCAGGATGTGCCAGATCAAGGGCCGACCGGCCAGATCCTCCATCATTTTTCCGGGCAGACGGGTTGAGCCCATGCGGGCCTGCACTATGGTAATTGCTGAATGTATTGCGGAATGTATTGCGGAATGTATTGGCGCAGGATTCTTCATGGTATAAAGTCCCATTTCAGAGAGGATGGAATTTTCAAAAGTCCCATTCTTCATTTGCTCGTAGCATAGTGGTAGATTTTGCAGAGGGCTATCAATAAGGGTGAAAAACCTCATGGAAAAGGAAAAATTTTCCACGGAGCCGGGCAATGGCTGAGTTCATCGCGGAAATTTCCAGCAATCACAACGGCGATCCAGAACGTTGCTTCGAACTGATCCGGGTAGCCGCCCGGTGTGGTTGCCATGGGGTCAAATTTCAACTTTTCCGCATCAACCAACTTTTTGCACCGGAAATATTGCAGGTCAGCGAGCGGCACCGTGAACGACGACGCTGGGAGCTTCCCATCCACTTTCTCAAGGATTTGGCCGCCTGCTGCCGGGACGAAGGTATCCTCTTCGGTTGCACGCCCTTTGATCTGGAAGCAGTGGATTTGTTGGAACCCTTCACCGATTTTCTGAAGGTCGCTTCCTATGAATTGCCCTGGACCGATTTGATCCGGCACTGCGCCTCCACCGGCCAGCCCGTGATGATTTCCACCGGTATGGCCGATGTCCATGAGTGCAGGCAGGCTCTTGCCGCAGCCCGTCAGGCCGGTTGTATTGATTTGACGGTGTTCCACTGTGTCAGCAACTACCCGGTGGCCGCCCGCCAATGCAACCTGGCGGCCATCGCTTCGTTGCGTGAAATGCTGGACGATGGTGGTGGCCGGGTGGGCTGGTCGGATCATTCCCGATCGCCGGCGGTGATCGCCCGGGCGGTGGATCATTGGCGGGCCGAGGTTGTGGAATTCCATTTCGACTTGGAAGGCCGAGGCGAAGAATTTGGCGGTGGTCATTGCTGGCTGCCCGAGGACATCGGCCCGGTAATCGCCGGTACCGCAGTGGCCGGTGGAGTGCAGTGCGACGGGAAAGGCAGCATTGCACCCAACCCGGATGAGGTCGAAGAACGCACTTGGCGAGCGGATCCTGTTGATGGTTTGCGGCCTCCCCTGTCGGTCCGGAAAACCTGGCCTGCCAACCAACCCGAGGCTTCCCTGATGGGGCCGACGGTGGTTTTTTATCCTGCGGGTTTGGGTTTGGGGCATGTGTCCCGTTGTCTGGCCCTTGCCGAAGCCTTGCGCCGTCATCACCAGGCCAAGGTGCTGTTTCTGATCCATGGCACGGCCGGGCAGAAAGTCTTTCTGGACCGAAATGGTTTTGCCTGGCGGGCAGTCGCCGACGAAGCTGATGTTTTGCAGGTGGTGGGCGAAATTTCTGCCGACCAGGGATTCAGCAACTCCTTGTGTGTGTTGGATATGCTTGCAGACGCGGGTGATCTGGCTATCCACTTGAAAAGCGCAGGACATCCTGTAATAGTGCTCGATCAACCCGATTGCAAGTCAGCTGATTTGGTCCTGGTGCCGTCGTTCGGTTGGCACCACGCCAACCTGGAGACAAAGGTGGCCGGTGGTACCGAGTGTCTGTTGATCAGGGAAGATGTTGTGCGCAAAAGGGGTCAGGAGGCACCGACCTGCACCAATGAACGCATCGTAGTCAGCTTTGGCGGCAGCGATCCCAACCGGTTGACCGAAAAAGTGATCCTGGCCCTCGTTGGACTCGACAAAAAACCGAAAATTCAAGTCATTGTCGGGCCTGGTTTTTCCGAGTTCCTCGTTGAGACAAATCGAGCCCTGGATCACAATCCTCAAATCGAAATTATCGATACCGGGGTCCCCCTGGAGGTCATTCTGTCGGGAGCCGACCTGGTCATCACCGCTCTGGGCGTGACGGTGGCCGAGGCGCAGGTGCTGGGTCTGCCCGTGGCCCTGCTTGCCAACTGGCCCGCTGACGAGGATCCCGTCAAAAGATTGGCTGATGAGCAGGTGGTGGTTGATTTGGGATATGGCCCGGCAGTTACCATTGATGAATTGCTACTGCTATTGAGCAATCTCTGGGCGGACACTGCCGGGCGTCAGGCTTTGGCGAACAACGGCTGGCGCCTGGTGGATGGGCTGGGTGCGGTTCGCACGGCACGTTTGATTTGCGACCTGATTTCACGGAAGGAGGATCATCAGTGCTGAAACTGTCAGCATTTTTCCATCTGAACCTCATGTACTCCTCCCTCGAAGAGAAGGATCGCTCCACTGTTATTCGGCGTTGCTATGGTCCACTTCTGGATCTGGCCGAAACCGGTGTGCCGGTTTCCCTTGAAGCCACCGGCCTGACCTTGGAAATCATCCGGGATCTGGAACCGGACTGGCTGGATCGTTTGCGGACCCTCATCGCCGCTTCCAAGGTGGAATTCGTGGGCAGCGGATACAGCCAGATCATTGCGCCTTTGGTCCCTGCCAGGGTCAATATGGCCAATTTGAGGCTGGGTCGCTCCTGTTATGCGGACCTGTTGGGTTTTGAACCGGAAATCTGGCTGGTCAACGAAATGGCCTGGAGCGGGGGATTGCCGGGGGTTTATGGACAGGCCGGTGTGAAGGCTGTGGTGATGGAGTGGAACAACGCCTGGAAATACCATCCCGAATGGAATCCTGAATACCGTTACCATCACCAAGTGGCCTTGGGTTGCGATGGTGCGCATCTGCCGCTGCTGTGGGTGGACACTCTTGATTTCCAGAAGTTTCAACGCATGGCCTCCGGAGAAATGGAGGTGTCCGAGTTTGTTGATTTCTGGCGACGACGTGGGGATGAGAATCCCGATGAACTTCGGTTTGCGACTTTGTACGGTAGCGACGCCGAAGTCTTCGATTATCGACCCGGCCGTTACCGGGCTGAAGGCCGTCCGGCACCTGAAGGCGAGTGGCGACGCATTGCCGAGTCAATTTCTGCCGTTGCTTCCCTGACCGGGGTGAAGATCGGTTTTCTTGGTGAAGCTTTGGCCCAGCAGACGTCTGAAGTGTGCGGCGTCGCTTTGGAACTGGAGTCCACAGGCCAACCGGTGGTGGTCAAGAAACAGGAAAAGTACAATTTGAACAGGTGGGCAGTGACTGGTCGCGGCGATTTGGAAATCAACACGGCCTGCCATCGTCTGTTGACCCTTCTATTGGATGGTCCCGAGGCTACTGACGAGCAATGGAGGCAGTTGTGTTATCTGTGGTCGTCCGATTTCCGCACCCACCTCACCGCCGGTCGTTTTGCGGAACTTCAAAAGCAGTTTCAATCATTTGCGGAGGAACTGCAGGGAAACCTGCCATTGAAACGTCCTGTCCAGGTTCCAACCTCTGAAAAACCTGGTCGGGACGAGCCCTTGCCGAACAATGGCCAACGAATATCGCTGTCCACCGATCATGTGGGCTGTGAACTGGATTTGCGGCGGGGATTGGCCATTCGTTCCCTGGTTTTTCCGGTCCTTGGGGATGAAGCAGCCCTGGGCACCCTGGCCCACGGTTTTTTCGACGATATCGCTTTCGGGGCTGATTTCTACACGGGGCACGTGGTTGTGCAGCACCCCGGCCTGACCAAGTTGTCGGACCTGCAACCCTGCCGATCCGCCACTAAAATTTGCCGGCACGACGACGGCGCAATCTCCATCTCCACGGAAATCCTAGATGGAGAGATGAAGGTCGCCAAGGCATATTACCTTTTCCCGGATATTCCGGAGATCAATTTTTCTGGATCGCTGACCTTGCCTGCCCGTTTGTCTGGTGAGGTGCATCCTATCCACTTGACGGTGGTTCCCGGGCTATTTTCAGCGGCAGAACTTCGATTTGAAACCCACAACGGCGGTGAAGCAGCCGAGGTGTTTCCACTGCAGGGAGGAGACGTTCACCACGGTGAATCCTATTCCACCCTGATCACGTCCAAGCATGGACTGGGTGCTACCGAGCACCTTCTGCGGTTGAGTGACGGTAACCGGACTCTCACCATCAGCCACGACCCGACCATCTCGGCCCTCATGCCAACGGTACGTTTTTCCACCGTGCGCGGCGGCGGCTATTTCCTGCGCCTTCGCTACTCGGCCCAGGAAGTTGACGAGACTTTTGTTCCAAGCTCGGAGCCATGGACGCTGCACTGGTCCCTGAACATCAGGGCGTCACTGGAAGATGGTGCCAAGTGAGTGTTTCCGCGGCTGAAAAAATTCGGGACCTTCGGCTCACTAGCAAGATTGACGAAGCCTTGATGCTGGCCAGTGAGGAACTGGGAAAGAATCAGTCCTCAGCCTTGTTGGCCGAAGCCATCCGGGTCCTTATCCTGAAGGAACAGCATGCCAACGCCGTCTCTCTCTACCGGGTTTTCACCGCCGATCCTTCAGTGGGCAACAACCTTGAGCCCGAAGCCCTGGTACGCCTGGCGCTGCAAATGGGACGCCGTGAATTGCTGGAAAAGATGCAGGTTCCGGCCGGCCCCTCCTGGTTGGTTGAGCTCTTGACCAGTGGGCAGGATCCTCTGGGCCATTTCCAACCCGTAAGCCTTGATGTCACCGTCAGCAATGGACCGGCGGTCTACACTTTTCAAGGACCCTGTCCTCATTGCGGGCTCACCCAGGTTCAGGCTGTTGCCACGTCGTTGTTGGTATTGCGACACTGGTTCTGCCCTTCCTGTTTCGGGTCGGCGCGGCTGGATTTGGCGACCGTCCGTACTTTCCTGAAGACCAATCACATGGACCTTTTGAAACGGGGTTATTTCGATCTGGATGCTCCCCTGCTGGAACACCTTCGACCTATGCTGGTCGGCGAAAAAGAAACCGAGGAAATCATCCGGGCCCTGGGTCAGGAATATGTCTTCCTGTTGAATGAACTCATCGTGTGGCACAGTACTTCCGATGTGGGGACCGGTGAGGCATGAAAACGGTCTTTATCAATGGGTTGATGGCAGATCGAAGCATGGTCCTGATCCGTGCCTTGTGCCGGGAGTTTACGGTGTTTGGAACCGGGTACCAGGCCTTGAATGACGACCCGGAAATCACGATCCACGAGCCTTCCGACATCATTGGAACGTTTGATTTCGCCGGAAACGAAGAATTCACCCAACGGATTGTTGCCCAAGCAGAGATTTTGAGCAGCAATTTGGCGCGAGACGCATCCGTCTCACCATTGGGCCCTCCGGAAGGATGGTCCCTGGGGCGTCAAAAGCATCTGCAGATGATATTGCCGAGAGTTGCCCACCTGATGCATCAGGTTCAGGTCTTTCGCGATTTTCAAGCCCAACAACCGATACACATGCTTATCAGCGGAGCCGATTACAGCAGCCATTCCCGGCCGTTGGTATTGGCTGCCCGCGACCTGGGAGTTCCCACTCTGGATATCGAACACGGGTTCTTCTTCAATCTGATGTTTGCAGCATTCAAGCCGGATCAGGGTTACATTCCTACCCTTTTTTCTTCGGAATTCGTGAATCTGGACAACCCGCTGGAGGTGTCCATCATGACCGATCATCTGGACGACTATCCTACCATATCTCCGCTGTTGCTGGGATTGGGAACACCGGTCGATACGGTGGCTGACAAGGCCCCGGATCAGGTGTCGGCCCGCAAAACCCTGGGCCTGGATGCCCAGCGGAAACAAGTGTTGCTGCTGGGATCCTGGATCGAGGCCCGGCTGGCCGGCAGTCTCCTGTCCGGTCAATTCGATACGATCAATCTGTTCACCGACCTCTTTGCCGCCCTGGCTCGCAGTGGAGTCGGCAAGGAAATGGACCTGATGATCAAATTGCATCCCGCGGATTGCAAGCCCCAGGCCCTGCCCCATGTTTCGGCCTGCCTGAAGGATCTGGCTGGGCAGGCGGGTTTGCCGGCGCCCACCATTTATTCCGACCGGTTGGCCGAGGTCCTTGCGGCCTCCGATGTGGTACTGGCCATATCCTGGACCAGCGTCCTGTGGGATGCCTTTCTGATGGGCAAACCCGCGGTGATGTTTTTGCCCAACTACCTGACCGAATCCTTCAAAGCAGGATGGCGCCAGGAGGGGAATATACCCTTGATGGAGGGTGTGATGCGGGCGGCCGCGGACGCGGATGAAGTCTGGCAAATGGTTGAAGATTGTCTGCAAAATGGATACCAGGAAAAGTTGGCGACAAGATGCCGGCAAGTACGTGAAAAATATGATCTTATAGATAAGAGTATTGAGCAAAAAAGCCGGGATATTACCGAGTGGATTCTTGATTTTCCCACATAAAGCAAAACGGACTTTCCTCGGGCAAAGACAAGCCGCCAACACCCAAGGAAAGTCCCGAATAGTATTTCCCGACCGGCAACTCCAGAGTTTGTAGGGCCATGGCCACGGGTGTGCTGCGACCATGATTAACCCAGGTGTCATGCAACTCCTGGCCGAGGGTGTCGATCGTATCGTACAAGAAAAGGGGAATGAAGGCCCAAAGGGCATTTTGAGTACCGGCGCCAGACGGGATCAAAGTCCCGGCACGATATGGAGATTTTCACATCCACATCGTACCCCAGCTCGCCCGTGTCTGGATCATTGGCGCCGGATTCGCAGACCAGATTTTCACTGGCATCGAAAGCATTTACATTCAACCAAGTCCGGCGGCCTTCGGGATATCCCGAAGGCAACTCGTGGCCGGTTTCATTGGTCACGCGCACCGTGAATGTGTTGTGGCCGTCAACCACCGAAACTGAAAGATCCATGGTTGTAGCCTGGGGCAGCATGGCAATGGCCCGCAACTTGCCATCCTGCAAGGGCCCACACTGTCCACATTGGGGAAAAAGTTTCTCCAAGTGAAGAGGTTGGCCGGATCCTTCGATGTCAATTGAAGGCAGTATAGCACAATTCAAAAATAAGAATCAATGCTCTTGGCTATTCAAAATTTTAATGGGGCAATGAGAATGACGAATGCCAAGTTCAAGGCTGGGCATTGTCAAAAACAGGTCGATATTCTCTTTAACTCACTGGGGCGGTTGGGTTTTCCATCGTCGATGCACCCAATAATACATGGCCGGAGCCTCACGAACCGCCTCTTCCAGTTTGGCGGTGTGGATTTCGGTGAGTTTGCCGATGGCAGTTTCATTGTCCCAGGCCGGATCAATCTCGATCATCTTGCTGATCTTCAAGAGGTGGCTGTGATCGGGTTGTCGGTAGAGGAAGGCCATCAACAAAGGACACCCGGCTTTGACAGCCAGGGTTGCCGGGCCCCTGGTTACTGACGCGGGCCTTCCCAGGAACTCCACGAACTGACCTTTGCGGCCGGCATCCTGATCACCCAACAGGGCCACGAATTCTCCGGCCTTCAACTTTTTTTGGATGATCGAAAACGAGCCCCCGGTGTGGATGATACCCACGCCTTCCCGTTTTCGTATGTCGTTCTGGAATTTATCGATCAAGTTGTTGGACTGTTGTTTGACGATGCCATGGACTTTGTACCCCTGCATGGCTGCCCGGGGCAACAACAGCTCAAAGTTTCCAAAATGTCCTGACATGAAGAGGGCCCCCTGGCCCCGGGCCAGCACGTCTTCAATATTTTCCATACCTTCGATCACCACATTGTCCAGAAGAAACTGGGGGCTGCGATGGCCCGAAGCCAGGAACTCCATGAGTGTCATGCCGAGGTTGCGGTAGAATTCGTGGGCGGTATTATGGATCCAGGCGGCATCTTTATCCTGACCAAAGGCCCGGGTCAGGTTTTCGAGAATGATTTTCCGCCTGAAGCGAACCACTTTCCAGACAAAGGTTCCGATGCCACGCCCCACGGCCAGCAGGGCCCGGCGGGGAAGGAGCTTGGTCAGCTGGAAAAGCAGCTGAAAGGCACCGAATTCCAGACGGTGTTTGAGTTTGGGGGCCATGCTGCCGTTTCCTGAGTTTCCTGAGAATGCTGTTGGAATCCGTGGACTTGCGTATAGTAAGGCCAGTGACCTGATTTTACACTGGATTTTCCAGTCGACCACAATGTTGAGGATTATCAATGGAACTGCTGGCACCAGCCGGGAACCTGGAAAAACTCAAATGGGCTGCAGTTTACGGTGCCGACGCCGTCTATTTCGGTACGGAATTCGGCTCTCTGCGCAGTTACGCTGGAAATTTCAGCATGGACGATGTGTCGGAGGGATTGAATTTCCTGCACGACCGTTGCAAAAAGGGCTACATCACTCTCAACATTTATCCCTTTACTGACGAATTTCCCCGTCTGCTGGAACTGGTCCGTCAACTGGATGATCTGGGTGCCGACGCGTTCATCGTCGCCGACCTCGGTGTGGTTTCCATGTTGAGCGGCATGAATCTGAAGGCCGCTATCCACATCAGTACCCAGGCCAGCACCACCAACGGGCAAGCGATTTTAGCCTATGGTGATTTGGGCGCCAGCCGGGTCAATCTGGCCCGGGAACTCTCCTTTGAACAAATCCAGGATGCCCAGGAGGAAGTTGCCGGGAAGGTCGAGACCGAAGTCTTCATCCACGGCGCGGTGTGCTTCAGTTATTCGGGGCGTTGCGCCATCAGCGACTACCTGACCGGCCATCGGGCCAACCGGGGCGAGTGCAAGCAACCTTGTCGGTGGAACTATGCCTTGGTGGAAGAAAAGCGGCCTGGTGAGGTGATGCCCTATTTCGAGGATGAGCGGGGTTCGTATTTTTTCAACTCCCGGGAGTTGGCCCTGTTCGAGTATGTGCCCAGGCTGAAAGCGGCCGGGGTAACGTCCATCAAGATCGAAGGACGCATGAAATCGATCCACTACGTGGCCGCCACGGTTTCCTTTTACCGGCGCATCATCGACGGCTGGCAGGTGGGTCAGGAAGAGGCCCTGACCCTGCTGGACCGGATTCCCAACCGGGGCTACTCCCAGGGTTTCATGAAGGGCAACATCAAGGCCGACGATTACCAGTTCGATGAAAGCCGCTCACACTGCGAGTCCATCTTTGTGGGCAATGTACTGGAAACAGAGAACCATGGACGACCTGTTCTGGAAGTGCGGAATAAAATTCAGGCGGGCGAGACCCTGGAGCTTCTCAGGCCGGATGGGTCTTTTGGCGAATACACCATGCCTGATATGCTGTTGACCACCGAAGGAGAGGACGTCCAGGTGGTCAACAATTCGAAGTTTGTAGTGTTGCAGGAAGCTCTGCCGCCATACTCCCTGTTGCGTCGAGTGGCGACGTTGCCTTGACCCCAACTATGCAAAACCACGTTGACCGAAACCACTTAAGTTGCTGCCATGGTACACCATCAGCGGAAAAAGTCAGGATTTTCTGGACCTCATGTATCACGGATACACCACGGTCCAGAAAATCCTGACTTTTTCCACTG
>JAJRZA010000012.1 GCA_024275485.1 Candidatus Krumholzibacteriota bacterium | reverse complement strand
GCCCAACACCGAGCCGCCGCCTGACGCACCCTCCCCTGCGGCTTGTCCTGCGATGGGTCCGGCTGGTCGATTGCCATCTTCTGCCCAGCCTCGGTCAACAATTGCAAGGTCGCACCCGATGGCCCCGCTGTTTCAATGACCGCTGGTTTCGCATTACAACCACTTGATCGATCAGGAAAGCAAGCCGCTGTACGAAGCCGTGATCCAGGGTTCGCTGGAGCGGCTGAGCCCAATCCTCATGACGACGATGACCACGGGATTGGCGTTGGTGCCGCTAGCACTTGCGGCCGATCAGCCCGGCTCGGAATTGCAGTCACCGATGGCCACCGTGATTCTTGGTGGGCTCATTACGGCGACCTTCCTGAACCTCGTTGTCGTGCCGGTTCTGTTTGTGAAATGGGGGCGGAAGGAGGGGCAGTTTGATAAACTGGAACCCTAGCAGGCGGTTGAAAAACCGGTCGCCAAGCCCTAGGGGGTTTGGCGACCGGCTGAAAGAGAATCAACAAGAGATGCGATCTTATTTCAAGAGAACCATCTTGTGCTCGGCAATCTGTCCACCCGAGATCAGGCGGGCAAAGTACACGCCACTGCCAACCTGCAGGCCGGACTGGTCGCGTCCGTCCCAGGTCACCTGATGGGTGCCGGCAGCCAGGTTGCCGTCAACCAGACGGCGCACAAGCTGTCCCTGCACATTGTAGATGTTGATCATGGCATGACCGTCAGCTTCGATGGCGAAGGAAACCTGGGTCATGGGGTTGAATGGGTTGGGGTAGTTGCCCAAACTCATTTTGTAACCGGGAACGCCATCCACGCCGGAGAGATCGTTGCTCGGGCGCAGGCCCCAGATCTCCACATCGTCGATGTTCCAGCCACTGTACAACCAGCTGCTGTCGGTGGTGCCCATGGTCCAGCGCAGGTACATGGTGGAGGCTCCGGCGACTACCGCGCTCAGATCGTATTCATATTGGGTCCAACCACTGTCGGTGACTTCTCCGCCGTTGCTCCAGACACTGGTGAAGCTGGAACCGTCGGTGCTGACCTTCAGGTGAGCATGATCGTAGGCGGGTTGTTCCACGTTCAGGTATCGCTGGAATTTCACACTGACCGCGGAAAGGTCGGTGATGTCGATGGCTGAGGTGGTCATGTGGGTTTCAGGCATGTCGTTGGTGTAGTCGCCGTTCAGGTTGTAACCAATGACATAGATGCCGGTGGCGCCACTGCTGGGGTCGGCGTTTCCGTGGTCCACACCGCCATTACCGGTGGGGGTCCCGTAGGCCCATTGGCCCTCCATGGTCCACTGGGGGTCTGTGTCCATGTTGTAGCTGTAAACCATTTCGGGCACACCCACCTGCAGGTTGACGATACGAATGGTATCGCCTTCACCGTCGGTGAGGTTGAGGAAACTGATCCGGCCGTTGTAGGTACCGTTGCCAAAGGCGTCGGCGTTGCTGTTGATCGAGACGGTGATGATGGCGGTTCCACCCACGGCAAGGGTGCCGCTGCCGTCGGCGACGGTGGCCCAGTTCGCATCACTGGTCACGGAATAGTTCAGAGGGAAGTCGCTTTGGTTGACCAGGGTGTAGTCTTTGCTCGAAGGAGTGAAAGGACCGCCGGAGTTACCCTGGGAGATAAAGGGACTGCTTGGAGTGACCTTCAGGCCGACGGCGCCGGGATCGAAGGTGTCGATGGCCATGTCGCCGGTGTTCAGCGGATCCAGGTACTGGGCAATGGCAGGGAAGGACACGGAAAAACGGCCATACCAATCGGAAGTCTGGCTGGAGCAGGAGGCATAACCACCATGCAACTGACCGATAACGCGGTGGTTCTGGTCGTACAAGGGGGAACCGGAGGACCCGGGTTCGGTGGTTCCGTCGTCCCAATCGGTGACGCGGATGTGGGTTCCGTTGCCGGGCACAGCGTTCTGCAGGTAAGTAGTCGTGGTGGTGGGATCGTACTCGAAGCTGATGCTTTTCTCATCAGTGTTCGGGTGGTGGATGGCCACGGCGCTGGTGGCGTCGTTGTCGCTGCGGTCCCAACCGCCGAAAGTCACATTGTGATCTGGGTTCACGGGATCATCCATCAGAACCAGCGTGAAATCCGAAGCGGAGCTGCTGGCCAGGTGGGTTGAACCAGTCTGGAAATCGCTCAGGGAACCGCCGCCCTGCTGACCACAAACGGGGCTCTGGAAGTTCCAGTAGACAACCAGGGACTGGTCGTTGGCGGTGTTGATGCCACAGTGGTTGGCGGTCAGGAAGTAGGGGGACCCGTCTTCGGCGGTGTTGTTCAGCATGCTACCGGTGCAAAAAGTACCGCCACCGGTTGAGATGACGCCAACGGAGTTGATTTCGCTGCGCCAGTCGTCCCCAATGGGGCAGATAACGTCGTTGTTGCAGGAGCCGGATTTGTCGAACAGGTCTTCACCAAAGAAGCGGTAACCGTTGTTGATGGAGCCCAGACGCAGAGTGTAATCACCGCGGGAGGCGGCGGGAATGAGCAGCTCAATGACGACATCGTCGCTGATCACCACAGGAGTCCACAGTTCACCGTGGGCGTCGTTGTCGAATTCGGTGAAAACACGAACGCCGCGCACATCTTCCAGGCCCACATAGTCGGTGGGGTAGATGCTCAGACGGGAGTTCTTGGGCAGCTCGTAGCCGGTGAAGCCAAAGTTCAGGCTCAGGGCACCGGGAGCCTGAACGCGAAGGCGCCAAAGCTGGTAACCGGAGTCGAGGTTTTCCCAGGAGCCATCGGTCTCGGGATTGATGCTGACCAGTTGAGGGATGGCAAACCGCGGGGGAAGACCTTCTTCTTCGCGCACGAGATCTTCGGCGCGTTCTTTGGTTTCATCCACCGTGTTGGCGTTGAATGCGGATAGGCTATTGGTGGCTTTTTCGGCCAGAGTGGGGCCAACGGGGCCTTCCAGGGCCAATGGGCTGGCAGCGGTGGCGATACCGGCCAGAGCAATCAGAGAAATCAGGGCAATGCCCCGGACAATCTGAGTCGAACAGGGGATTTTAACGAGACTCATTTTCAACCTCTTGTGGAAGGGGGAGACAGTTAACTCATACGAGTTTACAATAATTTGGAATGCATCACCACCAGTTTTTGATATTATACTCTATTGGCCTACTGTTTTGTTAGATTATTATATGAAATAATTTATTATTTGTCTGAGATGAATCTATCACAAAAGGGGAGGTTTTTGAATTTTGGGCATGATTTGCTGAGAAGTGATGGTCCTGGTAGGAGTTAAGCCTCAAAAAAAATATTGGGAAAAAAACCTGAGAAAATTTGTTTTCATTGGAGAAAAAAAGTGGGTCGCCCTTTGCGGGAGGATTTTCAGAGAATTTTGAAGCTGCGTTGCGGGGTAAACTTTTTAATTGTAGATTTCATTTATTAATTAGGATAAAAACGATCCAAATACTATAAAATCCAGACAAGCATTGGAGCTGGATTGAGGATGGGAAGCTACCATGGTTCCAAAACCAAGAATGAAACCAAAATTCACCATCTCTTTGGGAAGCAATGAAGAGGCGGTTTTTGAATGTCTGGATCGAATTCTGCGTTCCAAACGATACCCAGTCGATGGCATGGTCCTCAAGCAGCACGCTTTTGTACAGTTACCACGGGAGAAGCGTTCGTTCCTTTCGCCATATCTCAATCTCAGCCTGCGAAAAGAGGAAAACGGGAGCGTATTGGTGGGTAGATTCAGCCCCCATCCCCACGTTTGGACTGGTTTTATGGCTGTTTACGGCATTTTGGCCTTTGCCGGTCTGGCCGGATTGGTTTACGGCTGGGCTCAAGGCCTGATCGGGGAAACCGCAGAGATGATGTGGGCGGCACCCATCAGCCTGGTGGTGATCGCATTTGTTTATGGAGCGGCGGTGATTGGCCAGGGATTGACTTCAGACGAGATGTACACCCTTAGAAAGGCCTGTTTCCCAACACAGGCCCAAAATTGATCTCAGTCCTTGTCGTGGCCTTTATCGTGTTTGCTGGAGTCATCGGTGCAGGGGCACAGGAAGAGACGGCCGAATCCACCGTTGTGGATTTTGATGAACATCTGGGTGAGTACATCCCCGGGGACATCTTTTTGACCGATGAATACGGGCAACAAGTCAACATGGCCGAGTTCATCGACAAACCGACCATCCTGAATTTTGTATATTTCGAGTGTCCCGGCATTTGCACGCCGTTGCTCAACGAGATGGCGGATATTCTGGGAAAAAGCAATCTGGATCTGAAAAAACAACCCTTCCAATTGTTGACCGTCAGCTTTGAGCCCAAGGATTCGCCGGAAATGGCCAGGGCCAAGCGCAAGAACTACCTCGCATTGGTGGGCCGCCCCCTGCCCGAAGAAACCTGGCGGTTTTTTACGGGTGATGCCGAAAACATTGCTCGTTTCACCAAAGCCGCAGGGTTTCATTACAAACGTGCCGGTAAGGAATACACACATCCTGGCGGCATCGTTATCCTGTCGCCCCAGCGCAAGATCGTGCGGTATTTCTACGGGGTGAAGTTCTTGCCGTTCGATTTCGAAATGGGCGTGTACGAAGCCGCCCAGGGTAAGGTTGTACCCACTACAGCCCGCCTGTTGCAGTTCTGTTTCAGCTATGACCCGGTGGGCCGCACCTACGTGTTCAATTTGGCGCGGGTCGTCGGGGTGGTCATGATAACCAGCTTTCTGTTTTTTATTGTTTTCCTCTACTTCAGCACGCGCCGTCACCGGCAAAAGGAGGCTTGATTCCATGACCGAAAGCCATGCAGCGGATTGGGCAGAACGGGCAGCTACCTGGACAACCCTCCTGGTCGCCCGGGCATCATGGGATGGTTGACCACCACCGACCACAAGCGAATTGCCCTGATGTACGCGTCCGTCATGTTCGTATTTTTTCTGGTGGGAATGTTGCTCGGGTTGGCCATCCGGTTGGTTGATCCTGGGCTCGTCGGTGATCCTGCTTTTAGGCATCACGGCGGTCCTGATTTACTTCATCGTGAAATATCGTCGTTCCACAAATCCCAATCCCGCACAGATTGAAGACAGCAAACGGTTGGAAATACTCTGGACGGTGCTGCCCACCATCCTGGTCATGGTGATGTTCTATTACGGCTGGGCAGGCTTCAAGGTCATGCGCGACATCCCGGATGATGCCATGGAGGTCATCGTCAATGCCCGAATGTGGTCCTGGTCGTTTGAATACTCCAACGGAGTTCAATCGGCCGAATTGTACGTGCCACAGGCAAACCCGTATCCTTGAAATTAAGGTCCTCCGACTTGATTCACAGCTTCTTCGTGCCGGATTTTCGGTTGAAGGAAGACTGCATGCCGGGTCGCGAAAACCACGCCTGGTTCGAAACGGTTCGCGATGGTGAATTCACGGTTTTCTGTGCGGAATATTGCGGCGAAAAACACAGTCAGATGTTGTCCAAGGTAGTCTCCTTGCCGCCGGCGGAATTTGACGACTGGCTGAAGGCGAACACCGGACCCATCAGCCCTGAAAAATTACTGTCCATCAAGGGTTGCGTGGCTTGTCATACATCAGATGGTACCAAACTGATTGGTCCGTCTTACAAAGGTTTGTTTGGTCGCACGGAGCTGGTCAAAACCGGTGATGAAGTGCATGAAATCCTCGTGGACGAAGAATACATTCGGCGCAGCATTTTGGACCCCATGGCCGATATCGTTGAAGGACATCCCGCCTTGATGCCGCCCATGGAGGGCCAGATCACGGATGAGGAAATCGACGCCCTCATCGAATATTTCAAAACTCTGAAGTAGGGACGCAGCATGAGAGCCTGGCTGGAACTGCTGAAATTGCGCATCACGGTGGCCTCGACCGTCACCACCCTGGTGGGGTATGTGCTGGCGCGAGGGCAATTCGACTGGAATCTGGCTCCTGTTCTTGTGGGTATTCTGCTGCAGGCCTGCGGGGCGGCGGCACTGAACCAGGTTCAGGATTCCCGGCTGGACGCGCGAATGGCGCGCACGGCCGGGCGGCCTATTCCGTCTGGAAGAGTATCCCGGATTGGGGCCGCGTTGCTGGCCGTTTCCCTGCTGATGGTTGGGTCGCTGATTCTGGCTCTGGGCTCTCCCGCGGCAGCCTTGTTGGGCTTGGCCGCAGCGGTGGTTTACAATGGCATCTACACTCCGCTTAAACGAACCACACCCTTTGCCGCTTTGCCCGGAGCGCTGATCGGTGCCCTGCCGCCGGTGGTCGGCTGGGTGGCGGCCGGTGGTTACCTGAACGATCCAACCATTCATCTAGTGGCCTTTTTCTTTTTTATCTGGCAAATCCCGCACTTCTGGCTGCTGTTGTTATTTTACGAGAACGATTACCTCGAAGGCGGCCTGCCGTCCATGTTCGATCGATTTGACCGTCGTCAGATAGTGAAGTTGACCTTCCTGTGGATCGCCGCGGTTTGTGTTGCTGCGTTGCTGCTGCCCCTGTTTGCCCTTTTGCAACGTCCGGTGCTGGCATACCTCATTGGTGGAGCTGGATTGCTGGTGGTGATTCGCAGCGTTGCTTTGCTGAAAATCGAGGTGTTGGATCGCGACGGTGAGCTGGCGGCCGACCTGCGAGCGGCCTTTGTGCGCAGTTGCCGGATCCGCTTCATGGAGATCAATACCTTTGCCCTTTGGGTTTCGGCCTTGCTGGTGACCGACGCGCTGATGTAGCTCCCTCCCAATTTCCCCCTTGCCTGAACCCGTTTGGTGACTTTTTATGTTGGGAGTCGTCAGCCCAGTCCGCCATTCCGGGAGATTTTCAGAATATGAAAAAACTGGTCGCCAAAAACGGAAAACGGATGCTTGAAAAGCTGATTTTCCAGGCGCGAAAAACCCTGGTTGAGCCGGGCCTCGATCCCAAACGGGATTCGCTGATCATGCCCTGGGCCACCTACAGTCCATGGCTTCTGGACAAGGAGTTCCAGGCCTGCCACGACATTATCAAAGACTACACCCTGGTCGATCTTCTTCGCTGTTACGAACTCTGGCACTTGTTGAGCCAGGTGGCCCACTTGCCTGGAGATGTGATCGAGGTCGGAACCTGGCGCGGGGGCACCGGGTGCCTGCTGGGTCGCCGGGCGAAAAATCTCGGTTTGGATTGCGAGGCTTTTCTGTGCGATACCTTTGAAGGGGTGGTCAAAACCGGGGACGAAGATTCATCCTATAGCGGTGGTGAACATGCCGACACCTCGATCTCCGTGGTCGAGAAATTGATCGACAAGCTGGATCTGTCCAACATCCGGATTCTCCAGGGGATTTTTCCCGAGGACACGGCCCACCAGGTAGCCGACCGAAAATTTCGTTTTTGCCATATAGACGTGGATGTATATCAATCAGGAAAAGATGTTCTGGATTGGGTCTGGCCCAGACTCCCTGTCGGTGCAGTGATCGTCTTTGATGATTTTGGATTTGCCAGTACCACCGGCATCACTCAACTGGTGCACGAAGAGGAATCGCGGGACGATCTGGTGTGTGTGCAAAACGTCAATGGGCACGCGGTCTTTGTTAAGACCAGGTAGCGCACTAGACCATATGGAACGACCGGCCCAACTTTGTAGCCCGAATAGGGCAGTATCGCGGACTTGAGGGAGGCAAAGCCTGCTAGGGAGAAATTCTGCGGGCAAATGAGTAGACCCGATCCAGGAAATCCTCCCGCACCGAAGGATCTTCCAGACGTAGCTCATCTTCCACGGGCACCTCGGGATTGGCCTCCATGAAAGCCCTGGCGAAGAGGCCTCGTCCCTCAAGGAGAGGCTCCTTGTATTTCTGAATGATTGGCACCTGGGAAACACCGCAGCTGGGGCTTCCCTTTTTAAAAACAAAACCACACAAATAGAATTCAGCGAGTTCTTCGACCCGTTGCCGAGCCCAGTTGTTCATGGGTTGGGTCCAGTCTTTACGTGAGTAGGTGCCGATCATGGCGGGTGCGGGGGCGTTTCCTACCAGATCAACGGTCTCCCTGGGCACGCCCATGCCCAGTTCCCATTCGGGACAGACCGCAACAAGCTCAAATTTCCGGGCCAGCGTTTCGGTCACAAAGCTGTTGAGCCGGTTGCCTCCATCGTAGCGAACATTCTCACCCAGGAGACAGGAGCTTGCCCCGATACGAATTATTTTTGACATGCAAACGGTTCCCGTTCCGGTTGATCCCAGTGTTGATTGGTTTCTGCAAAATACTGCAAGTGCCAGACAAAGGCGAGATTTTAGGCAGCCTGCAGGAACGGCAGGCGTCGTTCTGGTTTATTGACGGAAATAGCAAAGACACTGGATATCTTCAGAATGTCATGTCCCATCTGTGTCAAAATGGTTGTAAAACGTTTTGATTGCCGTATGCTGACAATAAATGTTTTAAAAAAGATATTCAGACTCTGGGGGCATGTATGAAGAAGAACAATCAGGAAAACCAGTCGGAAATGCAAAACATGGATGTATATGTGGCCAGACAGCCAATATTCGACACGAAAAAGAACATAGCCGCTTATGAACTGCTTTTCCGGGACAGCATGTCAAACGCATTCCCTGATATAGACGGGGATTTGGCCACATCCAAACTCCTTGCCAGGAGCTTTTTCAATATCGGGATCGAACGACTTACCGGCGGAAAAAAAGCCTTTATTAATTTCACGGAAGAATTGTTGATCAAACAGGTGCCCACCATGTTCTCTTCAGATGATGTGGTGGTTGAGATCCTTGAAGATGTCTCTCCTGGAGAAGATGTTGTGCAGGCCTGCCGGCAGATCAAGGATAAGGGTTATGTGCTGGCTCTGGATGATTTCCTCTTCAGGGACGACCTCCGGGAACTAGTAGCCATGGCGGACATCATCAAGATAGATTTTTTGATAACACCCATTGATGAGATCAGGGAAATGCTCGAGCGTCTGGCTGAATTTGATGTGGAACTTCTGGCCGAAAAAATCGAAACCTATGAGGAGTATCAGCTTTCATGCGAGATGGGGTTCAAGTATTTTCAGGGATATTTTTTCAGCAAGCCGGAAATTCTACAATCGAAAGACATCGCCCCTTCTCACCTGAGTCTATTGCAGCTTGTGGCTGAGTTGAGCAAGAAAGACTGCAGCCTGGAAAAGCTCGAAGAAATGGTCACGGTAGACGTTTCCGTTTCATATAAGATTTTGCGGTATATTAATTCTTCTTTTTTTCGACGGGCCCAGGAGATTACTTCAATTCGTCAGGCCCTGGTCCTTCTCGGGGTGAAAGGTATCCGGCAATTTGTCATGTTGATCACGGCCGCCCAAATGGCGGCAGACAAGCCCAACGAACTGATCCGGGCTTGCATCATCCGGGCCAGGTTCTGTGAACTTCTCGGGAATGCATCCGGAAAGAATGTGGACGTCTCCGAGCTTTTCCTGGTGGGATTGTTCTCAATGATTGATGCCATGCTGGATTCCCCGATGGAAGAGGTTGTAAATAAACTGCCGTTTTCCGAGGCTATTAAAGTTGCTCTTGCTGACCGCGAGGGGGAACTGGCAAAATTTCTGAACCTCGTGGCGGCATATGAAACCGGATCCTGGGATGAATGCAGAGCGCTTGCCGAGGAAATGGAGTTTTCCGAGGATCTTCTTCCCCAGAGCTATGCCGATGCGGTGGGTTGGGCAGATGCCTATCCCATGCAATAATTGCCGTTACCACATTACCCCTCCACATTGCTTCTGCGCCGGATGGGATATCCGGCAAGGATTGGGTTAATTGAAACCTGTTTGGCAATTGCAATAATCTCAGATAATCCTACAATGGAATGCAGAGAATTGCCCCAAGCGTGTCACCGCAAGAACCCGGAATCCAGAACCCAGGAGTTTTTCATGCCCTTGGATATAATGTCCTCCCCTCGGTTGGACAAAGGCACACCAGAAACCATGCGGGACCAAATCCGCAGTTATTTTCATAACACCTGGGAAGTCTACGAGCGCCTTTTCGATGTCATGTCCAACGATGAAGCCTTCTTCACCAAGGCAGATCCTTTACGCCACCCCTTGATTTTCTATCTGGGCCATACCGCTACTTTTTTCATCAATAAAATGGTCCTGGCCAAGGTGATCACCGAAAGGGTGAATCCCCGCTTTGAATCCATTTTCGCCATTGGCGTGGATGAAATGAGCTGGGATGATTTGAACGATGAAAACTACCAGTGGCCAACGGTTCCTGAAGTGTGGGAGTACCGAAACCAGGTTCGCAAAGTGGTGGAACAAGCCATCGACGAGTTGCCGCTTAATTTACCCGTTACCTGGGAAGACCCTTTCTGGGTCATCATGATGGGAATCGAACACGAACGCATCCATTTGGAGACCAGCTCGGTTCTGATCCGCCAACTTCCCTTGAAACAGGTCCAGCCAGACGACAACTGGCCTGCTTGCCATCGATCAGCCGAACCGGCGGCCAACGAGATGGTGGCCGTCACCGGAGGCATCGTCCAACAGGGCCTAACCGAGAACCATCCGTATTACGGTTGGGACAACGAATATGGGAACCTTGAAACCGAGGTGGCAGAGTTCCTGGCTTCGCGTCAACTGGTGAGCAATCGCGAGTACATGACTTTTGTGGAAGCCGGTGGTTATTCCACCGAAAAATGGTGGACGGCCGAGGGTTGGTCATGGCGGACCTATCGCCAAGCGGAGCATCCGACATTCTGGGTCAAAACACCTGATGGAAAGTTCAAACTGCGTTGCATGACAGAAGAAATCTCCATGGCCTGGGACTGGCCTGTTGATGTCAACTATTTGGAAGCAAAGGCTTTCTGCAATTGGAAAGCCGAGACGTCAGGTAAACCGGTGCGTCTTCCAACGGAGGCTGAATGGCAACGATTACTGGAGGTCAGCGGCTTGGCTGATCAGGAAACCTGGTCCGGGGTGCAGGGCAATATCAGCCTGGGCAAGTACGCCTCTTCCTGCCCGGTGACCGATCATCAACACGGTGATTTTTTTGATGTGGTGGGAAATGTATGGCAATGGACCGAAACTCCCATATCCGGTTATCCCGGATTCAAGGTGCACCTCTTATACGACGATTTTTCCACACCCACTTTCGATACCCGCCACAATTTGTTCAAAGGCGGTTCATGGGCCAGCACCGGCAATGAGGCGGGACCGTTTTCCCGTTATGCCTTCCGCCGCCACTTTTTCCAACATGCAGGGTTTCGCTACGTGGAATCCGAAGCAGCGGTGGAAATTCACGACGACATTTACGAAACAGATGAATTGGTCGGCCAATACTGCGAGTTCCATTTCGGCCAGGAGTACTTCGGAGTTCCAAATTTCCCGAAGACGGTAGCGGATATTTGCGACGAAATACTCAAAGGAAAAACCTGCAGGCGGGCACTGGATCTGGGTTGCGCCACCGGTCGTTCAACCTTTGAATTGGCGCGATTTTGCGACCATGTAACGGGCATAGATTTTTCGGCCAGGTTCATCCGTGTTGGCCACGAGATGCAGAAAAACGGAAGTATCCGTTACGCCATTCCCAGTGAAGGAAAACTTGTTTCCTATCACGAAAAAACCCTGGACCAGTTCGGTCTGTCCGATACCAGGGACAAGGTGGAATTCTGGCAGGGCGATGCCCACAATCTCAAGGAACAGTTCAACAATTATGACCTGGTACTGGCCTGCAATCTGGTGGACCGTCTCTACCACCCTTCACGCTTCCTGGCTCACATTGCCGGACGCATGAACAAGGGTGGGCTGTTGGTATTGTTGTCGCCCTACACCTGGCTGGAGGAGTTCACCCCTGTGGAACACTGGCTTGGCGGGCGAAAGGTTGACGGCGAAAACGTCACTACCCTGGAAGGTTTGCGCCAGGAACTGGAGCCCCTTTTCCGCATGGTGAATGAGCCCCGGAATGTGCCTTTTGTCATCCGCGAAACATCCCGAAAATTCCAACACACCCTCAGTCAAATGACCGTTTGGGAAAAAACGGAATGAGGTATTCAGCATATCGAGTCGTTGCCGGCCTGTTGTTTGCCGCACTTCTTGTTTCCCTGATAGCATGTGGTGAAAGGGAATCAAGAGGTGACACCCAAATCCTGGCCGTCATGCAGAGGGCTGAAGATGGCTGGAATTCAGGTAATCTGGATGATTACATGAATTGTTACCGTCAGTCGCCGGATTTGCGTTTTGTCGGGAAGGATAAAATCAGTTTCGGATGGCATCAGGTCCTGGACAACTATCGTGAAGCTTATCCTGACCGGTCGACCATGGGACATCTTACCTTCAGCGATCTGGACATTGAAGTGCTCTGCGAAGATGCCGCCCTGGTGGTCGGTCGCTGGCGCTTGGATCGTGTTTCGGACCAGCCTCACGGAGTCTTTACCCTGCTCATGCGACGAGACCCTGACGGCTGGCGAATAACCCACGACCACACCAGCAGCAGCGACGGTTCGCTCAGTGCCGCCGAAGCTTCCATCACCGCCCATGACCTGCTGCAGCGGGTGACATTCCTGACCAGCAATCCCCAGGGTGGACGTTTGCCCGGAACCGAAGGATACCGCCGGGCCGCCGAATCCGTCGCCCAACAATTTTCCGATTTGGGGCTGCAACCAGGTGGCGACGGCGGTTACTTCCAAAACCTCCCCATCGAATCCAATGAAGTGATTGGAAACCCGGTTTTTCGCCGGGTCGGGTCTTCGGCAAAATACGCCCTGGGCGAAGATTTTGTTTTCCGGGGCTTCACCGGCCAGGGAAATTTCACCGCCCCGGTTGTCTTCTGTGGTTATGGTCTCAGCCAGCCGGATCGCAGTTACGATGACTACGCCGATGTGGATGTGGAAGGTAAAATTGTCCTCGTCTTCAAACAGGCTCCTGGTTGGAATTTGCCCGATGAAGAGGGTTGGCAGGATTTGGCCAATCCTCGACCCAAAGCCAATGTCGCAGCTGCCCATGGAGCTTTGGCCGTGCTGCTGGTATCAAATCCCAACGAGGCGAACCCACAGCCTTTGATCGGCAGCGTCCTGCATGGCGGAGGCGAGCACCCCCTGAACGTGCCTCAGCTGCAAATCAGCCAGGCAGTGGCCGCCGATCTGCTGAAACCGACCGGGTTGGATTTGGCTGAACTGCAAACCCGCATTGATGAAGATCAATCTCCGGCCTCCGTGGAATTGGCCACCGAAGTGGTATTGCAGGTGGAAACCCGTTACCTGCAGAAAGCCGAAACCTGGAATGTGATCGGCATCCTCCCCGGTTCGGATCCCGATTTGAAAACCGAAGCCCTCATCCTCGGTGCCCACCTGGATCATGTGGGCACCCAGGCCGGTCTGGCCATGTTCCCGGGTGCCAACGACAACGCTTCTGGCTGCGCGGCACTCCTGGAAATCGCCGAAGCTTTTTCGCGTGCTGCGATTCCGCCAAAACGCACTCTGATCTTTGTTCTTTTTGCGGGAGAGGAACAGGGGCTGATTGGTAGTCGATATTTCGCGGATCATCCAGTACATCCGCTGGACGCAACCGTGGCCATGTTCAATTTCGATTGTGTGGCTCATGGGGACAGCCTCAGGGTGGGTGGAGGCAATTCCGCGCCGTTGCTCTGGGGCAAGGCCCTGCAGCTCGACGCCATGGACCAAAATCTCATGACCATGGGAACCTGGGGTAATGGAGGCGCCGATGCCACTGCTTTCCACGAAAAGGGCTTGCCCACGCTGTACTTCGTCACCAAGAACAGCTACAGCCATTTGCACCAAACCTCCGACACAGTGGAAACTCTCAATGGGCCCTTGTTTGAGGCCATGACCAGGCTGGGTTATAGAACGGCAGCCTGGGTGGCGGATGGTTCTTATCAAAGGGAATGGCTGCAGGGGCCATAGCCAAGAAGCTGCTGATCAAAAAAGGCCCCGTGTGGGGCCTTTTGATTGACGGTAGGCTAGCTGGATTACATGCCCCAAAGGGTCATGGTGTTGACATCTTTTCCAATCAGCTTGAGGTAATAGAAAAGTTGATGCCGATGGGAATCCAAGTGCTGGACCATTTTCAGGCAATGCAGGCCCAGGTTGCGTGAATTATCAGGCTCCCAGGGAGCGGCACTCATTTCACCGCTCAAGCGGTCCTCCCCGGCATTCTCCAGGACCGCAAAAGCAACTTTCCGATCTTCGGCCAGCAGTTTGCGGGCTTCGGCCACGCTGCCCACGGTGGGTAGGGCCTCTGCAGGGGGCAGCATGCTTTCATGATCTGCTCCAGAATCGGATTCACAATCGCCTTCGGGCATGCCCCAGTCACCGGTATCAAAACCCCGGCAACAAAAACCACAGCTGCCGGTCATGTGCTGTAAAAGCTGGCCCGTGGTCATCCAGTTTTTTCCTGTTGCGGGTTTCCAATCGAGTTCATCGTCGTTGACCAATTTCATCAAACCATCGGCAACGGTGAATGATTCTTTCATCATGATGGTCAAAAGTTCTGTCCATTGCATTTTATCAACCTCCAAAAAAACGGTTTGTTGTGGATCGGGGAAATGAACTATAACAAGCCGGGTGGCGAAAATAAAGCGAAAAAACCATTATTGTCTTTTTTCCAAATCCATTGGTATTGGTATCTTGCGGGTCGCCATGACAGGTGAGATTTACCCGGAGACGCTTTTCAGGAGGAAAGAGGTTTTAAAATTTATTGTTCTTTATCCAAACGGAAAACCCCAGGCCCAAGCCCGGGGTTTCCCAAAGAGAATCCTGTGTCCGAAAGGACTTAGAACTTCGTAACCATTCCCCAGCTGAACCCGGTGGGGCTTTGGCCTGGGATGGGTGAGCCATCGGAATCGATAGGGGCCCCAATGGAGGAACTGTGATCGGGACCACCCAGGCCCTGCATGGAATTATCACCATTGGTGACCATGGCGAATTGTACGTACATGTAGGTCTTCTTACCCAGCCGGCGGTCGACGCCCATGGCGAGCATGCTGTAATCCACAGCGCTTTCGTCCAGATCGGTGCCGTCAAGGTCTTCAGCATCGGTGTTGGGATTGGCCATGTAGTAGGAAGCTTTGACAGCGTACTTTTCGTTTATGGTGTATTTGCCTTCCAGGCCGAAGGTCGTGGCAGTGTTGTCGAAGAACATAGGAGCAAAATCACTGTCAATGCCCAGAACCTGAGTGCTCAGAGTCTGGAACAGACCAGCAAGAGCAAAGGTACCAAAGTCATACTTGGCGGTGGCACGGATACCGGTGGAGGCATCAGCGTAGACAACATTGTTTTCGGTATCATCGTAAGTGAGGCTGTTACCCTTGCTCAGCATTTCGTAAGCGACACCTACAAACAATGCGTCCTTTTTGTAGGCAGCGGAGCCACTGAAGGCAGTCTTGGCTTCTTGGGCACCGATGGGGCTCTGGTCCAACTGGTAGCCCAGAACAACGCCGAAGCCGCTCATGTCGGGGGATGCGTAAACGACAACGTCTTGCAGGCGACGATCCCAGCCCATGGTCATCTGGCGGAAGTCACCAAGTTCATCATAGAAGAAGCTGGCTTTGCGACCGATGGTCCTGAAGGGGGTATCGTGGATACCGTACAGGAAGGTACCCCAGTCGCCGGTCAGACCCAGGAAGCTGTTCCGGGTGACCAGAGTGTCTTCACCCTTCTGGGCCAGGTTGATTTCGCTCTCGAATTGCCAGATGAAGGTCAGGTTGCTTTCGAGTTCCTTGGAACCTTTCAGACCGAACCGCGAGTTGTTGTTGGACATCATGATCTGACTGTCTTGACTGTCATTCATGTAGTCGATGGACACGTGAAGCTTGCCATAGACCTTGAAGCCGTCTCCGGCCAAGGCAGCGCCGGACACCAGCATGGTGGCCAGAACCATCAGGGCAATAATTTTCTTGGTAAACAAAGTTGGACCTCCTAGAAATCCACTGGGGTGTATCGGGAACCGGATCGAGTGAGGTAGAACACCAAACACAATCTGTGCCTGATTGCAATTTCTCCGGAAGTCTAAAAACCTGTCAGCAGGTAATTTGAGAATGGATTTTCTCCCGCCTTCCGGATGTCAATCCGCCATAATTTATGTGCTGGGGCGCCTTACTGCAAACCCGAATTGGTGTCGGACTGCGGAATCTCTGCCGGCGTTGCCGACGGCTGAATCCTGATATGCAAAAATAAGGGGCTCCCTGCACAGGGAGCCCCTTATTCTTCCATTGGAAAATGGACGAACGGTACGGTCTAGTAGTTCGTGAAGAAGCCCAGGGTAATGGTATCCATGGTATCTTCATCGCTGTCGCCAACTGCACCGGCCATGTCCATCTTGCGTCCTTCATAGCCAAGCTTGATGTTGGCGTGTTGGCCATCGATGTAATAAGTCAAACCAACACGGAACGAGGTGGAATTGCCTTCGGTGGCACCGTTGGCCGCCTCATCGGCATCCGAGGTGAAGGCTTCGTACTCAACCCAGGGCTGGAAGCCCGATGCCAGGTAATAACCGGCCTGGACATAGTAGCCGTTGCCTTGCCCGGACATGAAATCTACGGCATCGTTGAAGTCGAGCATGTTATAGGCAAACTCGGCCGTCAGGGCGTTGCCGTTGCTGGAAGGCAATTCCAGGAACAGGTCGAAGGACATGAGGGCGTAGTCGACCAGGACATCGTCATCGCCGGCAACAGGTGCTGCCGAAAGTCCTACTTCTTGCTGCATGTCGTAGGAGAAGCCGATACCCAGGGTCTTCTTCTTGCCCAAGTAGGTGGAATTGTTGAAATAGCCCGCTTCAGCATCCCACAAGTTGTACTGCGCCCGGAAGGCGATGTGGTCCTTGTCATCCACAGCAGTAGGGGTCTGGACACCATTGTAAACACCCAGATAATACTTCAGGTTGCCGTTGCCCACTGCATTGGAACCGAACAGCGTCAGGCCGTTGTCACGCACTCTGTCGAGCGTAAGCGGGACGGCTCCGGCGGCTACTCCACCATTGGCTCCCCAGTTCAGCGCGTGGCCGACCTGGTAGGGACGGTCCATGGCCATGAGGCCACCGGAACTAGTGACCGCTTGCCGACTGGAAGGTGCCATGTGACGGCCCATAACGAACTGGAACCAGGGACTGGCCTTGTAGGTGACGTGGGCATCGATCATTTGCATGGTTTTGGCGGCCACGTCGGTTTGCAGGAATACAGAAACCTTGTCGTTGACGGTACCTTTCATCCGGAAACGAGCTCGACGAACCCGGAAATCGGTCCAGGTGTCGTCACCATTGTCAAAACTCTGGAAGTAGGTCTGCAACCGATAGCCAAAGTCGATAGAGGCGCCATCGAGGCCCTCTATCTTGGCACCGGCCAACGCAGAACCTGCAATCAGAACGACCATCAGGACCATCAGCGTAATGAACATTTTTGACTTAAACAATTTGGACCTCCTTGAAATCCACTGTAGTGATTCCGAAAGGTGCACCTTTCAGAACTTTCGATAATCCCGACCGGGACATCGAAACCCTTGTCACAACAAACCCCAATGTTCCTTGCAACAAATCATCGCAACACAGTAAGGGCGTCTCTCCGTGAGTCTGGTTGTGTGGTAAATCTACGTTGCGTTTTCAAACCGGACTCATGCACAAAAAATCCCAATAAGACCTTTTCTCGAATACAAGAATCAAGGTGAAAGGCCCGGGGAATTTCCTGCGATTTTAAAGTCAGTCTGCATTCGCTCTTCCCCTGGTAGGCGTCCTCCAATAACGTGAAAGAGAGACGCTGCCAGAAAGGATCGAGTTTTGCCAAGACACAACCAGTGCCTAAACGCATTTTCTGTGGAATAGGACAAGTCTGTCAACATCTAATTTCGCCCATAATGATATTAGGATTTCAGTAAGTGTCTTTGGAAAATCCGCCACTCTGAATGGAATTGCAGAAGCAACCGGCCGGTGGAATGGTGCAAAAAGAAAAGTCGCCCGCTGGTTTCATCGGCCCTAGTATGGGCGGGAAAGGTTGCCCCGATCATGAAGCCAAGGTTTCCACATGGGTTTCAAGAAGAACCAAAAGGCCCTTTGGGATTGGCAGAATGGTGGTTTTGTCACTGGGCTATGTCTTGAAATTTGCATGACAGGGAGCAATGGAGTTCCAAATAATTCCAGAAACAAGGGCCGCAAAAAGATGGACAAATCGGCAATGAAAACAACACTGACTCTTATTTTTTTAATCTTCCCTGCTCTTGGGTTAAGCGCCCCGCAGTTTGAAACCCTATACGAATCTTCCGGTGGAAAGAAGACCCCCGGCTATGACGAAGCCCTGACCTGGTTCCAGGAGCTGGCGGCCTCAAGCGAGATTTTGCAATTGACATCTTTTGGTCTCAGTCCCCAGGGTCGGCAGCTTCCCCTGATCGTTGCCGACAATCAGGGGCGGTTCGACGCTTCTCTACACCTGGACCGTCAGGATCATGTGGTGCTCCTGGTCCAGGCCTGCATCCACGCGGGTGAGAGTTGCGGCAAGGACGCAGGAATGCTTTTGCTCAGGGAGTTGGCCACCCAGCCGGGGGTGGCAGCCGAGTTGCTGGAAAAGGTAACACTTCTTTTTATTCCCATTTTCAATGTGGATGGGCACGAACGATTTGGTCCCTACAATCGCATCAACCAGAATGGTCCGGACGAGATGGGGTGGCGGGTCACCGCGCGCAATCAAAACCTGAACCGGGATTTCCTCAAGGCCGACCTTCCCGAGATGCGCGCCTGGCTGGCATTGTATCAACAATGGTTACCCGATTTTTTTATCGACATCCACAGCACCGACGGGGCCGACTACCAATACGCCATCACCTACGGTCTGGAAACCCACGGCAACATGGAGGCCAGGCTCACGGACTGGACTATTATATACAGAGACACCATGGAGGAGGAGATGCTAGGGGCCGGATTCCCATTGGCACCCTATGTTTCCTTTCGCCAGTGGCATGATCCAAGAAGTGGGTTGTCCACCTGGGTGGCCGGTCCGCGATTCAGCCAGGGGTACACCGCCCTGCAAAACCGTCCTGGGCTGCTCATCGAAACCCACATGTTGAAAGACTACCGGATCCGGGTCGATTCGACTCATCGACTGGTCCTTGAAACCATGAGATATCTGAACAACGAGGCCCGCAGCTTGCGCGAATTGATTTTGCAGGCCGACCGCTACACGGCCAGCAAAGCTTTCCGGCAAGATCCCTACCCCCTCACCTTCAAACACACGGAAAATCATCGTCCCTTCGAATTTTTGGGGGTGTCCTATGAAAAAGTGACCAGCGACATCACCGGAGGCGATTGGTTCGTCTTCAGCGACCAGCCCGCAACCATGGAGATTGAGTTTTACGATGAGATGGAACCTGATCTCACAGCCAAGTTGCCGGAAGCCTATGTGATTCCTCCAGAATGGAAGGTGGTCATCGATCGTTTGCAGTGGCATGGAGTGGAATTCCGACGCCTCGTCGAACCGGTGGAACTGGAAATCCGGACTTGGCGGTTTCAGGAGGCTACGTGGCGTGAAAATCCCTACGAAGGGCATCATCCCTTGAGTTTTGAAATGGATCCCTTGGTGGAGGAGCGGGTTTTTCCGGCAGGATCGGCGATTGTGGATATGAATCAGCGTTCTGCCAGGGTGGTGGCTCACTTGCTGGAGCCACTGGGGCCGGATTCAATGGTTCGCTGGGGCTATCTGGATGCGATTTTCGAACGGGTTGAGTATGTGGAGTCTTATGTCATCGAAAACATGATTCGGGAAATGGTTGGCGAAGATCCCGGTTTGCTGGATGAATTGGAAGAAATGAAACAGAACGATCAGGACTTCGCCACCGATCCCTGGGCCATCCGTTCCTGGTTTTACAAAAAAACACCATATTACGACCAGCGGGTGGGAATTTATCCTATTGGCTTGATTGATGATGGAGCGATATTGGAGAAATTGAGACCGATTTTGAGATAATGATAAAAACTTGAATTGTTAGTTGAAATTTAAATAAAAAGGCTGTTTTTGACATTTATTCTTGCATTGAGAGACGAAGTTATGATAGAGTAATTGACTGGGAGTTGGATTTTCCAAGTGTGGTGTCGGCATGATTGTCGGCGTGGGACACTGGGTGTGATAAAAAAAATTCTACTCATCTTTCTTGAATTTGTTTTGTCCTGCGAGATTGGTTTCTTTGCAGGGCGCAAAGTTCCCACATCTACCACCGCTGAAAATCCTTTCTCAAATTCGCGAACGGGATGGCCCCGTTCTCAATTCCATGTTTCATGAATCCCTTGGAGGGGAACCAATGAAGAAGTTTGTTGTTGCTTTGATGGCCGTCATGCTGATGACCGGTGTTGTTTATGCATCGGAAAAACCTGCTCTTGAGAAACCTGTTCTTCCTGTCGATTTCCTTGCTGACATGGATGAAGTCGAGCCCAATGACGACTGTGGTTCCGCCAATATTATCGCTGCAGGCGATACCTACTCCGCTGCCATCGACCCTGCGGGCGACCAGGACTGGTTCGAAGTGTCCAGCCCTGCCGGTGGCACCTATACTTTTGAGACCCACCCGGGCGATGCCGGCGATACCAAGATGTACATCTTCGCCGCCGATTGCACCACTCAGCTGGCCTTCAATGACGATGGCGGCACTGGTTTCTACAGCAAGATCGAAGATTTTGTTGTTGGCGCCGGCGAAATCGTTTACGTCCAGATCATTCACTACAGCAGCAGTGGCACCGGCACATACCTGCTGACCATGACCGAAGCCGCTCCTCCCTGTGAAACTCCTGTCAACAACACTTGCGACGGTGCCCTGCCCCTTCCCATCTGCCAAACCTTCACGGCGGACAATTGCGGCGCAACCAACGATTACAACCCCGGCTCCGGTGGTTGCACTGGTTACAGCGCCAATGGCCTGGACCTGGTTTACATGGTTGACCTGGTTGCCAACCAGCAGCTTACCGTCACCGGCGTGACTACCTTCGACAACGCCATCTACTTGGTAACCGACTGTGGCGATCCCGTAGGCAGCTGTGTTGCCGGCGCCGATGCTACCGTCTCCGGCACCGAGACCTTGGTCTTTGATGCCGGCGCCAACCCCGGCACCTACTACCTGATCCTCGACGGTTACAGCTCCTCTGGTTATGAGGGCATCTGGTATGTCACCGTGGACTGTGTGGTTTCCACTGAAATCACCACCTTCGATAGCCTGAAGAGCATGTACCGGTAAATTCCGGACAAGCGAAAATACTCTCTGGTGAGAGTTCCGCGGCTGCATCTTTTTTGATGTGGCCGCGGTTTTTTTTGCTGCCATGCAACAGTTTGATATCACCTGGATTGGAACGGATCCTTCACACACCGAAATCCATGCCGAGGGTTTCCCCAGCTTTTATAAGTCTGCTGTGCTCTGCCGTTGTAGGAAACAAACCAAACCCGATTGCTATCCGCTTCAGTGGCAGTGAGCAAGTACACCGGACTGCGATCAGGAGCCCACAACGGAGTTTCCTTATCCGGTCGCTTCTCACATTTCATGAGCCCGGCAGTGCCATCCCAAACACAATCGGCAAGTTCGTGGTGATGGGGCAAAGAAGCCGCCACCTCCTGAATACTGGGCATTCGCCAAAGGTTTTGTGGTTCCGTCAGGAGAGTCAGTCCATCCTCGCTGAGATATCGGCAGAGGCAATAATCTTCCATATCTTCGGCGGTGGCGGTGTGGATTTTGCCATCATTTTCCAACCCCACCGGCTCCATTCCGTACAAAGCCAACTGATTCCACGATGGATTATAAAACCCACGCCCTCCGGCGGCCAGATCAGCCTCTTTTTCCGCCCCTTGCAGCCAGCCATGGGCCCATCCCGGCCCAGCGGGTGCCCATATCAGATCCACGGTTTCGGATGCAATGCGGCGTGGACCATAATCACCATCATCAATACGATTGAAGATGATAAAACTCCAGGTCAGGACTACTCCCAGCAGGGTCAGCAATGGCAATCCAAGGGTGATGGTCAGTCGAGGCCGGCGAAAAAGAAAATGCGAGGGCACCCAGGGGGGAGTTTGATATCCATCAAGTCCGCCACGGTCAACTTTTTCGAGACGCCTACCTTCAAAAATGAAGAATACGGCGCCCAGGACAATAGGCGCTGCGATTTCCAGGCCCAGGTTGTTGTCGAAAAACCGTCCCCAAAAAACAGCTAGGCCGATGCCAACGGAACCGAGGAACCATCCGCCGGCGCGAGGCCAGCCCACCGGTATTGCCGCCAGAAAAACCATTACAAACCCCGGCACCAAATAAACAAGGCGGTGAGGAACTGAACCCCACCACCCTTCATGAAACATTTCGATGCTGCTCCAGATGGTTGCCATCTCGGCCACGAAAGTGACCAGCAACCAGCCTAGGAGACCCGGCAATAAAACCAGGTGGCGCCGCATCTCGCTGCTAACCTCGGCTCAATTTGCGGTACTTGATGCGGTGAGGCTGGTCCGCGTCTTCGCCCAGGCGCTTGCGGCGGTCGGCCTCGTATTCGCTGTAATTCCCTTCGTACCAGAAGACATTGCTTTCGCCTTCGAAGGCCAGGGTGTGGGTGCAGATACGGTCCAGAAACCAGCGATCATGACTGACCACGACCAGGCAGCCGCCGAATTCAGTCAGCGCGTCTTCCAGGGCTCGCAAGGTGTCGACGTCGAGGTCGTTGGTGGGCTCATCGAGGATGATCAGGTTGGCGCCGCTTTTGAGAAGACGAGCCAGGTGCACCCGGTTGCGTTCCCCACCACTGAGGGTGCCGACTTTTCGCTGTTGCTCGTGGCCCTTGAAATTGAAGCCGGAGCAGTAGGCTCGGCTGTTGACCATCACGCCGCCGAGATCCAGCTCTTCGGCGCCGCCACTGATGTTCTCATAGACCGTTTTATCGGCATCCAGATCATCACGACCCTGGTCCACATAAGACATCTGCACCGTCTCGCCAATGGTGAGGGTGCCGCTGTCGGGTGTTTCCTTGCCTGTGATGAGGTTCATCAGCGTTGTTTTGCCTGCGCCGTTGGGGCCGACCACCCCCACGATGCCACCACGGGGCAACTGGAAATTAAGGTCATCGAAGAGCAGGATATCGCCATAGGCCTTGCGCAGGTTCTCGGCTTTGACCACGACATTACCCAGGCGTTCGCCCACCGGGATGCGGATCTGGGCCGTTTTGCGCTGCATTTGGCGCTCTTCGCTGACCAATTCCTCGTACTTGGCCACACGGGCCTTGCTCTTTTTCTGGCGCGCCTTCTGGGAGGCGTTGGCCCATTCGAGCTCGCGTTCGAGGGTCTTGGCGCGACGGCTGTCTTTCTTGTCCTGCTCCATGAGCTTTTTCTGCTTCTGCTCCAGCCAGCTGGAGTAGTTGCCTTCCCAGGGAATACCGTGGCCGGCATCCAGCTCGAGAATCCAGCCGGTGACGTTGTCCAGGAAGTAGCGATCATGAGTGACCAGAACGACGGTGCCCTGATATTCGCGCAGGTGGCGCTCCAACCAGGCTACGGACTCCGCGTCGAGATGGTTGGTGGGCTCATCGAGCAACAACAGGTCGGGCTTGGAAAGCAACAGACGGGTCAGGGCCACTCGACGGATTTCACCACCGGAGAGCTTGGTCACGTCGGCATCACCTGGAGGACAGCGCATGGCGTCCATGGCCACTTCCACGTGGTTGTCCAGTTCCCAGCCGTTCAGGGTGTCGATGCGATCCTGCAGTGTGCCCATCTCTTCCATGAGCTTGGCCATGGCGTCGTCGTCCATGGGTTCGCACATCTTCATGCTGATATCATTGAAACGGTCGAGCATGCCCTTCAGCTCGCTGACGCCTTCTTCAATGTTGCCGCGCACATCCTTTTCAGGATTCAGGACCGGTTCCTGGGCCAGATAACCAATCTTGATGGAAGGATCGGGTTTGGCTTCGCCGATGAAGTCGTCGTCCACACCGGCCATGATTTTCAGGAGGGTGGTCTTGCCGGAGCCGTTCAGGCCGATGACGCCAATTTTGGCGCCAGGATAAAAGGAGAGCCAGATGCCCTTGAGGATCTCACGATTGGGGGGAACGATCTTTTTGAGACCGGTCATGGTGAAAATGTATTGTTGAGCCATATTGGCCTTTCGGGATGACAGGGGTGCCCAGTGGTATGGGCGGGAAAATATCACTTTTTGGTCAGAGTGTAAAGTTGGGGGAAACCAAAATATGGTTGTTATTGTCCAATTCTATCACTAAATTCCCTAACACAAACAAATGTTGCAGGTTACAAAGGTCAATTACCCACCAGTACAAGGGGTTTTTAATGAAGATCTTCACTTCCCCCGGTATCCTGTTGATCATGTTGCTGTCCGCTTCGGCAATTTTTGCCCAAATGTCCCAAACCGTGCCGGCGGACAAGGCGCAAATTCTGCAGTCGGGCCCCGGAAAGCTCTACTGTCCCAACTGTGGCATGAACCTGGTCAAATTCTATAAAACTTCTCATGCCCTGGGCGATGATCAGTACTGCTCACTGCACTGCTTCTGCGAGGTCAATCCCGAATCCAACAGTGGGATGGAAAAAACCCAGGTGGTGGATTTCACCTCGTTGAAATTCATTCCGGCAGCCAGGGCCCATTACGTGGTCGGCAGCGATGTCAAGGGCACCATGACCATGACCAGCAAATACGCCTTCGCCGATCGGGCGGATGCGGAGGCGTTTGCCGACGACCATGGCGGGGAAATCATGTCGTTTGAAGCAGTCCTGGCCATGGCTCGCAAGGCCTTGGCCCAAGAGAACCAGATGATCGCCAAGAAGCGTCAATCGGCGGCCCAAAAAGGACGCAAAATTTTTGAAACCATGTGTGGAGATGCCGACTTGCCGGATTTTTCATCCATAGCCGCAGCCAAAACCCATCTCGTATCGAATCAAACCTGCGGCAAGCTCAAGGACGAGCAGTATCAGGCCGTGGCCATATATCTGGTGGGCCGCCAGGATGCAGACAGTGTAGGCACCGCAAAAATCCAGGTTCCCGAAAAAGCCAAATGTCTGGTTTGCGGGATGTATGCGGCTCTTTATCCAGATTGTACCGCTGAAATCGTCACCACCGACGGTACACAATTATACTTTGACGGCGTCAAAGACATGATGAAGTTCTACTTAGAACCGAACCGCTATCATGCAGCACTGGAAGCCAGGCAGATTGCCGATCTCCGGGTCTCCGATTATTACAAACTGAAGGCCATCGATGCCCGAAAGGCCTGGTATGTGGTCGGCTCCAATGTTTTTGGTCCCATGGGCAATGAGCTGATTCCTTTCCGCACCGAAGATGAAGCCGAAACCTTCAGCCAGGATCACTCGGGCGATTCCATTGTGGGGTTTGATCAGATCACCAAGGGCCTGGTTCACGGATTGGATCAATAAGTTGCCATGACCGGACTCACAAAATCCTATCTGGCGGTGTTGTTGCTTCTTGGAGCAGGCCTGGCCCTGGTCCTGGTGGACGGAGCTATAAACGCGCATTCGGAGGCCAGCGATCAGGCGGTTGCCCTGGCAGGATTGCCTGCCAATTCCCTGGCTGTTCCCTATTTCGAACCCCGCTGGCGCATGCTGTACCTTGAATCAGGCGATCTGTTTCCCGGCATGCGGCCTCTCAGCACCATGGACTTTGTCTATGCTCAGTAGTGCGTTCTGGAATTTTCTGTTCCTTTCCCTGCATCGCCATCGTGCGCGGCATGCGGCAGTGATGCTCATGGCGGTGGCCATCGTCACCTTGCTTTGCTCGGTGATGTTCCTGGCCTCGGCCATACAAAGGGATGTGAGTCATACACTGGATCTGCAGGCTGATCTTATCGTTCAGAAGGTGCGTGGCGGCAAGACGGTGGATTTGCCGGTGGACTGGGCCTTGGATATCAGCACCATCGCCGGAGTGGGCGCGGCTGTGCCCAGGGTTTTTGGTCGATATTTTCACGAGCCCAATGGACAGTATTTTACGGTGGTGGGAGTTGATCCATTTGACGCCCCCTCGTCGGCCAACCTTCAGGAGTTGATGGACGGCATCGATCTGAAGAGCTTTCTGGCCGGAGCCAACATGATCGTTGGTCACGGTGTGCAGGATTTTTTTCACAACCATCATTACGGCAACCAATACCATTTCATCACTCCGGGCCAGGAGCGCATCGAGGTCACGGTTTTTGATACGTTTCCCGCGGACAGCGATTTGTTCACCAACGACATGATCGTCATGGATATCGACCTCGCCCGAAAAGTTCTCGGCGTTGCTCCCGACGAAGCCACGGATATTGTTCTTCAAGTTCCCAACGAGCTTGAAGGCGATAGTGTGATGGTCAAACTCATCCAGCAGCATTTCGATATCCGTGTGATCCAGAAGAAGGAAATCGCAGCCGCCTTCGACAATCTTTTCAACTACAAGGGCGGTGTTTTTCTGATCCTGTATTTGACTGTTTTGATTACTTTCGTGCTCATTCTTTACCAGCGTCATTCCATGATCACCGGGCCCGATAGGCGGCAAATCGGTATTATGCGGGCTGTGGGCTGGGGTATTGGCGACGTGATCTCCCTGAAGGTGTGGGAGAACGTGGTGGTGGCCTTGACCGCCTTTGTGGTGGGGCTGATGCTGAGTTATTTCTACGTTTTTTTCCTGGGGGCACCAGGCTTGATTGCGGTTTTTCTGGGATACGGAAATCTGCCGGTGAACTTTGCCTTGAGCCGAGGCATTGACTTCGGTTTGACCAGTCTGTTGTTCCTGTTTTTCATGGTGCCGTTTGTGGCCTCGGTGCTCATCCCGGTGTGGCGCGTGGCCATCATCGAACCGGTGGAGGCCATGAAGTGATTGTTCTGCAAGGAGTTAATAAGATTCACGGTCCAGGTGGGCCGGCGCAGTTCCAGTCGCTGTTCGACATCGGGTTTGAAGTGAAGGCCGGCGAGCTGGTGGTTCTCAAGGGGGTCAGCGGCAGCGGCAAAAGCACCCTGCTTTCCATCATCGGCGCGTTGCAGAAACCAACCAGCGGCGAGATAGAGGTTGATGGTCGGCGCATCGCCAAATTGCCCGATCTGCACGCTTCCGCGTTCCGAGCCAAAACCATCGGTTTCATTTTTCAGGCCTTGAATTTGTTCGAGGAGTTCAACGTGGCGGAGAATGTCGCCCTGCCGCTGATTCCAACCGGAATGTCCCAAAAGGAAATCGACGGCGAGGTTGACCGGGCCATGAAGGTTGCCAACATCCAGCACAAGGCGACCCGGAGCGTGCGCGATCTCAGTGGTGGCGAAAAGCAGCGCGCGGCCATCGCCAGGGCCCTGGTCAACGACCCCAAAATAATTCTCTGCGACGAGCCGACGGCCAATTTGGATCGGGCCAATGCCGAGGTCTTCATCTCCATTCTGGGCGAACTTAAATCCCTTGGAAAAACCATTCTCATCGCCACCCACGACCCCATGTTTGAGGACCTGGGGTTGGTGGATAGGGTTTTGTCCATTGAGGCGGGAAGGGTCGTCGATCCATGATCCTGCTGGCCAACGAAGTGGTGGTTTTTCTGTTCCTGGAAACAGTGCTGCTGGTTCTGCTCACGGTGGCCCTGGTCAATTCGCTGACGGTTCTCAGGGGTTGGGATTTTTCGGCCACGACTCCCGCCCAATATGCCCTGGAAAAGCGCGCCTATCTGGTTGTGTTGGTAATTCTTGGTACTTTGATTTTCAAGATTCTTCTTTTACCGTTTTTCAGCCATACCATCGACCAGTTGGCCTCCATCATCCCGGGGGCCATGTGCGGCGCGGGAGTTATTGCGTCCAACAGTTTTGGATCATCGTTGCTCTTGTTGAAGGTTGTGGTGCTCTATATGGCGGGCATTTGGCTCCTGGCCAACCGTGAAGACCTGCGCGCTGAAAACCACCCCCATTTGCGGGCCAAACTCCAATTTTTTCTGCTGGTTTTTTTGGCGGTGGCTGTTGAATCGGTCCTGGACTGGTTGTTTTTGCTCAACATAAGCACCCTGACGCCGGTGCAGTGCTGTTCCGGGATTTATGGCGCGGTTGGTGAAGGAAACCCTCTTCCTTTGGGGTTGGATACGAACACGTTGTTGGCTGTTTTCTACCTGTTGTACGTTTTGGTGGTGGTCCTTGGCTTGATGCGCTACAACCTGCTGCATTTGTTGACCAGCGCCGTCTTCCTGTATTTTGGCTATTACGCAGTGGTCTATTTCTTCGGTACCTATGTTTACGAATTGCCCACCCACAAATGTCCCTTCTGCATGCTGCAGAAGGAATATTATTATTTTGGGTATCTCCTGTGGGGTTCGCTGCTGACCGGAACATTCTTTGGGGTGGCTGGATTTGTACTGAGGGTGTTGCTGGGGCGAGATGTGGATTTCACCCGACGTTGGGCAGTGGTTTTCCACACTATCTTCGTCATCACATGCAGCATCTACGTGGGGGGTTTCTACCTCAGGAATGGAGTTCTGTTGTCATGAAAAAACTGGTGCCGGTGTTCGTCACCATATTGATCGTGGCGACCATTTCCCTTTTGGTGATCAGTCGGGCCAAACAGGTCAAGTATCTCACCGTATACCAAGGGAACAACTCCAGCATACCGGTTGAAATCATCCTGAACCACTATCAGGATACCCAATGCGGAATGCTCCTGGTCCGGTTGAAGGATTCGGCCCAGGCGGTGGCCATCGATGGTAAAACCTGGTTTTTTGATGATGTCGGTTGTCTGGCCCTCTGGCTGGAGAACAACAAGCATCGTGACGAGATGATTTTGTGGGTTTACACTCGCGACACCCAGGAATGGCTGGACGGTCGGTTGGCCTGGTATTCCCGCGTCGACAAAACGATCATGAACTATGGTTTTGCCGCCTATCGCCATGAGAACGAAAACCACATCCCTTTCGATGAGATGTATCGAAAAATGTTGCGCGGCGAAAACCTGACCAACCCCTACATCAGGAAAGAACTCCTTGGAAACAACTAATCTCCTTTCCGTAATGTTCATTGCCTTTCTCGGCTCGTTCGGGCACTGCATCGGCATGTGCGGCGGCATCGTCATTGCCTATTCCAGCACCAAGGTGGACAAGGAGTGGAGCGTTGGCCGCAAAGCAGCAGCCCATTTGCTCTATTCTTTCGGACGCATCCAAACCTACATGCTGCTCGGGGTGATTTTCGGGTATCTGGGCGGAGTCAGTACTTTCAGCAACCGAGCCAACGGGATCCTCCTGGTGATGGCGGGCATGGCCATGATTCTCTCGGGGTTGTCCCTGGTGGGGGCTGTCAAATTTCTCAATTCCGTTGACAGTCCCTTGACCCGCAGCCGTTGGTTTGGCGATAAATTTCGAGAACTTCTGAATAATCAGTCCCTCTACAGTTTATTTGTGCTGGGAATGTTGAACGGTCTGTTGCCCTGTGGCTTTGTGTACTTTTTTGCAATCACCGCCGCAAGCACGGCCAGCCCCCTGTGGGGTGGCGTGGTGATGCTGGTGTTTGGCCTGAGCACCACACCCGCCCTTTTCGGTCTGGGCTTTTTTGTGGGTCTATTCCAGCGAGGCGGTATGCGGGTCGTAATGATTCGCTTGGCAGCCTTGGCGGTTGTCATTTACGGTGCCTTTACCCTTTACAACGGGTACGAGTACATCACCGATCCAAACAAGAACATTCTCGATTGTCATACAGGCAGTGCTTCGGAAATTGAATAAAGGGAGACAAGGATGGCAAGCACCTCGAAAAAGTGGTTCATCGGCTGTGGAATTGGTTGTGGACTGATGATTTTGATCACTGCCGGCATTGGTGGCGGACTGTACTTCGCTTTCAAGGATGTGGTGGGAGATGCGGAATCCATCGATGAAAGTTTTGAAGCCCTGGAAAGTGCTTTCGGGTCGCCCCGTGATTTCACACCGGCGGCAGACGGAGCCATCGCTGCAGATCGTTTGGAGGTTTTCCTGACTGCCCGTGAAGCCATGGCCGATTCCCGCGATAAAATGGCAGACATCCTGAAAACTCTTGATGGTGACAAGGACGGTGGCGGCAAAGGCAATGTGCTGGATAAAATCAAGGCCGGCATTACTTTGATTCCCGCCATCTTGACCTTCGTCAGCGAGCGCAACGAACACCTTCTGGATCAGGGAATGGGCGTGGGCGAGTATACCTACATTTATTCTTTGGCCTACTTTGCCTATTTGGAAAAGGATCTCACCGATGGCCCCAGTTTTCAGATGACCGGATCCGATGACCATGAAGATTCCGGGTTCAAATGGAAGGTTGATTCCAACAGCGATGAAGAAAAGGTCCGCACAAAACGCGAGAAGGAAATTCGTCGCCATCTGCACAACATGCAGTTGAGTTTTCTGATCAACCAGATTTCCGCCATGAATGATGTAGATGGTAGCCAGGAAAGCCTGCGCGTAATGCTGGAGGAAGAAAAATCAGCCATGGACTCGGCTCGGCGTCGTCTCCTGTGGGAAGAAAACCTGCCCGAATCGATCAGGGCTTCCCTGGAGCCTTTTGCCGAACGCCTGGACGAGTCTTATTCACCGATTTTGAACGTTCTGGAAGTGGGAATGATCAACAGCAATTGATCTACTTCACGCACCAGAATATTCTAACATGATGCGGCCGCCCTTCGAACACCGGAAAGTCCAGGGGCGGCCGAAGATCCTGGACCTGGACGAACCGTGAAGTCAGTTCCCGCCGGTACGCGGCATGATACCCGGTGCGATGATTGTTGGCAAACATGGCCTGCCCGCCAGGGGCCAGCAAACGATGAGTTGCCTCGGCCAATCTTGGCCACTCGGTTTCCAGGGAAAATTTTCCACCTTTTTTTGATGAGGCAAATACCGGAGGGTCGCAGACCACCAGGTCCAGTGGTTGCCACTCGGCGGGTTTTTCATCCTGACGGCGAAGCTGTCGGTGGATCCAGCGCCTGACATCTTCCTGTATGAATTTTCCGCGCCCGTCTTCGGCCAGTCCATTCAAAACAAAGTTGCTTTTTCCGGTGTTTAGGCCGGGTTTGGCCAGGTCTACCGAAAAAGCAACTTCCGCACCACCGCTGACAGCCACCACGGAGAAAGAACAGGTGTAGGCAAAGAGGTTGGCCAGGCGTTTGCCTTTCGCTGCCAGAAAAAGCCGCCGGCGGGTGTCGCGTTGATCGAGAAACAGGCCGGTGTGCTGGGTTTTGGTGAGGCTGATCTCATATTGAAGATCGTGCTCCAACACCGTGAAAAAATCCGGAGGGGTTTGGCCGAAAAATCGGATTTCGGTTACCAGCCGGCGTTGATGCGGGTTGCGCCGATGGGTGCGAACGGTGCCGCCTAGGCAGCCATAACTACGGCATACTTTTTCCAGCACCGGGTCGAGTCTTTCGGCGACTTTGATGGGGTCGGCGGTCTCATCGAACCAGACGGCGTCGAAATAATCACCGTACACATCCACCGCTGCCGGCAGGCCCTTGATCTCATCGCGATGAACGGCGCGGAAGGTGTTGGTGATGGTGGGCAGCCAATCCAGCCGACGGTCCCGGCAAAGGGCGAATCCCAGGCCGGCGGGTGTGAGGTCTCCGGCAGCGATGGCTTCAAAGGATGCCGGTCGGGGCGACTCCAGCAGGTGATCAATGCCCGGCCAATACAAAGTGCGGCAATGCAGGCACAGCCGGTCATGACGGTGGGGGCCGTACCGGTCGTCCCCGAAAACAGGTATTCCGCCTGCTACTGCGTGGCGACGGATCTGATGTTTGCGCCCCCGCTTGATGCGGGCTTCATAAATGGTCAGCGACAGCGGCCCGGCAGGCGAATTGATGGTGCCCAGGGTTTCGAGCCGGGTGAATCCGGTGTGGGCGGTTTTGCCGTCCAGGGTCTCGTCACACTCCCATTTTTCCTGTTCGGAAACCACAGCGGACAGGAATTCATAGGTTTTGACCGCCTCGCCTTCTTCATGAATGCCCTGGGCCAGGGCCGATGCTTCCGGACTCAAGGCCAGCAGCAGGGCCCCGCTTGTGCCGCGATCCAGTCGCGAAACCACGTGGGTTTTGATGCCGTGATGAAGCTCCAACCATTCCACCACGCCTAACTCACCGGGCTTGCCGGCGTGGGTGGCCAGGCCTTCGGGCTTGTCCACCACCAGCCAGTTGTCGTCCCGATGCAGGATCATTTTTCATCCACCCGGTTTCTTGTATTATTTAGCAAGTCCTTCAGCAGAAACCGGAATTCATCTTCCAGGGCTGCCCCGCGGTTGCGTCCATAAAACAGATGCAGTTTTTCCAGGATACCCGGCTTTTCCAATCCGGCTGACTTGGCGTCGTTGAAGACCACCTGGGCGTCGGCAGGGCGGGGCCCCCAGTTGGCCAGTTCGTTGCCGTCATGATCAAAAATTACGAGATGGGGAATGCTGCGGGAACCGTTGGTGAGGAAGTTGTCCATGAGGTCGAGGTTCTCGTCCCTGAGAATCAGGCGCAGGTCGATGTTTAGGCTCAGGCTGGCCATGGCGGTGATGTAGGGCAGGCATTGGGCCGAATCGCCGCACCAGGGTTCGGTCAGGACCATCCAGGTTTGTGGAGAGTCGATGGCCCGAAGCATTTCGGCCAAATCGTCGGCAACCTTGTAGGTGCGCATAATTCGCTCGGTACGGCGCAGATTGAGGCGGGTGAATTCGAGTTTTTCAACTGCTTCAGGATCAAGACCGGTATCGGATGCTTCGGCCTGTTTGCTCATCTCGGCATGAAATTGATCGGGGGTGAGCCCCGCCTGGATGCGGCCGTTTTCATAAAAAGGGTGCGCCATGAAAATCCTCGCGGGTTCAGGTGGATGATGGTGGCCACACCATAACCCGGGCCCGGTACAAATTCCACCCCCGGACTGATTTGGGTGTCTACAAGAGAGGCTTCATGCCGTATATTCCACTTGGCATATATTCACAAGTGGCTCCCGACCCGACCATCGACAAAGCTGCTGCGATCCGACTGGCTGGACACACATGATTCACCGGGATGATTTCCCACTTCCATTCCGCCTGGGACCCTGGTTGGTCCAACCCGACCTGAACCGTATCAGCGGCGACCATGGGGACAGTCCCATCGAACCGCGGGTTATGCAGGTGCTCTTGTGCCTTGCCGACCGGCCAGGCAAGGTGTGGTCGCGTCAGGCTTTGCTGGACGAGGTCTGGGGCGGTTCGGTGGTTGGGGAGGAGATCCTGACCCGGGCCATCAGTGAGTTGCGCCGAATTTTTGGGGACAAGGCGCGGGATCCCCATTTTATTGAGACTATTAGGAATCATGGCTATCGGTTGATTGAAACACCACAGCCGGTACAAGAGCCGGATCCGGTGGAAAATACCCCGGCAGAGCCGACTTCCACCCCTCCACCAACCCGAAGAAAATCTTCCAATGCGAAAAAATTTCTGCTGCCGTCGGTGATCCTGGTGGTTCTGATTCTGGCTGTTTTTTCCGAGCGTAGCATGCGGAAATCCGGCCCAAATACCGCCGACAACAACTTTGGTTTTGCATTAGCCATACCATTGACCAGTTTTCCCGGTCGCGAATGGCATCCGGCCTTTTCTGCTGATGGTACCCGCGTGGCCTTTGTCTGGTCCGACCCAGATAGTCCGGATGGCCCCGCCTCCAACATCTTCGTCAAGCAACAAAACTCGGAAACCCTTCTGCAACTCACCAACAGTTCGGGCTGGGTGGCCTGGCCCACCTGGTCACCCGATGGCCAAACAGTTGCCTTTGTGCAGGGAGAATCAGGCACCGGGACATTGAGTCTGGTTTCATCCCTCGGGGGCGCGGTTCGCAGCCTGCACACGGTTTCATCCTGGGTGGAGGGACTGGATTTCGCGCCTGATGGCAACAGCCTGCTTTTTGCCGCCCGGGGTGATCAATCCGGAAAATTCGCCATCTATCAATTGAACCTTCAAGATCTTCAGGTTCAGAAGCTGTCCCTGGACGATGGCCACCGGGCCGGAGATTTTCAGCCCCGGTATGCCCCTGATGGCGCGTCGGTGGCCTGGGTTGGCGTGGGGCTCAGTGGCCACAGCAGCTTGTATTGGGCTTGGCTGCCGGATGGTCCAGTGCGCAAGGTGGGCGGGGACCTGGCCAATTTGCAGGGAGTGGCCTTTACTGCCGATGGCCGTCATCTCATTTATTCCGCTTCCCCGGCCGGAACGTTCAATCTGTGGCGCATTGCCTTGAACGGGGGCCAGGGCCCGCAATTCTTTCCGGAAAAGCTTCCCACGCCGGGCGCTTTTGCCTGGAACCCCAGTGTGGCCCGTCAGAGTGGGGATTTGGTGTTTGAGCAGGTCCAGGTGGACCAGGATATTTGGCGGATCCGCATCCTTGAAAAGGATCCCTGGCAACTGGAAACCTCGGCTTTCCTGAAATCCACCCGCTGGGAGTACGAAGCCGATTTCAGTCCGGACGGTAAAGAAGTGGGGTTCATTTCCGCCCGCAGTGGCTCTCCCGAGGTGTGGTTGGCCGATACAGAAGGAAAGAACCTGCGAAGACTGACCAATTTGGGCTGTGCCGGGCTGACCAATCTGCGCTGGTCACCGGATGGTCAAAATCTGGCTTTCAACGCTTTGCAACGGGGCCGATCCGTGATCATGATTGTGGCCACTCGTGGGGCAGAGCCCAGGGTTTTGACTCCCGATGGACAGGGAGAGCTTTTTTCCTCCTGGTCCCATGATGGCAGCAGTCTGCTCTATGGTTCAAATCAGGCCAATGGCTGGGAACTTCGCCGCCGAAACCTGAATGATCAGCAATCCAGCCCGGTGACCACCAACGAGGTTGTCTCGGCGGTGGAATCGTCCGACGGGCGGTATCTTTTCTACACACGACCCAGCCAACCGGGGCTTTGGCGACATTCCTTGGATGAAAATGGCCAAACAGACAGAAGTGAGCCGCCAAAGCTGATTCTTGATGGCTTGACCAACCAGGACACCCGCAATTGGGTCTTGCGCCAGGGCGAGGTTTATTGGGTTCTGCGCACCGGAGGTATTCCCATGCTGGCGGTCACCGATTTGGCCAGTGATAGGGTCAGCCTGCTGACGGAGTTGTCCGGGATGACCGGCAACGGGCTCGCCGTTTCTGTCGATGGTTCGTCCATTTTGTATCCCCGGACCGGAAAAATGGAGGGTGATTTGATGGTTTTGAAGGGTCTGAAATAGAGACCCCGTTCTCCGGCAGGGCTGTTTTCGAGAGAGGTTGCTTTTTTTCAACCATTTTGCCAAAAAGCATCAGTAAGCTAACACGCTAAAATAAAACAACATACAACATCCGGAGACAATCTTCAGGTAAAGCTAAGGTCTTCCTCAGGCGATTCTGACCGGTTTTTGTTTTTTTCACTCCAGTGAGCGAACGACGAACCCCGTCTAAGCGAACAAGGTCCGGTTGGGATGTGAGTCGCAACAGGACAATGACAGTGAGGGAGGTCAGCTGGAGGCTCCCACTCAATTATCTGCGAACGGAATCTCTTTCACCTGGTCGTCTTGGGGATTCTGAGATTGAGTGGAGTCGGCGGCGAAGAAGAACAATCGGGTAACATGCCCCCCCGAGTTCAGGCTTTGCCGGATGCCGATGCCGAGGCTGGCCTCCTTACCTTGCCAAAGTATTGGATTAAAACCCAACTGTTGATTCTCCCAATGGCGAAACCGATCCCCCTCGGAGCTTTTTTTTGGGAATTGCAGTTGGGTTTTTTTGAGAAATCGCCCGCCGCTGTTTGAAACACGGCGGCGGGCGATCACATCTTTCATCTATATTTCGGCAAAGCCAAGCCTAGTGAGCACCCGCGCTGGTCAGCTTTTTCATCACTTTGTCCAAAGAGAACGACGCGGCCTTCTGCCGCGGCGGGTATTCCTGGAAGGTTGACAGGAAACTGCCCACGTACGCTTGCGCCGGAATCATCAAGAAGGCTCGATCAATCAGCCAGTCATAATAGGTGTTTGAAGTAATCTGCGCCCGTTCGTAGGGATCGCGCCGCAGATTGAACATCAAAGGCACACGCAGAGGAACGAAGGGCTCTGCCCAGGCCTGCAGGGTCGCCTCAACGCGTTGTTCCATGAAGACCAACTTCCAGTCGTTGTAGCGCAATGCAGTCAAGTCACCATCGTCGGAGAAGTAGAAAATTTCTTTGCGGGGACTCGCAACTTCTCGAGGGTTCTTCAGGTGTTCGGTCAGGTCGTAACCATCCAGATGGGTTCCCCGTAGTAGTCGGTGAAGATGATGCCCTCGTTGGCGATCCGGTCGATGTTGGGTGTCTGATAGCCCATCACGCCCATGGTGTAGGCGCTGATATTCGAGATGCCCACATCATCGCCCCAAATGAGTAGGATGTTGGGCTTGTCCTGGGCATCGGCGATGCCCGCGCTGATCATCGTCGCCAGCAGAAAGAGGGCCAGCAATTTGCTAGAAGATCCCGGATTCATGGATTGAATCTCCCTTCGTTTAAATTGGCATTGGGCAGCACCATAAAATGCGTACTGCAAACGGGCAGGGTGTTGATTCTGGGTGCTTGAAAGTCAAAGGCGAAACAGAATCCGGACAAACTGACAACCGGACTCAACTCTCCTAGCCCCCATTCACACTTCATGTTATCTTGAGCATATTAAGCGTGATCAAAGACAGCCGCTATAGCCATCGTTGATTTGGAAATCCTGGTTAATCGTTAAAATGGGGGGACAAACATGAAAGTGGGACTCTGCCTGGGTGGTGGTGGTGCCAGGGGTTTTGCCCACATTGGTGTCTTAAAGGCCATGGCTGAACGGGGAATTGAGCCATCTGCCATCTCCGGGTGCAGCATGGGGGGGCTGGTCGGGGCGTTGTTGGCGGCCGGGGTATTGCCGGATGAAATGCGGGAACGATTTCTGAGCATTGAACCGGTGCGGATCCTGGATCAGGCTCGCGGTGGCGGGCTGATCGGGCACAAAGGTGTGGACAGGCAGATCGAGAAGCACCTGCCCCGGAATTTTGACGACCTGCAAGTGCCTCTTGCCGTCACCGCCGTCGATGTGCAGGACGGCAAACTGGTTGTTTTGCGCAACGGACCACTATTGCCCGCGTTGCGTGCAACTTCTGCCCTGCCTGGTCTGTTCACTCCCGTGCATCACGAAGGCCATGTGTTGATTGACGGCGGTCTGCTGAACAATCTGCCCGTCGATGTGATCAATATCTTGACCCTGGACCCCGTCATTGCAGTGGACGTTGGTGCTCCTCCGGACCGCAAACTCATTTTCGAAGACAACCGGAGTTTCCTGGAGAAATTCAAAGTGCCGACACCAGAAGGGCACCGGCCACTGATCATCGAACTCTTGATGAAGACGTATGATATCCCCACCGCCTTGATCACGGACCTGCGCCTGGCTGTGCATCGACCCAAAGTCATGATACGACCGCCCCTGGATCCGAACATGAAGGTCGAAGACTACAAACTGCTTGATGAAGCGATCGAGATCGGGTATCAGTCTGCGGCAAAAGCACTAGATGAGGCTTGGCCGGAGATTGCGAATAGTTCGTAACAATGTGGGGCCAAATGACATCGCCCCCACTTCGCCTTGATCAGTTCAGGTACTCTGCCAAAATAGATCCCTGACAGCACTCCCGAATCTTGACAAAAGCCCGATTCCTAATCTGCCTCACTCGCTCCCGGGACAATTTGATCGAAACACCAATGGCCTCAAGGGACATCCGTTTTTGGTTCCCAAGCCCGTAATAACTCTCTAGAATAAGCCGTTCTCGAGCATTCAGAGTGCTGAGGGCCTCCTCCAATTCATTCCCAAGATTAATTCGGTCCAATTCCTCAGTAGGCAATTCCTGGTTATGGTCAGTCAACGATTCCCGAAGCGGAACCCCGGTTTCGCTGACCGATTCATCAATGCTGACATTGGGGCGGCAGGCTGCCCTCATGTGACCTAGTTTCCGTGAGGAAATCGCTACCTTGGTCGCCAATTCGTCATCCATGACTGTATTCATGGTTTTTTGTTCGATTTCACGTTCGGCCCGGGCAATGGCCGTCATTTGCCGGGCTCGATTGGCGGGAAGGCGCACTGTGCGGGTTTGGTCCTGCAGAGCCGTTTGGATGGATTGGCGGATCCACCAGACCGCATAGGTGACAAACCGAAATTCACGACGTTCGTCGAAACGCCGGGCAGCGGTGATCAGGCCCACGTTGCCTTCGGCGATCAGATCCATGAATCCCAAGCCCCGGTTGAGGAATTTTTTGGCCACGCTGACAACGAAGCGGAGATTGGAGTTCACCATCAGATCCAGGGCTTGGCCATCGCCGCCTCGGATCCGTCGAGCCAGGTCGGATTCTTCTTCACGGGTGAGCAGATCATAGCGGGAGATCAGATTCAGATAGTTACGCAGCGCGGGGTCGTTGCGCCGGTCATGGTGTTTTTCCACTTCGTACATGGTCTTCTCTCCTCAGGATATTGGACCAATGGGGCCATTTACTACGGTCCCGGATAACCGGGTCGATTTTAGTCGGCATTGAGTTAGTGCAGCGAAGAAGAGGTCCATTACACATTATTTGAAAATATTTCATTATTATTTGAAATCTTGGTCAAAACAGTTTCCGCATGGCCGACATCCAGAACTTAGGCAGGTGAAACCGTCAAGAAGGGTGGTTTGGCAGCAGGCCTACCATGGAAAAGAAACCCGCCACCTGATGCGACGGGTTTCTTCAAAGGTATCAGCGATGGAAAATCGATTAGCTTCGATATTCCTGTTTCTTCAACACCGAGGTGGCGCCACCTTCGAGGAACATGTAGTTCTTGTAACCATACTCCTCGAGATAGTACTGCAGCCACTTGACCTGCTTGCCCACTTGGTCGAAGATGAGCAGGGTCTTGTCCTGGTTGGTCTTTTTGGCAACAAAATTCGGGATGAAAACATCCAGAGGGATGTTGATGGCCGACTCCATGCCGGGCAGGGTGGTGGATTTCTGGTATTTGTCCCGCAGGTCGATCACCATGATGTTGTCGCCATCGGCAGCGGACTTGAAGTACGACCAGGCCAGTGTGCGCTCTTTGAAATGGGCCTTGCTGAGCAATTGTTTCTCGGGATCGGTGATGGCTTTGCCCAATAGCTGGGTCTGGCCAGGGTACATGTTGGCCCACTCGGGAATGCCGGCATCATAGGCATATACATTGGAATAACCAGCGTCCATGGCCTTTTTGGTGGCCTTGTAGGATTTCAGACAAGTGATGCCGTTACAATAGAAGGCAATCTTTTTGCCGGGATTTTGTTCAGCAACAACCTTAAGCTGGGCAACGAAGGTTTTTTTGCTGACGGCAACGTGCTTGGCACCGTCCACGTGAATAACGTCATATTCCAGCTGTGAACGTGCGTCAACCACGATATACTCACCGGAGTCCAAGCCGGCTTTCAGATCATATGACTCCACAGTTTTCACATCGGGGAATTTGACCCGGTTGGGGTACTTGTCCGAGTCGGCCAGTGAGCCCGCAGCCAAGCAAACTAAGAACAGGACTACTGACAACGAGGTTATTCTGGTTTTCCTTTTCACGATATTCTCCTCCTGGGAAATTGTGTTGCGTGTCCAAAATGGATTATCGGATTTGTGGGAGAATTCTTTAGTGAAATTTCAGAGAGGCGGAAAATGAGTAAAAGATGGTGGAATGACTTTTCAAGTATCCGAAGGCGCCTGGGGGTTGGTCTGTTGACGGCAATGTTGGTGATCGCCGGGGTGGTCTGGGCTGCGGCAGAGGTCATGAATGTTCAGGTGCGAACCACCAAGTTGCGCTCTCGCCCTTCGTTTCTGGGCTCCACGGTGGCAGAAGTTGGTTATGGGGCTCAAGTGACAGTCAAAGGCAGGCAGGGACCCTGGATTGAGGTGACGGCCCTCGACGGAGAGTCCGGGTGGTTGCACGAATCGGCCTTGTCCGAAGATGAGCTGGCCATGGTATCGGGAACCATCGATGCCAAAACCGGTGCCTCGGGTGAAGAAATTGCTTTGGCCGGCAAGGGCTTCAATGATCAGGTGGAGAATGAGTATAAGAAAAAACACGGTGATTTGGATTACACCTGGGTTGATCTCATGGAAAAAATAGTGATCACTTCCGAGCAGGCCGAGGCTTTCCTGGCCGCTGGCCAGATTGTGCCCGCGAAAGGAGGTCGGTAGTATGAAAAACTCCCGACATTTTTCCGTAATGTTGATTTTGATCCTGATCTCATTGACGGGTGTCGCCTACTGGTTGGCCGGGTGTGCGGCCGTGGCCAACATAGCCACCGACGTTGCCCAGGCCACGGGCAACATCAGTGAGGAGGAAGCCGATTCCCTGCACCGCAGCATCGACGCCATAGATCTTACTTTCAAGTGTATTTCTCCCCGGCAAGAATATTACATTGGACGGGCGGTTGCTGCCCGGTTGCTTGATGATTACAAGCCCTTGGAAGACCATACCCCCAACCGCTACCTCAACGAAATCGGTCAAACCCTGGCCATGGCTTCGGAGCGACCGGAAACTTTTGGCGGTTATCACTTCCTGATGATCGACAGCGAAGAGATCAATGCATTTGCGGCTCCAGGCGGATTCATCCTGATCAGCAGGGGCATGGTCGATCTATGCCAGAGCGAGGATGAACTGGCTGCGGTGTTGGCCCATGAAATCAGCCACGTGGTGGGCAAGCATGGATTGCGGGCCATCAAGAACAGCCGGTTGACCAGTGCCCTGACCATCCTGGCCACCGAGAGTGCGCGCACCTTTGGCGGTAGCGACCTTAAGCAATTGGTGGCCGACTACGAAGGCAGCATCGACGACATCACCAGTACCCTGGTGGTCAACGGTTATTCCCGCGGTTTGGAAGAAGAGGCGGATCGAACCGCTGTTGGTATCCTGGAGCGGGTGGGTTACGACCCCAGGGCTCTGCCGCGCATGCTCATGGAGATGAAGAAACGCATCAAACCGAGTGGGCCCGGATTTGCACGAACTCACCCGGATCCCCAGGATCGGGCCGATGCCATTGGTCCGATGCTGGCAGGCAAACAGGACCAGGTTGAACCCGCGGTGCGTCACGAACGCTTCGTGGCCGCTGTTCGATAGGACGCCATGAAGCATCTTCGAAAAAAGCTCATTCAGGCGTTGCTGTTGGCTCTTGGAGCAACCCTTTTGTCAGGTGGGTTGTGGTTTGCCGGTGTTCTGGACCGCTGGGAGAATACCACCTGGGATTGGCGGGTGCGGTCGCTGGCCACTCGCGGTGCCACTGCCGAGGTTAAGGATGAATCACAGGTTTGCTTGATCCTGTTGGATCAATACAGCCTGGATTGGGGCCAGGAAACCAACGGTTGGTCCTGGCCTTGGCCCCGGGAGATCTACACCGCCATCATCGATTTCTGTGTGCTGGGCGGGGCCCGTTCCCTGTCGTTCGATGTCTTGTACACCGAGCCGTCGGTGTATGGGGTTTGGGATGACCGGATTTTCGGCGAAGCCATCGCTGCCAGTGGGTTTTTTGTGGGCGCGGCATTTGTCCATACCAACATCGACGCAACTAAAAAAACAACCTTTCCCATCAGTGAAGTGAAAGACAACTGCCTGTCCCTGGCCAATGTCAGTGATGTGCCGGATGCCGATGGAGTTTTTCGCCGGACTTCGCTGTGGGTGGATCTTGGGGACGGCCAGCCAATGCTTTCGGTGGGCGCTGCGGCGAGTCTGATTGGTGAGGATCATGAGCAGGCGCGCAGGGTGTTGGACAATGGCCCTTCCTTGCGCATCCTGAATTTCAGGGATCCGGAAACTTTTTGGCCCATCTACAACGCTGCTGAAGTGGTGCAATCGGACCTTCGCTTGATGGAAGGCGGCACTCCGGCCCTGGACCCTTCCGTAGTGCAGGGCAAGCACGTGCTGTTCGGCATGAGCGCGCCGGGTTTGATGGATTTGCGGCCCACCCCCCTGAGTCGGGTCAGCCCCGGGGTGACCATTAATGCCACGGTTTTGGAAAATATTCTCAACGACAGTTTTATTACCGAACCACCCGCGTCGGCGGTGTTGACGGTAATATTTGTCATGTCGTTCCTGGCTGCCGTAGTTATGCTCCTGGGTGGAAAGCTTTGGCACACAATCTCCGCCATAGTAATATTTCTTTTGTTGCCGGCAGCCCTGGGCATGCTAGCTGGCCGCGGGGGCATTTGGTGGCCGATAGTGCCGGGTACCTTGGGCCATGGAGGCGCCCTGGCCGGCGCCATGATTATCGCCTGGACCACCGAGGGACGGCAGAAAAGGTTCATCCGCCAGGCCTTTCGGCATTACCTGAGCCCGGATGTCATCCAGCGTATCATGGATGATCCCGACCGTTTGAAGCTGGGTGGCGAAAGACGAGAACTGACAATTCTATTTTCGGACCTTGAGGCTTTCACGCCCATGTCCGAAGGCCTGGAACCGCAAGAACTGACACAACTGCTGAACGAATACCTTACCGACATGACGGACATCATTCTCGAATCGGGCGGCACCCTGGATAAATATGAAGGCGACGCCATCATCGCCTTCTGGAATGCTCCGGTGGATCAACCGGACCACGCCCTGCGCGCCTGCCGTGCGTCGATCCTTTGCCAGCGAAAATTGGCCGAACGCCGGGCAGAATTTGAAGAGCGTTTTGGAGCCACCATGCGCATGCGCATCGGTTTGAACAGTGGTCCCGTCATTGTGGGCAACATGGGTTCAAACCAGCGCTTCGATTACACTGTGTTGGGTGATGCAGCCAACCTGGCGTCTCGTCTTGAAGGAGCCAACAAGGTCTTTGGCACCTATCTCATGATTTCCGACGCCACCCGCGAAGCTGCGGCCAGCGAATTGATGTTCCGGGAACTGGGCGATCTGAGGGTGGTGGGTCGCCAACAGCCAGTGCGGGTTTTCGAATTGGAAGGATTTGCCGGGGAGGCGGAGCCAGCCCATTGGCAGGGTTATCGGAATGCTCTGGACCTCTGCAAACAGGGGCAACTTTCTGCAGCCAGAAAAGCCATGTCCGAGTTGCAAAATGATTTCCCCGACGACCCCGCTTCCGGAAAATGGCTGGAGCGTCTTCAAAATGAGAATGAAGGTTTTGATCCGGTTTGGAACCTGACAAGGAAGTAGTTAATGAGAGTGATTTTTGGCGGTGTGCGGGGTTCAAACCCCGTGAACGGCATTCAGTATACGGTATACGGTGGCGATACCACCAGCATTATCATTCTGGGTGACTCCGGGGAACGCATTATCATTGATGCAGGTACCGGGTTGAGAAACCTTCTGCCCCATCTTGGTCAATCCACTGATCCATTGGTTCTGCTGCTGTCTCATTACCACTTGGATCACTTGATGGGTTTGCCGGCATTCCCCCCTCTGTATCAAAAGGGACGTCCAATAAAAATTGTCGGATTGGTTCCACCGAGTGGGCGACCCGATACCTGGCAGGCCCTGACCAATCTCATTGGCGAACCCTATTGGCCGGTGTCCCTGGCCCGGGCCGGTTCCCTGCTGGTCACCGTGGATGTCTCCGCGCGAGATGGATCCTGGCAAGGGGAATTATCCCGTGAATTTCTGACGGTTGGAAGTCTGGAAGTGCGGGTTTGCCCGGTGCCTCATCCAGGAGGATGTCTTGCCTGGCGCATAGACGATCCCGCCAAGGGGTCTTCCCTGGTTTTTGCAACTGACATGGAGTGGAGCGAGGCAGGCCTTGACCACCGTCGGAAATTCAAGGATTTTTGCAGAAACCCCAATCCGGTTTCCGCATTGATTATGGACGGCCACTATGCGGAAAAAGAATATTCAAGCCACATGGGATGGGGCCACAGCACTCTACAGGAGGTGGCCCAGGTTGGATTTGATGTGGGAGCCAAACAAATCGGCGTCACCCATCATGCTCCGGAAAATGATGACGAAATCCTCGATGATCGCGCGGCGATTTTGATGGATCTGGTCAGGGAGCTGGGCAGCGATGCCCAAACTTTTTTTGTCCACCAGGGACAGGAACTGAAAATTGAGGGCAAGGACCTTTCGGGCGATGCGATGCACGACAACGCGAGTTTGGTTCTGCTCATGGTTTCGGAGCTGCACAAAATGGGGTACGAGCGTATGCGCATCAGTCCGGGCATGTCGTCTTCTGGTCTGCATTGGCGATGCGGCATTACCCATGTGGCCAACATTGACCCGGATCACGGTGCGATGGCCTTGGACGGTTCCAAGGATCTGGTCGCCTATAGTACCAGTGCGGGCGATCAGTTTTTCGGCTGGGATGATGCCGCATGTGACAGTCCCATTAGCCTGGCCCGCAAGTTCATCGAACGTTTTCCAGTTATTGCTCGCCTCGGCCGTGGTGATGACGAAGAGTACGCCCAATGGTATGAACAGGTGGTGCAACTGGTGGAAGAAGGAGATCTGCCTTACGTCTATTCGGACTGGTCTGAAGACAGTGAAGACGGCATACTACCCACAGTGGGAGGCATCAACAAGTTGCCCATGCCTCCCGATGGAGAAGGTTGAATCATTCATCCATCATTACGAATCATTCAGAAATAGCCCAGAAACCACGGAGTCCACCAAGTGAACCAATACCTTCCGACCACCATTGAAGTTCTGACCATGCTGTTGCTCTGGCTGGTGGCCCGTGGATTGTCCAAGGCATTGAAAAAAACCGGCAAAGGCGGTGGGCGAACACCCTCGGGGTTGGGTGGTTTGGTGCGATTTGTTCTGATGCCGTTGATCATTTTGGCTTTGTCCTGGTCGTTGATAGTGGCTCTGCAGTATTTGCCCCATGCCGCGGCATGGCTCACCCAGAACCATTCCCATCAGAGTGCCTGGCTCATTTTCTGGACTGGCGTGGCATTGTTGATGCTTGTGGAGGGATCGGCTCATGTGATTTTTTCCCGCAGTGGAAGTGAGCTGCCCATCCCTGAACTCCTGATGGGAATTTTTCGCACCGTGGCTGTGATGGGTTTGGCTTTTGGCGTACTCCGATTTGAGTTGGGCATCGACATTGCGCCGCTGCTGGCTTCCACTGCCTTGCTGACGGCCGTAGTTGGCTTTGCCTTGCAGGGAGTGCTGGGTAATCTTCTGGCAGGAATGTCATTGCACATCACCCGTTCTGTTATGCCAGGAGATTGGATCGAAATTGATGGTGTGTCCGGTAAGGTGACCGAGACGAACTGGCGTGAAACCCGCATTCGCACCATGGGCGGTCACCTGAAAATCGTGCCCAACTCCAAAGTCAGCGAGTCGACGATCCACAACATGGTCAAACCCAATCCGGCTCGACGACACACCATCGATGTTGGTGCCAGTTACAGCGACGCGCCCGACGATGTGATCGCCGCCCTGGTGTCCGCCGCAGGGGAAGTCGACACGGTGTTGCCGCATCCCGACCCCGATGTTTACATCACCCAGTTTCAGGATTTTGGCATCAATTACCGACTGCGTTTTTGGACCCGTGATTACCACCGAAAAGAAGCCATCGAGGGCGATGTGAACCGGATGATCTGGTACAAGTTCAAACGCGCCGGCATCGAAATTCCCTTCCCCATGAGTGATCAGCTTCTGAACGATTACCTGATGCTGGTCAACAACCAGATGAAGCTGGATCCCAAGGACCAGGAAATAGCCCTCATCACCAAGGCTCTACATGACAGCGAATTGACCCAAAAGCTGGTGCTCGATGAGGACGGTCAGCCATTGCTGACACTGCAGGATATGCAGACCATCGCACCGCTGGCCCGCCGGGTCCGTTACACCGAGGGCGAAACCCTCTTTCACCAGGGAGATGACGGGCACACCTGTCACATTCTGGTTACAGGTGGTCTGGCCGGTCGGGTTTTTGGAGACAAAGATGAAACCATCATGGAATTTGTCCCGGAGGAAGGCAGCTTGGTGGGGGAGATGAGTCTCATGCTGGACATGCCCCGCAGTGCTGAAATCAAGGTCACCGACAGTTCGGTTTTGTTGGAATTGGGCCCGGAAGCCTTCCGAGGATTGTTGGCCCTGAACGACAAAGTGCCTGCCGCTTTTGCTCGCTTGGCCGCCGAAAGAGCCGCCGCCAACGAGGAAACCATGAAAAAATGGGTAGCCAGCCAGGATGATTCTGATTCAACCGATCTGAACGAAAGTGGTTTTTTAAGGCGATTTTTGGGGCTTCTGGGAAGATGAAAATGGATTTTGCCAAAAATATGGAGCATTTTGATAGTTTTTCTCATTTCCAGGTAGCTAAATCGGGAACTAAACCTATACTTCATTCGTATGAATTGTCTTCACTCCAACGGAACTAAGTAATTTTGGGGCCCAGGTCCCTTCTACGGTTTGCGGAATTCAAGGGGAATTCCGGGATCCTCGAAAGGAAACAAGAAAATGAAGAAGATCACTTTCACATTTGTCATGGTTTTGGCTCTGACTGCCATGTTCAGCACCGTCGCTCTGGCCGGTGGCAAAGATTGTCCCACCACCTCCAAGTGTTCGGCCTCTAAAGCTGCAACCTGTGCTGCCAGCGCCAGCATTCCCGACGCTCCCCACAAGTGCTGCGCCGAAGCCGCCACAAATGGCAAAGGTTGCTGTGGCAAGGACGCCAAGACCGTCAGTGCTTCCGTGGCCAGCTACAACGCCAGCCAGGCTGCGCTGAAGGACATGCACAAGTGCTGCGCCGAAGCTGTGGTCGCCGGTAAAGGTTGCTGTGGTAAAGATGCCGCTGGCGTCAAGGCCGCTTACACCGAACAGGTTGCTACCTGCTCCGCAGTTCTCGGTGGCATGGACAAATGCTGTGCCAGTGCCTTGGCCGATGGCAAGGGTTGCTGTGGCAAGTCCGCCACTGAATTGAAGGGCGCCGTCAGTGGTGCCTGCGATGCCGCCAATGGTGCCGCCAAGTCTGCAGATGCCAAGTCTGCAGACCCCAAAGCTGCCAGCCTGAACACAACTGGTTGATGGATATTTGAGATTTCCCCTGCGGCCAGAAGCCGCTTCGGTCCCTGGACCCGACCGAACTGCTGGGGTCTCCTGACGATGCGATCCGGTTTTTGGATCAGCGCATGTGTCGATAGGTTAAAGCGCGGAGGTATTTTACCTCCGCGCTTTATTGATTGTGCCCAATAGAATGTCGCTGAATCCATCAGATCGCAAACTTACCGGGGACTTGAAAGTAAACCCAGTCACGATCGACAGCATTCCCCCTAGCATTTGATTTGTCGGTCCGTCACAGCAGTTCCAATCAAGAGCGTGAGACGATTGGTTGATGAAAAAAGGATAAAGAATCTTGACGCCACCCATGAAAAATTTTCAGGCCTTTGTTTTCGACATGGATGGTTTGCTCATCGATTCGGAACCGTTGTGGCGTTTGGCGGAAATGTCGGTGTTGAACGATCTTGGGGTTGGCTTGACCGATGAAATGTGCAGGCAAACCATGGGATTGCGCCTGGATGAAATGGTTGATTATTGGTATGATCGTTACCCTTGGCCGGGCACTCCATGCGAAGAAGTTGCCACCAGGATTTTGCGGGAAGTGACTCATCTGGTCAAGACCAGGGGTGAAGCCCTGCAGGGAGCCGAAGCCCTGGTGCGAAAACTGAGAGATCGGCACTGCAAACTTGCGGTTGCATCGTCTTCGCCACAGTCGTTGATCAATTGCGCTCTTGCAAGAATGGATTTGTCGGACTGCTTTTCAGTTCTCTGTTCCGCCGAAAAACAAGAGTTTGGGAAGCCGCATCCCGGAGTGTATCTGGCTGCGGCAAGAGAACTGGCTGTGGATCCCAAGGAATGTCTGGCCTTTGAAGATTCACTCAACGGGATGAACTCGGCAAAGACTGCCGGGATGTCGGTGGTGGTTGTTCCGGCCAGAGGATCCCATGGGGAGTTTCCTGTCGAGGTCCAAAAATTTGCATCCCTGGTTGATGTGGAAACCTGGCTGTTGGCCTGAAAAACAACCCTGAAATGGAATAATTTTTTTGTAGGCTGGAATCAAACACCGACTCTGGAAGGATTAAAAACCATGAAGCTGACTTTCCATGGTGCCGCGCGTACCGTCACCGGCAGCCGTCATCTGCTTGAAGCCGAAGACCAACGTATTCTCATCGATTGCGGTATGTTCCAGGGAATGAAAAAATTGCGACTGTTGAACTGGGAAGACCCGGGGTTTGATCCTGGTTTCCTTGACCACCTGGTGTTGACCCATGCCCATATCGATCATACCGGATACACCCCGCGCCTGATGCAGTACGGATTCAAGGGACCCATTCATTGCACACCAGCCACGGCCGAGTTGTTGGAGATCATGCTCATGGACTCGGCCCACATCCAGGAGGAAGACGCTTCCTGGGCCAACAAGAAAGGTTTCTCCAAACACAAGCCGGCCGAACCGCTCTATACTTCGTTTGACGCTCTGCAGGCACTCAAGCTTATTCAACCGACGAAGTTCAGCAAGTGGCGGAACCTGTCACCCAAAATACGGCTGAGATTGAGCAACTCGGGGCACATTCTCGGAGCCGCCTTTGTAGAGATTCGCGTTCGGGATGGGCGTTCAGACGGAGTGAACGAAGGCGAAACCACGGTGATCTACAGTGGAGATGTTGGTCGATACGATGTTCCCCTGCACAGTGATCCCGACGACTTGCCTGCCTGCGACGTTCTGGTGGTCGAATCGACCTATGGAACCCGCGAGCATGAACACCAACCGGTCCTGGATCAGATTCGCCAGGAGTTCGAGCGCACCATGCACAAACGCGGAGTGGTGTTGTTGCCAAGTTTTGCCGTGGGTCGAACACAAATGGTCGGGCTGATTTTGCGTGACCTGATGCGTGAGGGAGAGCTGGAAGAGGTGCCCATTCACATCGACAGCCCCATGGCCATCAATGCGACTACCATCTACTCTCGACATCTGTATGACTGCAATCTCGACAAGGAAATAACTTTCGACGGGCGCAACCGCATTTTCCCGAAAAAAGTGAAGCTGCACCGGACGGTTCACGAGTCCAAGATGCTGAACAATCTTGATGGCCCAAGGGTGATCATCGCGGCCAGCGGCATGATGACCGGTGGGCGTATTCTGCACCATTTGTCCCGGCGTCTGGACGACCACCACAACTTGATCCTGCTCACGGGATACCAGGCCGTGGGCACACGGGGCCGGGCTTTGCAGGATGGGGCGACGAGTCTTCGCATCCACGGCCAGAACATTGACGTCAATGCCCATGTGGCCACCATCAAGGGCTTGAGCAGTCATGCGGACGGCAACGAGATCATGCGTTGGATCGGGACCGCCCCTACGCCTCCCAAGAAGGTTTTTGTGGTGCACGGGGAAGAAGAAAATGCTCTGGAATTCGCCAAACGCATCAACAGGGAGACAGGGGCGGAGGTATTTGTGCCACACATGAAGGAGAGCTTCGAAATTTAGCGGTCAGGCCAGGGGAACAACCAGTGAAAAGGTCGTGCCTTTGCCGGGTTCGCTGTTCTTGACCGACAAATGACCCCCATATTTCCGCAACAGCCGTTGTGATTTTGGCAAGCCGAGACCACCGCCGGGTCGGGAGGTGAATCCTGGTTCCAGAACCTTCTGGTGATCTTCGGTGGCGATACCGATTCCCGAGTCCGCCACTTCAATTTTCACCAGACCGTTGGCCGATTTCCAGGTGATCCTCAGGTTGCGGATTGGTGCGCTTCCCATGGAACGGCAGGCGTTGCCCACCAGGTTGTCCAGAATGAATCCCAACTCGTCGGCGTCCATGCGGCAGACCGGATTTTCGACGGACATATCAGCGGAGCCGGCTGCTGCGGCCATGGCCCCTACCATGCCCTTTTGAACTACCACCCCGTTTTCTCTAATGGCGGCCTGATTGGCGCGCAGGACTTTTTCCAATACCGAGGACAAGGGCACCTGAAAATGTTCGCCCACCTGACGGCGCAGGCTTTGCAGCATGGCTTCGGAGGAATTTTCTTCTTTGTGAAGACCGCCAAGATGTTTTGCTACGGACTTCTCCGCGAATTCCGAATTTTTAAGGAGAGTCAAGGTGGCTTTGATTCGGGCGATGGTGGACATTGCGTCGTCCACAATCAGATCGGAAATTTGTGCCTGGCGCGCACGTTCGAGAATGTTGGTCAGACGGGGCAAGGCATCGTCATGACAATCCTGCCAAATTTCATGGAGGCGGGCCGCCAGATTTTGGTTCACGCCAACCCCTGAATTCACCGCGTCAAGCATCCACAACAAACGCCGAAGCGAGCGCAAGGGGGCCATGGCGCCGTGGTTGGATACTTCGAGGTCTTCCAAAAGGTGCAGGCGCCGTTCTTTGAGGTGGGTGGGGTCGTTCTCGGATAATTGAATTGTTGTTTCAGATTTTTTTATTTTGTGGCGAAAAAGGCGCCAAAAAATCCCGACCAGAAAAACACCCATGGTGATGCCCACCATCAGAACCCAGCGGGAATTGTTCAGAAGGCGTTTTAAGGCCAGGGTCAAAGCCGAGTCCGGGTTGGTTTGCATAACAATGCTGCCAAGGTTCGAATTCAAAAACAGAAAGCTGGCTTGGTTGTCTAGGCGGGAAACGATGGTTTGGCGGAAAAAAATCGGTTTATCCTCCTGGAAGGCGGCGACGATGTTGAAATCACCATCCAGGATTCGACCCTGGCCTTTGCGATCCAGGGTAATGACCCCTTGTCCGCCTTTGCCGGGAAGGTCCACTTTGCCGAGCAAAGACAGCCCTTGGAAATTGGTTCCCTCCTTGGCAACAGTGAGTTCACCGGCATTCAGTTCTACTCGAAAAATGGAGGATAACGGATCTGTTGTGATGATATCCAGGCCACGATTATTGCTGGTTGGGATCAGTTCACAGTTTTTTAGATGATGCTCACGAGTCAGTGAAGCCTTGAGCTCGCCATGGCCACTCCAGACAAAGATCGAACCCCTGGAAGAGTAGGTACAGTTTTGCACGGTTACAATTTCATTGATTCCATCTCCATCCAAATCCCCAATTTTCAGAAAGCTGCAGGCTGGCTCCTCGGCCAACTCCCTGGACCAGAACAGGCTTCCATCATTTTTCAGTGCTACGAGATATGGCTTGTCGTCGCTATAACCATTGATTTTGCGTTTGCCCAGGTTGGCTGGAGCATTGCCGGAAATCAGAACTTCTTCGGTACCGTCGGAGTCCAGGTCAACAATTCTGCTTTCCTGCGTTAGGAAACCGGCGCCAGTGATAAAAGTCCAAATGGTTTCTCCAGTCCAGGGGTCGACGGCATGGACACCCCGTTTATCGATATCGAAGCCGACTTTGCAGATGAGGATCAGGGCTTTTCTCATACCGGATTCGCCGGGTACATCCATGGTACCTAAAACACCGTAGCCTCCGTCCCAGTGCCCATCGCCATTCTTGTCGATTCCACCGGGAAGGTCGAAGCTGTTCAGTACGGTTCCGGTCTGGGGATCGATCACCCAGAAGCGGTTTTGACTTCTGTCAGAAGTGCATCCATTGGCGATCACCAGGGGGATGTCTTGACCCAGGTCAAAGGGGCCAGCTAGGGCGAAAGCAGCTCTAGTCCCTTGTTCGACATAAAAATCGGGGTCGAGATTGAGCTGCCAATGAACGGTTTTGTCGGTAAATGAGTATTCCATGCATATCAGGTAGGTTGCTGAACTGCGGATAATTTCCAAGCCAGGATCATCGTCGGTGTTGAGGAAGCAAACCGGTTTTCCCAGGAGCCCTAAGTTCATTTGAGATATTTGAAAATCATGCATGGGCAAGGCCAAGTAGGGAAGATGTTCCGGCACATGGTCGAGTTCAACAGGTTCTTGGATTTTGGCGCTGAATGAATTGCTAAAAGAACCACTTATGAAACCGGACACAGCCAAGCCAAAAAATATAATCAGGTATAAGGTTTTCACGATATCTCCCCAATATCCCATTTGTTGACAAACGAGCGGCTATTATACAACAAACACCCCTGCTTTTCAACAGCTTGAAACAAGTTCAAAAACCATGTCACCACATTTCACCCAGGCCGTATACTCGTGTGTCCAACAACTCGAAACCAAAACTGGGAGCGGATCCGCCCTTGGAGTTGAAGAAGAAACTGCGCGACAAGCACCATCAGCTGTTGTTGATGTTGGCCCGCAAAGGAAATGAAGACGCCTTCCGGCGGCTGTATCGTGAGACCCATGATCCGGTGACAGCCTACGTGAACCGGCGGGTAATGAATTCGGCCGACGCCGAAGACATCATTGCCGACGTCTTTCAAAAATTCCTGCTGCGGCTCGACAGCTTTGACAGCGACAGAGGCAGTGCTCGTATCCATGAACTGGACGGCGATGCCCTGACCGATTTGGTTAGAAATGATTTTCCTGAACTGGCCAATGCTGAAATCATGGTGGAAGACCTGGAAGGCACCATCACCGAAAGCTGGGCCCAACGCTTCGGTCGCGAAGTCTTGCACATTGAAACCGATGGAGCCACTGCTGGCGCACCCTGACAGCTTTCGCCTCAACGTGGTTTTGCATAGTTGGGGTAGAATCTCCGCTGGGTTGAAAATTCGAAGCCCCCTGCCATGGCGAACCGCCTTGCGGGGGGCTGAATTTATTGATCCAGGTATTTCCGCAACAACCTGGCAAAGGTAGTGGGAATCCTGGCCATATCTTCGGGTGTCACCACGTAGGCCACGCGCAACTGTGTCCGGCCGGGGTTCGGGGCCCCTTCGGGCACATTGTAGAATCCGGCCATGGGTGCCGTCAGTACCGTCAACTTTTTGCCGTCCACCTCAACGGATCCCTCACTGGCGCACCACATCACGAAATCCAGGGCGCTGAACTTATCATCCACCAGATTCTTGATGTCGATGACGCTGTAAATGGCGGCATCAGGACTGGAAACCACCACATCCGGCAACGCATCTTTCATACTTGAAGAAAAGCTGAACAGCATCTCCCGGTAATAATTGCGCTGTTTCCGGTACCAGGCCTGCAGGGTGGAGTGGTCTTCGTGGGCCACCGCGCCAAAAATGTGCATGCCGATGACGCTGCTGCACAGGCTGACGGTGTGCTCGGCGATGGCCTGTCGGTTGAACACCTCGTTGTCAGTAATCAAGGCCCCGATGCGCAGGCCGCAGGCGTTCCAAACCTTGCTGGTGGTTTCAACACTCATGCGCCGTCCTTCAATGCCGGGCACGTCGGCGTTGGTCAATCCCCAAATGCTGGTGCAGGACTCGTCGTTGCCGCCTTCGATGTAATAAAGTTCGCGGTAGGCCTCATCGCTGACCAGCCAGATGTTGTGCTTCACTGCCAGTTTGGCCAATTCGACCATGGCCGCCCTGTCGTAATACTGTCCGGTGGGATTATCAAAGGGAATGACCACCAGGGCTCCTGGATCATTTTCGACGATGACTTTTTCGATTTCCTCAATGGAGGGCAGTGAGAACTTGCCGTCATCGCCGAGCAGGCGAGTGATGGAGCAGATGTCGCGGTCCAATCGTTGGCAAAGGGTCTTGTAATTGGTGTAGGCCGCATCGATCAGCATCAGGGGTTTTTCGCCGCTGCCGCCAGGGCCACAAACACCGGAGATCAACAACTCCATGGCCTGGGTTCCACCCTCGGTGATGTGGCCGTGCAGGGATGAAACATCGAACCCGCTGCTGGCGATCACGTTCATGAAGGCGTCGATGCATTCGCTGGTTCCGCTGGTGGCTGAATATTTGACGACGCCATCCTTGAAAGGACTGTCGGCTGCATCGAGGTTGAACATTCGCTCGATCATGGCCGGATACATGGGCAACTGGATGTTCCCGATGGCCACGTTGATGGCTTCAGTATCATCCTGCCGTTCATCAAATCTGATCTGCGCCATGCGAATCACCGAAGGAGACCGTCCTTCAAACAAGGCAGACATCCGTGCTTCAGCCATAACTTCACTCCCAGGGAGAAAGAGAATAAATCATCATCCGGAAAACGTGGCTCCACCACCCCAATAAAGCAAGACAAACCCCCTACCCTGAAAAATCGATGAAATGGTCCGTGGCAAATGTTGCTACCTCAAAACTATATTCACAACTCCCTGCTCCCAACAACTCTCTTATACAAATGTTGCTTTCCCCAACTGGGGTGTGTAGACAAGTCTTTCTGCGACTCTGGCCGTAGGCCAGAGCACAGAAGGGCTCCCCGTTCAGGGGAGCCCTTCACAAGCGCGGAGCAGAAAGACTTGTCTACACACCCCAGTTGGGGAACGTAACCATCAGTTTAAGAGCGCCTTGTCGTAAGCATCTTTTAGTTCATATCGAGAGATCCCACGTTTGCGGGCAGGATCACTCTCGTACCCCATTTTCTGCCAATCCATTCGTCCACTGCCGTCCTTGGCATGGCACATCTTGCAATTCAGGGCATTCTCCTTGGGAGCAACCATGTGGTTGATCTTCCAGTAGGATTCGGTGGGAGTGAAACCGTATTCGCCACTGAATTCCCTGCCTACGGTCTGCATGCCGGCGGTCAGGGCTTTGGCCCAGTCGAAGGTTTTCCAGTAGCCGCCTTCGCCGAACAATTTGGGAATGGCGATGATCTTGGCCTTCTTGTCGTATGGCTGGGTCCCCTTCATCAGCTTGAAGGGAAAGATCTTTGCTTTGGGGTCGATGCGGTTGCCCATGGGCCAGTTCAGGTGGGTGACTTCGTCGGGGTTGATGGCTTCACCCAGGAGGTACTGACCGCTAACACCATTGTACCAGGCGTAGGTAGGCACAATGTTGGTTTCCCACTTGAAGGAGCCCTTCTTGTTGATGAAGGTCGGCATGCCGAGTTCGTCCTTCTCGGCTTTTTGCTTGGTGCCGGCGGTGGACCAGTCCCACCAGGTCTTGGTGGGGTTGGCCCGGGCATTTTCAGGGATATGGCAGGTCTGGCAGGCAATGGATTTGTAGTGCCAGTTCAGGATTTTCTTTTGGTGTACGTCGGCATCGTGGCAGCTGTCGCATTCGAGGTGGTTCTTGCCACCGGGGCTGACGAACATGGCGTTGCCGGTGATGTCGTGTTTCTCGGCTGTATGGCACTCTACGCAGCTGAAGTCTTCGCCATCGGGGCTCATGTGAACGTCCAGATCACGCGAGGGTTTCAAGAGGGCTTTTTCCATGTCACCATGCTTGACGTTGTTGCCGCCACCGCCGTTGAAGTGACAGGAGCCACAACTTTTGCGGCTGGGAGCGCCGGCACTGCGAGCCAGGCTGGCCAGGTCCAAAGGCTCCCAGATCTTGCCTTTCCATTCCTTGGGTTCATAAACAGGATGGCCTGCTCCGGTGGGAAATTTTTTGTAGGTGCCGGTCTGGTCATGGCAAACCAGGCAATCGATGTGGGTTTCATCGGTGAAATCGAAGCTGGCGTCTTTCCAGCCATAGCCGGCGTGGCAGCTGGTGCAGCGGGGCCAGTTGCTGGCTACTGCGATGCAGAAGTTGTTCAGGGTGTTTTTCTTGCCCAGAGGGATTTCACCTTTGCCGATGACATTTTGCATGGGTTCCCAGGTCCAGTGGGAGGTCTGCATGAAGTCGTGGGCCACCTCTTCGTGGCACTCAAGACAGGCTTCGGTCACGGCGGGGCCGTCAATGAAAGGGCCTTCGATGTCCTGGTGGTCTTCGATGAGTACGAAGGCCAGAACAAAGCCGGCCTGGAAAAACAGGACAGTGGCCAACAACAGGGAAATTTTGGCTGCCATGCGCATGCGAATTGCCTCCAAAAGGGGGAACGGGTTTCCGGGTCAAGCTTCCGGTTCTTCAAGGGTTCAAATCCCCTGAATGTTAAAATTCTAATAAGATATAGGTTGGTTGGAAAGGAAAACTTATGACAACTGGATGACAATTCAGCGCCTCAAAAGTCCCCTGAATTGATAGGATATGGGTGTTGCCATGGTGACTGGGGCGGCAATTCCCTCCGCAGCGGGATAGAAAAAGAAAAAACTCATTCAAACTCTTTGATTTTCGGACGAAGTATGTAGTAAGCAAGTGTTTTTTGAGGAATAAACCCAGAGAATCGAGAAATCATGGCCAAGGAATTTTGTGAACATTTGGCTGATTACGGTGTTCTTTTCGGCAGGGCCCAGGCTTCTTATGGAAGCTGCCTGCTTATCATCGACAAAATAATTGAAGAAATGCATGAGCCGGATTTGCGACGAACCCTGGAAAAAGCCCTGGACAACTGGGTGATGGAGACTCGCCGATTGCAGGGTTGCTTTGCCGACTTGGTAAAGAATGGGAGCATTGGCATGGCAGGGGAGTCTGAATTGCCGGAAGGATCCCACTTTGAGGGAGTCATCCCTTTGTGTGGCGATTGCAACTTTCAGATCCCTCGATTGGAATTTTCGGAGTTCGATTTGAGTGATGATCTAAATCCAAAATTCCGTGGCATGGAACTGCCAATGCCTAAAGGAGTGGAAGTCTAGGTCCATCCTGTTTCAGGATCCAAAAAAATTGGTCATACCGGATTCGTCCACGTCGTCACCGTAAGGGGTAACATCATCACCATCAATGATAAAGGTGGCGCGGGTCCCGAAAACTCGACTGAATTCCACTTTTCTGATTTGATTGTTCGGATCAACAATATCCAATTGGGAAAATTTCTCGTTTGAAGGTGAAACCAGATCGGTGGAGCAAACCGGGCAGAAAAAGTTGAGGGTGGATCCCGGTTTGAGAGCAGCCGAAACCGAGGCGTCACAGATCATCTTGTAGTTGCCGGGCTGTGGGCTCAGAAGAATCAAACCTTGTTTTTTTTTGTATTTGACTCCCAGAAGAATTTTCACGCTCGGATTCAAAACCGATTGGCAATGAGGGCAGGCGAAGGTGATTTTCATGATGAACCTTTCGGAAAGTGGTGTGTTTGCAGTCATCACTTGGATGAAGAAAAAACCTGATGGGGGGATTTGTCCATATCATTTTCCAATATTTCCGGGTTTCTTGTACCACGATGAAAATTTTATTTCGCCACAAATTGATTTCGCGATAATTATCAGGGTAGCCACTGATTCGGATAAGCCATTGAAGGACAGCAAACTGATTGATTTCAAAGAGTTTTGATGCACAAAAAAGCGGCTGGTCATCGAAAATCAACGAAGATGTTTATAATGGTTTCTTTATATCCGATCCGCAATAAAAATGAGAACAAGGGAAGTTTAGTGTTTACATGGCAAAACAGACGTGCTAGAATCCCTTTGTTGTGATAAATGAAGCTCGCGATCAATAAGAACGACATCTAAGCAAATCATCTAATGTTGTCGGCGGGTTTTATCTTTTCACAATTAATTTGTCGCCCGTAGCCTATTATGCTCTATCGGGGGATATTGCGCGGGACAAACGCTCGCCAATAGCAGGTTTGTCTTCGTACAACACTAGGAGATTTCCTCATCCGGGGGAAATCCGAATCGTTCCAAGAATGGGAGACCCTATCATGCGTCACTTGTTAGCGTTTGTGCTGATGATCGCTCTGGTTGGTTTCGCGGCTGCTGCTGATCTGGGCAACACGCCAAAGGACACCAAAGACAACTACCACGTCGGTATGAATCCCGGCACCCCTGACGGCCGTGAAGGCGGAGAAGACATCGGAACCGCCGTTGTTATCCCCGGCCTTCCCTTTTCCGACACTGGCAATACTTCCGACAACATCGATGACTACGATGTAGCGTGCCCTTACGGTGGCTCTACCAGCGCTGATGTAGTTTATGCCTATACTCCTGCAGTTGATGAAATCATCAGCGTGGACCTGTGTGGCTCTGGCTATGACACCAAGACCTTCATCTATGGTCCTGGAATGGCCGTCGTTGGCTGTAACGACGATTTCTACTTCGATGATGTTTGTGGCGTATACGTCTCCTTTATCGAAGAAGCATTCCTGACTGGTGGCACCACCTACCACATCGTCATTGACGGTTATGGTGGAGACGCTGGCGATTACATCTTGAACATTGAGGCCTTCACTCCTCCTCCTCCCTGCATCATTGACTGTCCCGACGACGAAGGCGAACCTGAACTCGTAGACGGTTACATGGACAGCTGGAATGGTGGCTGTAACAGCCCCGAATTCGGCAACCCCTTCTCGATTCTTCCTGTTGCCAATGAGTTCGAAATGTTGACCTACTGTGGCCAATCCGGCTGGTACCTCAATGACGGTGGCGGAAACTCCCGTGACACTGACTGGTTCATCGGCATGATCGGTGCAACTGGTGTTCTCGAGTGGACCCTTGATGCTGAGCAAGAGACCCTTGGCTTCCTGCTCGAGCCCCAAGACTGTGGCGCTGTTGCCGTGGCCGATCAGATCACGGTTGGCCCCTGTGCCCCCGCGACCATGATTATCCAGGGCGCCCCTGGTTCCATCGTGTGGCTGTGGGTTGGACCTTCTGTCTTCGCCGCTCCTGGCGGATTTGTTGGTAACGAGTACATGTGGGTTAGTGACTTCGTAGGCCTTGAGGGCACTGTCGCCACCGAAAGCATTACTTTCGACGGCGTTAAGAGCCTGTACCGGTAAGTCAAGTTTGACTGACCGTTAAGGTAATGCGAGGGCCGGGAGAAATCCCGGCTCTCGTTTTATTACTGGGGAACCACAAAAATATTTTTCGAAACACTATACTGACCGACGCCAGCATGCACAGTGGCAGTGATCACCGTCTCAACTTCTTCCGCCACTGCATCAGGATGCCAGTCAAAAGTCCAAGAGTTGGTCCCCACCGCAACCATCGTCTCATCATCAATAGTCACCGTGACCGAATCCACAGCGGCACCACCGGTGGCGGCCTGGGAGAACCCGGAAATTTCCACGTCCGTGTCGCTGATCACCGTGTCACCTTCGGCTGGGCTGGAGATGCCCACCATCAATTGGGTGACAACCAGGTTCAGGGCCGTGGTGACGGAATCTCCATCAGCCCAGGCCCGGGCTCTTATGATCAGGTTGGTGTCCGTTTCAAAACGAGGGATTTCCCAGTTGAGGGACCAGTTGTCGGTGCCTTCAACGATTTCAAACCCACTGCCGCCATCGAACATGACCGAATCCACGCGAGCAGTGCCGGACGGGGACGTGGCCGTTCCCTGAACCAACAGGAACGATCCGCCAAGGACCATGTCTGCCTCGGCGGGGGCGGTTATGGCCACCTCCACCGATTGAATGATGTGGATCACGTAGTCGGTGAGAATGGGTGATTCGGCGAAGTCGTTGCGGTATTGGGCATAAATGATCTTTTCGCCGGGTTCCGGGCTGAGGGTGATGAGGGTTGTGTCACTGTAGGCTATCCAGGGAACGCTGGAAAAATCCAGGCTTTCACTGAAGCGCATCAAAGTGGCGTTGGCGCTGGAAATTCCCTGCACCGTGCTCTCATCGGTGATGTGATCGTTGGGAAGTGTCAAATGAAAGCTGGGATCCAGCAACAGATCGGGTATGACGTTCAACTGCTGGAAAATGGAAAAACCAAAGTCTCCCAAAAATTCAGCAAAAATGGTTTGGTTGTTGGCGGTATTCATCAGTTGATATTGGTCATGGGTGTCGGCGCCGGGGAGCCAGGGCATGGCTGCCAAATCTTCCTGGGAGCTGGCGAAGCGCATGAATACCAGGCCTTCGGGCTCAATGGAAAGCAGAGGAGTCAGGGAGGCCACCCGATTGCCGCCCTGGGCCAGGGCCAGGCGGGGAGAGAAGTCTATCTCCAGCTCAACCTTGTTGGTGTCGCCCAGGTTGGTGCCGAATTGCACCACGACATGGAGGGTCATGGTGGTATCGTTGTTGTCGGCGGGGCCCAGATCCCAGGGCAGGGACACCGGGGTTCCTGAAATATCGGCGGCCAGAACGGTCTCTGAATCCGGATGTCCGGCCTGGCTGATGCGCAAGGAGTCGCCGTTCGAAACGCTGATTTGCAGATTTAGATTTCGAGAGGCGACGGTGCGGCTGCCATCGTTTACAACAACCCGGGAAAGCACGGTAGCAGAAGCAGGTACAATGTGGGAGATCAGGGTGAAGTTGCCCGCGGCGTCGAAGGCCTGGATTTTGAAATAGTGGGTGGTTGTGGGTTCGGGGTTGTCATAGGTGAAAAAGGCCGTATCCAAGGCATTGGCTTCCACGGAGCCCACCGAAAAGAATTCCTCAAACATGTTTGTGCTGTGCATGACTTCATAGGTGACCAGGTTGTAGCCCTGGGGTTGATCCCAGATCAGGCTGATGGTGGTATCGCCAAGAGTGGCCACGAGGTTGAATGGATCGCCAGCGTTGGGCCCGTTGGGGTCGAATGGATTGTCGTAGGCCGGCGTGTCCGGCTTGCTGTCGCATCCAGACAGCAACGACACGGCGGGGATTGATATCAGGGCCAACATCGTGGCCAGAATGATTGTCCTGCGTAAAGGCATGGCTTGGCGGCTCCCTTAAATCAAAATTCCAGCTTGAAGCCGGCGTGCACGGTTTGCAGAGGGTTTTGGTTGCCGGAAAAACCCGGCCCGTCAAATTCGATGGATCCGGTTTGCAGGGGTACTTCCCCTGGTCCAACTTCTGCTCCGGGAAAAAGGAACACCGCGTCAAGAATGCTCAGGACAATGGCACCGCCAGCGACCAGCAGGCCGGTGTTGCGCAGATTCTCCATATCTTCCATGTCGCTGTAGGCCTTGTCGGCCAATCCCTGATAATATTCCAGATCGGTGGCATTGATGGCTGAATCATATTTGCTTTTCAAGAGCAGGTAGTCCTTGCGAAAGTTGGCGCGTTGAAGTTCGCCGCCAATTGCAACCACCAAACCTCCGGCTTCGACCGCGTTGAAAAAATATCCCTTGAAGGATTTTCCCATATAATGCTGGCCCATACCGGCAAAAATAAGGTTGCTGGTCCAGGCGGTTTTTTTGTTCATGATAACCGGGCGGATTTGCAGACGCTCCCAGTCGGTCACCTCACCCAGGGTCACGGTTGTTTCGAAAGGAAGATATCCCGGCAGTTCGCTTTTGATGACATATTGGCCGGGGCCCAGGGTCAGGGGGTTGTCAAGGGGAAGAAAACCCATGATCCGATCGTTAACCACCACGGTGGCACCGGCTGGACCGATGATTTCCAGGGTGGCGGCCTGGCCCAGGGCAGGCAGGGCCATCAGCAGGCCCAGTATCAAACAATGGGTTACCGGCAAAGGGCGGGAAAAAAATCGAGAGCAAATAGTCATGGCGTCAAAGTCCTGTCGGCAGTTGTCGGGAATGCTTCTGGCCAGCCTGCGCAGGCCGGAGTGCCAATAGTATAGGCCAAAGGGGCCATGGATCAACCGCGATGATAAGGTCGCCCCTTTAAAATGCTGAATCCTCGATAGACCTGCTCAATAAGCAGGACCCGTGCCATTTCGTGTGTCCAGGTCATACTGGACAGGCGCAGGGTGCGATCGGCCCTGCGACGTGCTTCGGAGCCCAATCCGTCGGCGCCGCCAATCAACAGGCTGATCGACCCGTGCTGGCCCAGCACCTTGGCGAACTGTTCACTGGTCAGGTTGTCCCCTTTTTCGTCCATGGCGATCACCAGGGTATTGCCGTCGGGGGAACCGAGCAGGGCCACCATTTCACGGCCTTCCTTTTCCGGTTTGCTGTCTTTGATTTCAAGGGTTTTCACCGGGGCCATGGGGCGCAGGCGTTGGAGAAAATCATCGGCCAGTTGGCGGAGTCTTTTGTCCTTCATTTTGCCCACGGCAATGATTTTAATCATGGTGGATCTTCCCGGAAGGAGTACCTGCATCCGGTTGCCATTCTTTATGAAGGCCAACCTGTTGTGAACTTAACACATCGCTACCTTCAGTTCAGCAGTCAAACAATACCTTGACGAGGCATTTGCGATGCGAGTAACTTCTTGAAACCATTTTGGTTTCAGACGGCACCAAAATCACTTTACCCCAAGATTAAACGAAATCATTGAAGTTATGGGCTCTACTTGGCCCAAAGCCAAGAAATTGACCCCAAGGG
>JAJRZA010000011.1 GCA_024275485.1 Candidatus Krumholzibacteriota bacterium | reverse complement strand
CCCCGGAGGTGATTAAGTATCGGCTAATCAATGAAGGTCTCTTGAGAGACCCCAGGTTCGAGTAATTTCTGGTTTTATGGCAGGATATTGCGTATTCTTGCCGGGTATTGGGAATTAACCAATTCGGATTCGAATTGAGAGAGCTTCCTATTCTGGTACCGATCGCGGAGGCGTGAAGCCAATGGCGCAAAGGGTTTTCCAGAACTTGTTTCCTGGCCCGGCGTAGTACTGGTTCCGCGCTGCCGATTGCTTTCCGGCCGCGGTGCCGCAGATCACTATCTTGAGGTTGGGTTCGAGGCAGTCATTCAGCATTAAATTCCCCCATTCATTTACAATGGCCTGTCGGCATTCCTCACTACATGATCGACCTGTTTTGTGTTCACCGAAGCGAATTGTCCCTCCACTGCGAGAGATGATCTTGGGCAGCGACTCTTGTCTTCAGCGACTGGCGGAGGCGGAGGGTGGTCCGAATGCCAAGGTTATGGGAAAATATCGGCAAACATTTGCCAGAATCCAATTAAAGCCATATAATAGCTCTAGAATGTTGGTGAAAATGGGTAAAAGCATGGAGAACTTCCAATGTTTGCCAATAATAAGAAAAAAAGGTCGTCGGTCGGAGTCGATCTGGTCCGGCTCCTTGCCGGGGATGGAATCCGCATCTTCTCAACGGCGCAGGCCAGGGAGTTGGCTCCGCAGGTCGGCCTGAAGGACGACTACCTGCTGGAGGCGTTGTACCATCTGCGGCGCAACGGGTGGATCGTCCAACTCCGTCGGGGGCTATATGCGCTAACGGGTGCAGTTCCGGGGGTGAGTCCGGTCCATGAGTTTGAGATCGCGATGGCCCTGGTCGAGCCGGCGGCGGTGTCCCACTGGTCGGCGCTGCATTTCCATGGCTTGACGCAACAGGTTCCCCGCCAGGTGTTCGTTCTGACGACAGCGGGAGTATCCCTGCCACGGGAAAGAGGGGGCCGGTCTTCGGCTCATAGCGGAGGATATCCGGTTGGGGGGGCAATCTTCGCTTTCGTTCAGGTAAATCCCAAGCGGTTCTTCGGAATCGCGAAGTACTGGGTCGGTGAAGCCCGCGTGACGATGACAGATCCGGAACGTACCCTGATCGACGGCTTATCGAGGCCCCAATACTGCGGTGATTTCGCCGAGGTTCTGCAGGCATTCCAGATACGGCTGGCCGATCTGGACTTGGAGAAGATCGTCGAGTACGCGACTCGCCTGGATGGCGCTACGGTCAAGCGCCTGGGATGGGTGCTGGAACATCTGGGTGTGGCCTCCCCACACCTCGATCGACTTTTATCGGTGCCCGTCAAGGGATACCGGATTCTGGATCCTACGGGGCCTCGTCGAGGCCCGTGCGATCGCCGCTGGATGATCCAAGTCAACCTGCCAGGAAGGATCGGAAAATGAAGGCCCTGCGCACGCGGCTCCAGGAAGCGCGAAAAGACCTGGGTATACCGTGGGAGATCCTCGAGCGGGACTATCTGCTCACGTGGATCCTGGCCGGCATCGGTCAGGTGGAAGAACTCCGGGAATCCATGATCTTCAAAGGGGGCACTGCCCTCAAGAAGTGTTATTTCGGAGAGTACCGCTTTTCCGAGGACCTGGATTTTTCGGGTTTGGCTGATTGCCCGACCGGCGAGGCGCTGGCCAAGGCGGTCGAAGATGCCTGCGCAGCAGCGGTGGAACTTCTCGATGAGTATGCGCCCGTCGATATCAGTTGCAGTCGCTATACTGAGCGTGATCCCCACCCCGGTGGACAGGAGGCCTTCACGATTCGGGCCCGGCTGCCATGGCAAAGGGAGCCGACCACGCGTGTCATGATCGAGGTCACATTGGATGAGCCCGTGCTGAGGCCCGCCTCAATGCGGAAGAGCCTGCACGAGTATGGCGAGCCGATTAAAGCCGCAATCCAGGTCTATGCCTTGGAGGAGATTGTGGCGGAGAAGCTACGGGCAATTCTCCAACATGCGCGAAAGCTGGAGGAGCGGGGCTGGAGTCGGTCGCGATCCCGCGACTATTATGACCTCTGGCGCATGTTCGGCACCTACGGTAACCAGTTGGATTGGGCAGATTTCAACGTTCTGCTTCGTGATAAATGCGCGGTGCGATCTGTGACCTTTCAATCGACGGAAGACTTCTTCTCGGGGCAGATGCTCGAGCACGTGGAGAGAACCTGGGATCAATGGCTCGGCCCGCTGGTGCCGGAATTGCCTTCTTTTGAGACAGTGATCTCGGAACTGCGGCCGCGGATCACCGCCTTGATATCATGATCGAGCGAAGGTCTGCATGAAAGGGCGCGAGGAATGCGCCGCCAGATTGGCGACACTTCGCGATAGAATGCCGGCAGAGCAGCCGGCACAGCAGGTGATTTCACTGGACGATTCTGCGGTCCGATCTCCAGCCATGACCAATGCGGCCGAGGTCGCTTTGTTTCGGTCTCTTTTTCGTGGCCGGGAGGATGTTTTTCCGCATCGCTGGGAGAACTCAACCAGCGGAAAATCCGGCTACTCCCCGACCTGCTCCAACGAGTGGGACATCGACCTGTGTGCCAAGAAGAAGAGACGCGGGACGGGCGGGCGCACGACCTGTGGTGATTGCCGTCACCAAGCGTTCATTCCGGTTTCCGACGACGAGATCGTCAAGCACTTGCGCGGTGAACAGATCATGGGTGTATACCCGCTGTTGCCCGATGAAACATGAAGGGGCATTGTTTATCGTCGTACCGAGACATGATAAAATCAACAGGAAAGATTTGTTGTATTTATGAAAGACAAGCAAGCTAAACGGTCCAATCCCCAAGAAGCCCCTGTCCACGAGACCCCTGGAGTTATTTTCAAAATGCCAGACGATGGTGGACGATACCTCATTCATCCCACTTCCTGCGGTAATCCCGACTGCAACTTTTGCCACCTTGCCTTTGTCCCGATTGACAAGGATCATAAACCATTGCCAAATCAGAAACCGGTTTGCGGATCCATCGATATCGATACCTTCGAGCTTTTTCCCGATGTTGATATTTCCCCTGAAGACAAATCCCTGATTGAAACCTATTTGGCCACTATCAACGACGAAGGTCGGTTGTTTTTGACCATGGGCTTCACCGGAGAACTGCAAGAAAGGGTGCAATTATCCTTACTGAGTCTTGAACCGCAGGATGTCCTTGAGGGAAAGCTTATCTCTTATTCCGATGCCACCACAGGAGGGGCCGGGATGAAGAGTGGGATGATTGAAACTGCCTCATTCAAGTTTCAGCACAATGGACAAACCTATTTTGTCGACGACAACTATTGCCCCAACCCAAAATGTGATTGCCGGGAAGTAAGTCTGATTTTTCTGCGCGAGGAAAAGGATTCTCAGCATTCTTCCCTGGAAGATTGTTTTGACGCCTCCTGGAAATTCTCAGGCAAAACGGAAATAGAGAAGACTTTTTCAGTTTCAAAAATGAAAGCAAAAGAAATCCTGGCAGCTTTCCTTGAATTTGTGCCCCATGTGGAAAAAACCTTTCGTAAAAGGGAGGGGTTCATCAAGGAAGTTGGACGACAGAGTTTACTGCAGGGCAAAACAACTAAAAATAAGTCCCAGAAAAAAACCAAACCCGCCAGAAATTCCCTTTGCCCCTGTGGCAGTGGTAAAAAGTACAAAAAATGTTGCGGAGGTTGAGTCTTGTTCCTTGTCCATCTCCGTATTTATTTCAACGAATAACTCAGCAAGGATCTACCAGGGATCATCACCAGAAAATAAGCCCAGAGGAAAACTGAATCATGAGCGAATACCCATACTACGAGTTTCTCGCCATCGACAATCCGTTGACAGAAAGAGAGATGGCAGAACTACGAGCAATTTCATCAAGGGCGACGATCACTCCTGTTAGCTTCACCAACGAATACAATTGGAGTGATTTGAAGTGCGATCCTGGCGAGCTTCTACTCCGGTATTTCGATATCCACATTTATGTAGCCAACTGGATGACAGCAATTTTTCAAGTGCGGCTGCCCATCGAAGCTTTGTCAACTGAAACAGCTGAAGCCATGACCGTACCGTACATATTGAGTTTTTCCTCTACTGGATCGCACTGGATCATCACCTGGGCCCTGGAAGAGTCAGAAAACTACGACCGCTTTGGCACGGAGGACGGCACTGGCTGGATGGGGCGTCTGGCTTCCGTACGGGATGAATTGCTGCGCGGAGATATTCGCAGTTTTTATATCGGATGGTTGGCGGCCGTATCCGATGAAATGATAGATGATGATGAGCTGGAACCGCGGGCTGTGAGTGGATTGGGAAATTTGACAGCCGCCCAAAAGGCGCTGGCAGAATATTTGGAAGTGGACCAAGACCTGTTGTCAGGTGCCGGCATAGGTGGTCCGCCCATGCAGAAGGACGATATTTCTAACAAGGAAATGGATCTGTGGATCGATGCCCTGCCCCAGGATGAGGTTAAGAAAGTTCTGACACAGCTTTTGACAGGAAAAGGGCAACAGGCCGAACGAAATCTAAAGAGCCGATACGCAGCCTGGCGGCGAGACTTGCAAAGCGAAAAGGATGAGCCGCCCAGGCGCACCTTAGGCGAACTTCGGCAGAACGCCGAAAAGGCCCAACAAATCAGATTGGAAAAACAGGAGCACAAACGCAAAAAACTGGAGATCAGGCGCCGCGAAGAGCGTATGCGGTATCTGAAAATCCTGTCCAACGATTTTCCCAAAGCCTGGAAGTCGGTTCGAGAACCCACCAACCGGGGCTCAGGCAAGGGCTATGACGAGGCCTGTAGTGCCATTGTCGATATCTCCGAAGCCCATGCCCTATTGGGAACCAAGGAACAATTTAACCTTGAATTGAAAAAATTCATGGCTCCTCATCTGAGGCGCAAGGCACTGGTTCAACGTT
>JAJRZA010000010.1 GCA_024275485.1 Candidatus Krumholzibacteriota bacterium | reverse complement strand
GCTGGTGGGGCACGAGGTCGTCAACCGGTGGGAGGAGACCTGGGGTGAAAAATCCGGGGTATTTCGTGATGCAGGTTTGAACCAGGTGGGCACCTTGCCCCTGGATTTGGACGACGGCCGGATGTGGATCATCGGTTTTGCTTCCCGGCAGACCCATGAATACGAATCATGTCTTTTGAATGCCATGCGATTGGTGGTTCTGGATCTTGGCCAACGGCATCAGGTGTTGGATCTGGAAACCCAGCTTACCGGAGCACGCAAGAATTTTGGACAAATAATATCCGCCCTTGATGGCTACCTGTTCGTCGTTGGCCAGAAGGGTCGGATCCTGCACTCAAATCTGCCCGAACTGGAGTCGAGATCGGCATCTCGGAACATTGATTCCTTTCTTCCGGACGGGACCCGGCTTGTGCAACAGCAAAGCGAAGGTTTGCCCGCCATTTCATCCCAGGAGAACAAGGAAGCCAGTCAATGCCGGTTGCGCAGGGAAAATGGCCGGTGGCTGCCGGTGGATGTCCAGGTCAGGGAGATTCAGTGGGACGGACGCCGGGCCTTTTTGCTATCCTGTCGGGATATCACCCAACAGCTGGTAATCGAGAAGGAACGCAACCGATTGGCCACGGCCATCGAACAAACAGCCGATGCCATCATCATCACCGATTCATTGGGAAACATCCAATACACCAACCCGGCCTTTACCCGGATGACAGGTTATGCATCAGCTGAGGTTTTGGGCACCAACCCCCGAATCCTCAAAAGTAATCGGCAAGGCGATGATTTCTACCGTCAGATGTGGTCCACCATTCGGCGGGGTGAAACCTGGCAGGGGCGCATGGCCAATCGGACGAAATCCGGAGAAGAGTATTGGGAAGTGGCCACCATTTCCCCGGTACTCGATACCAATGGCATCATCACCCACTTTGTTGGCGTCAAACGTGACATAACCGATGAATTGCTGCTGGAAGAGCGCTTGCGGCAGAGTCAGAAACTGGAAGCCATCGGTACCTTGGCCGGAGGAATTGCCCACGATTTCAACAACATCCTTTATGCCCTGTTGGGGAACAGCCAGTTGGCTCTGGATGACATTTCCGTCGGCCATCCGGCATACCTGCCCTTGACCGAGATCGTCAAGGCCGGGGAACGAGGCAGCGCCCTGGTGGCCAAAATGTTGGCTTTCGGTCAACGGTCGGAAAAGTTACGGGTGATCCAACCTCTGCAACCGATCATTCGCGAGGTTATGGATCTGGTCCGGGCTAGCCTGCCGACAACCATCCGCATCAAGTTGGATATGGATGAGGATTGTTCGGAAGCGTTGCTGGATGAAGCGCAGATCCATCAAGCGGTCTTGAATCTCTGCACCAACGCCGGCCATGCCATGCGAGATGCCGGCGGGGTTCTCTCCCTGGGGTTGCACCCGGTGACGGTTTTGGACGATACACCAGAGGTTCTCCAGGGAGTTTCCCCTGGTGATTACCTGAAGTTGACGGTGGGCGATACGGGTGTAGGCATGGACCCCACCGTTCTCTCGCGAATTTTCGAACCCTATTTCACCACCAAGTGCTCCAACGAGGGAACGGGGCTGGGTCTTGCTTCGGTGCATGGAATCGTGAACAATCATAGCGGCAGGATCCAGGTGGAGAGCACTCCTGGCAAAGGCTCCGTCTTCACTCTTTTTTTCCCGGCGGCCGTGGGTGAGGCGCCCGCCGAAGATACCGAATCCACCATCGAAAAAACGGTTCAGGGGCACGGCCGGGTGATGATTGTGGATGATGAACGCATGATCACCGACCTGGTGAGGCGAGGGTTGAAGAGATTTGGTTTCGAGGTGACTGGTTTCAACGATGCCAATGAGGCGCTGGAAATTTTCCGCAAGGACCCCAACGCCTTCGATGTGGTGGTAACGGATCAGACCATGCCCAAAATCACCGGTTTTGAACTGGCAACTCATTTGTCAAGTATCCGGCCTGATCTGCCGATCATATTATCCACGGGATACGGCGGCGATTGCGCCAGTGAACAGGACCTGAGGTTGGCTGGGATTTCATTTATTCTACCAAAGCCGCTGAGAATAAATGAATTAGCATCGTTGTTGTGTGATATTACTGAGCCGGTTGGCTCGATTAAGGGAGATTGAAATGGCCAGAATCCTCCTGGTTGATGATGACCGTCAAATTAGGGATATGTTGAAACTGACCCTTGAGCGGGCAGGTCATTCAGTGGTGGAAGCTGAAAATGGAGTGCAGGGGGTCAACCAATACTGCGCCGAAACCATTGACGTTGTGATCACCGACATCGTTATGCCGGAAAAAGAAGGCATCGAAACGATCATGGAATTGCGCCAAATAAATCCCCAGGTGCGGATCATCGCCATCAGCGGTGGTGGCCGCATCAACCCGGATGATTATCTGAACTGGGCCAAGCGTTTTGGTGTCAATCACACCTTCACCAAACCGGTGAAGAGAGATCTTTTGCTGGAGGCAATCAGTGAATTGATGGACACGGAGTGTGAAAAAGTTCAATGAAGCAACAGGCGCGCATTCTGGTGGTTAACCCCTCGAAGCAGGAACGTCAGGTCCATGCTTCGACACTGCGCGCCCAGGGATACGAAGTGACCACCGCGGTTTCCGCGGAAGAGTCCCTGTTCCTGCTTGAGGCCAGCCTGCCGGATTTGTTCCTGATTGCAGCCGATACCCGGGGCCTGGATGGTTACGCCCTGTGCGAAAAGCTCAAAACCGATCCCCGTCTTTTGAACGTTCCGGTGATATTCACGACCCACCAGGCTGAAAATGACGACATCGCCCGCAGTTATGCCGTCGGGGCGGTGGATTACCTGGTTGTGCCCTGTCACCTGAGTGAGATTCTGGCCCGAGTGCGCACTCACATCCATCTGCACAATCTGCTTTTGGAAGTCCAGCGACTGCGCGAGGTGGCCATCGATTCCAATCCGCTGACTCATCTGCCCGGCAACAACACCATCATGGAAGTGATTCAGGACGCCATCGGGTGCGGATTTGATTTGGGATTGATTTACACCGACCTGGACAACTTCAAATCCTACAACGATGCCTACGGATTCAGTGCGGGGGATGATGTTCTGATGTTCACGGCCGAGGTCTTGCGCGAGACCCTGCAGGAAGAATGCGGTGGCGATGGATTTCTCGGACACATTGGCGGCGACGATTTTGTGCTGATGGTTCAACTCAATGAACTGCAGCGCGTGGGCGATGCCATAGTCCAAAAATTCGATGCCGGAGTGCAGGACTTTTATTCAACTGAAGATCGGGCCCGCGGTGGGATTGTTGCCCGGGACCGCCTTGGGAAAATGGTAGAATACCCAGTCATGGCCATTTCCATGGGTGGTTTGCCGTTGTTGGGGCGCACGTTCACCCGATATGTTGAGGTGGCCGCTGTCTGTGCCGAGTTGAAGCATGCGGCCAAAAGTGTGGCCGGGAGCAATATGTTTGTTGACCAGCGGAGTGTTCAGGCGCCGGTTGAGCCTTTGGGCTCTGCCTAGGTGGTTGGGAGATTAGGAGACCAATCGAACCAGAATTTCCCCACAAAATTCAGTCAAAGACGGATCCCGCGCACCCATCACCAGAATGAGATCCCCAGGTTGCGCCTCCTCAGCCATACAACGGGCAATATTAAAACGATCAGGTTCAAACCTGGCATCGCGGCCAGAATCTGCAATTTAATCAATCAGATCCCGAGAAGAAATATCCCGGGTCACCGAACCCCCCGCGAAATAAATCTCCGGCATCCAAAGAATATCTCGTGGGCGCAGCACTTTGCTGAAAGTCTCCACCAAAGCATCCTGTAGAAATCGTGTGGGACCATATCCATGGGGTTGGAACATGGCTAGCACGCGGCCATTTGAACGCATGATGGCGGTGGCCAGGGCGGCTTCGATTTTGTCCGGGTTGTGGGCGAAATCGTCGATGACTTCCACCCCACCTTCCCGGCCGACCAACTGAAACCGCCGCTGCACGCCTTTGAACCCTGCCAGAGGTGCAACCATCTCTGCCAAACGAACTCCGGACTGAAGGCAGGCGGTGATCGCGGCGGTGCCGTTGGCAACATTGAAACGACCGGGAACATTGAGTGCAAAATCCACCCCGTCGATGCGGAATGTGGAACCGTCGGGAAGCAATTCAATATTCTCAGCCTGAATGCCTGCGTTTTTCGAGTCCAATCCAAACACCACCGCCGACTCCCTGAGTTCTTCCAAAACCTCTTGGTCGCCAACAATGAAGTGATCCTTGGTGTTGGATTTGAAGGCGCGGAACATGTCCAAGATTTCAGACGGTTCTTTGTGGTCCATCCCCAGATTCAGTACCACGCCGCACCAGGGATGGTACCGCACAACACTACCGTCACTCTCGTCTGCCTCGATAACCAAAATGGTGTTGCCGGGGCCATCGGCAGGTGGGGGCGAGAAGGCGTTGCCTATGTGGCCTTCTGCCATCAACTCGTTCACGGCGCCGCCGGTGAGCAGGGCGGGGTTGCGCCGGCAGCCGCGCAGGATGGAATAAACCATGGCCGTGACGGTGCTCTTGCCGCTGGTGCCGGTGATGGCGATGGTCTTGTGGGTGGCGACGTAGTGGGCCAACAGTTCACTGCGGTGCAATATTGCCACCTGGTTTTCGCGGGCGGCGATCACATCCGGCACCCGCTCTTCGACGGCGGTGCTGACAACCATGGCATCGCACTGTCGATCGCTGCCGCCGGCGCCGATGAAACTGCCATCTTGGGGCACGATGATGATGCCTAGTCCTTCCAGCTTTTTCCTGATGTCCTGGCGCTGGCCATTGTCGAAACTGCGGTCGCTTCCCGTGGCCAGGCCGCCGCCGAAAGCGTGGAATTGGGCCAGGGCGCTCATGCCGCTGCCGGCCACCCCGGCAAAGTGCAGCCAGGTTTCTTCGCTGGTTTTGGAGCCTGGATTAAACGATGACAAGAGGGTCTCCTTCTTCAATCAGATCAAAAAGTTCGATGATGCCCTGGTTGCTCATGCGCACACAACCGCGGCTGGCGGGCTGCCCGATGAGGTCTTCCCGGTTGGTGCCGTGCACATAAATATAGCGCTGACGGCTGTCGATTCCTGGCCCCTGGTTAACCCCGGGCTCAAGTCCTTCGAGGACCAGAATACGGCTGAGGATGAGGTCCCGCCCAAGCAGATGGTCGGCGTTGTTCCATTCCGGATTCCAAGTCTCACCGGTAGGCTGGCGACTGTCGTACACCGTTCCCAACCGGGAATTTTTCCCAATCTTCTGGGCCACCCGATGCACACCCGTGGGGGTGCCTTCGGAATTTTCCCGGTTGTCCAGGCCTGCCTGGGCAGTGGACACCGGCCATTGAGCCACAACACCGCCTTCCAGGACCAGATACAGGTGTTGATTGCTCGTATCCACCAACAGCCACCGGCTTGGCTTTTCCGGGGCGTAATTGACAATCTTATCGTAAGTTGTGCCAATAAGTTGGTCCTGGTCCAGATCCCTTGATGGCTTTTCGGAGTTGGTCATTTGGACCCGCCTTGCGTCCGGTGGTTTTTCAACCAACTTAGTCGTTAAAGTTTTATCGTTCCGGCAGATTCCTGTTGATTCAGCCATCAGAAACCAGCGCCGGGGCCAGACTCATCCCGGCGTGGTCGCCAGGAGGATTCACAATGTACGACATTGAGGCGGCACTCGACAAACAGATCCTTGAGTGCATGAGGAACAGACCGGCGGTCATCTTCACCGAAGCGACCGATCCGCGCATCATCGAAGCGGCCTGTTTTTTACCGCGCTTCGTGCGTCCGGTGTTCCTGGCCAGCGAAGAAGCCGTCAAGGAAGTCGTCAGCCGCGAGCTGGGCCATGTTGATCCCACCCGCATCGAGTTTGCCCTATCCGAAAGTGCCTTTGTCGATCCGGTCGAGCGCATGGATCTTCTGGACGAATTTGCCCGGGCCTGCACCGATCTTCCCCAGCACATCAGCCGCACCACCAATGTGGACGAAGCCCGTCAACTCATCAGCGAGGCGGCCCGCTTCGGTATCATGGCCGTGCGCCAGGGGCACGCCGACATCGTCGTCGGTGGCATTATCCACGAGCCCCGGGATTTTTTTCGACCCATGATCCGCCTTTTGGCCAAGCAGGACGTGTTGAGTGAAGCCGGGGTCATCATTCTTCCCGACAGTCATCCAGCGGGGATTTTCCCCCATAACATCATGGTGGTGGGCGATGTGGGGGCCAACGGCACCATGAACAGCGAGGTGCTGGCCAACATCGCCGTGGGTACCTGCGCGGTGGCGCGGGATATCATTCCCGAAGATGTTCTGCCGGTGATCAACGGGGCCATGGTTTCCTACTCCAACAAAGGCTCCGACGAAGGCCCCAGTCCGGAGTTGGTGCGTCAGGCCAACAAGCTGGTGCCGGAAATTCTGGCCGACCGCATCAAACGAGGCCGCCGCTACGAGAATATCCACATCGAAGGTGAAGTGAAAATCAGCGTGGCCCTTAGCCGTCGCAGCGCTCATCTGTACCGCCGGGGCCAGGAAAGTTCTTTTGTGGGTGGAACCAACGTAATCATCGCTCCGAATCTGGATACCGGCAACCTGTTGTTCCACCTTTACGCCACCCGTTATCCCGACGCCAAAAAATTCAGCGTCATGTTCGGCATCCGCTTCCAGGGTGTGGATCTGCCCATGGATTGCACGGCGGAGGACGCCATGCTCGGGGTCAAGGCCTGTGTCCTGCGTATGCACCGTTTTGGCCACTGGAGCCGCACGCCCAAAGATACGTTCTTCCCTCGTCACCGCGTGCTGGCCATCAATCCGGGCAGCACTTCAACCAAAATCGCCGTTTACGAGGGCGATCAGGAACGCTTCAGCGATGAGATCAAACACAGTGTCGAAGAGTTGTCGCCCTACGAAGGTCAACCCATCGTCAAGCAGTACGAGTTGCGCAAGGATACCATTTTAAAAGCCCTGGCCAACCATGGAATTTCGATTTCGGACCTGGATGCAGTCAGTGGCCGTGGTGGCTTGTTGCAGCCCATCAAGCATGGAACCTACCGGGTGAATGCCCGCATGAAAGACGATTTGCTCTCGGGAACGGGCAGCGATCACGCTTCGAACCTGGGCGCCTTGATTGCCCGGGAAATGGTGGTCGATTCGGGCAAACCGGCATTCATTGTGGACCCGGTGGTGGTGGACGAAGCACCATCGAGGGTGAAGGTCACCGGAATGAAGGCCATCCGCAGGCGGGTGATCAGTCACGCCCTGAACCAGATCGCCACCGCCCGTCGTTTTGCAGAAGAGAACGAGACCTTCTACGAGTACCTGAATCTTGTGGTTTGCCACATGGGTGGCGGCATCACCGTGGGCGCTCATGCCAAGGGTCGTTACATCGACGTGAACAACGGTCTCGATGGTGAAGGTCCTTTCAGCCCCCAGCGCTCGGGCAGCGAGCCCACCGGCCAGTTGATTCGTCTGTGTTTCAGCGGCGAATATACCCTGGAAGAACTGCTCCAATTGAACAAGGGGCGCGGAGGATTGATCGACTTGCTGGGCACTTCTGATTTCCGTGAGATTGAGCGCCGGATTGATGCAGGCGAACCCGAAGCCTGCGAAGTCTACGAAGCCATGATTTATCAGATCTGCAAGAGCATTACCGGGCTGTTGCCGGCCTTTGACGGTGAAAAAATCGACCGTGTGCTCTTGACCGGTGGTTTGGCTCGCAGCGAGCGTTTGGTGCGGGACATCGCAGCGGGAGTTCTGGCCCTTGACTGTGGTGTGACCGTCTATCCCGGCGAAAACGAAATGCGCGCCCTGATCAAAGGTGCTTTGCGGGTTTTGGACAAGAAGGAAGAGCCTCGTCACTACAATCCCGACAACCCGCCCGCTTGAGGAAGGATCGTTTCATGGCCGCCATCAAGGATTTTCAGCAACTGGTCCAGGACCTGAAAGACAAACCCTCACGGCGGGTGGCCATTGCCGCCGGGCACGATCCCAACACCATCACCGCAGCACATCGGGCGGCCGCCGAAGACATCGCGGCCATCACCCTGGTGGGCGACCGGGAACGCATCGAAGTTTTGTGCGATGAGATTGGCATTGATGCGGACATCTTCACCATCGTCCATGAAAAAGATGCACTGAAAGCCGGTTCCAGGGCCGTGGCCATGGTGCGTTCAGGTGAAGCCGATGTCCTGATGAAGGGGCTGATCGGCACCAGCGATTACATGAAGCTGATCCTGAACAAGGACACCGGCTTGCTGCCGCCGGGAAATATTCTTTCCCACGTCTCGGTGCTGGAATTGCCGGCCTACCTGAGAACCCACGGCAAGCTGCTTTTCGTGGCGGATGTGGCCATCATCCCCAGACCGGATCTGGAGACCAAGGCAAAAATTCTTGGGTATTGTGTCAAAGCGGCCAACAGTTTTGGCGTGGAAAATCCTCGCGCAGCGATCATCGCCGCCACGGAAAAAGTAAGTGATCGCATGAAAGCCACAGTGGACGCCGCCGAGCTGACCCGCCGCAACCGTGAAGGTGAAATCACCGGTTGTGTGGTGGATGGCCCCCTGGCCCTGGATGTTGCCTTGTCGCCGGAAGCCTGCAAGATCAAGGGGTTGGATTCGCCTGTCAACGGCAGCGCGGATATACTGGTTTTTCCGAACATTGAATCGGGCAACGTATTCTACAAATCTTCGACGCTGCTTTCAGGGGCCCGGTTGGCTGCTTCTGTGGTGGGGACGTCGGCATCTTGTGTCTTGACAAGTCGCGCGGATGATGAAGAATCGAAGTTTCTCAGCATTGCCATGGGGTGCCGTCTCGTGGACTGATGAAATCAGCTGTCAGGCGGTAAAACGAAAGGAAAACCGATGCCTAACACCCTAGAAAACCTTAAGGAAGCCTTTGCGGGCGAGAGCCAGGCATTCCAGAAATACACCTCTTTTGCCGAAGCGGCGGAAAAGGACGGCAAACCCAACATCGCTCGTCTTTTTCGCACCACCGCCCAGGCCGAACGCCTTCACGCGGCCGGGCATTTCAAGTCTCTTGACGGGGTGAACAGCACGGTTGATAATTTGCAGGCGGCCATTGATGGGGAAACCTTTGAATTCGAAAACATGTACCCACCCATGCTGAAGCAGGCTGAAGAAGAGGGTCACAAAGCCAAACGCATGTTCGCCTATGCAGTGAAGGCCGAAGAAGTGCACGCCAAGTTGTATTCGCTGGCGCTTGAAGCTGCCAAACAAGGCATGGATTTGACTGAGGTTGAGTTCTATCTCTGCCCGGTTTGTGGGCACATCGAATTTGGCAAAGCCCCGGACAATTGCCCCATTTGTGGAGTGAAGGGTGAAAAGTTTGGGCTGGTTGATTGAGATTTGATTGAGAATTTTATTGTTGATTGAAATGCCCCTGGGGTTGATCTCTCGAGGGCATTTTTTTACATCCTAACCATCACACCACCTGAAAAAACCCGTCCCGGTTCAGGCAAGCCCACCTGAAAGTCCGACCATTGGTCAAAGACATTGTCCAGCCGCAGATGTGCCTCCAATTCCGTGCCGGCAGCCTTCCAGCCGCCACCCATTTCCCAACGCCAACTCAACCGGGCATTCCAGCGTACCGAGGCCGGCAGCCTGGTCAAGCCGTCAAGATCATCAGAAACATCGGCACTCCATCGTGGCCCGGTAACGGCGGCTTCAATCAAGGCACCGGGGCCGGTGAACCCGGACCAATTGATGGCCCAGTGAGACAAATAATCGGGACGATCCTCTGCCGGTTGATCATACGTTCCATCGACTTGGACCCTGGCAGCCAAAATCGTGTGCTGCCCGGTGAATTCCAGATTCGGGCGCACTCGCCAATCTCCGGCAACCTCCACTCCGGGCAGGCGAATTCGGGTTCGGTTGACCCGGACGAACTGCTGATCCGGACCAGCCAGTTTTTCCTTTTCGATTCCGTCGTCCAGGTATTGCAGAAAAGCCGCACTGGTGAAGTGCCAGTCGGAGCCCTGGGCAGTCAGGCCGACTTCCACCATATCCTGACGCTCGGGCCGCAGATCGGGATTGGGGACAAATCGTCCCAAGGCGCCACTGTACAACTCCCGCAATGATGGAAAGCGGCTGCGGCGGCTGGCCGACAAATAGGCCTCGCTGCGCGGACTCATTTGACGGCTCAGGCGCAGGTTCAACGCGGGGGCATCAAAGGCGTCTGTTTGGGTTTTGTCTCCTGCTTCGGGCGTGACCGCATGATCCCACCCGGCACCGGCCCTCAGGCTCCAGAATTCTGCCCAGCGGCGCTCCCCTTCCACAACCAGAGCGGTCAACCACTGGGCGTAACTGTTGGTGGGGCCGCCAAAAGTAAGCTGTTCACGGTGCTGTGTGAAACGGGCGTTGCCCTGAAGCGAAAGACGGTTGTGGGCACCCAGCCATCGGGTCACACCCAGTTGAGCATGCCCAGTGCGATCAAAACCTTTTTCGTAATCTTCGCCTTCGGACAATGGCTGGTCCCAATTGTCAGGCCCACGAGGATCGATCTCCTGGGCAAAAAAATCAGCTGCGGCCAGGGAGGTGAAATCCCATTCGCCATGACCGATGGCCAATGAGGCGCCGAACAGGGCCCGCTTGCGAACCGGGTAGCGCCAGAAGCGGGCGTCATCACCCAGGTGCAATTCTGAAGGGACGCCTTTTTCGCCGGACCAGCCCGTGGCCAGCAGATTCAGACGACCGGTGCCGCCGACGGGTCGGCTTCCTCGCACGAGAATCGAATATTGTTCCAGATCGCTGTTCTCGCGCAAGCCGTTGCCAGCCGGCAGCGGCCAGGCGTCGCGTTTGTTCCAACTGCCTGCCCCCAGCAGATCCCAGGATCCGGCCATCCGTTGGTGAGTCAAGCCAACCCTGCTCAACCCGTTTTCTCCTGCAGCCAGCGAAATATGGGTCCTGCGGGCAAGGCCAGCCAGCCGGGGAGGCAGGATTCGCACGCTGCCAGCCAGCACACCGGGGCCATCGAGCAGGGTGGGCAATCCGCGCCGTCCTTCAAGCCGCCCCACTCCGGTGATGGGGATGGTCTCCAGATCCACACGCTCGTCCCAGGGCAAATTCAGAGGAATACCGTCCAGAAAAGCCTGACTGTGACGTTCGGGAGCACCGCGCACCATCAGATGACTGTCTCCGCGGCTGTTGGTGGCCACACGCACCGAAGGTAGCAAGCCGCCCAGGTCGGCCAGGGATCCCGGATCGCGAACGGTCACTGAGGGGGCGCTGATTTTGGTGCTGCCGGCAACGGGCGGGGCTGAGGCCTCACCGCTGACCACAAGATCTTCCAGTTCAAAAAAACTGGAATCGGCCGGTGCGTCATTGGAAAAGGCGGTGGGAGAAAAAACCGCGACCGCCAAAAGAGTTGCTACGGTAATGATCAGCCGAGGCAACTTCATCCGTTGCTCTCCGGGCCGTAGCCGTCTTTGAAACGCAGGATTTTCGCGGGACAACCGGCGACGATGGCACCGTCGGGAACGTCTTTGGTCACGGTGGCGCCGGCACCAACGACCGCATCGATGCCCACTCGCACAGGCATGATGGTGGAGTTTGAACCGAGACTTGCGCCGTCACAGATGGTCGTCGGCAGCCATTTTTCCTTTTCCGGCTGGGGAGGCATGGTATCGTTGATGAACATCACGCCGTGGCCCACAAAAACATCGTTGCCGATGGATACCATATCGCAGATGAAGGTGTGGCTTTGGACCCGGGTGCGATCGCCGATGGTGACGCCTTCCTGGATTTCCACAAACCCGCCGACCATGCTGTCCCGGCCGATTTTGCAGCAGTACATGTTGACGAAATTCCAGATTTTGGTTCCTTCGCCTATCTCACAGTCACGAATGATTTGCTTGTCGTTGGCCGGATAGCTCATACTGTCTCCTTGGTTGGTCGGGATATCCCGGAGATCTCCTTGGGGTGTTGGTTTCTCAGAGGCAAAATACAACATGAAGAAGGGTTAGTCTTGGAAAATGATAACTTAAAAAATGACGCCGTTGGCGGCCTGAAACTGGGTTGGAGCGATTTTGCAGCCTTGCGGCATCTGCCCCATGGCAAACACACCTGGTACGAAGGAACCCCTGAAGAGTTGCTGCAGTTGGTGCGAATAGGTTGGCCCCACCGCAAACCAGGGTTGGGACGGAAGGATCTCACCCAGGTGGTGGTGGTGCCCGTGGAGCCCGACCGTTTTGTGGGCAACACTGTTCTGGTGGACGAAGAAACCGTCTTGCATGCCCACTGGGATCGTCGCCAAAGGGGCGAGGATGCTTTCATCAGGGTCACTGCCCGTGGTCCTCGGGAAAAGTCCACCTTTGCCTCGGTGGTACTCTACTCGGCGGAAACCCTAACTGAAAACGGCGGCACCCGCAGCGGCGACTACGATTGGGAGGTGGTATGCCTGTTGGCTGGTGCGGCGCAGACCGAACCGATGGACCCTTTGACCATGGCCCGCAACATGCTTGAAAAACATGGTGGAACCTACGCGCCGTATTCAGCACTGGAGTTTGCCGAGGCTATTTATTACTGGAGTTGCCGAGCTACCGCCCATGTGGAAAAAAGCCTGGATTGACTGGGCCCTAGTACCCACCCCGTTTTTTCATGCGCTCGACAATGACTTTGGCTTTGTCGGAGAGCTGTCCGATTTTTTCATGATCCAGGGTAACGAAAAGGCCTTCCCCTCTGCAGAACAGCCTACCATCATGGGCGCTGCACAACTCGCCGGTGGTTTTGATTTTGCGGCCACTGACCTCCAACACTCTTGCTTTGACCAGGCAGCGGGTTCCCAAGGGCAACATGGCGCTGAAGGTGATGTTCAACTGGGCAGCCACCACCGGGTAACCTGCCAGCCAGGCCGAGCCGCCCATGGCTTCATCCAGCAGGGCGGCCATGCTGCCGCCGTGGGCGTGATCGGGCGGGCCCTGGGTTCCCGGGCCGAAGAGAGCCTTGCCCAGCAGGGAGCCGTCATCGTCACATTGATAGTAGCGAATACTCAAGCGGTGGTTGGATGGATCACCGGAGACGAAGGTGTCTTCAAGGGCCAGGAAAGGCAGATCCGTCGGTTCGGTGCCGGGATCCGTTTGTTCCAGCCAGAAGAGATCGTCGTTGGGCATTGCTGGAATCCTTCGATAGTGAGAACTGATTTTGACCTGGGGGTTTCGATTTAGTATAGTCATTGGTAGATCAGCATACAAAAACCCCCGCAACCGAGAGTCTCGATAAAGGTGACGCGCCTGCAATCCGCGCCCTTGCCTGGGGCTGGAGGCCGGGGGTTTTAATACAAGATACAGAGGACCCGGCGGGAACCGGGTCCTCTGTCGTGACAAATTGCCCGAAATCGCAAGTCCGAAGGGAAAGGATGAACCTTACCGGTACATGGACTTGATGCTGCCGAAGCTCACATCTTCAGTGGAAACAGCGGAATCACACTCGTAGCCGCCAAGCATGAAGGGAGCATCGGAGGACTCGTTGGTGAGCGCGCCGTCCCAGGCGTTGGGGCCACTGAAAGTCCAGCTGCTGAGTTGGAAGACATCTCCATCAGGGCCGGTTTGCGTGTTGCGTTTGGCCCAACCGTCGAGGTATTCCCAAGGCTCGCCGCTGCCGTCGACATTGATATCGCCAAAGACATCCACAACCACAGGTTCTGCGCCACCAAGGTAGAACAGTTCCATGGCATCATCACCGTTGATGGCCATGCTGTAACCGTCGCCTATGTAATCAGCTTCAAATCCGAAGAAGTCGAAGAAGGCGGTGGGGTTGTTGCTAGCAACATGGGTAACGTAGAAAGTCGTACCGGCCGCGATGAAATCGGCGGGGAAGAAGTGCTCGACGCCATCGGAGCCGCCGCCGTTGTTGGCAGAACCGAGGCCGTAAATGGACAGGTCTTCAATATCACTGCAAGCGTAGAGTTCAACTCCCTTGGGGACACCGTAGGGCAGAGGGCCATCATAAAGACCGGTGATAACCAACTGGGCAGCAGCAGGGCTGACCATGAGGACGAGGGCGAAAGTCAGGAGCAATTTTTTCATGGGATTCTCCAAGCTTGGAAATGGCCACGGAGGGGCCGAGTCAAAGGTGTCCACACAACGACCATTTCCTGTGGTTGAGCGAAAATGGTCAGATTACTGGAAAAATTATACCATAAAGCAGGCTAAATGCCAAAGATATATCACCCACAAACAAAAAACATTCGGTATGTGAGGCAAATTAGGGGTTGTGTTTCTTCAATTGTTTTAGTTGTGCCCCCGAAAATGTTCCTGGCCCCAGATCTGCCAGTCCTTGAGTATGAAATACTCAAAAACAATACCCAAGGGCTGGCAACCACCACACTGCCCATCTCCCAAGTGCATTCATCACAACCCCTTATC
>JAJRZA010000002.1 GCA_024275485.1 Candidatus Krumholzibacteriota bacterium | reverse complement strand
TGGGCCTGGGTGTATGCAGTGTGCAAATGCTGACGGGCGCGTTGTTTCTGGCGCTTCATTCGGTAGACGTTTCCGAGAGCGATGTTGGTGAACACCATGCGGTGGGGCCAGTTGCCGTCTTCGCCTATTTGGTGGGATTTTGTCAGGGATTTGTGGGCGGCTTTTAGGTTGCCGGATTTGTAGTGGGTTACTCCTAGGTTTAGGAGGGCCATGGATTGTTTTCGGACCATACCGAGTTCTTCATAGGCGGACAATGCACGTAATAGCCATACTGACGATTCACTGAATTGGCTTTGTTTCCTGAACAACAACCCCAAACGGTTGGCAGACTTTCCCTGCCCTGCATAATCCTCGTGGAGTGAAAAAAGAGAATAGGAAATTTCCAAGGCTTTTAGCGCATCAGCGGAATTACCTAAGCGATAGTCAGCAAGCCCTTTTAGGCATAAATAATCTGCGACAAGTGGATTTGTTGGATTAATATTCTCTTTGATAAATTCTGTACAAGCTGATTTTACTAATCTAAATTTCCCTTCCGACAACCTCGCAGCCAAACCCACAAGAAATAGTCCAGGAAAATCATTATAATTACAGACATCCAAGTCAATTAATAGTGCATCCAATAAAGAAAATTCTTTTAGAAAAAACAAGTTTTCAGCATATAATGTCCAAAAATGTTCAGCGGGTACTGTATCAGATTCTACCAACTTCATAGGAGAAAATATTGCTTCATCTAAATGAGATTTTGATTCAATAAAACATTCATGTAGATGAAGCTCAACTGAACGATCAAAGACCTTTTTGGAAATTACGAAGTTGTGGAGCAAAGACCTATTGATGCCCAAAGGAAGTCTCATTTTCTCCTCCACTTCAACTCAGAAGATTTGGAAAAATTTGAAACAGAAAAAAGTTCTATGCCCTCTGAATCAAAATAGAATACTGGATAAAATTGTCCTTCAAATGAAACCCACTTGATTTCAATAAAGATGACAACAAAATCCCCACTGTCATCTCCAGAATAACCCTCACCGCCTCCGCCACCTACAACATCCATTCCATCATCCGGATCCCCCTCATGCCCATTCTGCATTTCATACTTAGCAAAAGCCTCGCCCGTTCCCAAAACACCAAAACAAACCACAACAACAAGCGCCACCAACAGCGCCCTGACAAAGGGCATTTCACGGAAGTTATTCATAGTCATCTCCAGGAGTCTCCAATTTCTTGGGGCAGCCGGTCATGATTCGAGCGAAACCGGCGGGAAGCCTTGTAAATTATCCTGGTTGTAAATATCGGGCTTCTTTGGCGAATACATGAGCATTCTATTCTTTATCGATGCCTGAAGTCAATTGAAATCGAATTTTTGTTCAAGGTTCCTTCATCCCAAAACCCCTTGGCCCACCAAATGTTATCTCGAATTTGCTCCCAACCCTAACCCACTCCCCCAACCCCTTCAACAACCATCGCATCCCCAACATGCCCAATCGACTCCCTCAGCTCAACCTCCACTTCCACCAACCTCTCCCAGCGGACCCCGGCATACTCCTCCCTCAAAATTTCCACATCATGCAGCCACTCCAACCTCGGCGGCCCACCCGACTTCCTGCCAAACTGACTCTTCGCAAATGAAACCAAAATCACCTTCCCTGCCGGACGCAAACACTTCACCACGCGCCGATGCACCTCTCCCATCACATCAGGCCCCATGTGCGCAAAACACAGCACCACAAAATCCCATTTCTCGTCAGCCCATCGCCAATCAATGATGTCCTCGCAACGATATTCAATTTGCACGCCAGCCCGCGAAGCCAGCTCCAAGGCCTTGCGTCGTCCAATCTTGCTGTTGTCGACCGCCACCACATCATGCCCCAAACCAGCGGCAAAAGCGGCGTTTCGCCCTTCTCCCTCCGCCAAAAACAGCCCTCGGCCCGTCGGCAGATTGTGCAATTCACGAGCTACAAAATCGTTGGGCGCCTCGCCGTAGAAAAATCGATCCTCATCGTAACGGTTGTCCCAGTTGTTTGCGTGTTTTCCTGGCATTATTTCTCCGGATGATGTTGGAAATCCCCACTGACATTGTGGCCTATAAGACTAGCGAATATTCTGGAATTCCGCACCGTCGAGTGTTAACGTCCAGGCATTAACGGTGATGTCCGCTTTCGGGCGGATTCAGCCCAGTCATCCAGCCCAGTCATCCAGCTCTGTCATGCAACGAAGTCATGCAACGAAGTCATGCAGTCAACCTCCAGCAAGGAGACCAGACAATGATCAACAAAATCGGAATCGTCGGTGGCGGAAATATCGGCGGCGTGTGCGTATCGGAAATTGTGCATCGTGGATTGGCTCGTGAGGTCGCTTTGGTCGACGTCAAGGAACCCGACTTTGCCGCGGGCAAGTGTCTGGACATTGCCGAAGCCACACCGGTTTACGGCAAAGACGTGCGGGTTATCGGCAGCAAGAAATACGATATCCTCAAGGGTGCGGATTTCATCATCAACACCGCCGGTGTACCCCGGGCCATGCGCCCGGACGGGACTTTTCCCAGCCGTGATGAGTTGTTGGCCATCAATCTGAAGATCACCGACTTCGTTGCCGCGGGTATCAAAAAATATGCCCCCGACGCCTTTGTGATCTCCATTGCCAACCCTCTGGATGCCATCGTTTACAGGCTGTTCAAAAAAGGCGGTTTCAAGCCCAACAAGATCATGGGCATGGCCGGTGTGCTGGACAGCGCCCGCTACAAGTACTTCGTGGCCCAGGAAGCCGGCCTATCGGTGGAAAACATCGAAGCGGTGGTGCTCGGCGGACATGGCGATACCATGGTTCCCATCCGCAGCGCCTGCCGTATCTATGGTTTGCCCGTGGAACAGTTCGTCTCCAAGGCCAAGCTGGCCAAGATCGAGAAACGCACCCGGGCCGCCGGTGGGGAAGTGGTCAAGCTGCTGGGCAGTGGATCCGCCTTTGTCAGCCCTGCCGTCAGTGCCTTGGAAATGATTGAAGCCATCGCTTTCGACAAAAAGAAGATCCTGCCGGTGGCCGCCTATCTGCAGGGCGAGTACGGCGTGAAGAAACTCTTTGTCGGCGTGCCTGTGGTGTTGGGCAAGAACGGCATCGAAAAAATCATCAAGGTCAAACTGGATGCCGGCGAGAAGAAGGCCCTGAAGGTCTCCGTCAACGCGGTGAAGAAAACTTGCGCCGAGGTGGACAAGGTTAGATAGTCCGGTTTGGTTCAAGAGTCTGAATATCCAGACCAATAAAAACGTCGGCCTTTTCGGGCTGGCGTTTTTTATTTGGGAATAATCGGCTGGCTGTCAGCGCACCAGGCGTTGATCCATATGGGACGCGGTATCGGGCATACATTGACTTGGGCAGTGATGCTGACCAGTAGAACACCACTTTCGTGTGATTTTTCATTATAAAGTTATCTTGAATAGGTAAAAGATATCACAAATACGTTATTTTATAAGATTTGTGCTGTGTGGCAGAATCTGGTAAACTTAATAGGTTGTTTGAAATGCATGTCGGAGACCAGGGCACATGGGTCTCCCAACCCGTTATACCGTGGAGGCTACCATGAACTGGTCCCGTTCATTCGCTGCTATATTTTTTGCGCTGACTCTCCTGTTTTCTTTTTCGGCCCTGGCTGCCGAAGCACCACACGCTCTTGTGCTGGTGCACCTCGACTCCGCGGCTGATCTTGATTTCCTCAAGAGCAACGTCAACCGCCTTGATATCCTCTCCATCAAACCCGGCCACCACGCTGAAATCGCTGCCCAACCCGTCGATCTCGATTTCCTCAAGGACTCGGGTCTTCGTATGGAGATCCTCAATGAAAACATGGAAGCCACCTATGCTTCCCGCAGCAAAGGCATTGGCTACGGTATTTTCCACACTTACAGTGAAAATGTCGCCTTCGTCGACAGCCTTCACCTGTTGTACCCCGAAGTTATCAGTGCCAAGTGGTCCATCGGCCAGTCTCACGAAGGACGCGACCTCTGGTGCTTCCGCGTATCAGACAATCCCGATGTTGATGAAGACGAACCCGAAGTCCTGATCGACGGCAAGCATCACGCCCGCGAGATCATGGCCTCCGAGTTCCCCATCATGTTCGCCGAATATCTGGCCCAGAACTATGGCACTGATCCCGCCATCACCTGGTTGCTGAACAACCGCGAACTTTACATCGTGCCCATCGTCAATCCCGATGGTGACGTCTACAACGAGAACGGCTACCCCCAGGGCGGCGGCATGTGGCGGAAAAATCGTCGCAACAACGGCGGCGGTAGCTACGGCGTCGACCCCAACCGCAACTATCCCTACAACTGGGGACTGGACAATAGCGGCAGCAGCCCCTTTCCCGACGATGAAACCTACCGCGGACCATTTGCCGGCAGCGAGCCCGAAATCCAAGCCCTGATGGGTCTGATCAATGCTCACAATTTCCGCACCCACGACTCGGTGCACACCTACAGCAACCTCACACTCTACCCTTGGGGTTACACCAGCGCGGATTCGCCCCATCACAGCACCTACGTGCATATGGGCGAAGTGATGACCCAATTCAACGGTTACAACCCCGGTCAGCCCAGCGACATCCTGTACAACGTCAACGGTGGATCCATCGATTGGGTTTATGCAGCAACCGAAGAGCACCCCTTGATCTTCAGTTTCACCAATGAAATTGGTGGTTACAGTGATGGCTTCTGGCCCGACGAAAACCGGCGTGGTCCTCTCTTCCAGGAAAACATCTGGCCGCACATCTACCTGATGCGCGCCGCCGGCGTCTTCATCGCCGTGCACAGTCCTGTCGTGATCGCCGATGTCAAAAGTATCGAACCAGGAGGAAGTGGTGAACTCAATTTCACCATCGAAAACCAATCCGTGGTGGCCAGTGCCACGGACTTGAACCTGACCGTCAGCAGTGACGATGCCTGGGTGCAATTCGGTGCCGCCGAGCGCAATGTTGGTGACCTTGCCGCCATGGCCAGCACCACCCTCGGCAATCCACTGCCCATCACCGTGGACGCCGGTTGCCCCGATGGACACCTGGTGCACTTCACCGTCACCATGCATCTGGCCGAAGGCGACCTCGACTTCAACCTCAGTTTCATGGTGGGCACGCCCAACAACATCTTCGCCGACAACTTCGAAGGTGGCCTAAGCAACTGGACAACCACCGGATCATGGGGCTCCACCAGCAGCCAGTACCACAGTTTCGTCACCAGCCTAACCGACTCTCCTTTTGGACAATACAACGACCAGCAAGCCACCAGCGCCACCTTGAACGGCAGCTACCCGGCCGCAACCCTGAGCTTCTGGCACCGTTACGAAATTGAATCGGGTTACGATTACGGTCGTGTCCAGGTATCCGCCGATGGCGGAGGCTGGAACACTTTGGCCTCCTATGACGGTTTCCAAACCAGTTGGCAACAGGTGGAGCTGGACCTGAGCACCTACGCCGGCCAAAACCTGCGCTTCCGCTTCCTTCTGGAAACCGATTATTCCGTCACCGAAGATGGCTGGTTCATCGACGACGTGGTACTCACCGGAGCAGGTACGGACAACCTGGCTCCCAATGCCCCTGTGGCCATCAGCCCTGTGGGTGGAGCATCCACCGGCAACATGCCGACCCTGATCGTTTCCAACGTCACCGACCCCGAAGGCGAAAACGTTACCTACGGTTTCCGTGTCTTCAGCGATGTCCTGGAGACCGACCTGGTTGCCTTCGCCGACAACATTGCCGAAGGCGCCGGTCAGACCAGTTGGCAAAGCACATCCCTTTCCGACGGCACCTACTACTGGCGTTCCTACGCCAGCGATGGCGTCGAGCGCAGTGCCCTGGGTGATGCGGCCTCATTCATCGTGGAATCCACCAGTGGAACAGGTGACATCGTCTTCAACAACCCACAGCTGAAAATTCTGGGTAATGTGACCGGAGGCGGCGCCCGGATGCAGCTGAACCTGCCCAACAGCGCCCGGGTCACCGTTGATATCTACGATGCCCGTGGTGCCCGGGTCCGTCAGCTGCACAGCGGCAACATGGCCAGCGGCAGCAGTGTCCTGGTTTGGGATGGCCGCGACAGCGGTGGTCGCAACGCATCCAGCGGCGTGTACTTTGTGCGTGCGATAGCTGGTGCAGAGACCATGACCGGTCGGGTGGTGGTGGTTCGTTAAACTAGTCCTGATTATCCTGATGGCCTTGAGAATCAATCCGGGGGTGGCGTTTCGTCACCCCCAAAATATTGGGCACCGTGAAATGGCCTTTGCGATTGCCCGGTAAATCCGCCACCTCCACCGAAGGATGGTGAATCCACATGCTGGCCTCCACCCTTCCTTCCAAATGCTGGGCAACAACCAAGCCCAGAGGTAGAGATAACAGGATTTCATTGAACTCGTGCATGGACCAGCGGCGGTCGCAAATGATCAACAGGGCCCGACCCTTGTAGTCTTCGCCAAGGGCTGCCTCCTGCCAGCGATCCTTGGCCGGTTGCCAGCGATTCTGTCCTGCTCTTTTGATCAACCGCATATTCTGGGCCACCGTGTTGTAGCGGGCAGCCACCTCTCCGAGGGTAATTTCGTCAAGATCAAAAATACGAAAATATGGTTCCGCCGGATCGATGGGACCAATGGCCACCGCCGACAAATAGTCGTTGCGGAAGGCGTTGACCACCTCTCCGTCAATCTTGAAATAACCGACGTGGGTCACTTTGTCTTCCTGGTACATGCCCGCGTTGATGGCCGCCACCATGTTGCCCAGCTCACACCATCGTTTGGCCGTTCGGCCCTTGTAGCCGTCGGACTCTTCCGGTTTGTGGGCGCGCAGAATCCAGAAATCGGTGTCCACCCGCAGGACAAGCAGATCCCCCGCTGCATCGGCTGACCGAAGCCCAGAATCGAAGCGGGCCAGTTCGAGCCCTTCTTCCAGTGTGGTCCACTGTGCAAAACTGATTCCAGTCCCCAGCCACAGGGTCAGCACCCCGACCATACCCAAAGTTTTTTTCACAGATCTAACCTCCCCAGGGATGCCACCCGAAACCGGGATACCATTGATTGGCGATCATGTAGAACAGCACTGAATCGATCATCAGGTGCAGGATAATAATGTAGAACAATGAGCGGGTTCGGCGATAGGTCATCCCCTGAGTCAATGCAAAAGCGAAGATCACCACCGGACCCCAACCCACGAAGGCCATCTCGTGCAGAAAGCTGGTAAAGAAAAAAGCCTGGGCCAGATTGGCTTCCCCAAACCGGAAATGCCGGCCCAACAGAACAAAAACAAAATTGATGAAAGCCAGCTCGTCCCACACGCCGATAAAATTGCAGCCCCAGAACAGTCGCCACAAAGCATCAGTGCGCGGGCCTTCCAAAGGCAGAGGCCAGCTATGGTGCAAGGTGGGCGTCCAATGATTGAAGTAGACCCACAAAAAGGCAAAGGCGAGCACGAACCCCAGCGGAAACCACATCCACATTCTCCGAGACCAGCGGCCATTGAACCAACTGTAGTCCAAGGGTTCCTTCAGCCAGTATTTGGCCAGCAGGGCAGGCACCAAAAGGACCCCGATGCCCAACATGAGAGCGAGTTCTAAGATGTGGCCATTGGTGGTATCGCCGTCGATTCTGGTGAAGTGCAGCACTAGAATAAGCCAAGCCATCAGCACAGTGGTTTTGGCCCAGCTCACGTTCCCTGAGCACCAGGCCAGAAAAATTGATATCACCAGGGGAGGCCAGCCCAACCAGTGCCAATCAAGGGCCGGAACCGGCCCGCCATGCCCTTTGAGGCCGATGATCAGGACCATGGCGGCGGTCATCAACCACAGACTGACCCGTTTGGAGAAAGTCACAACAGATAGCGTCGTCTCATTCATTGATTTCTTGATCCTCGGTTGAATAGCCATCCAACAAATACCGCTCGAACCACTCCAACAAAAGCCCCTGATAACTCACCTTGTTCTCGGGGTTCCGAATCCCGTGACCCTCATTTTCAAAACGCACAAAACGTGACGGCACCCCCATCGATTGCAGCGCCGAAAACCAAATCTGGCCACCCGCCGCCAGGCACCGAAAATCCAGATGTCCCTGACTGATCAGTGTCGGCGTCGTCACCTGATCTACTTTTTCAAAAGGCGAATTTCTTAAATAGACTTCCCTGGCTTCAGGTTCCCACGGCTTGCCCTTGAACTCCCACTCGGGAAACCATTTTTCGTCGGTAGTGCCCCAAAAAGATATGAGTTCGGGATACATCCGGTCCACCGCGGCAGCACCGAAACGATTCGTTTGGGTGGTGATGGCGGCAGCCAGGTGGCCACCATAGCTTCCACCCATCACGGCCAGATGATCCGGCTCGGCCCAGCCTTGCTCAACCGCAAGGTCCACGCACGCAAGCAGTTCCCGGGCCGGACGTTCCACCCAGTCGCCCCTGATATCTTCCTGGAAATCAAATCCGTATCCCAGGCTACCGGTAGGGTTGGCGATGATAACGCCATAATGATGGGTGGGCAGGATGTGAAACTCCGGTAGAAAATACCCACCGTACATCCACTCCGGTCCGCCATGAATGCTGAGCACCGTGGGGACTTTTTCACCGGGCAGCAAACCCTCGGGTTTGAAGAACCAGCCTTCGATGGTACGGCCATCCACATCGACGGAAAAAGCCTCCGGTTCGGTAAGACCCACTTTTTGCCGCCACCGTTCGTTGGGGTCGATCAAAAGTTTCGGCCGACGCGGGAAAGCTTCGCGGGTGCGCAAATCAACCAGATAAATGGAGCCAGGATTGGTTTGACTGGCCCCACTGAAAACAACCCGACCACCGGCAATTTGCACCGACCAGAGATCGTGCCGACCATCGGTGATGAACTCATGTATGTCTCCGTCAATGCGCACCAGATCAATGCAACCACGGTTTGCGCCCAGAAAATACAAGTCTTCACCATCATGCGTGATGTTCCTGATCCAGTTGTTGAAGTCCGGGCCAGGGAATTCCAGATGCCCGGTATCGCCGACTTCCGGATCCATGATGGCCACCCGCTTGGGAGCGCTTTCCCAAATGGGATCTTCGGCCCGCAGCCAGGCCACCCGTCCATCGGGAAGCCAACGCGGCTTGGCATCCTGGCCTGGATTGTTGGTCAGCCGGCGCAAATTTCCACCGTCCGCATCAATGACCCACAACTCGGTGTCGACATTCAGTCCCAGGTTGGCTTCTTCCTTGGCCTCGAAAACCAGCTGGTCACTTTGGGGAGACCAAAACAGATTCCGCACATCCAATGGCTCATTGAAGAGACGACGCGGCCTGCCATCGGCCACATCCATAACGAAAAGTTGCCCCCGGTTTCCCCGGCGATAACCTTCACCCAGATGACGATAACCAAGGCCATCGGCCACCACAAAACGGTCCTCAATACCAGGTATCTCGTCCCCAACCAGATCCTGGGCAATCCAGGCCAGGGCCTGACCATCGGGGGACCAATTCAAGCCGCCAAAATCACCTGCACCTTCACTCAGCCGCTGACGGTTGGCCCCGTCCTCGGCCATGATCCAAACTTCCACACCCTCGTCCACCCGGCACAGATAGGCCACCGCTTCACCGTCGGGTCGCCACACCGCACCCCAGCTTTTATCTTCAGGTGTAAAAACGGTCAAATCATTTCCCGTATCCAGGTCCCGACGGTAGGCGGTGGTGAGGTTTTTCCCCTTGTCGCCATTCCATTGGCTGATGGTATAAAGCAAGTAACGCCCATCTGGAGAAAGGCCCAGCACTGAGGCCGACCTCATGGTCAGGATATCCTCGGGCACCATGGCGACCGCCGACGAAAGGACTACCAACAGAGCCATCGTCAACAGCAGGTGCTTCATTTCACGAGCTCCAGTTTGAGGAAAATGAAAGTGGCGATGGCGTAAAACCCGAGGATGAGAAAAATTTTGGCAGCATAGAATTGCCAGAGGGTAACATCGCTCAACACAAGGACGGTGGAACTTTGGCTGCCAAAAAATATGGCCGAGGCTACGATGAGCATCACACGGGAATTGGGCACCTTCAAATTGGCGCTGCAGGAAGGACAGACGGCACCCCAAATGGCGTTGCCCCGTCGCCCGGGACCAAGAATTTGTTTCAGGGCCACGGACCAGGAAAAGACGTGATCACATTGAGGGCAGGCTGGGTTGTTCAAAGCCGGAATTCCAATCGGGTTTTAGGGATCGGTTTCAACTCAGGTCAGTCCTTGAATTGAAACCGAATTCATCCCCAAACTCCAGCATCATTTGTAGTTGCCGCCACTTTTTGCCCTGCTGGTTCCCGTACCGCCATCAACGGCGCTGGCCTGGGTATTGCCCGAGCGATTTCTTTCCACATCAAGAAACCATCGGTTCAACACCGGGACGGCGTAGTCCCCTCGCTGGGCTGCCCGGTGGCGGTCAAAGCCCACTGACATGTAATATTCATATATGAAAACGTCGCTAATCCCGTAAGTATTGGCACCATAATGCTCCAGATGATGCCCTGTCCCCATGGGTTGTTTCCACCAGGGCAGCCGCAAAGGATCATCCATCAGCGACATGAGATGCCGGTTGTCGGTGAAAATTTCTCCCGCCAAAAGGGCATCGGCCAAAGCTTCGGCCCTCTGGCTCTCACCCAGCAGACGATCCACATAAAGCAAAATCACCTCTTCGCCCGGCTCCAGATCGGTACCCCATCCGGGAGCCAGCAACGCCTGGACCTGGGTATACATTTTGCGGTCCATGTAGGCCAAAGCCAAATTCCGACGCAGATCGGTACTCCCGGTGGCCTGATACTCCACGGCCAGCTGCAGCAAGGATTCATCCTCGGGACCAAGCGTTGCTGCGATGGAATCCGGCACCACAAAGAACGCCTCGATCTCCGCATTCAACTGAGCCACCATGGCCGCCGGATCCGCCACCAGATCCAACGGTGGCCCATCGCTGACCGCCGCCACCTTGTATTCCTCAACCTGCAAACGCAGCTCGCTGGGATCTCCGCCGTTGGCCCGATAACTGGTGGCCGCCATCTGCAAAACCCGCTGCACTTCGTGGTTTTCGGGATCCAGTTTCCAGGCCCTCTCCAGATCGGTCACCGACTCCACAAAACGCTTCTGCTGCAACCTCAACAAGCCTCGATTGTACAGGCCGGAAACTGAGTATGGCTCCAAATTAAGGGCCTTGTTCATGGCCACTTCGGCCGCTTCCTGATGCCCGGCACGCGCCTGCAGAACACCCAGCATTCGCCATCCTGCCGCCAGCTCTTCATCGGCCCCTACCGTTTCATTCAACAAGGCGATGGCTTCATGGTCTTTTCCTTCACCCAAGTTCAGCATGCCCAGCAACATGGACGTTCCGGCATCAACTTTATCCTGTTCTGCAAAGGCCAAACGGGCCGCCTCCAATTCGGTGCGGGCCGCTGCCTTGCGATCGAAGGAATAGTGAATCCTGCCGCGCATGGCCCGGCAAACTGCAGGTCGAATATTGCGGCGCTCGGCAATGTCCAGGGCGCGCAGAGCCCAGCCGGCGGCATCCTCTCTTTGCCCGTCGAAAACGGCAAGGGACATGGTGTTCATCTGGGCCGCCACATAGGTCAGGACGGAACCACCCACCATGAATCGGCCACCAAAACTGGTGTAGACGGGCATCGCAGGATTCGGCACATCCAGGACCAAGGGCTTGAGGTTCCCGCCTTGCCAAGGGTAGAATCCTTCATAACGACGAGCGACAAAACCCTGGGCGTAATAGCGGGCCGCTCTCTTTTCTCCAACCAATTCGCTTACCAGGCCGACATCAGCCCAAAAACGATCCATGAAAGGCACTTGCAGACGGTTTTCATAGCTGGTCAAATCGCCCAACACCTGCCGGGCCGCATGGTATTCCCCCACCGCCAGCAAGGCCTGGGATTTGATCCACCGATTGGCATAATCACTGCGTGTTTGGGATTGGCCGTAATGCCAGAAATCGACTTTGGAAAATGTAAAAGCAGGCATGCGCACGGCCAGACTGTTGGCTTCCGAGTAGCGTCCCGCCCCGGCCAGCAACAATCCTTTGATCAGCACCAGTTCCGGGTCGCCCCGCTTGAAGGTCAAACCTTCATGCACGGCGGCCAATCCTTCATCCCAAAGGGCCAGTTCGCGCATGGCCCAGGCACGATCTCGATAAATCCGCAACATGATTTCTTCGTCAACCGGGTTATCGTCCCTGATGCGGGACATGCTCGCCTGGCGTGCGTTGTCGAGACAGTCTTTCCCCGTAAAAACGTCTCCACTGGCCAGAAGCAAAGATCCCATCAGTCCCCAGGCTTCTGCATAGGACGGATCCAAACCAGTGGCTGCTCTCAATCCGACCAGGCTGTTGGCCAAACCTACGCCCCGGGTGCTTCGATCAATATAGACTCCTGCGTAATACCAGAATCGTTGGCGGGAGTCCCGGTACTGATGGTTCTCGAAACTCATTGCCTTGTAGGAATCGATTTCCATTTCCGCCCGGGCCCTCAAGTCCTTGCGCACTTCGGGGGAAAACTCCATGTACTCATCCAGACGGTCTATGAAAGCCGATTCTTCCAGGGCGGTGGCTAAGGTTTTTTCGGGTTGGGAAACTTCGGATTTCAACAAACCGGGTTTGTGACTGCTGGAACAACCAACAACCAGAACCAATACCACCATCAGCCCGAACATGCCCCTTTGGCGCATGGTGACTCCCCCTTTGGCGAACAGGTTTCTTGTCATTATTGTGGACGGCAAACCTGGAGAGGATCCTCCAGCGAACCTGAGCAAGATTCCACAGGCATCATGAGACTATAGAATATCACTGGTTTGAGCAACAATTGCATAGACAATTTGCTGCTGGGCCGGTATAAATTTTTTTTCCATGGAATTGAACCGCAGGACCAACGCCGTGCCTCATTCTCGTCACCAAATCCCACTATTCGGCCTGCTGGTGCCGTTCATCATTGCTGGCCTGCTCGCCGTGCCTCTGGCCTCCCTGGCCATCCAACCACTTCCATTCGGCTGGCCCCCTACTGCGGCCGATGTCGATACCACAGGCTTCGCCCTCATCCTCGGCGGCGGCGGTGCGCGCGGCATCGCTCACATTGGCGTCATTGAGGTGCTTGAGGAGCTGGGGATGCGGCCGAGCCTGATCGTTGGCACCAGCATGGGATCGGTTGTAGGCGCATTGTACTCCTCGGGCACAAGCACATCCCAACTGGAAACCCTTGCCCTGGGCCAAAACCTGCTGAACCTCGTGGTTGATTTCGATACTCCTGCAGCCGAATTGCAAGGGGGCTGGTGGGGTCCTGCGCCGCACCAACTCAGGTTGCAGATCACCCAATGGCCACCGCTTCCGCATACCGGGTTCAGCCATGGCCAGGGCTTCGAATCTCTTGTGGGCGAGAGGACGGCCGACGCCCTGTTTGTCGCCGATAACGATTTCGACCATCTGCCTGTCGTCTTTCGCTGTGTCAGCACTGACCTGCTGAGCAACTCCCTTGTGATCCATGATGAAGGCATGTTGCCCCGGGCAGTGAAAGCCAGCAGCACCATTCCAATGATCTTTTACCCCGTTGAACTCGAAGGTCGGCAGCTGGTGGATGGTGGTTTCCTCGACAACCTCCCGGTGCAGGTGGCCCGACAGTTGGGCTTTGACCGCGCGGTGCTGGTCGATGTCAGCAACGTCCATCTGCCGGACAAGAAGGAACCCGACGACATCTACAAGATGTGGATCCGAGTGGCCGAGCTGCAAACCCTCTTTCCCAACGAGTACACTGTCGGAAACAATGACGTTTTGCTGAAGATGCCACTGGAATCGTACCGCAGTGTGGACATGGATGCGGCCAAGGAAATCCTGGCCATCGGCCGGGAAGTGGCCTTGCAACACAAGGACGAGTTGCTTGCCCTGAGGGATGCCTGTGGTCCAGTGGTGCAGAATCCACCGCCGAAGGCGCCAGTGGTTGGTCCGGTCACTCTGCGAACCATAGAGGTTCGTGGCTTGCAACACCTTCAGCCCGGTCGGGTGCTCGACCGGCTGCAGATCCACCCAGGCGATCGTCTGGAACTTGCCGCCGCTTGGCGGAAGGCGCAGTGGCTGACCCATGAAGGAAGTTTCCAAACCATTGGTTTCGAGTTCAAGCCGGTGGCCAGCGATACGGCCGACATGATCGTGCACGTGCAGGAGGAGACCAGGCCCAGACTGGAACTCGGTGCCAGCGTTATCACCGATGACGGTGTGGCTGTTATGGGACGCTTGCGTTACGACAACATTCTTGGCCGGGCAGGCTCAAGCCTGCTGAGCTATCGATACAGCGACCGCGAGTCGCGCCTCGAAGCGTTGTTGAACCAACCCATCAACGGACCGGGATGGTTGGGCCTGCGGACACGATTCCAATGGCAGCGTGAGCGACCCGGTGTCTACGACCACGGTGTCGAGGTGGACCGATTCGTTTTTCGCCGCACCCAGCTCGGCCTCGACCTCATCGTCCGCACCTTTCGGTGTGGCTGGAGTCTTTTCCTCGGCGGGGATGTCGGTCAAACCAATAGCTATCTGGAAAGTCGCCGGATTCCCGGATCGGGTGATCAGCCGCTGCGTACTTTCCATCTTTCCCTGGAGAGTCATGGCCGCGATCTTCCTCTCTCTCGCCCCCAACGCGGCGCACGACTCAGATACGTTCGCTCCTTTGGCCATGCGGGCGACGAGCCGGAATGGTGGCGTGCGGATCTGGGAATGGTTCTGCCCGTGCGTGGTCTGGGATCCTGGCAGCCGATATGGGCTGCAGGAGCCGTGGCCAGCTCGACCGATATTCCCGTGGTGCACCAGGGCCGCGCCGGCGGCCCCCGCGGGTGGGTCGGTCTACGCCGGCAGGAGATCATCGCGCCGCAGATTGCCTGGTCTCGGGCGGCTCTCCAGTATCTGCTGGGCGCCGGGGTTCACCTGGAAGCTGCCGTGGCGGTGGGATGGCAGGGCCAAAAGAATCTGTCCGGGGCCCAACCCATATGGGGTGGTGGTTTCGAGGTGGGTATGGATAGTCTTGTTGGACCGTTGCGGCTGGGGTTTGCGGTGGCCGATCAGCGGCCCGGATATGTTTATTTGCAGGTGGGGCATGGGTTCTAGCAGGCTGTTGAGCGAATTAAGTGGTCAGGGCCAATACAGAATTATTGGAGTGTCGAACTCGTCTATGTCCAGAACCGGACAGGTCGGTCTCCTTCTTTACACCACCCAACAATGACGCTATCCTCCCGCCAAGCGGGAATTTTCCTTCCCGAAGTTGGTTCCCCCAACCGACTGATCCCCCTTGAGGAGGGAATTCATGCGACCGTTCCGCATCTTGTTCGGCAACTTGTACCCCAACACTTCCAGCCACCCTTGGCTGATCCTCATTCTAGCCCTGCTCCCGCTTGCTTTCCAGCTTGGTTGCAGTTCCGGCCCATCCATCGGCGATGATCCATCATCTGCCAAAACCGAACCCGTTCGCTGGCCGTCCGAAAATGGAATTTCCACCCTTCGCGAAGGTTGTTCCAACCTTTCGGGTGAAGCCGTCCCCGGGGCCGCCATCATCTTCGCGCTGACCGACAGCGTCAGCCCCGACCTGGCCCCCATTCCCCACAATCCTTCCGAACGGTTGGTCTTTGCCCACCTCTACGAAACTCTCGTCAACGTGGATTGCGAAGGAAACCTCAATCCCGGTTTGGCCAGCGCTTGGTCTTGCACCGAGGACAGTACCGTTTGGATCTTCACCCTGCGCCGCGGTGCCCGTTTCTGGGACGGCACCCATGTCACCAGCCAGGATGTGCGCGACGCCTGGGCCGCAAACCAGGGCTGCCCCCGCAGTGGCGACAAAACCCCTCTTTGGACCTGGTTCAACGCCCGGGCCAAATCCATCACCCTGGTCGATGAAACCCGTCTGGCCATCCAACTTCCGGAGCCCCAGGCCCGTTTCCCCATGCTGCTGGCCCACCCCGCCACCGCTGTTTCAGTTAGTCGCCCGGGCTGGACCTGGCCTGTGGGCAGCGGGCCGGCCAGGTTGCGTGCCTCCACCCCCGCGCCCTTGCCGGATCTTGAATGCCGGCCCAATACCCACCATCCTCAAGCTCCGGTTTGGAAAAGTCTCACTTTTCGGACGTTGCCCCAAGCCGATCTCCGGGATCTGGTGGCCACCGATATCAATCTCGCTTTGACCCGAAATCTCGACGCGGTTCGCTTTTTCAGCGAGATGCTCGGCTTTCGCACCGAACCCCTGCCCTGGAGCCGGCTTTACCTGTTGGTTTGTCCACCAGAAAAAAATCCCACCGGTACAACCCTTTGGGCCGGGCTGACCAAAAAACTCAACGCCGACGAAGATCTGACCAGGGTTTCAGCTCGCCCTTGGGATGATATCTGTTTGCCCGCCGGTGGATCAAACATCTGCCCCCAACTGACCGGCCCGGTGGCCATGGACAGCAGTGCCCGCCGCCAGTGGGATCTGGGCGGTGCGTCCCTCGATGAAAACACGGTGGCTTATCCCCTCGGTGATCCGGCAGCCCGGGAGCTGGCCCAACGCCTGGTAGCCCTGGGCCCTGCCGGGTTGCGGGCTGTCGGTGTTCATCCAGAATCGTTGAACTTCATCCTCAGTTGGCAGATGACCGGAGCGTTGATCCTGCCTTCGGACCAACACTTTCCCACCGGTTGCCTGCAGATGGCCACCTTGCTCGGCCGGGCTGCCTGGCTGCAAACGGCGGCTTTCGGAACCGACCCCCTGGCCACCGGTGATCAGGCCGAAAACCTGGTTCAGGCTGAAGCGCAATCCCTTAACCGCCGTGTCGCTCCCGCCGTCGCCCTGTACCGCAGTGGCCTCGTGCAACCTTTGGCATTGACCAGGTCCTGGCTTTTGACCCGGGGACAGTGGTCCGGCCTGGAGCTGGCCTTTGACGGCACGCCGCTGCTTAGCAACCTGGGACGCCCCCGTCTAGGAGGTGACCTTCCGTGAAATTGCGCGGGCAGATCCTACTGGGAGTTTTGCTGATCACAGTGATTCCTCTGACATTGGTCATGCTGATCACCCGCAGCGGTGTCACTCGGCGTTTCACCGAGTTGGACACCCGGCGTGTGGAAGACCAGATGCGTTTGACGCGACAGGATCTGGCCGCCAAAGGGGCCGGCCTGGAAAATATGCTGACTTCCCTCGGTTCCACCATCACCGCCGACAATCGCTTTCGACTGGCATTGCTCGATCAGCGGGAGGATCTGAAATCCTATCTGATGGATTTCGCCCCGCGCCACATGTCGCTGATGAATATCGATTTTCTGCAAATTCAAGCAGCGGATGGTGAGGTCATCAGCTCCGGGCATTTCCGTCACGACATCGGCCAGGTAGACCCGGCCCTGCCCCGAGTTTTGTCCCTCGTGCAAGGCGGTCAGGCCCTCATCCCAGCCCGCTCAGCCGAAGATTCCTTTTTGGCCCTGGCCCGCACCAGCCGCATCAATATCGGTGGGACAACCATCAACATCACCGGCGGCATCCGCCTGGACTCGTCCCACTTGCGTGATTTGAGCCGCGACGATGATCTGGATGTGGTGGTGGCCTGGAATGGTGGATTACTCTCCTCCTGCGAAGATCTGACCGAAGCTCTGGTAAACGCCAGGCGTCCCGAAGAGATCCCATTCCTTTTGCGCCGCCGCCAGGCCATCGTGCGCAGCAGCGAGTGGCCCCTGATTCTGGATGGACGACCGGAAAGCGCCTACCTCATCGTCACTCACAGCCAGGCAGCGTTGCATCGGGCGTTGCTGGCCATGGACATTCGCCTGGGCATTATCTTGGCCCTGGCCGTTGCAACCTCGATTTTCATGGCGATTGTTCTGGCCAACCGAATCAGCCGTCCCCTGCGCGAGTTGTCTTCCAGGGCCCAGGATCTAGATTTTGATCGCCTGGATGTTCGATTTGAATCCAACCGCAAGGATGAAGTGGGCCACCTCAGCCGTCTGCTCGCAGAAATGACCGGCCGCCTGCGGTCGGGGGTGCTCAAACTGCAGGACGCCGAACATCGCGCCACCCTCGGTGAAGTGGCCCGTCAGGTGAACCACGACATCCGCAACGGCATCACCCCCCTGCGCAACGTCATGCGCCACATGACACAGGTTGCCGACGAGGATCCGCAGAATTTGAGCACGGTATTCCAGGAGCGGCGCGGAACTCTTGAAGACGGCCTCACCTATCTTGAAGACCTCGCCGCCCATTACGCCCGATTGAGCCCCGACCGTCAGGCACGGCTGGTAAAATTGGACGTCCTGGTAACAAAAATCCTCAATGGACCGTCTTTAGGTGATGAGGTTAAGCTGGAAAATCGTCTGCCGATGAATTTGCCGCCGGTGGAAGCCGATCCGGTGAGTTTGCGCCGCATCTTTGACAACCTGCTGCGCAATGCGGTGGATAGTTTGCCCGATGGTCGCGGCACCGTGGCGGTCAGTGCCTTTGTTGAAGAAGATCCCGTTCTGGAGGAAATGCGCATCCAGGTGGAAGTGGCCGACACCGGGGTGGGTATTCCGCCTGAAAACCTGGACAAGATTTTCAATGACTTCTTCACTACCAGGGCTGGTGGCACCGGCCTGGGACTGAGCAATGTGAGGCGCCTGGCGGCCGACTGCGGTGCCCGTGTCAGCGTCAAAAGTGAGCCCGATGTCGGCTCGACTTTCATCCTGTCGTTTCCCATCCCGAATTTGTGAGCAACAACATGAGTTTGATTCTGATCATTGACGACATCGCCGCCATGCGCAACCAGTACGCCTACGACCTGAAACGTCTTGGTGGTTTCGAAACCATCACCGCAGCGGGTGGAGCCGAAGGCTTGACCCGGCTCAAGGATGAACCCGTCGATTGCGTCATTCTCGATCTTGAAATGCCTGGTGTGGACGGCTTTGAAGTGCTGGCAACCCTGAAGAAGCAGGGACGGAAAGTCCCCATCATCGTCTATACGGGCACCGGCAGTTACGACCGATGTGTGCGCGCCGTCAAGCTGGGTGCCTACAGTTTCATCGCCAAGGATGAGCCTCTGGAACGGGTGGTGCGCGAGGTGGAAAACGCCCTGGCCTGGGGCGGCCTGCGTCATGAAATCAACCGTCTCAAAAGGCAAAGTGGGGAAGGCTCGCCCCTGGTGGGTGAAAGCCGGGCAGCTACGGCGATGGTGGAGCTGGTCGACCGCCTGGCACCCATTCCGAGCCCGGTTTTGATCATGGGCGAAAGCGGCTCCGGCAAGGAGCTGGTTGCGCGGCGTTTGCACGATGCGAGCAACCGGAAGAGCCGGACCTTCGTGCCGGTCAATTGCGCAGCCCTGCCCGAGGGAATGATCGAGAGCGAGCTTTTCGGCCACGAACGCGGAGCTTTCACCGGTGCCGACAAAGTGCGCAAAGGGGCCTTTGAAACCGCCGACCAAGGGACCCTCTTTCTGGACGAGATCGGCGAATTGCCCCTGTCCGCCCAGGCCAAGCTGCTGCGGGTGCTGGAAGACGGCATCGTCACCCGGTTGGGCTCTCATGAAGGCCGCCAGGTCAACACCCGCGTGGTGGCTGCCACCAACCGTAACCTGGATGATGAAGTGGCTGCCGGGCGTTTCCGTCAGGATTTGCTCTTTCGACTGAATACCCACCTGGTGCAGGTCCCGCCCTTGCGCGAACGCCTGAGTGATGTACCTTTGCTGGCAGAACATTTCCTGGCCCTGACCTGTGAAAAGTTTGCCTGTCGGCCAAGGATTCTGGCACCCGAAACTCTCGATCGACTCAAAGGATACGACTGGTCCCGCAACAATATACGAGAGTTGCGTAACGTGATCGAACGTTTGGTTATTGCCACGGGCGAAGATTTGATAACGGTGGACCTGGTGCCCGCCGAAATCACCGGCCCATCAGCCACCGCAGTCAAACAGTCCGTCTACGTCGCTCTTGGCGGCACCCTTAAAGAACAGAAGACAATCGCCGAAAGGAAGATTATTCTGACCGCCCTCGAACGCAACGACTGGCACATTACAAATACCGCCCGACAGCTGGGTCTTTCAGACCACAGCAGTCTCCTGAAAATCATGAAACGTCACGACCTGAAAAAGTGAACCGGAGGAAACCATGAACCGCCGCCTGTTAATGCTGATTCTTTTGATAACCCTGACCATGAGTGTTGGAGTCGCCTTGGCTGAACGGCCGGTCATGCCCTTCATGGACTATCGCAGCGAAAGTTGGTTTTTACCCCAGAGCCCGTCCATCACGTCGGGCCCCGCCGCTTCATTCTTCAACCCTGCGGCCTGGGCCATGACCGACAACGGTGCCGCCGACTTCTGGTTCAACGACGAGGATATTCGATCCGGCCTGGACAATTACGGTTTTTCCTTCGGCAAGGATCTTGGATTTGGTGTCAACACCACCACCTTCGGAACTCCCGGCGACAGCTACAAAATCTACGATTACCAGTTGGGCCTTTCCCACGGCACACGGGCCGGAACCTTTGGCATGGGCTATCGCTGGGCCAACGGCGAAACCCAACTCACACCCCGGGAACAAGCTCTCTCCCTGGGTTTCATCTCTCGTAAGCGCAGCTGGTATACCTTTGGTGCATCCGGTGTGATCAGCCTGGAGTCCAACGCGGCCCAATATGTTTTCGACCTGGGAATTCGTCCCTTCAACCGGTCCTGGCTAACCATTTTCGGCGACTACACGGCCAACGACGACCAGTCCTTTTTCACCGGCGGTTACTGGGGCGCGGGCCTGGAAGTCCGCCCCATCAGCGGCCTGCACCTGGGCCTCAAGGCCCGCCAACAGGTGGGCACCGACGAGGTGGAATACTCTGCCATGGTCGGCCTGACCATCAAGAATCTCAACGTCACCGGCATGTCCCGCTACGACAATAACGACGACCTGGTCAACAACAGCTACCTTATTCGCACCAACCCACCATTCAGCGGCCTGCCCATCGGCAATAAAGGCCCGCTCTTCAGCAAGGCGAACTACTACTACCCGATCAATCTGGAGAACAAAACTGTCACCTATCAGAAGTACCGTTACTTCGACCAAACCCACGTAGCCTGGCTCGACCTGCAGGATTTGCTGGATCGCCTGAGGGACGACGAGAGAATCAAGGGCGTGGCCATCAACATGGCCGGTATGAGTTGCCGAACTTCCCTTTTGTGGGAGTTCCGTCAGAAAATCGACGAGATCAAGGCCAGCGGCAAGGAGGTTGTCGTCCATCTTGACCGGGCCGGCTCGCGGTTGTATTACCTGGCCTCGGCTGCCGACCACATCACCATGGATCCCTACGGTGGCGTGGACTTGCCCGGCATGACCCTGTCGCGCAGTTACCTCAAGGGCACCCTGGAAAAACTGGGTATCGGATTCCAGGAGCATCGGTACCTGAAGTACAAGAGTGCCGTGGAAATCCTTTCCCGCGATCACATGAGCGATGGCGACCGCGAGCAGCGTCAGCGCATCGCCGACGTCATCTATGAAATCATTCGCGAAGGTGTGACCCAGGGCCGCAACCTGAGCGAAGAACAGTATGATGAGATTGTTAATAACCTGGTCCAACTGGTGGCCACCGATGCCTTGGACAATGGTTTGATCGACGGTATCGCCCGCTGGGATCAGTTGGGGAAATGGTTGCAGGAAGAACGCCGGGCAGGCTTGGCCACGCCCGAACTGGTTCGACCCGACCGACAGCAGTACGACGAGCAGTGGGGATCGCATCTGAAAATTCCCGTAGTCTATGCCGTGGGTCCATGCGCCATGGATTCCGGTATCAAAGGCCGTTCAACCAGCGCCTACCTGCGCGGCCTGGTCAATGACCCCGATGTTGTTGCCGTTGTTATTCGCGCCGATTCTCCTGGCGGCGATCCTTTACCCAGCGATCTGATTACCGATGCCATCAAACAGCTAAAGAAGGCCGGCAAGCCGGTCATCATCAGCCAAGGCGACGTGGCCGCCAGCGGTGGCTACTGGATCAGCATGGATGGCACCGAAATCCTGACCACTCCCCTGACCGTCACCGGATCCATCGGCGTCATCAGCGGCTGGTTGTATGACGACGGCGTAGCCGAAAAAGCCGGCATCACCAGTGACTCGGTGCAGCGCGGCGCCCACGCCGACCTGTACAGCACCGTCAGTTTCCCATTCCTCGGTGGCATCCCGACACGACCCAAAAACGAGGCTGAGCTGGAGCGCACCAAAAAAGTCATCCTCGAAATGTATGACCAATTCGTTGCGGCGGTGGCCAAGGGCCGAAACCTGTCGGTGACCGATGTGGCCGAAGTGGCTCAGGGTCGGGTGTGGATGGGTGGTGACGCCATCGAACAAGGCCTGTGCGACAAATTTGGCAGCCTGAGCGACGCCATCGCCCTGGCCCGCGAAAAATCCGGCGTGAGCGACTGGCGCCAAGTCGATGTGGTGGAATATCCCCCGCGGCCCTTGTTCCAGATGCCCAGTTTCATGCCGCAGCTTCCTTCGCTCTTTGGCTTTGGGGACCGTCTCAACGCCATGACGGTAGAGCATCTGGTGCCCATCCCCGACACCTTGGCCGACAGTTCACCGACAGCCGGATTGACCGCTCTTCCGGTGGGCATCGACCCTGTGGACATCCTGTTCCTGCGCCAAATAAACGAAGCCGCAGGCCAGCCGGTGATGATGATCTCACCGGACCTGTTGCCCAATGGTTGGCGGGAAATGGACTGATTATCCGATCCTGAAGACAGCCCCCGGATCCCAGGTGGAACCGGGGGCTTTTTTGTGTCGCAGAAAACACTCTTGCTGTGTGTCCAAAAATACACAACCAACTATCCCAGCCCTACAATTAATCTTTAAACTATTCAAAATTAACATCTTAAAAAATCTAATTATGGATGGCCCCTGGGAATTCCCCTTGCAAACAATGCAGTGAGACATGCCTGGAGCAAACCGCTGGAACAACCGGCACTCACCACACTGAAGGAGCAAATCATGAAGAAGCAAAGCGCACCCCAGGAAAAGAAAATGAAAGTCGCCGAAGCTGGAATCCTGTTCGCCCTGGTTCTTGGTTTGACCATTTTCCTCGGCGTGCATTTTTCGGGTCAGGATGAATCCACACCTGTTGCCGCTGATACCTCAACGTCCACTGAAGCGATCAATGAGATGGCCGCCGTCGAACCTGAAATCGAAGTCATCACCGAACCGGAAGTTGCAGTGGTATCACCCGCGATGGAAGATGTTGCAGAGAAAATCATCGCCCCTGAACCTCAAATCGTCACCTACAGCATGGCCGAACAAGCCTACTTCGATGGTGATTTCGAACGTGCCTCTGATCTCTTTGATCAGTACACCGATGAGCACAGCGACAACGCCTGGGGTTTCTACATGCTGGGTCTGTCCCAGTGGAAAACCGGCGACACCGATGTGGCCGAAGAGAGTTTCCTGGCCGCCCTCGATTTGAATCCCGATCACCAAAAGAGCCTGGTCAACTACGGTCGCGTACTGATCGATCTGGACCGGGCCGAGGAAGCCCGGGTTCAAATTGAGATCGCCTTAACGGTCAACCCCGAGAACAACGCCGCCCGCCGCGTACTGGGACGCATTCAACACAACCAGGGTCAACTTGAAGAAGCCGCCGAGACCTATCGCGTGGTCTTGCGCACCAAGCAGGACGATGCCTGGGCTCTCAACAACCTCGGCCTGATCCGCATCCAGCAGGAACGTTTCACCGACGCGGTTGCCCCCCTGGCCAAAGCCGCCTCCCTCAAAAGCGACGTGGCCTGCATCCAGAACAATCTCGGTGTGGCTCTTGAACGCACCGGACAATACATCTTGGCCGGAGAAGCCTTCGCCAGCGCCCTCAGTGCCGATGCCGACTACGAAAAAGCCGGGATCAGCCTGGCCCGACTGGACAATCTGACCGAAGCAGAAGACATCGTGCCCCTGGACTTAGTGGCCGTTGCCGAGGGCTTCCGGGTCGAAGCAATCCTGGTTGAAGACGAGATCGATACCACCGACGATGCAGTAGCCGACCTGGCAACTGCCGAAACCGAGGCGGAAGACATGGAAGTCGCCGCCATCGGTCCAATGATCCTGGATTTGGATTCTGCTAATGTTGATGAAATCAAAGCCATCGAAGAGTCTTCCACCACCGAGAACGTTGAGCCTGAAGCTGACGGTCATCGGCACCGCTGAGCCCCCGGTGGAGGGCGAGGGGACCATCCGGTCCCCTTAAAAAAAACCGTCGGCCACATTCAGTGGCCGGCGGTTTCATCTTGAATAAAAGGATGGTCAGGCCTAGCCTTCCCAACCCCGCTCAACTTCTTCCCAATTGATGACTTCAGCCACTTCCTTCAATTCCTCGAAGGCAGCCTTCATGCCATCAAGCATTTCCTGGGCCCCGTCAAGAGAACCACCCTTGGCTAGATTCTCCAGCTTCAACGCCGAACTTGAGAATTTCCCGGCGCAGAAATTTAAAGCTCCGCCCTTCATTCCATGAGCCTGAACAGCAACCTGCTTTATTTCCTTGGCCCCAATACCGTTTTGAATACACTGCAACTGCTCATCTCCAGTTTCCAGGAAGATATCCAGGATTTCCTGCAACAGTTCGGCATCGCCATCCAGATTGGTCATGGCTTCAGACAGGTTCAGAATGCTTTCGATACTGGTGGTTTCCGTGGACATCGGCTTTACTCCTGGTATGAATTGCTCTTTCCGACGCTGGGTTTGGACCATCGCCGGAAAATAAGTTCTCTCCCAAAATTTCCATCGACCCTGGTTGGGAAATCTTTACTGATAGTTTCTGAGTAGACTGCTAACTGCTCCGGTCGTTTGAAGAATATTCCCGTTTTCTGCCTTCGTAAGCGGCGAAAAGATCTTGATGCGCCTGCAATGAAAACTCATCCACCCGTTGGGGATATTGTTCAATCCAGCCAATCAGTATTTCGAGGTTGGCATCCTGTTCTTCAGGCGATTCGTATTTGTGTGATTCCCAGGGACGTTTTCCGCAATTCTCGATGCAGGTTTCAACGCCAGGATTCAGAAAAATGATTTCGGTGGCGTATGGTATGACCAGCTCCAGCAAATCGGCATAACAACCTTCGATGACCCAGTTTTGATTGTCGTCCAGAAATGACTCCACTGCTTCCATGCTGGTAGACAATGGTTTTCTGGTGGGTGCGCTTGAAATATTGTCCTCCCAGGCAACCGTATCCAGATCCAAATGAGGACAGGAAAGGGCTTTCGCCTTTTCCCTGGCCAGGGTCGACTTGCCGGATCCGGAGTTCCCGAAAATCACTACCTTTTGCATCTGTACACTCTTTCTTGGCGGCAATCATTCAGTGAGGGCGATTCTTACAACCTACCTCCCCTTCTTCCTGGTGCCCGCCTTTTTAGCCACGGCTTTTTTCACCGTGGTCTTCTTTGCAATGGCCTTCTTGGTTTCCACCTTCCGAGCAGCCACCTTCTTGGTCGTTGATCGTTTCTTTCCGACTTTTTTTGCAGGAACTTTTTTCCCGGATTCTTTTTTGGTTACAACTTTCTTGCCGGTGCCAATCTTCTTGGCAACTTTCTTTTTCACCGTTTGCCTGGTTGGTTTCTTCACCGGCTTGTCTGCATCCTTGGTCCCTGCTGAAACTGGAGCTGAACGGGAGACCTTCTTCCGCGGTTTGCCCCGGGTTGGAGTTTTTTCGGGCACGGGTCCACCTGCCTTCCCTTCGGGTTGGGGCGAGGGTCGCTTCGCTGCAGTTTGCTCAGTTGTTTTCTCCTGCGCTTGAGCCCCCCCCTCCTGCCCAACGTCACTCGTCCCCCCATCTCCACCAGTCGCCCGATCTCCAACAACAGAACGCCCCCGACTCCCTGACCGACGGCGGCGACGCGAGGACGGCCTACTGGGTTTGGTTTCTTCATTCTCCAAAGGCTTGCCGTCGCCCAATGCCTGCACGACCCAGGTGCCCCCAGCCTGGGCATCGCGCTCCACCACCAGCAAGCCGAGCAGGCGGGAATCTTCCAGCAAATCACCAAAAGTACTGTACCCGAAATTGCGTTCGTTGAAGGCGGGCATCTTGCGGGTCATCGTATCCTTGATCAAGGAGGAGTAGAGAACCCCGCGACTTTCCTGCAACAGGGCCTGCACCGTATTGACCAGAAATTCGAACATCTCCCTTTTGTCGGCCGGCACATTGCCCACCGACCGCTTGGGTTGTCCGATGGCGTCGAGATAAATGTTGTCGTAGAAGATGAATTCGTCGCAGTTGTTGATCAGCAGATGACTGCTGGAATTCTTCACCCCCACACCGATGACGCGCTTGTTGTTTTCGCGCAGCTTGGAGACCAGGGGAGAAAAATCGGAATCACCTGAAACAATGACAAAAGTATCAATGTGATCCTTGGAATAGCACAACTCCATGGCGTCGACCACGAGCTTGATATCCGCACTGTTTTTGCCGCTGATGCGGGGAGTGGGGATTTCAATCAACTCGATGGCGTTTTCGTGCAGCGGCACCATGTGTTCCTTGTAATAATGCCAATCGGCGTAGGCCTTCTTGACAAGGATCTTTCCCTTTTCAAGGATGCGCTGCATTAGAAATTTGATGTCAAAGCGCTGGCGAGCGTCGCGGGCCCCGAGGGCCACATTGTCGAAATCGATAAACAGGGCAATTTTGGTATCGTGATCCATGCTCATGAAAGCCTCCTTGCCGTTCAGGACAGGAATCTGCCCTTGCATTTGCTGACCAGAAGATGTGGCCGAAAGACGTAACCGGAAAAAAATCCGGGCTTTTGAATAGATTAAAACATAAAATGGGAAACGTACACCAGCGATCTTTTACCTTCTTGAAACCGGAGCACGGCCATGAATCAGACCCTTACACCGGTAGACCTCCGCCTGCTCGTCCAGCGTGTTTTCCAACCCACGGACAAGGATCAGGGCCTGGCCATCATTGTCGACCTTCCCGATTCCCGACTGACCGATAACGACCACTGGGCCGAACGCCGGGCCATGGCTGCCGGTTGGTTCAAGGCCTTGCAAACTCAGAAACAGGAATTGGGTTTGCAACGTATAACCTTGGCCTGGTACCGCAACGCCGGCGGCAACAACGCCGACCTGCCCGCGACCTGGCAATCCGGGAATGGCGAAACCGTCTTCAACCATGCCGATGAACCCACCAGTAGGGAAGAAACCTTTGCCGATCTCTTCGCCACCCACTCCATGGTGATGGCACCCACCGAACTATCCGCCACCGCCCCATTGAAAGTCGCCACCCGTGAGGCCGAAAAATCCGGCAACGGTTTTCGTGCAGCCACCATGCCCGGGTTTCTGCCCTCGATGATCCCGGCCTTGAGATTGGATTACGAGCTGATCAACCGCCGCGTCTGGCATTTGAAGGAACTGCTCGACCGCGCAGATCGGGCTGATTTTCAATTCGAAGTCGGTGATGACTCCTACCAATTGGTTCTGGATCTGCGTCACAACAGTGGCCATGCATCCGGAGGGCTTTTCCCTGAAAATGGCCTGGCTGGCAATTTGCCTTCGGGCGAAGCCTACATCGTACCCTACGAAGGCAATATCGAAGGGGACATCAGCCTTTCCAGCGGTACCTTGCCGGTTCAAATCGACAACGAAGTTGTTTTGTACAGGATCGAGGCCAACAAGGCCGTGGAGGTGCTCACCAACGGGCCGGGCAGCAAAGAAGAAACCCTCCACATCACCAATGAGCCCGCTTACGCCAACCTGGCCGAACTGGGACTTGGCGTTTTGGGTGATTTCGACCTCAAACCCACCGGCAGCATCCTTCTGGACGAAAAGCTTGGGTTGCACATTGCCTTTGGACGCAGTGATCATTTCGGTGGATCGGTGGGGCCGGATGATTTTTCAAGTCCCGACGCAGTCATCCATTTGGACCGGGTTTATATCCCCGAAACGCAACCCAAGGTCAATGTGCATGAAGTGAAACTCAGTGGGCGCGATCTGGACCAGGTAATTATTCGCGACGGAATATTTCTGGATTTGGCATGATAATGGGCAAAAAAATACCCCTAAAAAAAGGGGGGCCGGAATCTGTCGATGAATAACTCTCGCCCTAAGTTATTCTGACGTGTTGATTCCGGCCGTGTTAGCCTAATGTTCTTACACTAGATAACGTAAAGTTCCCTTTTCGGTTTCACTTTGGTATTTTTTAAGCGTTTTTTTTAATCACAACTGCGTGTAATCTTCAGAAAATCCAGCAACTTAAGGGACGCCGAGAGGCCTATAAGGATTTACTTATATAGTTTTCAAGGACTTACGTAGAGACGGTGAGTCATCACAAATTTCGCTACTTTTCTGGAATAAATTTAAGAAAAAATCGTCTTTTACCACCGAATTGACATATTTTTACTCTGCGGCAGGGGAATTCCCAACACCATATCCGACCGAAGCCACTCCCAGGAGGCGTAGAAATGGATTACATCGGCCAGATTTTCCGCCCTCCATCAGAGGCTGAGAGCCTGCTCCTGCAAATTTCCCTCGGCTGTAGTCACAACAAATGCACCTATTGCGCCATGTACGACAATCCGGATCAGGGCTTCCGTATCAAAAAGTGGGAAACCATTGTTGCTGATATGGACGAAGCCGCCCGCTGGAGCCGGCAGCATCGTCCCATCCACCGGGTTTTCCTCTGCGATGGCGATGCCCTCATCCTTCCCCAGGATTTCCTGGAAAAAGTCCTTACCCGGCTGAAGGAAAAAATTCCAACCGTTCGCCGGGTGGGAATATATGGTGACGCCCGCAGCATCCTGCGTAAAACACCGGAGCAGCTGGGACGGTTGCAGGAACTTGGCCTGGGTATTGTTTACCATGGTGTTGAAAGCGGAGACGATGATGTTTTGCGTCAGGTGAACAAAGGCTCCACGGCAGCCGAGGCGGTGGAGTCGGCCCTGCGGTTGAGGGAGGCGGGCTTGCGCCATTCGGTGATGGTGATGTTGGGCCTTGCCGGTCACCTCAATTCCCTGAAACACGCCGAAGCCACCGCCAGGATTCTCACGGCCATGGATCCACCTTTTGTGGGCGCCCTGACCACCACCCTGGTGCCCGGCACACCATTGTTTGCCCAGGCTGAAAAAGGTGAGTTTCAATTGCCCGATCCCTGGGGGATGCTGGAAGAGTTGCGCATCATCATTGGCGAAAGCCGTTTCACACGCTGTCGTTTCCACTCCAACCATGCCAGCAACCACTTGCCGTTGAGCTTGAATTTGCCCACGGATCGCAACAAGGCCCTGGGTCAACTTGACCGGGTGCTCGAACACCGCGATGAAGATGATTTGAAGCCGGAATACCTGAGGGGATTGTAAAACCGGGCTCAAAAAACCTCCCGGAGCTTGACACCACCGGGCCCGAGGTGGATCATCCCTGCAACCGGAGACTCCAAGCGCCAGTGAAAGAAATCGAACATGACTGACGATCAAAAACAATTGCGCCTCCTGCTTGTGGATGATGAAGAGGACCTCGTCACCTTCCTGGGTCACCGTTTGCGCAAGCGCGGGATGGATGTGACCATGGCCCTCAGTGGACACGAAGCCGTCAACGCCGCCCTGGAATTGAAATTCGACGTCGCTGTGGTGGACCTGAAGATGCCCGACATCAGTGGCATCGAAGTCATCGAAAAACTCCGGGACTGCCAACCTTTCATTGAAATTTTGATGCTCACCGGCCACGGCAGCCACGAGTCGGCCTGGGAAGCGGGTCGCCTGCAAGCCTTCCGGTATCTTATGAAACCCCTCGACTTTGAAGACCTGCACCGGAACATTTTGGCCGCCTGGGAAAACCGTCTCAACCGCATGAAGTCGGAGTTTGAGGCCAAGTTGGAAACTCTTATGCTGAGCACCACCAGCCCCCGCGACCTGATCCAGCAAAGTGACGAGCTGCGACTGGAGTACGAACAGGAATGACCAATGACCGGGCCCTTGTCAAATCCCGACTTTCCTTGACTCTGGTGGGCGAAGGTCCGGCCCTGGGTGATTTGGTGGCCAGTCTGCACGCCCGGACCAACAGACTACGAATCAAAATCCAATCCGTCATCGATACCTCTTCATCCGCCGATATTGCCGAGTTGGTCCACGAATTGGCCATCCCCCACTATGCCAACGAAATCGAAACCCTCGCCAACGACCCAGCACCCGGATTGGTTGTGGTAACCTCAAATTATTCCCGGGATCTGGAAACACTTAAAAAACACCTGCCCGCTGATGTGCCGATTCTCGGTCCCAGGCAGGGCGACCTGGTGAAGGGAATAATCCAGTTGGTGGAAGAAAACCGGGCCTTGGCGGTGGACAGCCGTCGTCTGAAGGAAACCCGTCGCCAGCTGAACCTGTTTGTGGTCACCGCGCCTTTGGCTATCTACGTCAAGGATACCGACTTCAAGTACCTTCTCATGAACAAGCATGCCCTGCATGTCCTGGGTTTCAAAGAGGAAAAGGTAGTAGGTTCAACCGATGAAACACTGTATCCCACCGGGGCCGCCGATTGGTTGAAGGATCTGGAGACCGAAGCCATGAAGACCGGTGCCACTCTTTGCGCAACAGGCATTCTCCAAGCCCCTGGTCAGGAAATGCATGCCCAGGTGACCATCTTCCCCATCACGGAAAACCGCCGCACGGTCGGGGTCTATGGCCTGGTGGAAGACACCACCGAATTGTTTGAGAGCGAGCAGAAGCTGCACCAGGTGGATGAGCAGTTGGACGAGACGCAAAAGTACCTTCAGGAAGTTCTCAAAAACAGCCGGGACATGATTTTCCTGACTGACCCCGACGGTCGCATTCAGTCCTTCAACAACGGTGCCCAAATGGCCCTGGGTTACGGCCCAATTGAAGTCATCGGCAAAAGTGCCACTTATCTTTGGGGGAACCCGGACCTGTTCAACAAGCTTTTCGATGAAGCCCTTCTGGGAGGACACGCGGCGCGCTATGAAGCCCATCTATCCGCCAAGGATGGCCACACCGTCATTGCCAATGTCAGCCTGACCTTGATCACCGATCCGGACGGCAACCCTCTGGAAATGGTTTGCCTCTGTCGGGATATCACCAGACGATTGCAGTTGAAAAACGACCTGATCCGCAGTGAACGGCTGGCCGCCGTGGGACAAATGGCCTCTGGCGTAGCCCATGAGATCAACAACCCCCTGGCGGTCATCGACACCATCGCCGGACTGGTGGAAGACTCCCTGATGGATGAAGGCCACCTGCTTCCTCCGGACACCCAGGACATCCTTTCCAAGGCCATGCAACGCTTGCATTATCAGGTAGCCCGCTGCACCAAGATCACTCACAGCCTGTTGGGGTTCGTGCGCAACACCCAAACCGGCATGGCTGCCATCAACCTGGACGATCTGCTCAACGACTGTTTGGCATTGCTCTTGGTGGAAATCAATCGATGCAATGCCAAAATCAACATTCACCTGGATCCGAGTGTACCGATATTTCGCTCGGACCCCATGCTGCTACAGCAGGTTTTTGTCAATTTGTTGAAAAATGCTCTCGACGCCACGGAAGAAGTTCCAGAGCGGGACAACCAGGTGAACATCGTAACTCAGCGGGATGGCCAGCGCATCATTATCAGCGTGGAAGACAATGGCATCGGCATTGAACCTGAATATCAGGACAAGATTTTTGATCTCTTCCACACCACCAAACCGGCTGGCAGGGGCACCGGTTTGGGATTGTCCATCGTGCATGAAATCCTGATGCGGCTGGGTGGTAACATCAAGGTTGCCAGCGTGCCTGGGAAATGGTCGCGGTTTTTGGTAGAATTGCCCGTGGTGCCGCCGGAAAGCTTGCAGCCTGATCCGAAATCCATGGAGCTTTGAAACAACTCCCGCAATTCTCCCCGTTGAAATCCAATGCCAAATGCCCTGAGAAGTCGGTAAGGTCCGTCCTTAGCGGTCGAGCAGGGCCAGGATCTCTTTGGTCTTTTCATTCATCAGCGACTCATCTGCTCGTGACTCCACGTTCAAACGAATCACCGGTTCGGTGTTGCTCATGCGCAGATTGAATCGCCAGGCACCCATGTCCAGGGAAAGTCCGTCGGTACGATCGATGGCCACTGCCTCGGGGCCGAATTTTTTTTCCACCCGAACCAGGGCTTTGGCAGGATCCTGCAAACGACGATTGATTTCTCCGCTGGCCGGAAAAGCCTCCTGCATTTGACTTACCAACGCCGACATGGGTTTGCCGGAACTCGAAAGTTCGGCCAGTATATGCAACCATGGCAGCATCCCGCTATCACAATAGGAAAAGTCCCGGAAGTAGTGGTGAGCGCTCATCTCGCCGCCATAAACAGCGTCTTCCCGGCGCATGCGCTCCTTCATGAAAGCGTGGCCGGTTTTGTTCATGATGGGTATTGCACCGGCCTTTTCCACCACATCGATGGTGTTCCAGATCAACCTGGGGTCATGCACGATCTTGCTGCCCGGGTATTTTTTCAGGCTGGCCGACGCGAGCAGGGCCACCAGGTAATACCCTTCAATGAACCCGCCATTCTCATCGAAGAAGAAACAGCGGTCAAAGTCGCCATCCCAGGCCAAACCCAGGTCCGCCCCGTGCCTGAGCACCGCTTCGGCGGTGGCGCTACGGTTGTCCGGCAGCAGGGGGTTGGGAATCCCGTTGGGAAAATTCCCATCCGGTTCTTCAAAAACAGGGATGATATCGCAGGGCAGATGTTTGGCCACGGCTGCCACCACCGGACCCGCGCAACCATTGCCGCCATTGGCAACGATTTTCAGCGGCTTGAAACTCGAAACATCCACTTGGGTCAGCAAATAATCGATAAATTCCGGCAAAATATCCATGCTGGAAATCGTTCCCCGCTCACCGGTTAATTCCATGTCGCAAACAATGGCGCCGACGCCGATTTCATCTAGCCCGCTGTCCCCGCTGATGGGCTTTGCATCTTCTCTGACCAGCTTCATCCCGTTGTGATCAATCGGGTTATGGCTGGCGGTAACCATAACTCCACCATCCATTTTTTTGGCGAAAGTGGCATAATAAACCATCTCGGTTCCACAAACTCCGATGTCGACAACATCGGCCCCGGCGTCGGTCAACCCCTTGGCCAGTGCCTCGCAAAGTCCCTGACTCGAAAGGCGACAATCCCTGCCCACCAAGAATTTTTTCCCACCCAGATAGCGTGTCATGGACAGGCCGATGCGGTAGGCCAGGTCCAAATCCAACTCCCCGGGTACTTTGCCCCTGATGTCGTAAGCCTTGAAACAGGCGGGTTTGGTCGGAAATGAATCCATGGTCGAAATACCTTTCCCTGCGGATCTTCGGTTGTCTGTTGTGCACTCTTGAATTAGCATGAAATGATGCTGGGGGCAAGGGGGAGAGACCCTGGTTTTCTTCCCTGACCATAAATTCTGGCGTGCTGAATGCTTCAGCGCCATGTTTTAACCTGGAAAAGAACCCGTGCCCGGCTCCGGCCGGTTCACCATTTGGCCAATTTGGTGGTCGACAATCAGGAGGATTGCCTTGAAAAGAATTCTTACGATGATGCTGATGGTGGCCCTGGCCGCCCTGATGTCCGGTTGTATTCAGATGCACATGGATACCAACATAGAGAAAGACGGCTCAGGAACCATGGAAATGACCATGTCCCTGAGCGCGGTCGTGACCGAGGCCATCAACGAGATGGGCGCCGACGGCATGGATGACGACATGGAAGAAATCGGCAACCTCATGAAAATGGAAGAGAAGGATCTGAAAGAATCCATCAAGGATCTGGACGTGGACCTTGTCAAATTCAAGCAGAGCATTGTGGACGGTCGCGAAACCGTTCAACTCGCCTTCAAATTCAAGGATCTGGAAAACCTCAGCCTCGCCCTGCGTGAATTCATGGGCGGAGAAGATCAGGGACTGGCCATCCTCGACAATGGTGACGGCAACTTCGTGGTGAGCACCCACGATTACAACTGGCCTCCACTGCCTGATGAGGAAGAGGAAGTGATTGAAGCCGAGAGCATGGAAGATATGGATCCGGAAAAAATGCAAAAACAGATGGCCCTGATGGGCAAACTCATGGGCGCCATGGGCGAACTGGACATCAGTATGACCATGACCGTACCCGGGGACATCATCGAAAGCAACGCCCCCACCGTGGAAGGCCGCAAGAGCATCTGGAGCATCAATTCCAGCAACATGATGAGCGGCGGTACCGACATGGAACCGCACATCGTCTTCAGCGGCAAGGGCTTGAAAATCAAAGCTGTTAAATAACCGGCTATTTGCCGCTGGATATTTCGGGTTTTGGCGGGTTCTGGTCGATTGGAAGGGCTGTCCCTTGGTGGACAGCCCAAAACCTAAAACGGATTCGTAGCAAACACCGAAAATTCCGGAATAAACCCACGATCATCAATTTCCAATGCCCCGACAATAGCATCGGCGATCTCTTCTGGCCGCAGCTTCCTGTCCGACAATTCCTGCTCTCTGCCCAACTTCGCAAAGAACGGCGTCTGCACCTCGCTGGGATTTACCAGGGTGACCCGCACATTGTGAGGGCGAAGCTCGGCGCGCCAGCATTCCGTCATGCCGCGCAGGGCAAACTTGGAGCCGCTGTAGGCTGTGCTGGTTTTTCCGCCGCTGAGGCCACTGGTGGACGAAATATTCATGAGGTGTCCGCGGTTTTGGATTTTGAAATGACGAGCGGCTTCGCGGGCCATGAGCATGGCCCCGGTGACATTGGTGGCGAAAACACCTTCGAATAGCTCCTTGTCCAACTCGGTAAGGGGCGCAAAATATCCGTAACCGGCGTTGTTGATGAGGATATCGATGCCGCCGAAGGCTTCGACGAAGGTTTGCATCACCCGCTGGGCGTCGTCTTCAATACTGACATCACCCTGGATGGCCAGAACGCCCAGTTTATCTCCAGCTTGATTGAGCTTGCTTTCATCGCGACCCATGATCGCCACCTGGGCGCCTTTGGCTTTGAGGGCTTTTGCAATACCATAGCCAATGCCTTCACTGCCACCGGTGATAAGGGCTCGGGCTTCTTTGAGAACCATGATGAAGACCTTTCGAAATGGGTGTCGAAGGAAGCGTTTTACGCCTTCAGAATAGAACGCATTGGGGTTGTGCCCTGGAAAATGTCGCTATCTTTTCACCAAAGGCAAATCCAATCTGCCACCAGAAAGTCCTACCTCGCGCCATCAAAGGACGACCAGTGGCCAGTCTGGAAGTGTTGGTGGCTGCATCAGGTCCAACCCAGGTTCAGTGGGAAGTTGGGGATGATCCAGGTCGAGATTTACCATCGGGGAGCTATTTGCAGCGACTGACTTTCGGTTTTCGACTGTTTTTGGTAGATTGGAAGGGCTACCCAGTGATGGGCAGCCCATCTTTTGTTTGGAAAGGAACCCCATAATGACCCTGAAACAGACAATGGCGGCCTTGAAAAAAGCCGGTACCGCACAAAACAGGAAAGTCTACATCAACCATGGTGTGGGCCAGAATCTATATGGAGTGAGCTATGCGGAGTTGGGAAAACTTTCCAAGTCCATCGGCATGGATCATGATCTGGCTCTGGGTTTGTGGGACAGCGGGGTGCACGACGCGCGGGTCCTGGCCACATTCGTCGCCGATCCAAAAAAGCTAACAGCCAAGGGATTGGATGGTTGGGCCCGCGATTTGGATAATTACGTTCTGACCAGAGCCCTGGCCGGGCTGGTGGCCCGCAGCAAACTGGGGCAGCGAAAATTCGATGTTTGGAAGAACCGCAAGAGTGAGTGGATCGCTGCCGGGGCCTGGGATGTTTTGTCCGAGTTGTGTGCCCGGGAGTACAACGATGGTTTGGAAACTGGGTCGTTGGCTCTCGGGGATGAATTTTGCCTTGAACAAATTGAAATCATTGCTGCGGAGATCCATTCCCAGCCCAACCGGGTTCGTCACAGCATGAATCAGGCTCTGATTTCGCTTGGTGTCCGCAATAAAAAAGCCCACACGGCTGCTCTGAAGGCGGCCGGAGTTATCGGCAAGGTTTCAGTGGACCATGGCTCAACCGGTTGCAAGACTCCCGATGTTGGATCCTATATGGCCAAAACCATTGCGCATCGTACCAACAAGAAAAAGAGAATGGAGAAGGCCCTGCGAGGTAGAAATGAGGCGCGATGATTTTTTGCGGTAAGACTTTGAATTTTTCGAGGCCCATCTCCAACATACCTGATCCAATTCAAATCAATCAGGCCCCATCGGCTTCCGCCACAATGCTCGGGGCAGGCCTGTTGGCCAGTTCCCGATCCATCATAAACAGGCCATGCCCGGTATCACCCATCATCTTCAATTTCTTGACAATATTCTCCACGTTGGCCTCTTCTTCAACCTGCTCCGAGACATACCACTGCATGATGTTGTTGGTGGCGTGGTCTCGCTCGCTGATGGCCAGGTCGACCAGGGTGTTGATGTTGGCCGTCATGTATTGCTCATGCTCAAGGGCACCCTGGAAGGCATCAAGTGGTGAGTCCCATTCGCGGGGCGGAGCAGCCACCGAATAAAGCTCGATACGGGCACCCCGCTCCAGCATGTAATCAAAAATCTTCATGGCGTGCAGGTGTTCTTCCTGGGCCTGCATGCGCATCCAGTGGCCCATGCCGTCTAGATCCTGATCATCGAGATAAGCAGCCATGGCCAGATATATATAACTGGAGTAGTACTCCTCGTTGATCTGTTTGTTCAGAGCCTTAACCATCTTGGCGTTCATCATGGCGTTCCTCCCGCTGAATACTTGGTGATCGGACTTCATTCAAACAAATTAGCTGTCAAACCGCCCCGGGGCCAGTTTCATTTGTGCAGGTTGCAAATTCGGGCTTTTCGGCTATAATATGGACAGTCTTTTCCGGGCGATGAAATTTGTCTTTTATTGGGCTTTATCTCTATCATCATGCCCGTTTTTTTGGCCTTTTCCTGTCCAGGCGGCTTTCAAAGCCGCCCGGTCGGGGTTTGCGCTGTTTACAAAACCACCCAATCAGAAAAGGATCTCGGCAATGCCGAACAAACAGGTTGCCAAGTTCACCGTATCTTACCTGCAGATTCTCGATGAGGACGGCCAGGTAGATGCCAAGCTGGACCCCAAGCTGAGTGATGATCATCTGCTGGAAATGCTTCGGTGGATGCGTCTGGCCCGGGAACTGGACGGGCGCATGCTCAAACTCCAACGTCAGGGTCGTCTGGGTACTTTTCCTCCCAACACCGGACAGGAAGCCATCAGCGTTCCGGTCGCCATGGCCATGCAGAAAAACGACTGGTTTGCCGGTGCGTTTCGTGAACTGGGCGGACGTCTGGTGCGGGGTGAACCCCTGACAGGCACACTCTACTATTACAATGGCTGGGAAGAGGGAAATATTCTTCCCAGGGATGATCTGCGTCTGCTGCCACAAAGTGTGGTCATAGGTTGCCAGATTCCCCACGTTGCGGGTTTGGCCTATGCCAGCAGGTACAAAGGCGAAGACGCCGCCGCAGTGGCTTTCATCGGCGACGGTGGAACCAGTGAAGGCGACTTCCACGAAGGCCTCAATTTTGCCGCCACCTGGAAAGCACCAGCCGTGTTTGTCGTGCAGAACAACCAGTGGGCCATTTCCATACCACGGGCGCAACAAACCGCCAGTGCGACCCTCGCCCAGAAAGCCATAGCTTACGGCATCCCCGGCGTCCAGGTCGACGGCAACGATCCATTGGCCGTGCATGTGGCCATCAGCGAAGCCCTTGAGCGGGCCCGCAAAGGTGATGGCCCCACTCTCATCGAAGCGATCACCTATCGATTGATGATGCACACCACCGCCGACGATCCCACCAAGTACCGCAGCAAGGCCGAAGAAGAAGAAGCCTGGACCAAAGAGCCGCTGATTCGTTTCCACAAGTACCTGCGCGACAAAGGGATTTGGGACGATGCCAAGGAAGAAAAACTGGCCGCCGAGGTCAAAGCCGAAGTGGAAGCCGCGGTGAAGGAGTTTGAAGCGCCCAACGACTATCAGTTGGACGCGCCTTTCCAGCACGTTTACGGCACCGAGCACGACGAAATCAACCAGCAGCGCCAGGAATTCCTGGAAAACGTGAAGCGGGAGGGCGGCCATGGCTAAACTCAACATGGTGCAAGCCATCAATCTGGCTCTCAAGCAGGAGATGACCAGTGACAAGAACGTGCTGGTGCTGGGTCAGGATGTGGCCCGGGACGGCGGTGTCTTCCGACTGACCGACGGCCTGCTGGAAGAGTTCGGCAAGGAGCGTGTGATCGATACCCCGTTGGCTGAATCCGGCATCATCGGCACCAGCATCGGCATGGCCATGGCCGGGCTGAAACCCGTTTGCGAAATGCAATTCTCCGGCTTCAGTTACCTGATGATGGGCCAGTTCGAAGCCCATGCGACCCGCATGAGGGCCCGCACCCACGGACAGGTTAATTTGCCCATGGTCATCCGTATGCCCTTTGGCGGCGGCGTGCGGGCGTTGGAACATCACAGCGAAAGCCGGGAAGCCACTTACGCCCACCTGCCGGGTTCGAAAGTTGTCACGCCCAGCGGTCCGCGCAACGCCCGGGCGTTGTTGGTGGCGGCTATTCGCGATCCGGACCCTGTGGTTTTCATGGAGCCCAAGCACTCTTATCGAGCCTTCCGCGAAGAAGTGCCCGAGGCCGAAGAGGTCCTGCCCCTGGGTAAGGCCCAGGTCGTGCAGGAAGGCACCGATCTGACCCTGGTCAGCTGGGGAGCGATGATGCGCCAGACCCTGAAGGCGGCAGCTTCGGTGGAAAAAGCCCGGGGCACGAGCATCGAAATCATCGACCTGTTGACGATCTCGCCGCTGGATGGCAACACCATCGTCGAATCGGTCACCAAAACCGGCCGTTGCGTGGTTGTCCAGGAAGCGCCGCGCAGCTACGGCGTCTCTTCGGAAATCGTCGCGCGCATCAACGACAAGGCCCTGCTTTATCTCGAAGCTCCCGTCAAACGGCTGACCGGCTACGACGTGGTGACACCCTACTTCGGGCGCGAGAAAAGTTACCTTCCCACTGCTGGCCAGGTTGCGCGGGGCATTGAAGAAACGCTCGATTTTTAAAGAGCAGTCCAAGGAGATCTGATCGTGTTCGAATTCATTCTGCCGGATCTGGGCGAAGGCATCGTCGAAGGTGAAATCCTCAAGTGGTACGTGGAAGAAGGCGGTGACATCGTCGAAGACGAGCCTTTGATGGATGTTGAAACCGACAAGGCGGCGGTGACGATTCCATCACCTCGGGGTGGAAAAATCTCCGCCCTCAAGGGCAAGGTGGGCGACATCGTCAACGTGGGCGATGTGGTGGTGGTGATCGACGACGGCAGCGGTGAAGTAACAGCCACCGAGGAGAAAGCCGCCGCCAAGACCTTTGCCGAGCCCGACAAAGCCATTGCCGCACCTTTGCCGGAAACCCATGTCCCGGCGGCCATTCCTGGTGTCCGCCGCCCTGTGCCGGCTGCTCCGGCCACCCGCCGGTTGGCCCGCAAACTCAAGGTGGATATCAACCTGGTCACTCCCACAGGCCCCGGCGGGCGCATCACACCCGACGATGTGCATCGCTTTGCCGACCACGGAATGACTGCCCCGACTGCCGCAACCAGTACCGCCGCAAGTGCTCCCGCCGGTACTTCCGACCGTACTTCCGACCATCAGGAGCACATTCCCGCCAAACAGGTGAAGGACGACACGGCCTTCGCCGAATTTGCGGCTCATGCCTCGGCCACCATCCCTTTCCTGGAGCTGGAACCCCTGCCTGATTTCAGCTTCGACGGCCCGGTTGAAATCGAACAACTGCGTTCCATCCGCCGCAAGGTTGCGCGCAAGATGGTCACCAGCATGACCCTGATTCCCCACGTGGCCCACATGGACGAAGCGGACGTAACCGATCTTGAGGCCTTCAGGGTGAAGGAACGCGAACGCCGCACCGGTGGCAGCGGAGGGCGCTTGACACTGATGGCCTTCGTGGTCAAAGCCGTCACCGCCGGCCTGCGCGCCGCCCCCGCGTTCAACGCCAGCCTGGATCCCTTCAAGGAAGAGGTCATCTACAAGAAGTTCTACAACATCGGCTTTGCCGCCGATACCGGACGCGGGCTGATCGTACCGGTGGTCAAGAACACCAACAGCAAAAGCATCGTGCAGATCTCGGATGACATTTTTGAAAAAGCCACCCTGGCCCGTGAAGGCAAATTGCCGCCGGAGGATATGCGTGGCGGCACCTTCACCATCACCAATGTGGGCCCCCTCGGCGGAACTGCCATGCTGCCCACCATCAACTATCCCGAAGTGGCCATCCTGGGCATGGGCAAGGTGCAGGAAAAGCCGGTGGTGCGCGACGGCGAAATCGTCATTCGCAAAATCCTGCCGTTGACCCTGGCCTTCGACCACCGCATTGCCGATGGCGCCGACGCCGCCCGCTTTGTGGGCGAACTCGTGCGCCAGCTTTCGGACCCGAATTTGCTACTGCTGGAAACCTGATCCGGCACTGATTCAGAAGGAGACTGACATCATGGTGATGGGAAGCCTGCGAGAAGAAACCCAGGTTGTTGTCATCGGCAGTGGCCCCGGTGGCTACATTGCCGCCCTGCGTCTGGCCGACCTGGGCAAAGACGTGCTCTTGATTGAAAAACGCGACCGTCCCGGCGGCACCTGCCTGCTCGAAGGTTGCATCCCTTCGAAGGCCTTGATCAACGCCGTGGAAATCAAGGAAGCGGCCCTCGATGCCGAGCAGTTCGGCATGAAGTTCACCGGCATGGAAGTGGACCCGGTTCGCCTGCGGGCCTGGACCGACGATGTGGTGCAGGGTTTGTCCGACGGCATCAAGAGTCTGCTCAAACGTCGCGACGTGACGGTGATCAAAGGCCACGCCCGTTTCACATCGTCCACCAGCCTGGACATTGAAGGCGGCGAGGTCAGCGGAGTGGATTTTGAAGAGGCGATCATCGCCACGGGCAGCAGCCTGAACCGCCTGCCTGAAGGAATTGTGAACTCGGTTTGGAGCAGCGCCGATGCCTTGCGCCTGACACGCATCCCCGAGACCCTGCTGGTGGTCGGTGGCGGTTATATCGGCCTGGAAATGGGCCTTGTTTATCAGGGACTGGGTTCCGCTGTCTCCGTGGTCGAATTCTTTCCCCGCCTGCTGATGGGTGCCGATCATGATCTGGTCGAAGTCATGGTCAAACAGGTCAGCGGACGCCTCGAAGAAATCATGACCGAGTCGAAGGTGTTACAGATCAGGGAAGTTGATGGCGGCGGTTTTGATGTGGACATCGATCACCAGGGAAAAACCATCAACAAGCACTACGATCAGGTGCTGGTCGCCATCGGCCGTCGTCCCAACACCGATGACATCGGCCTCGACAAAACCAACATTCAAACCGACGACAAAGGCTTCATCATCACGGACGAAACCTGCCGGACCGCCGAGAGCAACATCTTTGCCATCGGCGATGCCGCCCAGGGCCCCATGCTGGCGCACAAGGCCAGTCGCGAAGGTAAAGTTGCCGCCGAGGTCATTGCCAATGGTGATGCCGCCATGGACAACCGCGCCATCCCCGCGGTGGTCTTCACCGATCCGGAAATCGCCTGGAGCGGCCTGACCGAACGGGAAGCCGAGGAGCAGGGCATTGAGGTGAACGTGGGCAAATTCCCCCTCTCCGCCCTGGGCCGGGCCCGCACCCTCGGGCGCACCGACGGCCTGGTGAAAATCATCGCCGATCCGCAAAGCGACCTGATTCTGGGCGTGGGCATCGTCGGGCCCATGGCCAGTGAGCTCATCGCCGAAGGAACCCTGGCCATTGAAATGGGAGCCACACTGGAAGACATCATGGTCACCATACACCCCCATCCCACCTTGTCCGAAGCGCTCCTGGAAGCTGCCGAGGTGGCGGCCGGCTCAGCGGTGCATATCAATCCGCCGCGCAAGATCCGGTGAGCCAATCAATGGACGGGCAACTGGTTACGGTTCCCTACGATTTTGACGATGAGTTGATTTCCCGCACCCGAAGTGACCTTGTCAGTCGGGTGCGTGTCTATGGGTGGCCCGATGTAGCGGTGGTCATTGGTCGCGGCGGCAAGCAGGATCTGGAGTTGATGACCGACAGTATTGCCGATGACGGCATCACCCTGTACAAACGTCATGGCGGCGGGTGCAGCGTGGTCCTGGACCCGGGAAACCTGATTGTTGCGGCCGCGCTGCCCATAGCCGGCCTGGGCGGGATCAAGAGTGCATTCTCTGCCGTTAGTTGCTGGTTGATCTCCTGCCTTTCCCGTTGTGGGGTGACCAATGTCCAACAACGGGGAGTATCGGATCTTGTTATCGACGACCGAAAAATCGGTGGATCCTGTGTGTATCGAACCAAGGGGTTGTTGTATTACAGCTCCACATTGCTGGTGGACCACCGACAGGACCTGGTGGACCGTTACCTCAAGCATCCACCAAGAGAACCGTACTACCGCCGTGGCCGGGAACATAAAAAATTCATGGTTTCTCTAAAGGAATTGGGGCTTGTTTCTCATTCAAACCAATGGAACTCACTCTTGGACAACGAGTTGCAGTCTGGATTACCAGATCTCGCCAAATCAACCAATTGCACTTGATTATTGACATAAAACGGCCCATTAGGTTAAACTGGTTTTGATTGGAAGGGCTTTTGGAGAGGAAAGCCCAGATTCCGCTTGCTGATTATTTACCCTGCAACTGGAATAACACCATCGAAACGGGAGAAACAGGTGATAGTTGTGGAAAGTGCGAGTCGTACCATTCGTTTGCTTATTGTAGACGACCATCCACTGGTCCGTTCAGGAATCAGCTCCATCATTCAAATGGAACCTGATCTTGAAGTTTGCGGAGAAGCCGAAGATCAAGCTTCAGCAATGAATCTGGTGGCCCAAGAAAGTCCGGACCTGGTCCTGGTGGATATCAGCCTGAAGAACAGCAATGGACTGAACCTTCTGAAGGAAATCAGCCAAAACCATCCCAAGGTCCTGACTTTGGCCGTATCCATGCATGACGAATACACCTACGCGGTTCGTTGTTTGAAAGCCGGCGCCAAGGGCTACATCATGAAGCAGGAAGGCACCGAAAAAATTCTTGAAGCCATCCGTTGCGTTTTGACCGGCAAAACCTACCTCAGCGATACCATGACCCAGGCCACCGTCGATCAACTCGGCGCCGGTCGGGCCGCCACGGGTTCCAATCCAGTGGATGTGCTGAGCAACCGTGAACTGGAACTCTTTCAGTTGACCGGCCAGGGTAAGGAAATTTCTGAAATTGCCCGAATCATGAACATCAGCCCGCGCACGGTGGAGGTTCACCGCTCCCACATCAAAAAGAAGTTGGGGCTGCGAACCAGTACGGATATTTTCCAGATGGCTTATGACTGGTTGAGGCAGAATGGGATTCAGCCCTGATTTGGCATTGGATTTGTTGGTTGGAAGGTTTTTCAGGGAATGCCCCCCATGGGGCATTTTTTGATTATCGATTCAGCTGATCCCACAAAACCTCCGCCACCAACCTCATGCCCAACCCCACCGCCCGTTCATCGGCATTGAAGGTTGAACTGTGCAGGGACATGGTGTTCTGCTGCCCAGGCGGCGCCACTCCCAATCGGAACTGGAATCCCGGCACAACCTGACCGTAGCGGGCAAAATCCTCCCCACCCATTCCCGGCAGATAAGTAATATCATTCTCAGGCCCAAGCACCCTGCTGAAGACCTCCCGCACCTGGTCAACCAATTCCGGATTGTTGTAACCTGCAGGTGTGCCGAAATGGTATTCCAATTCCGGTTCCGGTGCCCCAACGGATTCGGCCAAACTGCGCACGGTGCGCTCAATCTTGGCTTTAACGACTTGGCGTGTTTCTTCGTCATGAGTGCGCACGGTAGCTGACAACTTCACCTCCGACGGGATGACATTGTTCTTGGCGCCACCTTCAATAAATCCAACTGAAATCACCGCATGATGATTCACATCTATTTCCCTCGCCACGATATCGTTGAAGGCCAGAACCATCTTGGCAGCCAGGGTCACCGGATCAATGCTTCTATGCGGGTAGGCGCCATGCCCCCCACGCCCTTTGACCGTGAGCCTGAAGCCATCCACATTGGCGGTGGACCAACCGGTACAGCTGCCCACCTGCCCGTAGGCAATGGTCGGGTGATCGTGAAAAGCCAAAACACACCTGGGCTTGCGGTTGCCATCAAAAAGCCCCGCAGCCAGCATATCGTGGGCCCCGTCACCGGTTTCTTCGGCGGGCTGGAAAATGATCATCAGGGTTCCGGGCATTTGACCGCGCACCGCAGCCAGGCAGCGGATGGCACCAAGAGTGATGCTCATGTGCAAATCGTGTCCACAGGCGTGCATCACACCAACTTCACGCCCACCGTTCAAGGTATCCTTTTTGGTAGAGCGAAATGGCAGATCCGGGTCTTCGGTGATGGGCAAGCCGTCGATATCGGCTCGCCAGGCAATGCGCGGGCCGGGCAGACCACCTTGCAGCTCAGCCACCAAGCCGGTGCCCCAATCGCCTTCGATGAAGGTGATGCCCGGAATTTTTTCCAGGGTCCGCCGCAAATAGGCCTGGGTTTGGGTCTCCCGGTTGGACAACTCAGGGTTTTCATGCAGCCAGCGACGATCGTTGACGGTTTGTTGCTCATGTTTTTCGGCAAGAGCCGCAAAGTCGGGTCTGGTTCCAGAAATGGTTGCCCCCGCAACAAGGGTTGCCCCCGCAACAATAAACACAACCAGCACCCACATCATCCCTTGGAAAAACAACAATGCCCCTTGAGGGGCATGGCTACATTTAGCAGAACTCTCCACACTCTTCATTCAATACCCCAATGAAACCGGGCCGCCCCAAGGACGGCCCGGCAAGAAATTTTCTGACTAATTCCCGTCGCTGCCTTTCAGATACCGATAGAAATCAGAATCCGAAGAAAGCACCAACGTGCTTTTGCTATCCAGGCCGGTCTTGTACGACTCCATGGTTTTGAGGAATTCATAAAAAGATCGGGTATCGACCGACTTGTCGTAGGCCTTGGCATAGATCGCGATAGCCTCGGCATCGGCACTACCTTTGATCTCCTGGGCCTTGCGATAGGCTTCCGAACGAATGCGTAGCAATTCGCGATCCTTCTCACCACGAATGCGGAAAGCCTGGCCCTCTCCCTCGCTTCGGAAACGGTCGGCGATGCGTTGGCGTTCGGCGATCATGCGTTCGTAAACCTTGCGCTGCACCTCGCTCACGTAGTTGATACGCTTAAACTCCACATCCAGGATTTCTATGCCCAGATCACTGGTACGGGATTGGGATTTGGCCAGGATCTCCTTTTGGATGAACGTGCGTCCCCACTTGACGGAGTCCAGAACAACGGGTTTTTCACGGGTCTTGTCTTCATTTTCCTCGGGCTGACGGTTGGTGACGCGCACCAATTCCACCAGATCATACTTGGCGATGGCGTTGCGCGTTTCGCCGTCGATGATGTCGTCCAAGCGGGTTTGTGCACCACGTTCATTGTGCAAGCGCTGGAAGAATTTCAACGGATCGGTGATACGCCAGCGAGCGTAATTGTTCACCCAAATGAAACGCTTGTCCCGGGTGGGAAGCTGGTTGGGGTCACCATCCCATTCCAGGAATCGCTTGTCGAAACGGTGCACTTTCTGAATGAAGGGCAGCTTGACGTTCAGTCCCGGATTTGTGACGGGATCGCCCACCGGTTCACCGAACTGGGTGATGATGACCTGGTCTGTCTCCTTGACTACATATACGGAGTTCAGAAGCAACAGTCCCAGCAGAATAACCAAAGGAATGGAAATGCGTTTCATATTACTTACCTCCCTTGGCATTGTTCAGGTTCAGCAAAGGCAAAATTCCCTTGATGTCGCTGTCGACGATGATTTTGTTTTCCACCTTGGGCAGGACCTCATTCATGGTCTCCAGATACATGCGAGTGCGGGTCACTTCAGGAGCCAGACGATAGGCCAAATAAATGGAGTTGAAGAGAGAGGCATCACCCTGGGCTCGGTTCACACGATCGAGGGCATAACCTTCGGCTTCCTGTATCGTTTGCAAGGCCCCCCCCTTGGCCTTGGGTATTTCCCGGTTGTATTCGGATTGTGCCTGGTTGATGAGTGTTTCCTTGGCCTGCTGGGCCTCGTTCACTGCGTTGAATGAAGGCTTCACCGCATCGGGCGGGTTCACGTCCTGCAAAACAACCTGTTCAACGGTGATACCCGTTTCATAGGATTCGCACAGTTCCTGCAACCCCAGCTCAACTTCGTGGGCCACTTCGGCACGCCCCACGGTTAGCACTTCATTGACGGTGCGATCGCCAACTACCCGCCGCATGACAGCCTCGCTCATGTCCCGGAAGGTTTCATCCACATTGCGCACCCGGAATTCATGCTTGAAGGGATCGGTGATGCGGTACTGGACCACCCATTCCACCATGGCGGCGTTCAGATCGCCGGTGAGCATGTTCGCTTCTTCGCGATAGGGCTTGGTAGAGTATTGGCTTTTCACGCCGGCACTCAAGGTGCGGAAACCGAATTCGGCCTTGTGCTGACGCTGGATGGCCACCTTGTAAACCCGTTCCACCCCGAAAGGAATCTTGAAATGCAGACCTGGTGGGGTTTCACGCACGAATTGTCCGAAACGCAGGACCAGGCCCGTCTCTTCGGCATTCACGGTATACCAACTTGTCAAAGCCAGAATCAGGAGAATCCCAATAGGAACGATCACCCGGAGCTTTCCTAGATTCACGTTGGGCAATTTGAATTCGGGAATCTGTGGTCCCTGATCATTGCCATCAAATTGATTGGACATTTTTTTTACACTCCTGTGAGGGGGACGAGCAATTGACACGCATCTACCCATGGGGGGATCAACATATTCTTTTAGAATCTACTTCTTTTTCAGGGATAAGAGAACCTTTGTTGGCAAATATTTCCGGTTTTCTGTCCGGGACATCTATTTTGTTGGTAACCCAAACAATAGACAGGCGTTTTCGGTGGTGGCCCGGGCGATGGTTTCAGGTTCCACCTCCCGCAGCTTTGCCAGGGCTGCAGCTACCTCAGCCACATGCTGAGGCTCTGCTTCCTTGGGACGGACACCCTGCAGGCCGATGGACGGTGCATCCGTTTCCAGGAGAAGGCGGTTTTGCGGAATGACCCTGGCTCCCCGATGAACCCGCCTGGAATTTTCCCTCGTAACTCCCCCGCCGAGTCCGAAATGAAGACCCGCCTGATGAAATCGTTGCACCAGCTCGGGGCCGCGGGTGAAGGCATGGATCACTCCTAGCAGCCGACCCTGATGGTGGTTGATGGCATCCAGGAGTTCATGGAAGGCACCACGACAGTGCATAATAACGGGCAGGTCAAGTTCAACCGCCAGTTCAAGCTGGGAAACAAGAACCGGGAGCTGGATTGACAGGCTGGAGGATTCGACTTTTGTATCGAGACCAATTTCCCCGATGGCCACCACCTTAACTGAAGCATCGGCAATGGTTTTGGCCAGCGATTCCTTTATTTGCCCGGGGGAAATTGAATCGGCCACCCAGGGATGAATCCCGAGGGCCGCATGGAGACCGGGTCGGCTGGCAATTTCAAGAATCTCCAACCAGGATCCCTGATCGTAGGCTGGGATTATCATTCTCGATACTCCCCGGCTTCGCGCTCGGGTCAAAACACCCTCCAGGCCGGCTGCCAAGGGCGACATATTCAAATGGCAATGCGTATCAATCATGATCTCTCATGTCTCTTTCACCTTTGATTTTCGGCCCGGTGGCAAACTGCCCCAGGTGGTTTTGGTGGGCCGGCCCCCAGCAGATCAGCACCCAACCCTCTTGATTATCTGAATTCTATTATGGTGTCCAATTTCAGGCATGCTCCGTGTCCGATCTCGAGCCGGGTGCCAATTCCATCACCACCCGCAGGCCGGGTTGAGCATCTTCCAACCGGACAATTCCACCATGGATTTCCGCCACCACCTGAACCAGACTCAATCCCAAACCCTGGCCAGGTTTGCTACGACTTGCATCCAAACGGGAAAATCTTTGCAGGGCTTTTTCACGAAAATAGGGTGGGATGCCTGAACCGTTGTCCGAAACTTCCAACCGAATAAAATCGCCATTCCGGTTGGCTGTTACCGACAACTCGGCTCCTCGGGGAGCATATTTCACGGCATTGTCCAGCAGGTTGACAAGAGCCTGGGCAAGCAAATCCGGGTTGCCGTTCATCTTCAAATCCTCATCAATGGACCACTTCAATGTCTGGTCATTCTCTTCCACCACGGGCAAATAAAACTCAACGGTATCAGCGACCACCGCTCCCATATCAATGTCAGAAAAACCATCCCTGGCCGCACCCGATTCCACCCGGGCAATGGTCAGCAGGGAATTGAACGTCGCCAGCAGACGACCGGTATCTTCAACCGTCTCCATCAGGACATCCTTGTATTCTTCGCAGGGTCGGTCGGCCAGCAGAGCCACTTCCATTCGGCTGCGCATGCGCGACAACGGACTTCGTAAATCGTGGGCGATGTTGTCCGTCACTCCCCGCACACTGGCCATCAGGGCAAAAATCCTGTCCAGCATTAGATTGAGGTTCGTGCTCAGGTGATCGAATTCGTCCCCACTGCCGGTGTGTTGCATGCGCGAGTCGAGGCTGCCTTCGAGGATGGCGCGGCTGGTCCGGTTTATCTTGTCCAAACGCATGGCCAGACGCCTGGCCAGGAAGAAGGCCACCAGTACACCCAGGACAAAACTGATTCCCAGGGCCCAGGCAGCAGCTGGCACCAATTCTTTTTTGATCTGGTCTATAGCCAGATAATTGTGCCCCACCAGGAGATGGCATCCTCTGGATAATTCCACCGCAGTGGCTACGATATGCAACGGCGGTTCGTCTGAATCAGGTTGATCCTGGTGCATGAAGTAAGTGAATTCTCCGGGGATGATTTTGGCGTCCGGTAGGAGATCAAGATTTCCGGCCAGTCGCTGGTTTTGGCCATTGAGCAGCAAATAAATGCCCTGATTTCCAGGATGATCCGCCATGTGGAGATTCAACCGGCTGACCATGTCGAATTCGCTGCCATCACCCAATATTTCACCCAGCCATTGGGATTCAAGGACCAGTCGCTCTTCCACCTTGTCGGCGGAAATACGGAAGGTGAAGGAATACAGAAAAACCAGAACCAGAAGCATCGAAATGAAAAACAATACGGTGTAGGCAACGCCATATCGAAAAATCCGACTGCGCGGCAAGTGCCTCATGAATTGACCAGGCGGTAACCGGCACCGCGCACCGTTTCCAGCAACTGGGTCTCAAAACCCCTGTCGATTTTCCCGCGCAAACGGCTGATGTGGACATCCACCACGTTGGTTTGCGGATCAAAATTGTACTCCCAGACATTTTCCAGCAGCATAGTGCGGGTGACGACCTGGTCGGCATGTTGCATCAGGTAGGCCAGGAGGGTGAACTCGCGGGGTTGAAGTTCAATGGCTGTTTCCCCGCGGCGAACTACCCTGGTCAAAAGGTCCAGCTCCAAATCGCCTACCCTGAATTTCTTGGCCGCGGTCTCGGGATTGGCGCGCCGGACAAGGGCCTCCAGACGAGCCTGCAGTTCGGAAAATGCAAAAGGTTTGGTGAGGTAGTCATCGCCGCCGACCTGCAGACCTTCCACGCGGTGGCCAACATCAGACAGGGCGCTGAGGATGAGGACCGGAGTATGGTGGCCCTCCTTGCGAATGTTTTTGATGATGTCCAGCCCGTCCATGTCGGGCAACATGCGATCCACCACCAGAACGTCGAAATTGCCGCTTCGAGCCATCATCAATCCGTCGTCACCGTTGTTGGCCACCGTTACGGTGTGGCCGCTTTCACGCAACCCCTTGGCCACATAGCCGGCGGCCTGCTTGTCGTCTTCGATGATCAGGACGTGCATCCCGTCTCCAGTATTCTTGTTGCCGTTTTGATTTTTTCCAAATTTGTCAGCCAAAGACTAGCACAGGACCAAGGCCAGGGATAGAAGGGGGAAAAAACCCTGACCGAGGTCCTGAAACGGACCTGGGGAAGGAGTCGTTGTCACGGGAACCGGCGCGGGCCCCGTAACGGGGAGACTGGCTCCCTCCCAAGGTCACATCAAACGTTCAACCGCTGAGTTTCACTTCCTGAAACTCGGGATAGATGCTTACAAAAGCGCTCCACAGAATGTCCCCGAACCAGGGTCTCTCCTGTTTGGTTTCCAGATGTTTCCACAAATCCTCAATGGCCAAACGCAGTTCCGGCCTGCGCAGACCCTCCATTTTTCGATCCATCTGGTTGACCACTGATGTTTCACCACTGGCCCAGGCCCACATGGTCAAGGCATTGTTCGCCGCCTCGGGATCGTTGTTGAAACAGGCCTTGTGCAGCTTGATTCCCGCCCGGGTCTCGGCCGGGAACAGCTTCAGAGTCTCCAAATCCAAATCCGGAGGGGTGGGCACTGTGCGCAGCCTCCGCAGGGTATAAGTTGAGAGAAGGACGACCGCCGAAGACACAACCAGCAATCCGGCAACAATCAACATTACGCTCGTGAATGACATCTCAATCCTCCTCATATTTTTTTCGAGCTGACGGGAGACGAGCCACCCGGAAATAGGATCACCTAATGAATTTGGTTATCCGGGTGGCCGGTCTTCCGTAGAAGTGGTGACCGACGGGCGTGTCCGGCTTCACCTCATGTTGGAAAAGGTAAGGCATGGAGGGTTGCGGCAAGATTGCGTGGAGATTACGGTTTGGTAAGGTGAAAACAGGAAAAGGGAGGGTTTTGTCCCCCCAACACCATTGCCTGGCATCTTGAAATCCGGCTCATGGAAGCTGATCAGATCAGTTGCTTTATTTTAGTCAGGATTTCCTCCATCGTCTCGCCAATGGCCCTGTAGATGACCGGCGAACTGTTGACCTGCCTGATCAGGTCCTCCATATCCGAGGCTTCTTTCAGCGCAAGTATCGACAAAGCGGTTTGCCCGTCGGGGGTCAATTTCTGGGAGTTGAATATCAGGTCGTCGATGCTCATGCTGACCTGTTCCAATTCCGGTTTGGCTTTTTCCGCCGCATCCATGCTGTTGATACCACCGAGGATTTGGCGGACCCTGCTGATCTGACCCTTGAAGGCTTCTTCCAGATCGATACCACCCAGGTTCAGGGCAGGGTTGGGTTCGCTGGCGCAACCTGACAGTTGTAACAACGCCAAAAGGACGAGGGCTGCAAAAACAGTCTTGGTGGTCAAACTCTTGATCATGGTTTTCCTCCGAAAAAAAACAGTGTCTGAATTTTACGCAGGAATAATAACATGATATGGTGGGGTCGGCACGAAATTCAATTTTAACCGGGAAAAGGACCAGAAATGCCCCATCACCTGACCCGCCTCCTTGTTGCAGCCCTGCTCTTCGCCACTCCCGCCATGGCCTGCACCAATTTCATCGCCTCGTCCCAGGCCACGACCGACGGCTCGGTCATCGTCACCTACACCTGCGACGGGGAATTTCACCCCCACCTGCGCCATACGCCCGCAGCCGATCATGGTCCCGATGATTATTTTGAAATCAAAACCTGGGGCGGCGAAGTGCGTGGCAAGGTCAAACAGCCGGCCCATACCTTTGCAGTGGTCAATCTCATGAACGAAAACCAGGTCGCCATTGGTGAGACCACCACCGGCGGTCGCGAGGAGCTGACCAATCCCGACGGATTGCTGGGCTACTGGCACCTCATGCAACTAACGCTTCAGAGGGCAAAATCCGCCCGCCACGCCATCGAAGTGATGGGCGAGCTGGTGGCTGAATATGGCTACAACAGCACCGCCGAGTCGTTCGCCATCGGCGATCCCAAAGAAGCCTGGATCATGGAAATGGTGGGCCCCGGCCCCGGCGGTGATGGCGCCCACTGGGTGGCCTTGCGCGTGCCCGATGGGTACGTCAGCGCATACGCCAACCTTGGCCGCATCGGTAATTTTGACTGGGACGACAAGGACAACTGCCTGCACAGCGGCACCGACATGGTTGACTTAGCCCGCAAAAAATCCTGGTACGATGGCGACATGGACGACTTCAACTGGCGCGAGGCCTTCCATCCCGCCACCGCGCAAAAATTGCGTTACACCGCCACCCGGGTGTGGAGTTTGTTCCGGCGTTGCGCTCCGTCCCAGGATTTCCCGGAGGATTTCCATCGCGGCGTTCCCGATGCCGAACCCTACCCCCTGTGGATCAAGCCCGACCACCAGCTCGACATCCCGGCCATTTTCGACCTGATGCGCGATCACTATGAAAGCACCGACTACGACATGTCCAAGGGTGTAGATGCCGGACCCTACGGCAATCCCACACGGTGGCGCCCCATGGGTTTTGATGTAGACGGCAAACAGTACACCTGGGAGCGTCCCATCTCCACCCAGCAGACGGGTTTTTCCATGGTCACCCAGTCACGATCATGGCTGCCTGACGCCGTGGGCGGGTTGACCTGGTACGGTCTCGACGACACATGGTTCACCTGTTATGTGCCTTTGTATTGCGGCATCGACGCGGTGCCTGAATCCTACGCCCGCGGCAACCTGGGCCAGTTCAGCTGGGATTCGGCCTGGTGGACTTTCAACTTCGTCTCCAATTTCGCGGCCCTGAAATTCTCGTACATGAGCCCGGACATCAAAACCGTCCAGGATCAATTGGAAGGGCAATTCCTGGCTCTGCAACCAGCCATCGAAAAAACGGCCGTGGAGTTGGCAAAAAAGGATCCGGAATTGATGCGAGCCTACTTGACCGACTACTCGGTGCAACACGCCGAAGACGTGGTGCGCAAGTGGCGCGACCTCGGCGAATACCTCCTGACCACCTACAACGATGGTTATGTGAAGGATGCCGACGGACGGGTTACGGAACAGGGATATCCCGAATCCTGGTTGCGGTCGGTGCTGAAAGAGCGGCCCGAACAGTTTCTTTTGCCGGATGAAAACAAACTCACGGAACCTGCGGATTATTAATCCATGAGGGACATTGAAATCAAACTTGGGGGATTCACCATGAAATGCATTTTTCAAACCACGATTCTGCTTTTGGCCCTGGTAATTTTCGCAACCACCGGACTGGCCGGTGACCAGACTTTCCCTATGCCCAAAGATATGACCCGGCTTTTACCAGTTCAAGCCGATGGGGTGTTGGGTATTTCCTCACTGGAAGAACTGGATGGCCTTTGGCTGGAGGTCATGCCCCTTGAGATGGGTGAGGAAGATGTTTCACTTTTGCCGGTTCTAAAGGATCTCCTGTTGGGTTTTGAAGACATGATCGATCCCGGCAAGCCACTTCTGCTCACCACGAGAATTCTATCGTCCATGGATAATCAAGGGGTGTTGTTCACCTTGATTCTACCCATGAAGGATGAGGACCAGGACTTGGCCCACGTGGAGGGTTTCGAGAAATTCCTCATCGTCAGGGAAGGTGACTACATCGGCGTCAGCACGGACCCGGATTGGCAACCGGCAGGCGAAAAACCAACCTGGGCCAAAGAGTTGAAAGATGGGCTCCTGACCGCTTCCCTGGATTTGGAGAGCATTGTCGAGACGTATGGTTGTATGATCGAGATGGGACTCGGCGCCATGGAAAGCCAGGCCCAAGGCGGTACGGGACTGGATGTTAGCACTTCGGTTGAAGAGTCCCTGGCCATGGTCAGAATGCTCCGGGCCTTGGTGGAATCGGTTGCGGGCATGGAAATCATCCTGAATCATGACGACCAATCCATCGGCAAGGATTTTATTTTCAGCACCAAACCGGGCAGCCCCTTTGCGCCCGGACCCCAGCCTTCGTTTGAAGAGTCCCTGAACCTGACCCGTTTCATGCCTGGAGGGGAAGAACTTCTCGTAGTAGCTGCCCTGGACCAATCGGCCCAAATGGATATTCTCAGCGGTTATTACCTGGCCACGATACACTCTGAAATGGCCACCATGGATTCGGAAACAGCGGAGCGGTACGCCCTGTGGTATACCGATTATCTCAACGCCATGGAAGTGGGCTTCCTGCCCACGGCCCTGACCATACGCTTTGAGAAGGACAACTCCTCGTTTCAGAACCTTATTCTCAGTGGCGAAGTTCAAGAAGACTGGCAGCGACTGATCCATATCATCGATGGTTTGCACGATCTTGGCATCGGTGTCGATTTGTCCCGGATTGATGGCGATGAAATAGATGGTCACGAAATTTTGGGCTGGGCTGTCACTTGGCAGGAGGGGGAAATCCAGAACATGTTCGATTCCGGTCTGAACATTCCCCAGGACGACCCTCTGCTGGCTTCTGAACTGATGGGATTGTTCCGTTTCGTTCCCGGAAATATTTATATGTCCCAGGTGGACGATTACATTCTTACTTGCGGTGGATCCAGCCCTGATTTGATGAAACAATTGGTCCGCAATGTGGCCAAGGGAAAAGGCCAAGTGGACCCCAGGGTGAAGAAAGCCCTGAAAAAGGGCGGCTCAGGTATGCAAATGGTTACTGTGGGGGATTTGAATGCTATTGGGCAGGTATTGCTGGAAATCGGGGAAGAATTTTCGGAAGAAGAAAATTCGGAAGATGAGTTTTCCTGGCCTATTGACCATCCCCTGCCTTTTCAACAATGGATGGAAATAAACGGGGCTGATTACCTGATCCACCTGGAAATGGAAAAATCCGGCATCCGGGAAATGATCCAGGCCCTAATCGAGGTAGAATAGATTGAAATTCAGGCGAGTGCACCTGGTTCTGGTCGTTTTGATTGCCACTATGTTGATGGTGACCAACACCACAGCCGGCACCGCCCTGCAACTGCTGGTGGACCTGACGCCAAACGGCCATACTCTTCGCCCGGCGCCTGGTGAATATACCGGCCCCATCGTCATCAACAAACCAATTGTCTTTGATGGTGGAGGTAAAGTAACCATCAACGGGCAAGGCGAAGGCTCCGTGCTGACCATCGCCGCCGATGGGGTCGTAGTGCGCAATCTGCGTCTCACCGGCTCGGGACGATCCCATGACCAGGTCGACTGCGGAGTGCTGATCCAGGCCGACGATGTGCTTTTCGAGAACAACACGCTGGACAATGTTCTTTTTGGCGTGCACATCTCCCAGGGGAACGGCAACATCATTCGTCACAACACCATATCGTCCCTTATCGACCGCGAACCGACTCTGCGCGGTGAAAGCGTGCGCCTCTGGTACAGCACCGAAAACCTCATCGAGGACAACAACATTTACATGGTGCGGGACATGGTTTTGACCAACTCGCCCTTCAACCGCATCGTCGGCAACCGCATCACCTACGGTCGCATGGGCATGGAATTGATTTTTTCGACGGCTGTGGAAATCTCCGGCAATATTCTGCGCCACAACGAGCACGGCATAGTTGGTGTCTATTCGGATAGCTTGTACATCCACCACAACCGGATCGAGCATCAGGACAAACTCAGCGGATCGGCCATAGCCGTCAAAGGCAGCAGTCAGACCCGCATCGAGTACAATGAAATTCTGGATTGCGCGGTGGGTTTGACGGCCAACTCACCCACTTTTCCCGAGAACATTCTCTACATTCGCGGCAACAAATTCGCCTACAACGATGTGGCCATGTTCTTCTACGGCGACAAGGGCGGCCACATCATTCACGACAACGACTTCGACGGTAATTTTCAGCAGATTTCGGTGACCGGGCCGACCAGTGCCTTGAGCAACGACTGGTCCGGTAACTATTGGCAGGATTATGTGGGATTCGACCTGGATGGGGATGGTTTTGGCGACAAGCCCTACAAGGTGTTCTTGTTCTCGGACAGGATCTGGATGGATCGCTCCATGACCAAGTTTTTCAGGGGTTCGCCTGCCTTGGAGGTTATTGATTTTGTGGAAAGGCTAGTGCCGTTTTCCGAACCGGTGATGATTTTTGAAGACCCATTGCCGAGGGTTCGAAAGTAAAAATCAGGATTTGAACCACCAACGGTGCCCATCAACTGATTTCAACCGCCTGCTAGGAATAATCCCCCCTTTTAAAAATCCAGAACCCCAGCCCGGCACACCCCAACCCGACAAAAATCGGATAAACCATGGCCCAAACCAAATACCAGCTACGGCCGAAATTATCCAGAATCACATAGGCTGAAGGTCCCAAAAGAACCAATTGAGGATCAAACAAAAGCATCGAAGCGGTGCGAAAAGACTGCAGCGGGTTGGCCAGCGAAATGGCAATAGCTCCCTCAGGCGGCAAGCCTTCCTTGATCAAGACAGCCAACAAAATAAGATCCAAAAACAGTAACAGGACCAGCCAGGTAATAAAAGCCCCTCCCTGGGCCACATCAGTGGAGCGCGACAAGGTGGAAATCAACATGCCGATACCCAGGAAACACCAGGCCAAAGACGCCAACAACCCCGTGTAAAACAGAACCTGGAACCAGGGAATGGCCACCCCTTTGACCACGCCGAATACAACAGCCAATATCATGGCCCCAAACACCGGCAAGAAGACTACCAGAAAACGTCCCGCCAACTTGCCCCAATACCAGGCGCCGATGCTCACCGGCAGCGACAGGATGTACTCGAAAACCCCGGCCTCACGGTCGCCGACGACGGAGCGCACCGTGGTGATCAGCATGAATATCGGCAGGATGGCCATGGTGATCTGCAGGTAGGTTACCAGCAATCTGGACAAGCCCGTGAAACCCATCACCCGCGATTCGGTGAGGCCGGAAATAAACAGACCCACCATCACCCCGCCAAAAACCAGGGTGTAGACCAGAAACCAGCGGGCTCGCAGGGATTCACCAATATCGGCCCGGGCCAGTTGCATCAGTTGTTTCATCGGCCTATCCAACCCTTCGTTAGTGAGCCTGCTGTTCGCGAGTGCGAATGTGCTGCTGCGCCTGTTGGTAATTGAGTGTCCCGGAATCGGCATTGGTTTGGGCACCCAACTCGAAGTCCATGGGTGTGATGTGGCCCTTGCTGAAATAACATTTTTCCGCATCGAGCCAGGTGCCGTCCGAATGATCAGTGACCCAGATTTCCGTACGCGGATCATCGAGCCACGGTTGCACGTCGAGCCACAACACGGCACAGCCCAGGTCGTCAAAGAAATAGACCTTGGTCTTTTTCCCGACGGGTCCACCCCGGACCTGGGCAGAATAATTGTGGTCGCTGACAACCATGATGCAGCGCTCACACATGACCCGGTCCCAGCGAACTTTTTCCGGTCCTGTTTTGGGCTTTTGGGAGCAACCGGTCAGGGCAAACCCCACCAGAACAAACCCCAATACCAAGAACAGCCCCTGCATCCTGAAGAACCGCATCAGTTTTTCTCTTTCATTTCGATTCCCTTGAGCAACCCGGTATAGCGCGACAGCATACCCAGGAAGCGCAAACGGTCGGGACCGGCCACCTTGCCGCGCCAAGTCACACCATCTTCCGCCGCCTGAAAATCCCAGGTCTGCACGGTTTTGGCAAAAGCCGCGTCCGCTTCGTGCAACTCGATTTCGCAGTCCAGGACACTGGCCATTTCGGTGCGATCGGCCACATGGTCGTTCAGGACGATGCGCCCACGGTCCATCTCAACCACCCGGTTGACCAACGCCGACACTTCATCCAAACGGTGACTGGAAATGATCATGGAAGTTTTTTCAAGACGCTCGGCCAGCATGGCAAAGAAGACCTGACGGGCCGCCGGATCCAGGTTGGCCGCAGGTTCGTCCAGGACCAAAAGATCGGTATCGCGGCCCAGGGCAATGCTGATCAGGATTTTCTGTTTTTCACCACCGGAGAGTTTGTTGAAAGGCCGGTTCTTCATGTCATCCATGGACAAGCCCAGTTGGTCGATGAGGTCGGTCATTCGTCGAGGATCGCTGTCGCAGATTTGCGATGAAAAATCCAGCAACTGGCTGACGGTCATCTTCAACGGTGGAGGCAACTGCGGCACAAAACCGATGCGTTTGAGCACTTCGCGCCGGTTTTGGCGGGGTATCAGGCCGTTCACCAGGATCGTGCCTTCATAGGTGTATTCACCCAGCAGACAACGGATCATGGTGGTCTTGCCGGCACCGTTGGAGCCCACCAGGGCAATGCGGTCCCCCTGAATGATCTCCAGGTCCAATCCCTTGAGCACCTCGGTGCCGCGGAATGATTTTTTCAGGTTCTCCAAACGAATCACTTGGGTTTTCCTATCGCTTTGAACTGAAAGCCGAGGGCATTGGTTGGACAGGCGTCGATACAGCGGGCGCAGCGGGTGCAATCGGCACCGAGAGCGGTTTTCATCTCGAACGCATGGCCTTTTCGTGTGGGTTCCAGCACATGTGGAACCATGCAAACTGCGCGGCAAGCACCGTCGTGGAAGCATTTGCTGGCATCGTGAACCACCTTCAAAGGTGAAATGGAGCCGACCAGACCGTAAGTCAGGCCAATGGGACAGGCATAACGGCACCAGAAACGTCGAGAGTAGAAAACCTCGAACAGCAAGAGTGCCACAACCCAGAGCATTGCCACTCCCGGCCCGTAAATCAACGCCCGACTGAGAATACCGGTGGGGGAGATGGTTTCATATACGGTGAAGCCGGTTAGAAAAGCGAGCCCGGCAAAGATCAACCACAGCCACAAACGGCCGCGCCGATCAAAGTCATGATGCTTGACCCAGCCCTTCTTGGCCAATTTCAGGTGAAGTATTTCCGCCCACTCCCCCAGCAAATGGTAAGGGCACACCCAGGAGCAGAAGGTGCGGCCACCTAGCAGCCACCAACCCACAAATATGGTGACGATGCCGATCATCAGATTGATCAGCACCTGCTTGTAAGCCAGCATGACCTGCAGGGCGGCATTCAAATCGGCCAGGTGAAAACCCACAAACCGCGACCCGGTCCAGGCTCCTTCCACCAACTGGACATCAAACCTGTAGGACAGGACAAAAATCAGGTTGACCACTACTAATACGATCCAGCGGCGGATACGCCAGGTTTTTGGCTGGGCGGCCTTGTGGCGGCGGTCGGCCTTGATGTGTTCCCGTTCTTCAGGCGTACGCTTCTGGTTGCGAAGCTCATGATGGGCCTTGGCCGCTTCGGAATATTCTTCCGGTTCGGCCCGACGGGGTACAGCACCAAAAAGTACCGCCAGTGAATCAATCAGCAGTCTCATGAGGTCACCCCATTTCCGACACGAACCTTGATGGGTTCGCCCCGCACGCTGCTGTCCATCACGATAACCGCCGGTTCCACCGGACAGATCATTTCGCAGACACCACAGCCAACACAACCAGCCAGGATTTCGGGCGCAAAGGTTTTGCGTCCTTCGAATTCACCTGTTTCCACCAACCGGATCGCGGGCAGGGGGGGACACTGGTTTTCATCGCCCGAAGGGGGATTCCCTGCTTCGCACTGGGAGATGCGGATTTCGATGGGACACTGCCGCACACACAGATCGCACAGTTCCAGGTCGAATCGGTGATCGTTCAAATTCTGTGGATTCCAGCGATCGATATGGTCGAAGCGCAGCTTACCCTTGAAATCGGCTCCACGAGCCAATCCTTTGAAACCTTTGCCACGCACGGCCAAACACTTGTCCGGCCGAACAACAACCGCCGTGGCCATATCCGATTGGTGAGAATAATTGATTTGGTGGGTCAGGGCTCCGGTGGGACAGGCCAGAACACACTGCAAACCGTCACAGGAAAAATCACAGGCCTGTTTACGCGAGTCGATAAAGGGGGTGCCCACACCAAAACCATCGTCAATATCGGCCAGGTGGATGGCTTCCACAGGACACACCTGAACGCACTGGCCACACTTGATACAGGAAGCAAGAAACTCTTTTTCCGCCAGTGCTCCCGGGGGGCGTTGTCGGTTGACCCACCCTCGAACCACGGGCACAAGACCCAGCATGGCCGCGCCGGCCAAACCGGCTGTCATGGCAATGGTGCGCAGGAATTCCCGGCGTCCTCTGGGGTTCGCTTTTTTAGCCGCTTTTTTATCAGTGTTTCCCATCATCAACCGAGGACAAAAGATCCAGAATATTTTCCGACTCCAATTTCAGGATTGTCCTCGCCTCCTCCTTCCGCATTAGCGGCGCCTTGTCCCGGATCAGAAGATCCGGTTCGGATAAGGGCACCAGCCGCTCCAGAAAATCCAGGGTTTCCAGCAAAGGGGAGCCCTTGAAAAACTGGCAATAGGGACTGTCGCGCCAAATCCGATCTGCGTAGGAATAAATTTCGTGGGGTGTATCGCCCACCCCGTCCTTGTCCAGATCGAATCCGGTGTAGTCGCTCCAGTAGTTGCCTTCCCAGACGTTTCGATTGGCGGTCTTGCCGCCTCCCACAAAAATCTGCGTCAGGTTGTCGATAAACTGGTTGTCCATGAACCAGCTGCCCGTCCAATCGTTCAGGAAGCGAATACCGATACCGTTGTAGGCCAAAATATTGTTTTCGAAATGATTGATGGTGTCCGGCTGGTAGGGTGAGACATCGATATAAAAACCGCTGGCGCAGTACATCACCGTATTGCCGTCGATGATCAACTCGCTGGTTTCCTTGAAGCCGATGCCGATACCCGTGGGCCCCGCCGCGTGGGCAATGATGTTGTTGCGAATCACAAGACCGTCGCTGTACATCAGAAAAATGCCCACCGTATTGTTGAAGTAGCTGTTGTTCTCCACCAGGTTGAATTTGGAATACATGAAGTGCAGGGAGTAACGACTGTTCCTGCCGGTGTTACCGGTGATTTCATTGTTCGAGCTGTACCATACCACCATATCACGGGTATCAAAACACTCGTTGTCCTGGACCTTGTTGTGGAAGCTGTACCAAAGCCGCACCGAGTCGCCCCGCTGCCCCAGATCCTTGTCCTTGCTGTTGATCTTGTTGCGCTTGACGATGCAGAATTCGCACTGCTGCAAATCAATACCGAAGAGGCAGTTGAGGATTTCACAATCCCTGATGATGTTGAAATTGCCGCGCACCTGGACGCCGGAATCCAAATCATTGTGGGAATTACCCGAGTTGATCAGGCGCAAATTCTTGAGGGTGACGCCATCGCTCTCCAGGTAGACGACCGAGCCCTTGCCCTGGGCATCGATGGTCACACCGGCTGAGCCGTCGATGGTGATGGGAAAATCGATATAAACCGGGCCGGCGTAAGTTCCCGCCTCCGGTGTTAGGGTGCCGTTTTCTTCGGTTGCATCCACGAGTGCCTGAAAAGACGGTAAGCCTGCCGATGCCATCGATGGCAGACTTATCAACAAACCCAGAATAAGTATTCCAGGCAGAAGGCTATTGGTTGGTTTCAGCACTATCTTGTTCCTGTTTGCGCAAATAAGCCGCCACACCCAGGAGCACCGCGAACAACACGATCAACCAGAACCCGGTGTCGGGATACGAGTTGGTGGTGAACTGGGCGACTTTACCCTGACCAAAGGCGGTGGGTGTGAAAGGCTTGAGGCTGAAAGCCCCCATTGTGCTCATGTTATGGCCGTACCACCACAACCAGGACACGTATTCTATGATGAAGTACACCGGAAGACCCATGGGAACCAGAATCAACGTCCAGTTGAAGATGCCTTGGGGCTTGCGAGCCATCACCACAAGGAAAACCATGATCACCAGCAAACCCCAGAAAACAATGTTCCCGGCAGTCTTGATTTTGGCCACCATTGGTGCCAGCACAGCCTGGTCACGGAAGTACTTGCCAAGGCTCTTTTCATAGTGCCAAGGAAGAAATTGAATCCCACTGCCGTTCCATTCTTCGCCCCCATCGGGAAACCGTTTTTGATACTCGGTGAACGCTTCCTCAAAGTAGGCAATGCTAAGATCCTTGCCTGACATATTGGAGGTGGAATTTCCCGACTGTGCTTCGTCTTGAGTTGGGGCGGATTCATCGGCGGATGCGGATTCGTCAATTTCAGCCACTTCAACGTCTTCACCGGCCTGGGAAGCCTTCAGAGCCGCCAGGGCATCCACGCCCTCAGGCAAATCAACTCCGCCTTCACCCAAAGCAGCTTTCAGAGAAGCCAGCTGCTCATCGGTGGCAGAGGCTGCCTTGTCATTCACATCGGAGGCTTCTTCACCGATGACGGTGATGCGGCCATTGAGGTAATTGTTGCTGAGCAGATTCAAGCCGTCGTTGCCCAACCAGGACATGCCCATGAATACCGCCAGGGCGCCAAAACCCACCACCATGATGCCGGTTCTTATGAGGGGCCTCACGCACATGTAAGCCAACAACATGACCCCGACCAGGGCCAGCAAAAAGATGGAGAAGAACAATTCCACCGGACCGCCCGAGGCGATGGGATACATCCCCACATAATGATTGATGGTATCCATTTCGTGCACACAGTCGAGGGCTTCGTCTTCGGTAATTTCAGTTTTCTCCACTTTTTCGCAGCCGCTGAAAACTCCATTCAGGTGAAAGAGAATGCGGACACCGTCAGGAAAAGCTTCTTTCGGATACTGTGGCGCCTCAAGGGAGACCCACCAAACAGGTGCGTTGTATATGGGAAAAAGCAAACCGATCGCCATCACGATCAGTATGCTGCTGAGAATCATTTTGCCGCTTTTCGCGTTCATTCCTATACCCTTCTTCCTTCTTCCACCAAGGACGAAAAAGCCTGATTCCATGGAAAAAGCCAAGAGGCCGGGTCGGCGCATTGGCAACCCGGCCCAGGGGATGTCTAGTCGAAGTCCGGGTTCAGCCAATCAACCGAAGGAGCCAGGTCTTCTTTGGGCACCTCAATGCGGGAAACGTAGTTGATCACGTTGCGCATGTCTTCATCGCTGAAACCGACGATCTGCTTGACCATGTCGGGGTTGGCGTTGCGGCGCTTGCCGTCGCGGATCCACTCGAACTGACGCAGCATGTAGTTGTAGTGCTGGCCCTGGATGCGGGGGAAGAATTTCTCTTCAATTCCATAACCAGTTAGGCCGTGGCACTCGGTGCAGTTGTCAGCATAAAGCTTTTTGCCTTTTTCGAACTCAGGGCTGCCAACTTCTCCCACACCTTTGCCGTTGTCCGGATTCATGGGCAACTGGGCAATGTAAGCTGAGACATCAGCCAGAGACTGTGGCCCACCAATGGCTTCTGGTAGTGCGAAAGGATACATGGTGGGGTTATCCCTATTCAAGGCGCGGATATCAGCCAACTGCTTGATGGCCACCCGGACATGCTGCCCGGCCAATTGCGGAAAGGTGCCTTCCTTGGTGCCCCAACCTTCGGTCAGGTGACAAGCGGCGCATACTTCATAAACGTCGCGACCATTTTCCAGATTGGGTTCCAGGTGCATGGCTTCTTCTTTTTCACCACCTTCGGCGTTCCAGACGGGATCTTCGGCCAGGCCGACCGAAGCGGCCAGAATCATGACCAATAGGGCGTTGATCATCCAGATCTTCTTCATGACATCTCCTCGGGGTTGGTCAGGCTTCGCGCACGAAGCCCATTTCTGTCTAACGAACAAAAACATTTCGTTGGCTGGACTGCAATTACCGGGGCAACGAAGCAATGTAATCAGCCAGCAGAGCGATTTCCTCTTCGGAAACCAGGTGCATGATACCCTTCATACCCAGCACAGCCTTGCTGTTGTCCCGCTTGCCGTGTTTGATGTCCAGCATTTGCAGCTTGGCATATTCGGCGCCATGTCCTGCGATCTTGGGGTATGCCTTTAGGATAGGTGTTTTGCCGTCTTTGCCATGGCATGCCACACAGGTTTTGGATTTGAAAAGTTTCCCCCCCGGGGAATTCTCATCGGGATTGCCGCCACCGATGGCCTTGCCCTGACCCAGTTCCGTGGCGATAAATGTTGCCAGGATGGCGAATTCTTCGTCTGTCACATCCTGGACGATGGGTTTCATGGCAGCTGACTGCCCCGCGGACCGAGCACCGCTCTTGATGTCCAACATTTGCTGAAGGGCGTACTGCTCACCCTGCTGGGCGATCACAGGATAACTGGGCAGAAGAGGCTTGATGCCGTTCTGGCCATGGCAGGTGTTGCAGGTTTTCTCACGATAGAGACGAGCACCTTCGGATTCCTGAACAACTTCGACCGTATTGGCCAGGATCATGCCCTGACGTTCGCGAGCCGCAGCCTGGCGTTCCTCCCGGTCACCGCAAGTGCAGGAAGCCAAGGTAGTCAAGGCCAGCAAAAGCAGGGAAAGGTTGGTCGTTTTCAGGAAAAATTTCATGTTTGAACAACCTCCGATTCATTCTGTAGATTCTCTGAACATTCTTTAGATCAAGGCATCAGGTTCCAGGCGCTGGGCCCGGAACCTGATGTGGTTTGCTCACTCTCTGACATGATAATACAATCAAGCAATGATCACATCATTACTTAACCTTTTTGGCACCATTTTGCTCGAGGTGGGTCTTGGCCCGCAAACCAAGGTCGGCGGTCTTGACCTGATACTGCCACCATTGGTTGGCCCAGAGCATGGCGTTCTGGAAATCACCCTCGGCGGCGGCCACTTCGGATTTGGTTTTGGCTTCTTCGGCAAAACCAAGCTGATCGGTGGCATCTTCCACGAGAGAAACCACGATGGGGAAATCCTTGTAATTGTGGCTGGTGATGAAGCCCACCACCTGGTTGATGACATCCTGGGTGGCAATGTTGGTGGCAACCTGGGCTTCGTAGTCGGCCTTGGTATATTTCTCACCATCGATAATGGCCGCATCCTGAGGCTTGTAGCCCTTGGGCATGACCAGCATGTAACCCTGCATCTCAAGGTGCAACGCCGAGCAGAATTCGGTGCAATAGTAGGGATACACACCGGCTTTATCCACCGTGAAGGTGGCCGAAGCGGTCTTGCCGGGTTCAATGGACAGCTGCACGTTGTGGCCGTACATGGCAAATCCGTGGACTTCGTCCTGGGCCCGCTCGAGGTTGGTCAGGTGAATAGAAACCGTGTCACCCTCGTAGACTTCGATGGTCTCGGGTGTGATGTGGGAACGAATAAGCGTTCCGTAGATATCGACCTTGTTTCCCTCACGAACAACCTTTTCGCGGCCGGCGCGGCATCGGAACGGACTCTTCTCATCCTTACGACTGTTCCAACCGGTCTTGTAGCGAACAGTAGGTTGCAGCTTATCGGCCTTGATGGCTACGGCATAGTGGGGCTCGCCCAAAGGCAACGGCATGTCGTACAGCAGTTCCATCTGGGCACCGCTGATATCGATCAGCTGATGGTTCTGGGGATGCAGAGGTCCAACCGGGTTGAAGCGGTCGATGGACAGCTTGTTCAGGGCAACAAGATACTTCCCGTCGGGGTGCTTGGTATCACCTTCCATGGTCATGAGGTGACCAACGTTGTAATGGATGGGAAGGGTGTCGAGGATCTTACCGGTCTTGTAATTCCACTTGGTGATCTGCGAATCCACGTAAATGGAGGTGTAGACCACGCCATCCACGGAATCAAACTGGTTGTGCAGGGGGCCCAGGCCAACGTTGACCGAGCGCTCCAGGGCGGTATCCAGGGAGATGATTGGCAGACCGTAGGGATCCGTGCCCTCAAAGTTCTTGTCCTTGATGGCTTTCATGATCTTTTCGAAGCTGTAGACCCAGGCGTGGCTGTCCAACTTGCCGGCGACCAGGATATGAAGGCCGTCGGGAGTGACATCGACACCGTGAGGGCTTTTGGGCTCGGGAATCAGGAACATCAGCTCTTCCTTGATGGCCTGCTCCATGGTGATCAGGTAAGCCCCGTTGACCTTCGTGACCTTGCCGGCCTTGACCAGTTCCTCGGCCTTTTTCCAGTTGGTCACGTGCATGAAGTCGGTGTCCTTGGAGGAGCAACCGGCTTCGTAGGGGGGACGACCCTTTTCGATCCCACCAACATAACGCTCGGTGCAGAAGGAGTTGGTGAAACCCCAACCGTAACTCGGGCCCTTGCCGGCATCACAAAGATCCTGGCTGTAGGGGGGCATTTCGAAGGTGAAGGAGTTTTCAGGTTCGAGACGCCCGGAATCCATGTTGAATTTCCAATAGGTCAGTCCACCACGATATTCGTCGTTGAAATCATTCAGGGGCACGAATTCGTCCTTGTAGGGGGCCGCGTACTGACTGGCTTCCATGACGTACTCGGTGTTCGGTGTGACGAAGCAGCCGCCGTGAGCGGACCGGAAGAAGGGGTTGGCCACGATCTGCTTGGTCTCGAAGTCGTGCAGGTCAATTACCGCCAGACGGGGATTGGCCTTGTCATTGATGAAGACGTACCGGCCGTTGTAGTCGCCGTCCGTTTCCGAGAAGGCGGGGTGGTGAGTATCACCAAAAACGATGTCTTTGCCTTGAATGCGACCCTGTGCCAAGACAGCCTTGGACTCATCATCAAAACCGTAACCCTGCCAGGGCTCGGGAGTAAAAACGGCAACGTACTTCAAAATGCGCATGGAAGGAATTCCGTAGAAAATAACATGACCACTCTGGCCACCGGAACTGCAGACGATGTACTCGTCGCGGCCACCTGTGGGAACGTAGGTCTTGGCGGCGGCCAAAACGTCTTTTTCGGTCAAGCCGCGTTCCTTCATGACTTTCTGAAGTTTTGACTCTGCAAAAGCGAAGCTGCTGATCATCATGCTAACCAAAGCTACCAGCAGCAAGGCACCCCCTAGCCTGGAATAGAACTTCATCGCATCCTCCTGAATCCAAGTGAAAAGACAAGTGACTGTTGAAACAGAACAGTCCAGTGGGATACTATCGCAGAAAACTGGCGATTTTCAACTGAAAACAAGGTCAAACCTGCCCTGATTCATGGGGAACCAGATTCATCTTCCCAGCCTTATGGTGGGGCCTAGCGTCAAAAATAGACAAGCTTGTCTATTTTATGGAAATAAGCGGTTGTTGGCTTCAAAACAAAAGCCCGCTGCAGGAAATCCCGCAGCAGGCCTGTTTCAAATGATACCAGGATTCAAATTAGCACAAATACGGGTTCTTCCCTTCCGGGAGAGTTTTAAAATTTCCTTCGGGCGGAGGGGAATCCGTTTGCCATTCCAAGGTGGAGGCGCCCCATGGGTTGGCCGGGGCAACCGGTCCGCTGGTCAGCGAAGTCAACAGGTTGATCAGGGCGATGCACAGACCTGACACCAGGATGGCCATCCCCGTCAGGGAGAGACTTTGAAGGCCGACCAAATCAGCCGGAACCAGGTGAGAGCCCTGGGCCAAACCCTTTGCTCCCATGATAATCTGGGGGAAGAAGGCCAGGTTCAGACCAATCATATACAAGGCGGCACCCAGGCGGCCCAGGTTTTGGTTGTAGAGGCGACCGGTGAATTTCGGCCACCAGTAGTAAAGCCCGGCCAGCATGGCTCCCATCACACCACCCATCATCAGATAATGCAGATGAGCGGTGGTGAACAGTGTGGCAGCCAGATAGTCACCCACGGACATATTCACCAGGAAAAGCCCCAGCATGGCGCCAATGCCGCCGTTCAACAAAAAGGCTATCACGTAGGTGGTGGGAGCTCCGCAAAGAATGGCCCCACGATTCAAGGTGGCCAGCCAACTGTAGACTATCAGGGCCACCGGCACCACCGCCAGCAGCGAGAGTACCGCAAAGGTAAAGCTGAGGGCCGCGTCCTGTCCCTGGCCGGTGAGATGCACACCCCAGGAGACAAAGCTGATGGCCAGCAAGGCGATCAGCGACCCCACCACCGTGCGGTATCCGGTCACGGCCTTGCGACTGATCCCGGCGATGACTTCGGTGATCACGCCCATGGCTGGAATGATGGCGAAGAAGGCCGCCGGTGTGGTGATGAACCAGAAATAGTTCTGCCAATCCAGAGGATTGTTCAGGCCACTGAACAGCCCACGCCCCGTGGCTTCGGCCGCAGCAAGGTACATGATGACAATGGCCAGCAAAATTCCCGAGGCCAGCAGTACATAAGCTGTCAGGTAAAGCGACCAGGCCAGAATAGGCATATCGAAAAAGCCCATGCCTTCAGTCCGTTTCTGGTGCACGGTGATCAGGAAGTTGACTCCCGTGGAGACCCAACTCAAAGCCATGGACATCATTCCCAGGGCCAGCAGCAAAAAGGCACCACCGTCTATCAGGGAATAGGGGGTGGCGAAGGTCCAACCCGTGCCCACCGGGCAGACGACCAGGGAAGCCAACATCAGGATGACACCCGCAACATAAAACCGCAGACTGAAGCGGGAAAGGCCGGGTAGAGCCATCTCCCTGGCTCCCAATTGCAATGGCAACAGGAAGAAACCCAACACCGAAGGGATCAACGGTACCAGGAACATAAAAACCATGATGACACCGTGGTAGGTGAGCATCCGGTCCAAGGTCGCCTGATCCACATCCATGCCCAAAAAGGACATCAGCTTGAAATATCCGGCCAGTATTCCTCCGCAGAGGAACAAACCCATGGTCCAGCCCAGAAACATCCAGGCGATCTTCTTGTGATCGAAGGTGGAGAACCAGCCGCCCAGGCCCTCGCCGTCAGCGAGATAAGTGGTGCTGCTACTCATTTAATTGCCCTCCTGCTGGCCAAATTGGGACATGCTCTTCAACCAGGCGGTGATGGCCTCGATTTCCTTGTCGTCCAGCTTCCCGGCGTAAGGCGTCATGACGGGCTCGAACCCGGCGATGACCGAAACGTTGGGAGTGAGAATCGATTCCTTGATGTAGGCGTCGTCGGCCACAATCCGGACACCTTCCTTGGTATCGAAAGTATTTCCGTAGAGATCCTTGAATGAAGGCCCAACCAGTTTGCTCCCATCGAGGCTGTGACAAGCCTTGCAACCTTGCTTGTTGTAGAGCAACTCGCCCACTTCTTCCATGGTTTTGCCGGCAAAGATATCCGTGACCGTAGCCATCCATGCCTTGTAATCAGCGGCGGTGTGGGTTACCAAGGCTGTTTGCATCTCGGGGAAACCATCACCACTGTAAATATTACTTCGTACATCATAGGTATCGGGACGATCGGCTTGAAACCAGGCGGTGGTCTGCTGTCCCGGCAATGCAGCCTGATTCAGACGCAGGGCGGGGATGGTCAGGGAATGAATCACGTCTTCGGAATGAATGTTCAACTGAACGGGCTGCCCCACCACCACATGCAGGGTATCTGCGACATAGCCGTTGGGATAGGCAAAATCGAAGTCCCACTGACGCGCGGTAACCTGGATTTGCAGGGCATTACCCGGTGCCACCTGCCGGTCCATGTAACCACAGAAATCCAGGCCGAAGGCATAAACCGCCAATCCCACCGCCGCCAGCACCCAAATGGTCTGGAAGAGGATATTGGCCTTCCCGGTTGGAAACGCCTTATCGCCCTCATCCTTGCGCCGATACTGCATGATGTAGACAAATGCCAAACCGACAACAAGCACCACGGCAAAAGCCGCAGCCACGTAGATGCCGAAAAAGGCCCTGTCCATCTCACTGGCGAGAAAGGAGGCATCCGGGGGGAACCATGCGGACATCTTGCCCGCTCCCACGAAAGGTATTGCTCCACTCAAAATCATGATTCCTTTCGGGCCGCCGTATTCCGGCAACCGGTCTGGTCATCAGCCTGGAAACTGGTCATCAATTCATCAACTGGTCGTTTGGGTTCAAACCCGAGTCGTTTACCGGACCCGGTTCACCACCAGGGCTTTGGCGTCCTCTATGGGCAAACCAACCCTGCCACCTGCTTTATCCACCCAGCGATATCCTGCATCCAGAATCGCCTGCTGCTTAGCCAATGCTTCGGCGGTCGCTCTCCCTTCGGTGTTCAACACCTTGGCCTGGTATTCCAGGTCATAGGCTTTGTTGAATCCGCCCTGCAAAAACAGTGAGAGGGCGTAGACGAAGAGCAGGACCGCGAGAGTGCTCATCACCACTGCCGGTGTGTTGAACCCTGAATTGTTCTTCTTTGCGGCTTCAGCCATGGTCATCTCCTGATCAGGTCGCATTTTCAAATGATCTAAGCGTTCTCGAAGCGCAGGCTATCTTCCAGGCGCGGGTCTTTGACCGGCACCAGGGAGGCTCCCATGGCAAGTTTGACTATACCAGCCATCCAGATCCCACCGACGCCCAGGAACCCCGTCAGGTCCATGATGCCGATGGTAAAGGTTTCGCTGAATTCCGGCATCACAACCCAGTACAGGTTGATCCACTGGGCAATGATGATCCAAACCGCCCAGAAGGCGAGGATTTTGCGACTGCGCTTGGCATACCGGGAAATCAATCCAAGGAAAGGCAGGCAGAATGTTGCGAACAGGGTCACAAAACCCACGATTCCCCAACCGTTGGTCGAGCGGATCAAATACCATACGGTTTCTTCAGGTACATTGGCATACCAGTAAAGCATGTACTGGCTGAAGGCGATGTAGCCCCAGAAGAACGTGAATGCAAACATCAACTTGCCATAGTCGTGCAAGTGTTCGGGGCTGATGATTTTTGTCAGACGGCCAGTGTTCTGCAGGCCCAAGGTCATCAAGGTCAGCACGGCAAAGAAAGTGACAAATCCCCCCGCCCAATAATACACGCCGAACATGGTGCTGAACCAGACGTAGTCCAAACTCATCAGCAAATCAAAAGCTGCCAGGGCAATGCTCAAGGCGCTGACCATCAGGAAGAATCCGCTGTAGTTCTCCAGGCGGCGGGTCAACTTCAGATCGCCGTCGGCATCCTGTTTGACGCTGTTGCGCCAGAAGAACCAACTCATCCCCGTCCAGATGACGAAGTAGAAAATCCATCGCATGATGAAGGCGTTTTTGCTGAGGAAGGCCGCCTTGTGGGCCAAAGCAGGACTGACCCGTGCTTCGGGTGTTGCCCAGCCATAAACCTGTCCCGCCAGGAAGATGACGGGAATGGCCAGTACAGCCAGGATGGGCATGGCCGCGGCAACGACTTCGACCATGCGGCGCACCACAATGCTCCAGCTGGCCTTGGTCAGATAATTGATGGGCAGGAAAATCAAGGCCCCGAGACTGATAGCCAGGAAAAAGGCGAAATTCACCAGATAACTGAAACCGAAATGACGGAAGCCGTCGCCTTCGGCAGCACCCAGGCCGACGGTGGCGGCCAGACCGACCACACCGATGATTGCACTGATGGTGAACATCTTCGAGCCAAGACCATCCAAAGTGGTATTGGTATCGTCAAGGCTGGGAACGTGATGAGCCAAGTCATTCTCCCCATGCTGGCCGACAATCAGATATCGGCGCAGGATAGTTATTGCAGTTATTGCCCGACTTTTTGCCGAACATCCTGCTGGACGCCCTCAGGGAGGTCGTCGATGTTCAAATTGCGCGAGGCCTGAATGGCTCGCACATAGGACACGATGGCCCAACGGTCTTCCGCACTGATCTGCGCAGCGTAGGCCGGCATGTTCCGGATTCCGTTCTTGATCGTATTGTAGATTTTGCCCGCGGGTTGATCCGCCACCGGCTGGCTCGCCAAATCCGTGGGTGTAGCCCATGTGCCCTCACCCAAAGCGGCAGCCCGCACATCCACCGGACCATTGCCGTTGCCGCTTACCCCATGACAGGGGGCGCAGAAGATGTTGAACCGTTCCTGCCCTCTGTCCATCACCTCATTGGTGAGCGGCAGCGGTGAATTGGCAACCCACATGGTATCGCCATCGGTGGTGCCGGTGAAGAGCACGGGATTTTCCTGCAGAAAGCCCCGAGCCACCGTGCCTTCAGGTTGTCCCCGCATGGCCATACCGTCGGCAAAGAAGGGATTCTCCTGCTGGGCCTTGAAGCTGAACTGTGAATCCATGTCGTAAACGACCTGAATCCTGGTATCTGTTCTCCCCCGCGTGGCCATCGATTTGTAAACCATTCCCATGGGAATCAGGCTCAATGCAACCAGAACGAGCAGGGCGTAGATAATCGGACGCGGCATCGGTCAGTCCTCCGCACTTTCGTTGACTTCTTCCACCACATTCCCGCCCAGTGAGGCCAGGAATTCGCGTGTTTTCTCGAGCTGGAACTTGGGATCCTTTGCTTCAACAACAATGAAGAATCGATCCTGGGTTGCCCTTCGGAAACGGAAATTGGTGAACAGGGGATGGTAGAGCCGGGGCAAACCATTGAGTGTCCACATGCCGAAAAAAGCGGTAAAAGCAGAAAGCAACACCGTCAGTTCGAACATGATGGGTATGTTGGCCGGAATGCCGAACAAAGGCTTACCCGAAATGATGAACGGATAATCCACCGCGTTCATCCACCATTGCATCAAGGTGGCCAACCCCAGGCCAGTGGCTCCGCCGGCCAGAATCAAGAATGGCAATTGGGTTCCCTTGAGCCCCATGGCGGCATCCATGCCGTGCACCGGGAACGGCGTATGCACATCCCAGTTTTTGAATCCCTGATCACGACATTTTTCAACGGCTTTCACCAGATCGGGTACATCGGAGAATTCAACCATCAGGCCGTAAAGGGCCCCTTTTTTAATATTTGCAGCCATTTCTGAAGCCATTAGTGGTCTCCCCCTTTCATATCATCACGGGGTATATCGCCATGATAGTCACCCACCGAGCGGCGTTCGCCACCATGGGCATCGGCAATTGGCATCACTGTTTTGACTTCGGCCATGGCAATCAGGGGCGCGAAGCGGATGAAGAGCAGAATCATGGTAAAGAACAGACCGAAGCTGCCCATGAAGGTCAGGATATCGACGATGGTCGGATCGTAGTAGGCCCAGGACGAGGGCAGGAAATCGCGACTCAACGAAGTGACGGTGATTACGAAGCGCTCGAACCACATACCGATGTTCACAAAAATGTACATGACCCACATGATGCCGATATTGGTGCGGATTTTCTTGGACCAGAACAGCTGGGGAGTAATCACGTTGCAACTGACCATTATCCAGTAGGCCCAGGCATAAGGGCCAAAAGCACGGTTCACGAAAGCAAAACTCTCGTAGGGATTGCCGCCGTACCAGGCGATGAAGAACTCGGTGGCGTAGGCGAAACCAACCATGCTACCGGTAGCCAGAATGATCTTGTTCATGTTCTCAAGGTGATGAACCGTGATGATGTGTTTCAAACCGAACCATTGGCGGGCGGGAATCAATATGGTCCCCACCATGGCAAAACCGGAGAACACGGCTCCGGCCACAAAGTAGGGCGGGAAAATGGTGGTGTGCCAACCGGGCAGCTGCGCGGTGGCAAAGTCAAATGACACCACGGAGTGAACCGAGAGCACCAGCGGAGTAGCCAAACCGGCGAGCAGCAGGTAGGCCTTTTCGTAACGGTGCCAGTGGCGATGACTGCCCCGCCATCCCAATGAAAGAGTTCCATAAACAATTTGCTGAATTCGCCCTTTGGCCCGATCACGGAAGGTTGCCAGATCAGGCACCATTCCCATGTACCAGAACAGAAGTGAAACGAGGGCGTAGGTTCCCACCGCAAACACGTCCCACAACAAGGGGCTGCGAAAGTTGGGCCACATGGACTGGTAATTGGGGATTGGAAACAGCCAGTAGACCACCCAGACACGCCCCACGTGAATGCCCGGGAAGATACCGGCACACATCACGGCGAAAATCGTCATGGCTTCTGCAAAACGGTTGATGCTGGTGCGCCATTTCTGCCGCAGCAAAAACAGGATGGCCGAGATCAACGTGCCCGCATGGCCGATTCCGACCCAGAACACGAAATTCACAATGGCCCAGCCCCAGCTGACCGGGTTGTTCAAGCCCCACACACCCACACCCGTGATGAACAGGTAGGCGATCATCAGGAACAGGACGCCGGTCAGACCGGCAAAAAACGCGAAGGCGAAATACCAGGCTTTGGGTGTCTTGTGCTCCAGGACGATATCCGAGACCTGCTCGGTGATCGACGTGAAGTCCTGGTTTCCCAGAATCAACTCCACCGGCTGGGTGGGGTCGTCCACAGTGTTGTCATTTAGGTCGGTGACCGACGGCTTCATACTTCGGGCTCCAGTTCCGTTAAATCCCGGTTCCAGGAACTAATGGCTAATGTTTCCAAGTCCTCGTGCCCCATCGGCTTTCCGGTGGACGCGTCTTCATCTTATTTCCCCGGCACTAATGGCTGTGAATATCTACCCGTGGGCATTCCCCTGGGCCTCTTCATGACCACCTTCGTGCCCATTGCCATGCTCACCAACATTGGAGACCGGAGCTATGGCGGAATTCGGGTTACGAATTCGGGCCATGTAAAACGTGCGTGGTTTGATGTTCAGATACCCGAGCAGGTCGTAGGCCCGGCTGTCCTTGCGCAACTTGCTGACCCTGCTTTCGGAATCATTCAGATCGCCGAAAGTGATGGCATCCACTGGACAGGTTTCGGCGCAGGCCGGGGTAATGTCGCCGTCCTGAATCTTGCGGCCTTCCACCCTCGCCTGGACCCGGGCCCCTTCAATGCGCTGCACGCAGTAGCTGCATTTCTCCATCACACCGCGAGCCCGAACCGTCACATCCGGGTTCAGAACAAGACGCTCCACATCGGTGAGGTCTTCAAAGTTATTGAACCAGTTGAAACGACGAACCTTGTAGGGGCAGTTGTTGGAGCAGTAGCGAGTTCCAACGCAGCGGTTGTAAACCATGGCGTTGAGGCCTTCATCGGTGTGCATGGTGGCGGCCACGGGACAAACCTGCTCGCAGGGAGCCATCTCGCATTGCACACAACCAACCGGTTGCTGGGAGCATTCGGGATCGTCCATGTCGCCCAGGAAATAACGATCCAACCGCAGCCAGCTCATTTCCCTTCCCCGGGCAACTTCATCCTTGCCCACCACCGCCACATTGTTTTCACTCTGGCAGCCGAGGATGCAGGCATTACAACCATTGCAGACATTCAAATCGATGGCCATGCCCCATTTGTAACCGTGATACTCGTGCTCTTTCCAAAGAGACTCCAGGGGCGGATGGTGAAGGCCGAGATGATCCACGAATTCGGGGTGGTTCTTGTAATCCTCCAGGGTTCCCTGGCGCACCAAACCGGGCACACGTTTCTGGATTTCTTCAGCGCCGGCGTTGTCGATGGCATGGTGATCCTGGGTGGTGGCCAATGTGTACTTGCCACCGGTCTTGCTGATTGTGAGACCCTGGCCCATGTCCAGGTTGTCCCAGGTTCGCAACTGGTAGAAGTTGAAACCGGCACCCTTGGCGATGGGACCCAGTTCATCGCAACCGTAACCCAAATTGACGGTCACCGAGTGCTTGGCATGGCCAGGCATCACATAAACAGCCGCCTCCATGCTGTTGCCCTGGTATTGCATGGTCACAACATCCCCGTGTTCCACTCCGAGTTCAAGGGCGGTGGCGGGGCTGATCAGGGCCGCGTTGTCCCAGGTCAATTTGGTCATGAAATCGGGCAGTTCCTGCAACCAGGCATTGTTGGCGAAACGGCCATCATACACTGACTGATCCAGGGCGAAGCTGATTTCCAGATTGTCGACCGACAAGGAGTGTCCACCGGACGGTGCGGCAATTCTATTGCCGGCCAAAGGCAACGCCCCGGCACTGGCTGCGCCACCAAGGACCAGATGCCCGTCGTGAATAAACTTGCGCCAGCGCTTCTCAAAGGCCCCGTCGTTTTTGGGAGTGCGCGGTGAGCCACCAGTCATTACGGAGAAGGATGAGCGGGCCTTGTCGAAACTGTTTTTGGGCTTGCGGGAATTGAACGCCGACAATACTTCAGTGGCGGTTTTGCCACCGAACAGGGGTTGAATCAGCGGTTGCACGGCCATGTAGGTGCCGTCCCAGCCCACGGCGTCGCCCCAGCTCTCCAGATAATGGGCCCTGGGAATGTGCCAGGTGCATTGCCGGGAAGTCGCGTTGTCCTGATCACTGAGATGAATCCGGTTGGCTGCCTTCATCATGGCTTGGCCGAATTTGAGATCCTCAGGAGCGTTATAAACGGGGTTGCCGCCCAGCATCACCAGGGTTTCGATGGATCCGGAGTTGAGATCGTCCACCAGCTTGCTGATGTCCTGGAACTCGGGCATTTGCATGGGGAGATAACTGATGGAACGGCCCGCGTTGCCCAAAGCCTGGTTCAGGTTGTAGACCATGGCGTGCACCTCGGCCGGTTGGCGCATACCAGCCAAAAGCAGGCTTTGGCCACGATTGGCCATCAGATCCTGGGCCAGAGCAGCCACATGTTTCCCGCCGGTTGCATGGTGACGCCACCTGGCCAGATCGCCACGACTGGACCCTGCCTGCGCCGGCAGTGGCAGCCCTTCACCCAGAACCAGTTCAGCGGCCAGGGCCCAAACAGCGGCACCGATCTGTCCGGCAGGGGTGGGGAAACGATGATCAGCCTGACCACCGGTCACGGAAAAATTGTTTTCGTAGCAATACAACCGGTTCATATGGCCCGTCTCGGGGCGACGACCCCTGGCGAACTCCCTAGCATTGCGTAGAGCGGAGGGATGGTCCTGCATCATGTTCGCATCGAAATCGACGATCACCTGGGCCGTGGTCAGGTCCAGTTGGGTTTTGGCGGGAGTCCCGAAGGCCATCTTGGCCCCCATGATCTCATTGACCCGGCACACCGCTTCCCAGGAATAAATCCTGGCACCCTTGCCGACCAACCGGCCCATGGTGTACCAGACGGCCGGCGAAGTGGTGACCTCCGTAAGTATGGCCGTCTTCTTCATGCCACGCTTCAGGTTTTGGCCGCGGCGAGAAAATCTTCCCAGGACGGGTTGGCTTCGCGCCCACCACTGCGTTGAATGAGACCTCGGCTTCGGGCGGGATCGTAAAGATCGAGAACGCTTGCCTGGGCAAAGGCGTTGGTGGCACCCTGGCTCAGGCTGAAAGAGGGGTTGCCGTCGATTTTGATGGGCCGCCCATCATAACTGGTGGCCAACAGAGCCAAAGGCACAGAACCCAACTCCATGGTGGTGGCAAACTTACGAGTAGTTCCGGGATCGACTCCCTCGGGACGGGCAGCGTAAGGCATGATCTTTTCTTCGGGCCAGCGACAACCCGCCAAAGAGACCATGGCGATGGATGCGGACATGAACTGAAGAAAACGACGACGGCTGATTCCACTGACGGGAGCATCGATTCCACCCGGGAATTCGTTATCCAGTTGTTCGCGGAACTCATCGGTGTCCGCCAGCTCCTGCAGGCTTCGCCAGTAGTTCTTGCCGCTCTGGGCATTCTTCAGGCTCTCGGACATTCCGGACATTCGCAACCTTCCCTAACGGTGACAGGTGGTACAATCTTCTGACGGGTTGATCTCATGCACTTTGCGCAACTCGGCGCCGAAAGCAACCGGATCACCGGGAGCCTTCCATTGCATGGCCGTAACAAATTCCTTTGGCCGCAGGTGGGCTTCGGGAGCCCGATGGCAACTCAGGCACCAACCCATGTTCAGGGGCTCTGTCTGTTCAACGACTTTCATGTTGTCCACACGGCCATGACAACTGACGCAACCAACTCCGGACTGGATGTGTCCCGCATGGTTGAAAAAGACAAAATCAGGCAGGTCGTGAACCCGAACCCAGGCAATGGGCTGACCCGACTCCGCACTGGCACGCACCAGTTCCAGCTTGGGGCTTTCGGTTTTGATATAGGCGTGACAGTTCATGCAGGTGGCGGTGGGCGGAATGTTGGCCTTGGCCGTGGTTTCCACACTGGTGTGGCAATAACGACAATCCATGCCCAGTTCCCCTGCGTGCAACGCATGGCTGTATTCAACCGGCTGAACGGGGGCATATCCGATGGCGGACATTTCCGGGGAGAACACACCCGTGATCAACACCACCGCATAAACCAACCCACCCAAGGCACCCAGCGCTGAAATCTCACGCAGCTGGTTGGTCCACTTGGGAAAAACAAATCGGTCTGTGGTCGTGTTGTCGGGATCAGGGTTCGAACCCGAATTGAGGTCTTGGTTTTCCGGAGCCAAGCGACTCGCCCCCTTTAGCGTCGAGAAATGGCATCAGCCAAATTATTCAAATGCTTTTTGGCAGACTATAGCCCCTCCCACTGGAAGTGGGTAATCAGGTGAAAATTTCAATCACCTCGGCACAAGCTGAAATTCGCATTGAAATAGTAATGCCGTGACAAATGCCTGACAATGAAAAAAGAAGACTTTTTTGAACTTTATAATAGACTTACAAATAACCTACTTAAAGGGCTATTCAGACTACTCCAACCGTGCCGCCGGGTTTTCCCAAGGAGTGGCGGAACTTCTAATTCCATCTACCATATCCAAATAGTCCTCTATTGCTTCAATCCGATTGGACCTCATGAAACGCCTAGCCTTTCTGACCCTGTTGGTCACCTTTTCACTCTTTCCCACAGGTTGTAAGATGGATGAAATCAAGCAGGGGAATATCCCCTTCGAGGGCCCTCGCACCCCGGATAACATTCGGCAGTACGGAAATCATCTCTTGAATGAACCGTCCCTGTATCTGCAGCAACACGCCCACAATCCACTCGATTGGTATCCCTGGGGTGAAGAAGCGTTGAACCGGGCCAAAGCCGAGGACAAACCCATTTTTTTATCTATCGGCTATTCTTCCTGCCATTGGTGCCATGTGATGGAACACGAGGTCTTTGAAAAAGACGATGTTGCCCTGTTCATGAACGAACACTTCATCTGCATCAAGGTTGATCGTGAAGAGCGCCCCGACCTGGATTCCGTTTACATGGAAGCAGTCCAGATGATGACCGGGCGCGGCGGCTGGCCCATGTCCGTATTCCTGACGCCCGACTTGAAACCATTTCACGGCGGGACCTATTTCCCCCACGATCCTTTCATGAGCCTGGTGCAACAAATCGTCGAGGTTTACACCACTCGACGGGGCGAACTGGATCAACAGGGCCTCAAAGTAGCCGAACGCATCGCTGCTTCGAGCAATCTCCTGGTCAGCGGCGACTTTGATGTGGACAATGCCGTCATCCAGGATGTGGTGGCCCGTGCCAAGGAGAGTTTCGATCACCAATACGCAGGTTTCCAGCAACAACAGAAATTCCCCACTCCCGCCCGCTGGCGTTTTCTTCTGCATGAGTACCGCCAATCCGGGGACGACGAACTTGGCGAGATGATCGAGGCCACCCTGGAAGCCATGCAGGGTGGTGGCATCTACGACCATGTAGGCGGAGGATTTCACCGCTACACCGTGGACCAGGACTGGACCGTCCCCCACTTCGAGAAGATGCTCTACGACAACGGACAACTGGCCGGGCTTTTTCTCGAAGCCGGCACCGTGTTTGGACGCGATGATTTTCTGGCCACCGGAACCGATGTCCTGGAATTCCTGATGCGGGAAATGAGGGGCGATGAAGGCGGTTTTTTTGCCAGCTACGATGCCGACAGCGGCGGTGAAGAAGGCACCTATTATATTTGGGATGAAAGAAATATTTCCGGCGCTGTGGGCGATACCGACGGCCCCGCCCTCGCAGACATCCTGGGTATTACTCCCCAAGGCAATTTCGAACACACAGGGAAAAGCGTCCTGACGCGCCGAACCGATCTTGAGGCTATTGCCCAAAGTCGGGAAATGGCAAAAGAAGAAGTGGCCATCCTGTTCGATCGGCACCGTTTGGCTTTGCGCAAGGTTCGCGACCAACGCACTCCGCCGGGGCTCGACCGGAAAATAGTTACGTCCTGGAACGGGTTGGTTATCGCGTCACTGGCCCAGGCCTACTCCGTGACCGGACAAAAGGAATTTTTGGAGGCGGCGGAAGAGACCGTGGACTTCCTCCTGATAAACCATCGAGCCGAGAACGGCGCTCTGTGGCGTTCATCCTCCGGATCGCGCACCAGCGGCCGGGCCATCCTGGACGACTACGCTTTCCTGGCCGATGCCCTGCTGGAATTGTACCAGGTGTCGGGAAAGACCACCTACCTGAAAACCGCCCGGGAACTGGTGGATCATGCCCGTGATGAGTTTGGTCGTGACGGTGGAGGGTTTCACCTTACCGCCGAAGGCACGGAAGCGCCCCTGGGACGTCGGGTGGAGAATTTCGACAGCGTCATCCCGTCGGGCAATGCCGTGATGTTGCACAACTTGGTGCGCTTGACGGCCATCACCGGCGAAACCGTCTATCTCGACGAGGCCAAACAGCAGTTGGGATCCCAATCCGACCTATTGAGACGAGCCGGGTTCGAAATGGCCTGGTCCTGTGATGCTGCCCGGAAAGTGATCAACAGATATTACAGCGTAGTGATTGCGGGCGAACCCGACCAGATGTTTACAGCCCTGATGTCTCGTCTGCCCGCCAACGCGGTGTGCTGTCTGGTGCCGGGTGCCGGACCCGACAAAAAACTGGCCAAACTTGCTCCGGCCCTGGAAGGAAAGACGGCCACCGGCGGGAAAACCACCGCCTATGTTTGCGAGTTCGGCACCTGCAAGGCTCCCACCAGCGATACCCGGGTCATGCTGGAGCAAATCGCGGTGGAATCAAGAAGATGATATTACTACAGGGAATTCCATCAGGACATCCTGATTGGTAATGGGCCCCGAACCACCAATGGATCGGGGCGCCTACAACTCCGCCACTTCACTGATTTCAATCTCACAGCGAAGCCCCCGTACCGGAGCCATCCGGGCCACCAGATCGCCCACCTGGCCGGGTAATACTTTCATGAACTCAGCCTCCAACGCCCCATCGTCGAAGGTATCCCAGGTCAGCTCACCCACCTCTTCGGTGCCGCAATAGGCGTGCAACTCCAGGTACAGGCTGTGCCCCATATCCGGGTCCTGATAGCTGTCCACAAGGATAATCATGGCCAGGCAGTCTTCCGGCACACGATCACCTCCACGGGAGCGCACCGCCCTTTCCCAGAAATCAGAAACTCGTTGAGTCAGGTAGAGACGGAATTCCCCATCGCGGGTGGAAGGCCAGAAGGCCGCCAGTTGGTCGGGGTCGTCATGATTAAAATCCAGGGCAATATCGACCTTGATCTCCACCGGGCAATTGTCGCGCAAGTCTTCAAAATCGCGGTACATGGCGCCTTTCCGGTCCGGAAGGCGTTTCAGCCAACCAGACAATAGGATCGGGGCTTACCCCCGCTCCAAAAAACCCTGGACTGTCGCCGGTCCGAAAGGACCAATGACTCCCAACAAAAGTATTCAGCGGGGAGCATCGGAAATCATGATATCAAACAGTCTACCGAGTGCAGCCCAACTCAGAAGATACACTGCTTCCCCCGACAGGAGCAAGGTCGGGCGGAACCGTTTCGGGCTGAACACGGAGGTGAACATGGCCTTCCAACCATGCCAAAGCGGGAGATTGCCCATGTGTTACCGGTAGCGAGTTCCTGCTTTTGAGTTTAAATTGTCGCCCTATTGGTAACTAGATTTCATTTTGAGGAGGACCTGCATGCGGACCATTCAAGAGCTTCTGGCAAGTCGTGAAAATAGCGAAGTTCATACGATTAGCCCCAACGATACCCTTTTCGATGCGGTTACCCGCATGGTCGACAAGAACATCGGGAGTGTCCTGGTGGTTGAAGACAACACCATTAAGGGAATTATCAGCGAACGTGATTATTTGCGTTTTATTGCCAAGGAAGGCCACAGCGCCAGGGAAACGCCGGCTCACAAAGTCATGACCCGAAAAGTGATTTATGTCACTCCCGAAGCCACCATCGATGCCGTGATGGGCATCATGACCGAAGCCCGCATTCGTCATGTCCCAATTTTGACTGAAGGACGCCTGATGGGCATCGTCAGCATCGGGGATCTGGTCAAGCAGATCAGCAGCGACCAGGAAGTTCACATCAACACCCTGGAAGAATTCATCAGCGACCCCTATCCTGGCCCTGAGATATCGCCTGCGCGGCGGGCCAATGGCTGATCAGGGTATTTTGGCCCTTAAGAAAAAGTTTTTTCGAATAAATTGGTACGCTCCCGGTGGAAGTTCGAGCAAAGCATCGACAAAGATCACACCGGGACAGTCGCCGGTGTTCACATACGCCGCCCTTGCGGTTGCCATCACTTCGAATGCGGTTGCACCTGGTGTTACTGAATTAGTTGTGCCCCCGAAAATGTTCCTCCCTTCCATCGTTGGCCGGTTCCCCAACCATCCATTAACCCCCTACCGTGCGTAACTCAACTCATGTTCACAGTTCATCTCCAATGCCCGGGTATTGACCATGCCATCGTAGTATTCCGACCAACGTTGCGGTAACACAATGTGATCACGAAAGATCCGCTCCGAAAAAATACCATCAAACGCCAACCTACGGTC
>JAJRZA010000009.1 GCA_024275485.1 Candidatus Krumholzibacteriota bacterium | reverse complement strand
CTTTTTCTTGGCTACCTTTTTCTTGGCTACCTTTTTCTTGGCTACCTTTTTCTTGGCTACCTTTTTCTTGGCTACCTTTTTCTTGGCTACCTTTTTCTTGGCTACCTTTTTCTTGGCTACCTTTTTCTTGGCCACCTTTTTCTTGGCTGCCTTTTTCTTGGTCACCTTTTTCTTGGCTACCTTTTTCTTGGTCACCTTTTTCTTGGCTACCTTTTTCTTGGTCACCTTTTTCTTGGCTACCTTTTTCTTGGCTGCCTTTTTCTTGGTCACCTTTTTCTTGGTCACCTTTTTCTTGGTCACCTTTTTCTTGGCTACCTTTTTCTTGGCTACCTTTTTCTTGGCTGCCTTTTTCTTGGCTGCCTTTTTCTTGGTCTTCTTCTTGGCGCCAGCGGCCACCAAGGCATGTCTCTCCTCCATACCGGACCTCACTTTGGTTTGAGTCCTTGCGTCCACCTGTTTCCCGCACCCAGTGGGCACCAGGCAAGACCTCCTGTCTTGGAAGTTGCGAACGCATGCACTTGGCGTCAGATAACCAGTGAATGCAGAGACATTATTTGTATTGTTTGGAAAAGGTGTCAATAAAAAAAAGGGAAACTCTTGAAGAACAGTTTCCCTTTTGTTTTTGATGGTGCCCGGGGCGGGATTCGAACCCGCACGATTTGTGGTCACTACCCCCTCAAGATAGCGTGTCTACCAATTTCACCACCCGGGCCCATGAGTCTAGTTTTCGTCGTCCGTTCCATCGGTGGAACCGGAACCTTCAGGGACCACAACATCGTTGATGGGGTTGCTCACCGGAACGTTGACTTCACCTGACTCGGCAGCTTCCTGCATGACGCTGCCGCCATTGCCGCCGCCAACCACAGAGCCACTTCCCTGGGTCATGAAAAGCAGAAAACTGGTCATGAAAAACGCCACCGCAAAGTAGATGGTCAGCTTGTGCAAAAGAGAGGTCATGCCACGTGAGCCCAGCATCTGCTGAGGAGCACCCCCACCGCCGCCGAAAGCACCAGCGAGACCGCCGCCTTTGCTTGACTGCAACAGAACCACAGCGGCTAATACGATGCAGACAAGAATGTGAACGATAACCAAAAGAGTGTGCAGCATGTTCGATCGCTCCCGAAGCAAGTATGAAACACATAAAACCAACGGCCCGACACAGGCGGGACCTCAAAGGGACGGGTAAGTTAATACCCTCCCTTGTCCCTGTCAAACTCCTACATTGACTATTCCCCAGTGGCTTTCAGGCATCGCAAAGGGCTTCAATGCCCGGTAATTGCCTTCCAGACATCAATTCAAGGGAAGCCCCACCACCGGTGGAGATGTGGCCTATTCTGTCAGAAACACCAAATTGGTTGACGGCAGCCACACTGTCACCACCTCCGACAACGCTCATTGCTCCATTGTCGGAGGCTTCGGCGACAGCCTCGGCAATACCACGGGTTCCAGCCGCAAAGGAAGGCAATTCAAAAACACCCATGGGACCGTTCCAGAAAATCGTCTTTGCCTTGAGGACAATTTCCTGATAACTCCTGGTGCTGACCTGGCCAATATCCAATCCCATCCAGTCCGAAGGAATGTCCGTCACCAGGACATCTTTGCGGTCGGCCTTGTCGTTGAATTCCGTGGCCACGGTGCAGTCCGTAGGCAGGATCAAATCGGCTTTACTGTCTTTGGATTTCAGGGTGATTTCCTTGACCACTTCCAGACTTCCTTCATCCAACAAACTTTTGCCGATGTTCAAACCGGCGGACTTGAAGAAGGTAAAAATCATCCCACCTCCAAGCAGCAGAACATCCACCTGGTCCAAAAGATTCAGAATGATTTCCACCTTGCCCGCAACTTTTGCTCCACCCAGTATCGCCACAAAAGGACGCCGAGGTTCGGACAACAAACCGCCAAGATTTTTTAATTCCTTTTCCATGAGAAAACCTGCCCGGCAGGTTGCAAAATGTTTTGTCACTCCAACAGTGGATGCATGAGCCCGGTGCGCAGTTCCAAAAGCGTCGTTCACATAGGTGTCGGCAAGCTGCGCCAACCCGGCGGCGAAGCCCTCGTCATTGGTTGTCTCACCAGGATTGAAGCGCAGATTTTCCAGCAACAAAATTTCCCCCGGCTGCAACCTGCTGGATTTTTCCGAGGCATCGGGACCCACCGTGTCGATAGCAAATTTGACCGGGGCATCTACCAGTTCGGCCAAACGATCAGCCACCGGACGCAATGTCATTTCCGAAACGATCTTTCCTTTGGGCCGGCCCAAATGACTCATCAAGATGACGCTCCCTCCCTGGGCAAGAACGAACTTGATCGAAGGCAGGGCCGCGGTGATGCGAGTATCGTCGGTAATGTTCCGGCTGCTGTCCAAAGGCACGTTGAAGTCCACGCGCATCAATACTTTCTTTCCTTCGGCCTGGATACCGTCCAGTCCTGCTTTGTTCATCTTTTTTGACCACCTTTGGCTCCCTCTGGCAGGGAGATTGAAGAGTTTTATCGAATGCGTCCGACAATACTAGAAACACCTGTGCCCCATGTCAATAGCCAGGAGTTTCCCTTCTCTCGGCAGAAGCAACTCCCAGGCACACAACGGCCTCCACCGAAAGCCCCCTGGATTGGAAAAACTGAATCAAGGATCCAGCCGTGGCGCCGCTGGTAACCAGATCATCCACCAGGATTATCCGTGGTGGGTCCTTCCCGGGCAAGTTTGCGTTGATTTGGAGATTCAGGGACTGAATGCCCTTCCCCGGTCCAAATGCATCCCGGAGGTTTTCGGCCCGTTCACCATCCGACTCAAGCTTTGCTTGTTGACCAGTGCTTCGTCTGCGCACAACCAGGTCATCGTGCACTCGCCCTCCCCAGGCCCAGGCCAATTGACCTGCCAGCAAGACGGCCTGATTGAACCCTCTTTCCCTTTGCCTGCGGCCATGCAGTGGCAGAGGCACCCATATTTTGTTGTCCACTTCAATCCAATGACACGACGCCAAAACAGGCTGCAACAATTGCGACAGGGGCCACACCAGCCCCCTCAGGCCTTTGTATTTCCACTGCCCCACCAATTCAACCAGCTGCGCATTGGTCCACTGACCCGCCACAACCGGAACGGAAAACCCACATGGTGAAACCCACTCTCGCGCCCCCCCCGGCCCATGCAGCATATTGGAAAGACAACCAGCGCAGAGGTGCGGACCATCCCAATGCCTCAAACCCTGCAAGGTCGGCCCCTTGCTGCACCAGGACACGGTTCCCTTGACGGCACCACACAAGCTGCAACGTTCGGGTAATACCAGTTCCAGCAAACTGGCCGGTAAAGATCGGCCCCAAATCATGGTGCCAGCCATTCCGGGAGGAATGTGGTATCAGTCGAGGGCGGCGCGCATGGCCTGCCAGGGTACTGGGGGACCAAACCACCAGGCAAAGGACAATCCACCCTGCATCATAAGCACAGGCAATCCGTCGCTGAATTTAAAACGGGGAGGGATTTCTTCGGCGGGACGCTGGTTGCCATAGCGCAGATCCAGCAGCAGGGCTGGTTCATCACCAGCTGCATCAGGAAGGAAAGAACCAACGTTGACTTCCCCGGCTAGGCAACATACCCAAACTTTTTTACAAGTGGGAACTGGCGGAGAAGAGGTCGGTAATTCCTGAACCAGGACCCTCTGCGCCAACCCCCTTGCAGCAAGCCACCGGCTCATGCGTTCCCGGCCGGCAATCGAACGGTTTTGCACGATGATCCGGGGCACCTCCCAGCGCACCAGCGCATCCACCGCCGCCCGACCGGATCCACCAGCGCCCAACACCACTGCCTCGTCAGGAACCTCATCGATGGGCCAGGCCTGACAGAGCACCGTAAGACATCCCCCACTGTCGGTATTGTGTCCCAGCCATTTTCCATTTTCCACCCGCACTGTGTTGACGGCTCCCAAATCCCGGGCCTGATCCGTGCGGCCATCGCACAGGGTGGATACCGCCTCCTTCAGTGGAGCCGTTACGTTGAACCCAGCCAAGAAACTGCCATCAGGACTGTTTTTCAGTTGTCGCAACTGACCTGCATTGATACGCAGCGGCAAATAATGGTGGGTGAGTTCCCGCTCCTTCAAACCGGCATTTTGCATCCGGGGAGAAAGGCTGTGGGCAATTGGGTTTCCCATCACGGCATAAAAAGGCTCATCTGGTTGCCAGGGCAAACCATCGCGCAACCAGCCGTCGGCACCCCATTGCAATACATCAGCCATGGGATTTCTCCAGCTGCCATTCACCGTCCGGTTTTCCGCCAAGTTTGCCGCTTGCACCAAGAACCAGAAGAAGGGTTCCGATGAACATCAAACCAACGCTGATCCACTGGTTGTTGCTCCAGCCGAACATCATGACCTGCGTGGGTTCGTAATAGCGGGAAAAATCAACAATGAAGCGGGACATCCCGTAAAGAGCCAGGAAACGCCCAAAGGTCGCTCCCCGGAAACGCGACCATTTTTCCATCAGCAGAAGCAACCCAAAGATCAGCCAGCCTCCGGCCGAGCCGTATAATTGGGACGGGTGCACCGCCACGGCGCCGTAGAAACGGGTTGCAGGAGCACCGGCAGGAAAGATGACCCCACAGGCGCCAGCAGTTGGCTGGCCATAACAGCAACCAGCCATGAAACAGCCAAGACGGGTGATGGCGATGCCCAGTATCACACCCGGGGAAAAAATATCAGCCATCACCAAAAAAGGAATTTCCCGCTGACGAGTCATCCACCACACCGTAACGATGGACAACGCGATGCCTCCGTAAAGCGTCAGACCGCCATCCCAGATGTAGAAGGCCCGGTACCAGGGATGGAACTCCCCCAGATGGGTCAGCACGTAGAACAGCCTGACTCCGACAATGCTGGAGACCAGGACCCCGAACACCAGATCCACGATGGTATCAGCCGGCAGGTTGTACCTTTTGCCCCGACGGACACTCAGCCACATGCCCAGAATGAAACTGACGGCCAGCAACAAGCCATAGCTCTTGATGAACCCAAAAATAACCGGAAACATGCGGAAACTCCTTGGACTGAAATCTTGTTTTTCAGTCGTTAAAAGTACGTGCGCTGACGTTCAGCAACAACCCTACCAGAATGGAACTGGTCAACAAATTGGACCCGCCGTAGCTGATCAGGGGCAAAGGCAACCCCGTCACCGGCAACAGCCCTGTGGTGATGGCCACATTGGTCACCACATGGAAAACAAAATAGGAAACCACCCCAACAGCCACAAACCTGGCAAAAGGCTGACGGGCCACGGAAGCATGATGGATTCCCTGCCAGATCAGAATCAGAAAGAGCATGAGCAGAACCGTGGCACCAAACAGGCCCAACTCCTCGCCCACCACCGAGAAAATAAAATCCGTGTGCCGCTCGGGTAAAAAAGCCAGACCCTTTTGAGTTCCCTGCAAGTAATGGGTACCAAACAAGCCACCGGTACCGATGGCCACCTTCGACTGAATCGCCTGGTAGCCAGTACCGAATGCGTCACGCGTCGGGTCGAAGAAAGTGAGAATGCGCTCCTGTTGGTATCCCTTCATTTTGTCCCAGAAAAAGGGAATGCCGATGCCGGTCATGATGTTGGCCAGCAGCAAAACCACTGCCGACAAAATATTCAGCCGAGCCAGGTACAACCCTCCCAGCAGGACCAGCAGATAAATGGCCCAGGGCCAGGGACTGGAAGCCACGGTTTCGGAATAAAAGCTGAAGATTGCACTGGCGGCGGCACTGGCTGCTCCCACCAGCAACAAACCGGGCACTCCATACCAAAAGACCAGCCCCACCCAGACCGCAAGAAAAACCAGACTGGTGCCCAAATCCGGTTCCCGCAGAATCAGAACCATGGGTAAGAGGGTCAACAAAAGAGATCCCATGGTAAACGCAAATTTCCGGCCGCCATCAACAGTTTGCCCCAGCAAATGGGCCATCACCAAGATATAGGATATTTTGGCCAACTCCGACGGCTGGATTCTTATGGGCCCCAAAGCAAGCCACCGCTGTGCCCCTGCAATCTTTGGCCCAAAGGCCAGGGTAAGAGCCAACAGCAACAGGGAAAACAAAAAGACGGGAACAGCGATGTTGTCCATAAATCTCAAAGGAAAATGAGCTGCCGCCAATAGACCAACAAATCCAATACACAACCAAACAACCTGGTGCCAGAAAATGTCTTTGGAAACCCCGGGATCGAGTTTTTCATATGGACCCTGGATTGGTTCGGTAACAGACCAAAGGATGGCCAGACTCAAAACACACAGAAACAGCCAGGCCAGAAAGATCTTCTTATCGCCGGGAGGAAACAGCATCATCAGGAAATTCACGATGCCCCCCCCTTTTCGGCCCATAGGAACCACTTTTATCCACCAGGTTCCGGCGGTCATCACTGGCAAACCAAGTACGCAGCCACTGGCCGGCAATGGGTGCGGCCTCGCTGCCGCCATGCCCGGCGTTCTCCAGGATTATCGCCACCGCGACTTCCGGATTCTCTACCGGTGCGAAACAAATAAACCAGGCATGGTCTTCACCGTGGGGATTCTGGGCCGTCCCTGTTTTTCCGGCCACAGAAAAGCTGTCCTGGCGGGCTGCCTTGCCAGTGCCCCTACCAACCACCTGCCACATGGTTTCGCGGCACCATTGCAAATGGGATTCCTTGAAGGGCAGTGCCGATGGTTTTTTATGCTCCCGGCCTGGATTCAAAACAAAAGTGGGATCAGGTGTCTGCCCGGAGGTGGCGATACGGGCCGTCAGCAGAACCATTTGCAAAGGCGTAACCAGGATCTCTCCCTGGCCAATGCTGTTGTTGAGCAAGACACCCCTGGTCCACTTTCGCGGACCAAAAAGTTTATCATAATATTTGGTGTCGGGGACATTTCCGCTGGACTCGGAGGGAAATATGTCGGAAACCGGCTGCCCCAGCCCGAAGGATCTGGCCGCCACAGCCAGCTGGTCAATATCCATGAGCAACCCCAGTTGATAATAATAGGTATCGCACGAAAAAACCATGGCTTCGGTGTGGTCGATCAAACCGTGTCCTCCGCGCTTCCAGCAGCGAAAAAACCGGTTGCCGAAATTCATCCCGCCAGGGCAGGGCTCCAGAACCGAATTGGTATCGATGACGCCCAGCGAAAGTGCCGCCAAACTGGTGATGCTTTTGTAGATGGAAGCGGGTGGATAGGTGGCCTGAACCGTACGGTTGAAAAAAGGTTTGGCAGGATCGTCTATCAGGGCCTTCCACTGGGCGGAGCTGATGCTCATGGTCATCATATTGGAATCGAAGGATGGTTTGCTGGATGCAGCCAGAACTTCGCCGGTGCGCACGGAAATCGCAACGCCGCAACCAATGCCATCGCCGATGGCCTGATCCATGGCGGTTTGCAGGGGTAGGGATATGGTCATGGCAACGTCGGCACCCGGTTCCACTTCATCCAACCAAATGGTGCGCCTGCCCACAATCCGGTTGGAGGCGTTGACTTCTTCGAGCTTCAAGCCGTCGCTCCCCCGCAGATGATTCTCCAGAGCCAGTTCAACACCCTGTTTGCCGATCATGTCCCCCAGTCGATAGCCTTGGCCGCCATCGGTGATGTCCAAATCCGCCTGAGCCACTTCACCGACAAACCCAACCAGATGAGATAGCATGAGGCCAAAAAGATATCGTCGCCGAGGCCTCGACTCCACCCGCACTCCGGGCAATTGTCGTGCCCTTTCCTGCACTGCGCAGATCCGGGACATGGATGCGTTGGCCACCAGGGTGAGGCGCGGCTGACCTTTGACTTTTTGTTGCCCCAGACGCTCAAGAGTTTCATCCCGTGGCAATTCGAACCAGCGAATGAGGCGGTTCAGGGTGCTGTCCGGTTGATCCGACAAAAGAGCGGAGCGAGGCAGGGTAATGTCTGCAATGTAAAGATTATCAGCCAGGATGGTACCGTAGCGATCGGTGATCCGACCGCGCGGTGCCGTTACTGGAAAGCGTACCTGACGGTTTTCAAGGGCCTGCTCTTTGTAAAAACCATGCCGCAAAACCATCATGTAGAAAAGATTTCCCAACAGAATCAGAAAGAGGGCGAGAATTACAAAACGGAAAATCCTCTGGCGAAGCAACAGGTCATTGTCGGAGTTCATTTATTCCTCCTGCCCCAGTATACCCCACAGTTCAGCCAGACGAATAACCAGAACGCCGGCAATCCCGGAGTACAAAGCCACCGGCAGACTTTGGGTAAGGAAGGGTCGCAAAAACCCCTCGTCAATCAAACGACTCTGGACCAGCAGGAATACCAGATCATGAAATAAGACCGCCAGAGCCACCACGACACCTTCTGCAACCGGGAGTCCGTGAACCAATCGAGTGCGCAAGGAACCCAAACTGAACCCCAAAGTGCATTTGCAGAGAGCATGCAGTCCAAGAAGAGCCGGGTTGGAAAGATCCTGCACAAGCCCCAGAAAGAATCCGCCCACGGTGCCTGGCATGGGGCCGGCTGCCAACGATAAAATCACCAGGGCGATGATGGAAAAATCGGGGGAAATTCCCCGGATGCTCACCATGGGGGAAATCATGGTATCGCCCGCAAAGGCCACCAGGATCCAGATCAGGGTGGTGCGCAGGAAATATCTCATGGTGTCCGCACCTCTGGACCCTCGATAAGTCCGTCAGACCCAAAAGGTACCACCACGAACACGGTCTCGTTGTAGTCGAATTTTGCCGATGGCTGAACGACGATTTCCTTGAAAATCATGTCCGAGGGAGAAGAAACCTGGGACACAACACCCACAGGGAACCCCCGCAAGGTTCGGTCACCGAGACCCTTGAGTCCACCCTCGCGGATTTCGGCAATACCGGATGTGATCACCAAATCACCCACCTGGATGTCTTCGTCCCGACCAACCATATCCAGGACAAAACGGTTGGCCCGGGGATGCAATACACCCAGCAGACCGGTGCGGTCCATTTCCACGCCCAAAGCAAAATCGGGGGCCGAAAGCAGCTCAACCCAGGCTTCATCGACACTGATCACAGTGCGCAGACGTCCCAAATATCCCTTGCTGGAGATAACCGGCTGCCACGGCTGCCAGTCCACCGGCACCAGGCTCTGAATCTTGATCATGGTGGCGAATCGACTGCGCTGGCGCATGACCACCCGGCAGGGAACCAGCTCTCCCTCGAAACCCGGGTCAAGAGCGGGACCGGCCATGCGGTCGGCATCCCTGACCATGCGATCGCTGGTTTCGGCCATCAACTCCAATTCGACCACCCGCTCTCGCAACCAGGCATTTTCATCCCGGGTGCGCACAACATCCTCACCAAAATTGCGCGCTTGCCAATAGGGCGACGTCAACACCAGACCAAGGCGATCGGCCACCCGAATCCGGCTTTCCGTTGGCAATGCCAAAAGGAGAATGGAGAGACTCATGCAGAGGACGAGAACCATCACCGATATCTTGCCGGATACCTCTGCCGGCCGGCGGAGCATGGACTAGCTCCGCCCACCGGGCATGATAACTGGACGATATTTCTCAAAATCATCAAGAATTTTACCCGTGCCCAACACCACACAGAAGAGAGGATCATCCATCAGGTTGATGGGCAGGTCCGTTTGTTCGCGCAGCAACTCGGGCAATCCCTTGAGCAGGGCACCGCCACCGGTGACAACAATACCACGATCCTTGATATCTGCTGCCAACTCGGGTGGAGTTTGCTCCAAGCTCTGCTTTAAAGCGTCGCAAATGGCTTGGATGGGCTCCTGCAGGGCCTCGCGAATTTCCATGGAGGAAATTATCAGGGTTTTGGGCACCCCCGAAACCTGATACAGCCCCTTGACCTCCATCTCGATTTCTTCGTCGAATTTGTGGGCCGAGCCGATGGTCTTTTTGATATTCTCAGCAGTCTGGTCACCGATCAGCAGGTTATGATTCTTTTTGATGTAGTTGACGATGGCTTCATCCAACTCATCTCCGCCGACCCGGATGCTGGTATCACAAACGATGCCATTGAGGGCAATGACGGCGATTTCAGTGGTGCCTCCACCAATATCGATGATCATGTTGCCACTGGGCTGGTCAACGGGCAAGCCCACACCAATGGCAGCAGCCATAGGTTCGGCAACCAGGAAAACTTCCCTGGCACCAGCGTGTTTGGCGCTGTCGCGCACGGCCCGCTTCTCCACCTCGGTGATACCACTGGGAACGCAAATAACAATACGCGGAGCGATAAAATGACGTTTTTTCTGAGCCATCTTGATGAACTCACGGAGCATGAATTCCGTGACTTCAAAATCGGCAATCACGCCGTCCTTCATGGGACGAATGGCTGCGATACGATCAGGGGTTTTGCCAAGCATCGCCTTGGCTTCGGCACCAACCGCATAAACCTTGCCGGTGGTCTTGTCCAAGGCCACCACCGATGGTTGGTTCAAAACGATGCCCTTGCCCTTGATATATACCAGAGTATTGGCCGTTCCCAGATCAATGGCGATGTCGTTGGTAAACATAGCCTGCAGGCGTTTCAACATATGTGATTCCTTCCACGATTCCTGCTGAAATTTCTCTCAGAAGCTGGCCCGCATCAATCCTTGACCACGGCCGGCCAACCATACTCCCGGATACTGACAATTTCCACGTCGCCGGCCACCAGGTGGTCCAGCAACGAAATACCCAAAATCTTACCGCATCGGTCCAGTCGGGCGGTCAATTCCAAATCATCGGAACTGGGTGTGGGGCACCCCGAGGGATGGTTGTGCGCTACAATCACCGCAGCTGCCGATATACCGATGGCACTTTTAAAGACTTCCCTGGGATGAACCAGGGATGCATTGAGAGTGCCGACTGAAACAGTCTCAACCCCTCGAACACGATGCCTCGTATCGAGATAAAGCGCGAGGAACCGCTCCCTGTCAAGACCTTGAAATTCACGCCGCAAAAGGGAGTGCAAATCTTCGGGCCGCCGAACAACCACTGCCGAGGCCTCCATTTGCGCTTGAGCTCGCCAACCCAGCTCCAAGGCGGATAGCAAACGTCGTGCCCGGGCATGGGAAACACCAGCCTGTTTTGCCAAAACTGCCACCGGAATGCCGGCCAGACGACTCAGATCAGACCAACGGCGGCAAATCCTGCATGCAATCTCCAATGATGGAACGCTTCCACCAGGTCCGAGAATCAGAGCCAGAAGCTCCACATCGCTCAGGGAACTTGCTCCAAACCTTTCCAGGCGTCGTCGAACCTCAAGGGCCACCGGTTGCGGACTTTCCTCCACGGTGGATTCAATATTCTTCCGCTGTCCTGGAACCTCATGCAAATTATTGACTCTAAACATGATTTACCCTACCGGGAGGTAGCTCTAAAGTATCTCAGAATCAGTCGTGGGGCAACGTCTGATCTTGTCCCCCAAGTCTCCCTGGGGTATTGTTGCTCCCACGGAGGCCCACAAAATGAACCAACAAGCAAAGGATTCGGATTTGTCCCCCAACAAGCACTCCGCCCCAGACAACATTCTGGTCCGAAAATACGGTGGTTCCAGCCTGGCGGATGTGCAACGCATTCGGACTGTGGCCAGGGATATTGCCCTGACCCGCCAGGAGGGGCACTCCCTGGTGGTGGTGGTCAGCGCCATGGGCACAACCACCAACGAATTGGAAGAAATGGCCCGGCAGGCCTGTGCCCACCCTTCGAGACGGGAACTGGACATGTTACTCTCGGTGGGCGAACGCATCACCATGAGCCTTCTTTCGATGATTCTCGAAGATGAAGGCTGCCCCTGCATCAGCTTCACCGGCAGTCAATGCGGCATTATCACCGATTCCAGCCACACCGACGCCCGCATCCTTCGCGTCACTGCCGAACGGGTGTGTGAGGCCCTCCACAAAGGTCAGGTCGTGGTGGTAGCCGGCTTCCAGGGCGTCAGCGAAGAGAAAGAGATCACCACCCTTGGCAGAGGCGGCAGTGATACCACGGCAGTGGCCCTGGCCGCCGCTCTAGGTGCCGTTCGCTGCGAAATCCTCAAGGACGTCGATGGCATTCTCAGTGCCGACCCCAAGGCCGTTCCCGAAGCCTGGCTTCACAAACACCTCAGCTACCAGGAGATGCGCGACATTGCAGAAACCGGTTGCGGAGTTGTCCACCTCCGGGCGGTGGAATTCGCCGAGCGGCACCAGGTTCCATTGCAGGTTCGCTCCAGCTTTCACCAGCAGCAGGGTACCAGCATCGGTGGTGTCGGTAACAAAGCATCTCGTCAGAGCCATCGCTTGAATGCCGACCGGGAAAACCGCTATCGCCCCCTCGCCATGGCTCTCAAAGAAGGTGTGACCCGACTGGGACTAAACATTTCCGAACCCCGATTGGCTCTGCATTGGCGCGAAGAAATCCTGCGCCTGCTCGACCCCTCCGGCGTCATCGCCGAATGGCTCGATCACAGTGACTCGGCCCTGCGTTGGGAAGTCTTGGCCCCTACCGGTATTCTTCAGGATCTTTTGGATGAACTGGCCACCGCCGATACCAGCAAACACTTGGTGGTGGTCCGGGAAGATGATTTGACCTGCATCAGTTTTGCCGGCGGCCGACCCGATTCCTGGGTGGAAGTTCAAAAACATGTGGGAGAAATCCTGGACGACTCCGGTTGCCACAACTGGCGGCTGCGTGCCGATGGATCTTCACTTAGGGTCCTGGTAGCCGGCTCTTCGGATGATCTTCCGACCCTGCTGCACCGAGCCCTCCTTCCAGCCTGAATTCCTTTTCAAGAAAATCCCTCCAACCGCCATCGGGTAAAACCGTTTCCGCAACCCGGCACCAATGTCGAAGGGCGACCGGATCCTCAATTTTTCCCCGGTGGAGCATGATCAATCGAACCAGTGATCGTTTTCCTTCGCTAAGCTGTAGATAGGTTTTGAACAGTCGCTCATGTGTGGAGGCTGCCCCGGCATAGTCCAATTGCTTTTCCTGGTAGTGGGCCACCCGGGCCAGATCATCAGGTCCAAAGCCTGAAACCAGACCGGCCCTGGCCGCCTCCTGAAAAACCTGCAGGGCTTTGTCCACCGCACCTCTGTGCATGTGTTGCTGGAAAGCCCGACGATAGTTCAACTCTCCGTCCACAGCTTGTCCGGTCAGGACCTGGGCCCTGGCCAACTCCACCCTTGCCGTCAAATCCCCGGATTCCGCTTCAAGGTATTCAATCCAGTAACCAACCGAGGCGTGATATGCGCCGTGCCTGAAATGTTCCATTGCCTTGACCCGAAGTCCCTCCTGCCGTCCTTCACCCCATTGCCCCATGGACAATGCAAGGATCAGGCCCATGAAAAATCCACCGAAATGTGCACCAAAGGAAACCGAGGCTCCGGTTTGGGATGCCACCAGGGATTGCACCACCTGCAACAAGAGCCACAGCCCGACCGCCACCAGCAGGGGGACTTTTGTCCTGCCAGCACGATTCTGTCCCATCAAGGGAGCGAAAACCCACCAGGCGATTTCCACCCGTGAATGGTGAAAACGCACCAGGCTGAAGGCCAACAAACCTGCAATGGCCCCGGAGGCTCCCAAAACCCCTACTCCGTACTGGCCAAGCCAACCCTGGGAGGCTGCCAGTCCATGAACGAGATTGCCGAAAACGCCCATGACCAGGAAATAGACCACAAACATGAATGACCCAACCCTGCTCTCCAGAACCGGTCCAAAGACATTAAAATAGATGAGATTCCCCAAGAGATGAAGCCAACCCCCATGCATGAAGATGGCTGTCAGCACAGTCCAGGGACGGCCACTACCAGGATAAAAAACAAGATCGGCAGGGTTCAGGGGAAGCAATCGGGGAAAGTATTGCAGCCACAGGAAGGAAACCAACATGAACACCATCAGGAACCAGGACAACACTGGTTGACGACATTTCTTTGCATTGATGCCCACCGGGTAGAAATAGAAAAAATACAATTTCAGCAACTCCGGAGCATTGAAAGTGGAGAATGAACCACACCCGCCGCAAGCAGCGGGGTATCGCTAGATTTTTTGCATACCAGCCAGGAGCGCCCCAAGGGGCGGGGAATTAAACCCTCCTTCGATTAACTCTCTGTTCATCGTCCGGATTGGGCCCGAGTTTACGGGTCAGATGAATTATCTGGTTGTAGCAATCGATATTCGCCGAGGCGGTAAGAGTCGAGAAAGGTCAAATTCATCCTCCGATCCCCGGAAATCCACAGGCGCCACAGCAAAAAAAATTTAACAGGGAATCAGGCGTTTGCCACAACTGCTTAATCACTGACAATTTCCCCATCGTGTAGCCGGATGATTCGGTGGCAATGGGCCGCAATATCGGCCTCGTGTGTGACGATGAGAACGGTGTGGCCCTGCTGGTTCAACCCATCAAGGATACCCATGATTTCTTCGCTGGTGACCGAGTCCAGGTTTCCTGTGGGTTCATCGGCCAGGATCAGGGATGGGTTATTGACCAAGGCCCGGGCAATGGCAACCCTTTGACACTGGCCGCCAGAAAGTTCGTTGGGTTTATGGTTGGCCCGATCGGTCAAACCCACCGCGGCCATGGCCTCAGCCACCTTCTGGCGCCGCTCGGTGCCTTTGAGACCGGCATAAACCAATGGCAGTTCCACATTCTGTGCGGCACTGCTGCGGGCCAACAGATTAAAGGTCTGAAAGACGAATCCGATTTCACGATTGCGGATGGCGGCCAGCTCGTCGTCGGTAAACGAACTGACTTCCGTTCCATTGAGCTGGTATGATCCACTGGTGGGCGTATCAAGGCACCCCAGCATATTCATGAGGGTGCTTTTCCCCGACCCGCTGGATCCCATGATGGCCACGTACTCCCCGGTGCCGACCCTCAAATCAATGCCCTGCACGGCATGTACATATTGTTGGCCTACCTGGTAGGTGCGGTGTAAATCGTGAACTTCAATGATGACGCTCACTGGCTGGTCACCTGGGTGTCGCCACCTTGCACACTGCCCACCGCTCGGTGCAGCATACTCTCGGCAATGAGAAAATCGCACATGGCTTGAACTTCCTGGCCCCGGCTGTTGGCAAGGTTGACCTGAGCCACGATCACATCCAGGGTCGTGCCCGCGCCCACCCGGAATCTTTCCTGAGCCAGTCGAAGCTCTTCCTGCGATTGCACAATGGTCTCCGCGCTCACAACCGCTCTTTCGGCCGCCTCAACCAATGTGGCGTGAAGCTGGCGGATTTCCACCTGGACATTCATCTTGGCCTGCTCCAATTCGTATTCAGCAATGCGGGCGTTGGCCTTGGCCTGGCTGCGACCAGTCCAAGTGCGCATTCGGTCGAAGATATTCCAGCTGACACTGTATCCAAAAGTGGTCGACTCGCTGACCTGGGAACCAAATTTGAAAGGGGATTCGTTGTCACTGCGATTGTAACGGCCAAAAAGATTCAGACTCGGGTATAGATTGGCCGTGGCCGTAGTTACGTCGCTTTTCCGGGAATCAAGGGTGTATTGACTGCTGACCAGGTCAAGCCTGTTGGTCAGGGCCTGGGCGTAAAGGGTTGATACTGGTTCCATGGCATAGTCGGTGTCCAGAACGCTGGGGTCCACGGCAAAAGCCACCGCCAGAGGACGATTCATGGAAAATGCCAAGTTGTTGAAGGCTTTTTTTACATTGTTGTCGGCAATCACCACGTCCAATTTGGTATTGCCCAATCGGACCTTCTGCTGCAGAACGTCGCTTTTGGCCGTGCTGCCCAAACGGAAATAGGTTTCGGTGCGTTCCAGTTCCTGGGCCGCCTGGTCGCGGGTTTCAATAGCCACTTGCAGCAAACGTTGATAACGCAGCAAATTGAAATAGGCCGTGGTGACCTCTTCGATGACCAGTTCCCGGGTGTACCCGGTCGAGGCCTTACTGGCTTTCAACTGGCTTTTAGCGGAGCTTAAGGAACTGAACTTGGAAAAACCATTGAAGATGTTCAAATTGACCGCGCCACCCCAGTTACCATACTTGGTATTGATGGTTTCATCGCGGGTTTCGCCAGTGGGGAACGAGGTGGTGAACCAGAGGGTATCGCCCCCACTGTCGATCATGGGGAAACTGCCGGGCGCAAAAACATCGGCGTCAAAATCCGTACGCTCGGATTTCCCCCAATCCCGGGTCAGGGCCAAGTCGGGCAAGAAGGCACCGTAGGCTTCGGTCACTGATTTCGCAGCGATAAACTGGCGCTCGTTGGAGATCATCAACGATGGGTTTCCCCGCAGAGCAAGTTGGAGACATTGGTCGAGGGATAACACCGGCAGGTCGCTGTCTGCAGCAGCACTCTCCTGGGCTACCGAGACAGAGGCAGAAAGCGAAACAACCAGAAAGACCAATACAAAAATACCTTGCTTGCTCACTTGAAACATTCCACTACTCCCCTGGGGGTTAGATTTGATTCCGCTGTTTGGAAACACCGGATCATCATTGAACATGATGGTGGATTCTGTCACGCTAAATATGTCGCAACAAGCCCGAAACACTCCTTACGAATTTTCCCGGACTCGGTTGCGCAAAAAAATCGGATAATTGCAAGACAAAACAAATGGACCGGCAAAAACCACCACAAAAAATGGCCGCATCCATAAAGACGCGGCCACGGGTGTTCAGGTTCCCATTGACTCCAAAAAATCTAATGCAACCGGAAGGCAAAAGGAAGAGCCATCCAGGCCTTCACCGGAATATTCCGCTGCTTGCCAGGAATGAACTTGCATTTGCGGGCCGCAGCCAGTGCTGCCTTGTTCAACATGGGATTGACTCCCTGCAAAATCTGGGCGTCTTTTACACTGCCATCGGGTCCCACCAGCACCTTTACGATGACGGTCCCTTCAATCTGGGCTCGCCGGGCTATTTCGGGATAATTCGGTTTGGCCCACTGGATGATCCGGGGATTCTCCGAACTGGCCACAAAACCAGTATCCCCCCCCAAATCGAACGAAGGCATGGAACTGCTGATGGCTGCATCCAGATCCATCAATGTATCAGCGATTTCCACGTCGTCAGCCACTTCGTCATCCGGGGCAGCCTCAATCACCTTGGGAGGCGGCGGAGCATCCTTAGGAGGAGGTGGAATGTCGATAATTTCCTGATCCTCAATATCCACCGATTCGAACTCTTCCTGCCTCAACTTGTAAGGGTTGGGCACGTAAGTGGGCGAAACCAGAAATCCAATCAGAGTCAGCAAAACGGCAGCCAGAGTGGCCCAACGCAGATACTTGTTGTACTGCGCCTTAAACAGATCGTTGGCTGAGGTTCTGACTTCGTTGTTCAACGGGGCGGTGCTCATGTCGCTCCTAGTATTTATGACCGGGCGAACTTTCGATGTCGTTGTTGAAGAAAACGCGTACTGCGTTGACCTCCTTCAACTCCTCCATCACGTCGCTCACTGTGCCGTAGTCAGCATAGCTATCAGTTTTAAAAGCCACAATCAACTGGGGATTATCGGCGATCTTGGTTCCCATGATGTCTTTAATGTGCTTGACCTGCACCAGACGATCATCGATAGAGATCTGCCCAACTCGGTTGATGTAGATGTTCGATACAAGTTCCCGGTTCACTTCTTCGCCGGCCTCTGCTCTCGGCAGTTCCACAGGCAAGCCAGTCTCATCCCGGAAAATGGTAGTAACCATGAAGAAGATCAGAAGCAGGAAGGCGATGTCACCCATCGATGAGGTGGGGATGAAAGTATCTTTTTTTGTTGACCGTCCTAAATCCATTTCCCGCCTCCTTCCTATTTCTTTGCTGTTTTGAGTGATACCTTGTTGGCATTGGCCAACCTCAATTCATCCAGGCAACCAACCATCATTCCGTAATCGGCTTCAGGGTGGATTTTCAACACTACAACCAGCTTGGGATTTGCCATGAGTTTGTCTTCAATGGACTGCTTGATGTTGTTGATCACAACCGGTTTGCCGTTAAGCGTGATGAAGTTGTCCTCCATCACGAAAATGGTGGCGATGTTGCTCTCCTTCACCTTGACTGTGTCTTCATCCTTTTTCTGCTTTCCAGGCAGAACCAGGGTCAACCCCTGCTCGGCAGCGAAGATCGTCGTCACGATGAAGAAGATCAGCAGAAGGAATGCCACATCGGCAGTCGAGTCCATGCGCAACTCGCCGAGGGGCTCCTTTTTTCTTTTCTTCATGACACCCATCTGGACCATCCTTCCGGTCTCGCAAAACAGGAAACCGGTTTATTCGAACCCGCATTAACCGTTCAGGCGTTCCAACTCTTCGATCAGCTCGCTGCTGGTTTCTTCCATCTCGATCACGAACCGATCGATGGAAGAGACGAAGTAGTTGTAACCAATGGTGGCGGGGATAGCGACAATCAGACCGGTGGCGGTGGTGATCAGGGCCTCGGAGATACCACTGGCCACGAGCTTGGCGTTAACCTGCTCACTGGCGGCAATGGCCTCAAAAGCGTTGATCATACCGGACACCGTGCCAAGAAAGCCAATCAACGGAGCAATGGTGGTCACTGAGCTGATCCAGATCAGTCCACGTTCCAGGAAGGACATCTCAATGGTACCGGCGGTGGAAATAGCCTTCTCAACCGCGTCGCGGCCTCTGCCGGACTTCTGAAGGCCGGAATACAGAATGGCTGCGATGGGACCACGAACCTTCTGGCATTCTTCAGCAGCGGCCTGCACGCCGTCGTTGCGCAAGGTGGTGATGATGGTACCGATCAGGCGACGGGTATTGACCCGGGCCCGGCTCAAAGTCCAAGCACGCTCGATGATGAAGACGAATCCAACGAGGGCCACGGACAGCAGCCACCACATAAATGTGCCACCCTTGACGAACAAGCCACCGGCGCCGGTTTGCCCAATGGGTGAACGATCGACAAAGCCCATCAGGCCTTCGATCTGCGCAATCACTTGAGGGACTTCCTTAAGGGAATCGGCGGCTGTGGAGCCAAAACCCAGGGAGTCACTGGTTGCCGAGATCTTTTTGAATTTTTCTGCGGCTGGGTTGGGTGCAGCCTCATCCTGGGCCAAAACCGGAGTTACCAGCAACATTGCCAACAGCCCAAGAACCGTGAGCCATAGACCGGCGTTTTTCAATGTACCTTGATGAGCCCTTGCTTGACGAGCCATTATGAGTGTCTCCCTTTCAGGATTGGGACCTGTAGAAAGCTGATACCGTTGAGATCGTCCACAGCAGGTGGGGAGCCGTACGGTCTGCATCGGGCCCCCCCAATTGCTTTCACGGACGTGAGTGGGGGGGTGGTTTCACCTGGTCTTTTTTTCTAGTCGCACCGATATAATTAGTGCAGGAGGGGGGGGTTAGTCAAACCCTTTTGGAAACGGTTCCCAAATTGTTTCGTGTCTCCCCCACCACATTGGCCCAACTCATCCCCTCAAACTTCCACCAGAGGTTAGACAACTGCAATATTTGCTTCCTACCAGAAAGACGGGGAAATAACCTCGGCAAAGATTCAACCAGAGTCTAACTGTTGCGAAATGGGGATTTACGGCAGGGGACAACCAAATCTGGTTCCATCAACATAGACAGAAAATTGAAAATCGATTCAAGCACCGTGGTAGAAGTGCAGAAAAAACCACTCAACGGAAGGGACCCCAAAAGGCATTTATCGGGACCAAGTTTTTTCAGGCAAAAATCCTATTCTTCCCCTTGCACAGTGTTGGATGATTCCAGGAAATAGTCTCCACTGCCGGTGCGATCAAGAAAGAGAAATCTTGCTCCCATGGAACTGCGGGAAAATCGATTGTCAAACAATGACCTTCCGTTGCGATCGTACTTCCAGAGCACAAAGGCAAAATTGTGAGACGGAGTGTTGGCGCGGTTCCTTATTACGTCCAAAGCTCTTTCGGAATATGGCATGGGAATACCACCAACCGATGAATAAGGATCAATGGACTGCCCACCCTTGGGACTAGACCCTTTGCTGGTCGTGCCTTCCCGATCAGGAGCAAACCGTTGAAAAACCTTAATTTGCGCATCATCCTGATCCCGAAAATTCATGGGCATGGCATGACGTTGAATTTCGTCGGGAGCCCCCAGCAAAACCATCACCAGGCCTCGGTCATCAACTGGTCCCAGTTCGTTGAACCCTCCCAGGAAACTTTGCACGTATGCCATCCGCAACTGAAATTCCAAATATACCTCGTTGACGGGATTTTCCGGATCGGGATTCAACTTTTCCCAGAATTCGTCAAGCATGACTTCCCGCTCTACCGGACTGGAATTCAAAAATTCCGTGAGTTCTGAATTGTGGAAAACCAAGCGGCCTTCGGCCATTTGCCTTTGACGATGGCGGCCCAAGCTATCCAGTCGCCAGACAACATCAAATCCACTGGAGAGACCCCGCCCCTGGCCGCTGAGAGGAGCCACAGTCAAACGATAAGAGCCTTGGGGTAATAGATTGACATCCAGTTCGTAGAACAGGCCCGACGGTCTGCCTGCTTCCAAAGCCAATTTGCCCAGCTGGTCAAAAGTAATCGTATCATTCAGCGCAAAATCCATGGCCAGACTTGTGACTTGAACCGCAAATCCTGCTTCGGAATCCTGGGCCATGAGACCACCTTCAGGGGGCCAGACTGGAATAAAAACCTGCAGTTTGTCCTGGGCAATGCCATACCGGCGAGAAGGGTGCATATAATCGTGCAGCCTCCCACCCCGGGTTTGGTTGTGTGCCTGCAGAGATGGTTCCCACTGTTTAAGCGGAGCCAGGAAGAGATAGAGTGGGTCACCCAGGGCGACCCCCCTGGTAGTTCGAGGGGACTTTTCAGCATACCAGTTGGTGGCAGCCTCACTTCGGCGCAGACGACGCTTGTATTTGTTCCAGATCCCGGTCCGGTATTGGTTCACATCATAGACATGGATACTCAAGTGGCCTTCCCGAACAGGGACGTCGTGCAAGATCACACCAAACACCTGATTCAAAGTACGGGATTGAGCTTCGGCTTCCACCAGAGAGGCTGTGCGGAAGGGTCGTTTGACCAGAATGGGCTCGCCCTCCAGGGGCTTCAGTTCTACTTCCACCCTGAGACGGCCCACCAGGCCTCGCTCTTCGACCTTATAGGAGATATCGGCATTGGGGACTTCGACCAGGATCAGGACATCAAGAGTCCCGTCTTCCTGCCATCTGTTGAGAACCTCGAAATAGCTGGAAAAATTCCCTCCACCTTCCAGAGTCCTGACCAACGCTCCGAGGGCACCATGGGGAAAAGCCCAAAAAAGGCCAAAGAACAAGCCTGTTAAGACAGACAAATACAGAACGCGGGATCTTTTAGAATACACGCTGGCAAAAGGCATGCTTGAGCCCTTGTTTCAATTGGCTGAACCGACCCCCCTCGATCGGGCCCGCAAGTGGCAGACTGTGTTATTGTATGGAATTAAATGGATTTTGGCCAGGCCTAAAAAAAAACAACCGCCCCGTTCAAGACGGGACGGCTGAAGTTTTGTGTCCGAAGCAATACGACAGGGGCAATACTAGAACATGACACTCAGAGTGAGACGATGCACCAGTCCGAGGGGGCCCATGTCCACACCACTGTAATCAGCCTGCAACCGGGTGGTTTCGCCGGTGGGAATGGCAGCGCCAAAACCAAAGGCCAAGCCATCGGTATCGTAATTGATGTGATAACCTCCGCGAACAAAGAACATGTTGTTCAAAGCGTATTCCAGCCCGGCATTGGCGTGCTCGAGGTTATCGGCCGGATGAGCAAACTCCAGGGCAACAAGCAATGCCTGATTCTCATTTTTGAAGGCGTTGAAACTTGCCCCGACCTTGAAGGTCATGGGCAGCTTCGATTCGCGTTCGTCGAATTGGAACTTTCCACCAAGATTCTGGATGGTCATGCCCAACTTGAGATCCTTGATGCCAATTCGATACATGATACCGAAATCGAAGGACCCGGTGTTGACGGCAGACTCAGCCAAACCCATATGCAGATAGTTCAAAGTTACTCCGGCTGAAAACTTGTCAGTAAAGAACCTGGCATAGCTCAAGCCAAAGGAAGTGGAACCCGCATCGAAAGTACGGCCGGTACCTTCAGGATTATAAGCCGTCCGCTCCAATTGGGGATCCATCCAGAAAGAACGCACCGAGAAGGCAAAGGTCCCAGGAATGGTACGAGGGTTGAACGCCACAACAGCGGTGCTCAATTTGGTATCAGCAGCCCATACCACATGGTTGAGTGATACTTCATTCCCCAGAACGTTGACCAGGCCACCGGCATTATAGAACACCGCAGTGGCATCGTCAGCAACACCGGTGAAGGCGGACCCCATACCAGTTGCTCGGGCGCTCACCCCTATCTTAAGGAATTGACCGCCAAAAGTGCCGACCTTGGCAAAACCGGCCGCATTGGCCGCCGTTGGCAAAACCAACAAAATGGTCAGCATAATCGCGATGCGCTTCATGGAAACCTCCAGATCCGTCCAGAAGACGGAGTTGACACAAAACCTGCCCCTAAACAATGACTATCTTACGACAACGAATTTGCCGATAAAATCGTCAAATGCGCTGTCGTCACTCTGAACTGTGTACAAGTACACCCCACTGACAATTTCCTGCCCATTCCTGCTCATCAGATTCCAACTGATATGTCCGACCCCGCCTAGGCCATTGTGAGGAATGGTCTGCACCAAATCGCCACTGACGGTGAAAATCTGAATCGTATTGTTGGCATCCGGAAGATTGGTAAAAGTAATCCTGACACCGGTGGGGTCATCTCCGCTTGGGGCCATTTCCTGGTATTCAGCCAGGGCATCCCGGGTGGCTGGGTTGGGGAAGACATAAATATTCGCCCCGTTTGCAGCCCGGTCTTCAGCCGTTTGAGATTCAGTACCAGGAGTAGTGTTGGCAAATGATGAGCCGGGATCACCACCGAGGCCCGGGCCCACCGGAAGAGTGATATCAAAATCGTTGTTGGAAGGCAATAAAGCATGATCAGTGGCGGTGACCGAGTAGAAGTACAAGAACCCGTTGTGAATCTCATCATCAATATACTCGTAATATCTGGTGCTGTGTTTTTCAACTACGCCATTGGCCAAATCTTCAGCACGGTAAGCGACAGCGAAGAAGGTATCCAAAACATCAGGATAACTTTCCCAGCGGGCCAACCCGGAAAAGGCTGGAACAATTGCACCAGAGGAGTTACGCAGATTTGGTCGAGTTGAAAGCGTTCCTGTGGGATCATTGATCACCACATCATTCATGGCTTCGGCAAGTCCGTCAAAGAGCGGATCACTGAGCACTCGAGGTGTGTAGGCGATGACATCAAGCCCCGTATTGGCTCCCAGGGGAATGGTATCCATGATAGTCACACCACCAGCATCACGATAAACCACGTAGTTATTCACAAGGTCAAATTCGTTGATGAGCTGCCAGAGTGTACTTTCAGGGCCATTGATCACTGAAGACCCATGAGGACGATCCCAGTTGTCGGCTCTCCAGATCCGGTATGATTCAAAATCAACTGCCTGAAGACGAATATCCGGGGTTATTTCACTATCATCATCCCAGAAGACATGCACCCGGCTGTCGCCGGACCAGATCCGCAAACCTGGTGGGGGCGGAGCCATTCCAACCAACCAGTGAATCTGAGTTTCGGCACCGTCAATGCCCGTGCAACCAGGCTTGCTGGTTGCATTGGGATCATTGCAATTCCAAACCCCTAACTCGATGGAGGAATCATTACAATCCCACCCGAGTTGGCGCTGGCATTCGAAACAGTTATCCATGTTGAACATGGCGCAAACCCTGGTGGTCCCGGGAGGGTAGACAAATTGGTCATCAGGAGAGACCGTTTCCTGTGACAGGAGCCATTCCACGCTGACGCAGGAGGTATCGCCAAAATCAGGCCAGAAGTTATCCCATGCTTCCGGGGGATCAAAATCTTCACGACAGAGCATGGTTTCCCGGCCGTTTTCACCGACCTCAACGATGGCAGAGCCTTCGTGTTGCGGTTGATCAGGAATCAAGTCCAAGAAAATCCCATACCATGTCAAAGCCGCTTCAGCACAATTACTGAGCAACCCGGGAGCGCCGAACAAGTCGCCAAGACCTGGGCCGACAACCATCCCCACCTGGAAATTTAAAGTATCATCCGGTTCAAGAAGATCAAAGGGGCCCGCCGATACCAGGAAACGGAAATCGGCTTCCTTACCATCAATGGTATCCTGGTCCCAATCCTCAGGAGAGGCGCTCATGAGTTGATAGGCCTCGTCATCGTTGGTGGGATCACCACCTTGTTCAAAAGCGGTACTTCCCTGGAATTTCTGAAAAGTCCGCAGACCGATTTTGGTGGGAGCCTTGTTGCCGGTGGGATCAATATCATGCCCAAGGAAAAGGATGCCGAAATAGCCGTCCAAGGGGCCATCAGGGTTGTTGTCCCACATGTAACCAACCTCGACGGGAACCCAGCCGCCATCAGAACCACGCACGAAGCCCCTCCAGGAACCGGCCATATCATCCAGGGCAACACTGTCGGCACTGCGGGGGCCAATATCGCTGTCGGCAAAGAAACCGACATAAACCCGTTGCACATCCGTCACACCAACGTTGGTGATTTTGTAATCGAAACCGACAAAGTCATCAACCTGGTCATTCTCCCACTGGAAAGTGGTTTGAACCATTTCCAGGTTCATGGGGGTATGATCCGGAAAAAATTCCTGGGCCAAGGCCGTGTTATCGTAATTGGTCAATACAAACATCTGGTTGCCGACCTGTCCGAAATCCTCATCTATCAGACCGTCAGCGTCGTCATCAAAACCATTGAGGATTTCTTCGTCGATTTCACCATCATCATCGTCGTCGTCACTTGGCATGGGCGCCCTGCGTCCACTGGCCAGACCGTTTCCGGTGGGACGCAGCAATTTCGTTCCGATGGCTTCATAGATGGTGGCTTCCAACTCATCCAGCGGCATCCATTCGGACCTGAAGCCACCGGTTGAAACCAGACGTTCCCCCAAAACCACCCCGCCAACCCAAAGACCGGCGGCCCAAAGGTACTCATCACCACTGCCGGCAGGCCACTGGCAGGAAGGTGCATCGGAAAAAGTGGTGGGAATACTGAAGGCCGAACCAATCAGACCCCAGTTGGTGATATTAATCTGCACTTCCCCAACATTCATGACGAAATCACCCTGCAGTTCAAAAATGCCACCAGGGTTATATCCCAATTCAAGGAGGGGATTGGGCGTGTCCATGCGAGCCGATGCCGGCAGCGCCACACATACCATGAGCAGCAGGATGATGCCGGGGTCGGCCCAAAACGCCTTGCTCCCGAATCCCTTACCCAATTTCATGATGGTGCCGATCATTGCCATCCTTTCAGCAGGACTGCGATTCCAGTCGCAATTCCTGTGCAGTGCCCCTAGAAGTAATACCCAATACCAATACGGAACAGGCGATGCTGACCGAAGGTTCTGGGGTCCACTATGGGAATAAATTCGTCTTCACCGTCACCATCAGCGTCTTGCAACAGTGCAGCGCCGTACTTGCCGGTTTCCGTCAGGTAGGACATGCCTGCGTAACGTGCCCCATTAATCATGCCGGGATTGATGCCGCCACCACCAGGACTGATAACCACATCCTGGTTAAGCAGATTGAAGGCTTGAAGTTGCAGCGAAAGCCTTTTCCCGTAAAAGTTGATGTTCCGTTCAAGCTGAATATCAAGTGAATATGTTGGCGGCAAACGATTGCTGTTCTCCACCAAAGGATCCTGCCGTTTGGCGAAACGGTCGTTGGGAGTCCAGGGAAAACCACTTCCGTATGAAAATGTAAAGGACGATGACCAAACACCCGGTTCTGCCAGTAGGAACATGAGATTCAGGGTATGACGCTGATCCCAATCCAAAGGCAATTCCTGGTTGGGCAGGAATTCCAGGCCCTCAGGGCTGGCACCAAAAGCGGTGCTGGAAGCAACGCCGTCGGCGAAGGAATAGGTATAAGCCAGGCGGAACTGGTAGTGGTCACTATATCTCTTGTCCAGGGTCATTTCAACACCCCGGGCCGAAGCGTAAGCCTTGTTGATATAACGGGCCAGGGTATTACCGGTGCTCGCATCAGTCACCGTGGTAGAAGCGATCAGATCATAGATATCCTTGCTGTAAAGCGAAAACTGTCCAGCAATATGATCGGTAAACTGATGCTTGATACCCGCCGAGTACTGAACCGTTGTTTCAGGATCCAGGTTCGGGTTACCCAGAATACCAGCGTTACCCACCGGATCCTGGCTGGCAAACAGAAACTCACGGCTCGGGAACTGAACAAAACGACCATAGTGAAAGTAGAAACCGTCGCGTTCAGTAATGGGGAAGGCAAAACCCAGACGAGGTTGGAAAGCCGTCTTGTATTTAAGTACGTTGGCGTCGACGTCTTCGTTGGCAAGTTCGATGGCAGCAGCGGTGCCGGGAGAAAACATGTCCCAACGCAAACCATAATTCACAACCATGCCTTCATATTCCCAGCGGTCCTGGGCGTACCAGTAACCTTCCGGGTTGTAAGTATGGAAGATGTTCCTGTTGCCGCCCTGGCTCCATTCACCTGTGAACCGGTTTTTGCGCATGACCGCGGGGCTGGCCAGGGAGTAGCGTTCCAGGTCGTTGTAGCGAATACCGCCACCAGCCTCCATGAGATGACCATCCCAGCGGTTGCTGACCAGTTCCAAGTCGAGACTGTAGACCCGGCTGTACTCCTCGAAGTAGAAGTTATTATCACTGGTGGTGACAAAATAGCCATTCAGGGGATCGGTGTAATAATCGGTACTGGTTTGGTACAAACGATTCTGTCCAGTGAACAAGCCGGGAGACCAGATACCGCCGTGGTTGTACAACCAGGGATCCTTGCCGCCGACGTCGGCGCGAGTATCGAAAGCCACCATTCCCAGACGAACGTTGTAGAACGTGCGTTCGGTCAGGTTGTGACGCCAGATAATTTTACCTACCTGGCCAACGGACCGATTCTGGCCCTGGCGATTGGCGGAATTGAACTCAGAATAGGAGCTGTCCTGGGCCACGGTACTGAAAGCGGAATAAGGAGAGCGGAAGCCGTCAAACTCTGCGTGGGCAACCACTGTATGTAGGCGATTGTCAGCGGCACCCCGGACTTCCAGAACAGGCATCTGCACATGCTGGTCACTGGAGTTGCGTTCATCGATCACCAGCACGCTGCGCGCGGTATCCAACATCTGTTCGAACCAAGGGCCATAATAGACAGGAATAGCCCGACCGGTGGCAAAATAGGCCAAACGGCCACCACTTGGGGGCAGGACTTCGGGAAGGTAAACAACCCGGCGAGCAAACCCACTGACACTCCAGTTGGGAGCGTAACTCTCGGAAAGGGTGGTGGAGTAGGTATACTCTGCCGTCACTTTTTTACTCTGTGACATGGTGTATGCCAGCTTGATCGAGCCCTTGGCCGAGTTGAACTGACGGCGGCGGAACTTGAACAAGGTGGTGTCACCGATTTTAGCTTTGTATTCCGGACGGTGGGCCACGGAAGTGTTTTCCCCATCGGTGAACAAAAGGTCACCGGAGATTGAATAAGTCAAGCCACTGAGGGGAAGAGGCCCACCAAACTGGTATTCCAGGCGATCGTAGTTGGTGTAGGTTTTATCCTGGCGCCCAAAATCATCAGTCAGGAAACGAACTGCGCCACCAAATTTTTGACCACCCTCTTTGGTGATGATGTTCACAACACCTGACAAGGCGTTGCCAAATTTGGCATCCAGTCCACCAGTGGCCATGGCCATGGTTTCAACCGAGAGTGTGGAAACTTCCATGTGACCACCACCCAAAGGGTTGCTGACAGTCACACCATCCATTTGATAGGAAACTTCACCAGAACGGCCACCGCGAACATACAGCTCACCAGCACGCGAGACCACACCGGCGTTCTTGGACAGGGCGTCTTCAACGGAGTCGATGGCGAATTTTTCGAAGGTTTCCGAGCTGATCGTCTGCTCATTGATGGCACTCCTGACCTCAACCATGTATTCAGCGCCTTCTACATTGAAGGCCTCCAGTTGATCAACAATGACTGTTTCCAGTGCAAAGGCCAAGCTGGCGGTTTGCCCACTCGCCACGGTTACTGTTTTTTCCACCGGGCCATAACCCAGGTAGAGGATTTTCACCTTGTAGGTTCCGGGAGGCATTCCCTGAAAATAAAACTGACCGCCACCAAGGGACATTGTCCCCCGAGTGGTGCCTACCAAAAGAACATTGGCATAGTCGAGAAGTTCACCAGTCTCTTTGTCACTGACAACACCTTCAATGGTTCCCGGTGCCTGAGCAAAGACAATGGCCGGAACCATGAGATCAATGATCTGGAAAATGCAGGTGACCATGAACATCAGCAGAAGTGATTTCAAAGTCCAATTGATCCGGTGGCACCGGAGCATAGAGGAGCTCCTTTCGGGGGAAGCTTTTCCGACCGAAACTGGGTTCGGGTGAGAACCTGTGATCTGATATCTATAGTTTCGCACTGATCCTTAGCCGGGCAGTGTGGGGGTGCCTTATCTGGTGGCATTCATCTTATTTGAAATTGCCGTCCTACCTTGCTGCATGGGACTTTCCAGTGGATTATCCGGAACTCCTATTGCAACTGATGTTTGAATATAGAGATTGGCCTATAACGTGTCAATAAAAGTTGATGACCTGTCGGACTCAACAACCGGGCAACGAGAAAGATGCCCGTCGCCTACCGCCGCCAATGGAGGCAAAACCTTGTAACAAGACGAAATAACCTCATCGCAAAACGGAGCCCAGGGACACCCCCGCCCTGTCGATTGCATCTTCCTGGATACCGATTTCTTCCCTCCCTGCAACCGCAATTGATCCGCCCGGAGGGCATTAGGACTGGCGGCAAGCAATTGAAGGGTGTATGGATGTCGTGCATTGCCTTGACCGAGTCCTGGATATACCTCCACAATTACGCCTTTGGACATGACCATTATTCGGTGACACCAACGGCTCAAAAGATCCAAATCATGAGAAATATGCAGGACCGCCAGATTTCTTTGATCCACTATTTCCGCCAAGAGGGACATGATTCGTCGAGTGGCCACCGGGTCGAGAGCGCTGGTGACTTCGTCGGCGATCAAAATTTTTGGGTCCACGGTCAAGGCCCTGGCCAGCGCCACACGCTGATTTTGCCCTCCGGAAAGCTGATGGGCAAAACGCGAAATCACCTCGGGGCCCAACCCCACTTCCTCCAAAAGGCCCTCAATTCCAACGTGCCGTTTTCGCAATGCCTCCCCCAGCATATCACCAACACGCTGCCTGGGATTCAGTGAAGCGATTGGGTCCTGAAACACCAATTGAGCAGCAGTGCGGGCTTTCCTGAGGGCCTCTCCCCGGGATTTCCGCAAATCGACACCTGCCATGACCAGAGTTCCGGAATTTAGGGGAATCTGACCGACCAAAGCCCGGGCCAGGGACGTTTTTCCGCAGCCCGATTCACCGGCAAGTCCCAAGGATCTACCAGGAGACAAATCCAGGTCCACATCATCAACCGCCCTGAAGCCGGCGGCACCGCTACCCCCAAACCCTGTCCATCGGTTGTTCAGATGTTCAACCACCAACCTCCGAGCCTGCAAAATAGGCTTCAATTGTTGTAACTCCGTGGTCACAACTTCCGCTTTCAGCACATGCGGCGGCAAGTCTGATGCAAATACCCCGGCTTGCAGCTGGCCGTTGTCCATGAGGTATGAGCGTTCAGTCAACAATTCCACCAGATTGGGATCATGGGAAATGAACAAAAGAGCCATGCCACGATGCCGTCTGATATCCTGGAGCAATGTCAGAATATCCCGTTGCACGGTGGGATCCAGGGCAGCGGTAGGCTCATCGGCAATCAATAATCCGGGTTCGCAGGCCAGGGCAGAAGCCAAAAGAACCCGCTGCCGCATGCCACCACTCAACTGGTGGGGGTATTTGCGGCTTGTTTCCAGGGGCATGGGAAGGCGCACTTCCTCCAGCAATTTCAGACTTTGAGCCACAGCCTGGGCTTGGCGACCGGGATGATGCAAGGCCCATGATTCGGCTATTTGACGCCCCACCCGCATCACGGGGTTAAGACTGGTGGCCGGTTCCTGCAGAACCAGGGTCATGGCCCCACCCCGCAATGGTCGCCAGTTGCGGCCATTGTTTCGAGTCAATTCTTGTCCCCGCCAGAAGATGCTCCCCATCATTCGGGCCGAGGGCGGCAACAATCCGCAAATGGCCCTGGCCAACAGGCTTTTACCACATCCCGAGGGACCGGTTAGGGCCACCGCCTCTCCTGGTTCGATTTTCAAATCTACATTCTGGAGTATAGGCACAAGTCGGCCCTGATCATCGCGGAACCCCAGGCGCAGCTTTTCCACCCGAAGCAGTGGCTCAGTCATTGCGCGGGCCTCCCGACTGGTGCCGGGGATCCAGAGCCCGGCGAATATCATCGGCCAAAAGATTGTAACCGATTACTGTCAGGGCGATGGCCAATCCCGGGAAAGTGGTCATCCACCAGGCATCCAAAAGATGATCGCGGCCCTGCTGAATCATGGCCCCCCAACTGATCCCCGGCTCCTGGATTCCCAGGCCTAGAAAGCTGAGGAAAGCTTCAGTGAGGATGGCTCCGCCCACTCTCAAGGCCGCTGTCACCACGATGGTGGGCATCAGATTGGGTAGAATATGCCTGGTAGCCACTTGCATTGATGACAGCCCCAGCTGCCGGGCAGCGTGCACAAACTCCCGCTCCCTGAGGCTGAGAACTTCGGCGCGAACCAGACGGGCCACCGGCATCCAACCGGTCAGGCCGATGACCAACATCACCAGGGTCAGAGAGGGACGAGCCAGGGAGACCAGCAAAAGGACCAGGAACAGTCTCGGGAAAGCCAAGAAGAGGTCGGTCAGCAGCATCAACATTCGATCCAGGCGGGGGGATCCAAGCCCTGCCGCCAAGCCCACAAATGCACCCAGGACCACGGCCACAAGTACACTGACCCATCCAACCAGCAGGGATACACGGCTGCCGTGGACCAACCGGAGCAGAATATCGCGACCATGAATATCGGTACCCATCAGATGGGTGAAGGAAGGAGAAGCCAGTCGCTCGGTGGCATCACCCAGAGCCGCAGGATTGCCCAAGGGCAACAAAGGCACCAGAATGGCCAGAACCACAAGAAACAGGGAGATTAAAAAACCAGGCCGCTTGATCATTGTTGGCCCTCCCGGCGTCCGAGGCGAACCCGTGGGTCAACAATCGTATAGAGGATATCAGCCAGCAAAGAGCCCAGCACCACCGCCAGGGAAGCCACCAGGGTTGTGATCATGATCACCGGATAATCACGATTTCCAATGGCCTCCACGGTGACGCGCCCCATGCCCGGCCAGCCGAAGATCACTTCAATAACCACCGCGCCTCCGAGCAGGAAGGGCAGGTGCAACCCCACCAGGGTTACCAGGGGCAACAGGGCGTTGGGCAGGGCGTGCCGAAACATGATGCACCAGTGCCCCACCCCGCGGGAGCGGGCCGCCAGGATGTAATCCTGATCCAGAACTTCATCAAGGCTGGTGCGCAAATAGCGGGCCGTGCCCATGAACATGCTCACCGCAAGGGTCATTACGGGCAAGATCATGTGGAGCAACAAGTCGCCAAAACGACCGATGGGACTCATGAAATCTGCGTCGGCAGCGTGCATCCCCCCGGTGGGCAACCAACCCAGGAGGCCACCAAAAATCAGTATGAGCATCAAACCGAGCCAGAATGGCGGCACCGAATAGAACAACAAGCCCACCCCCTGAATCAATCCATCGACAGGCCGCCCTTTCTGGCTGCTCATGACCAGGGCAGCGGAAATGGCCAGCAACAGGTGCAAAGCATAGGCGGTGAGAGTTAAAAGCAGGGTGACTGGAAGGGTTTCGGCGATGATTTCGGAAACGGGTTGGTGGCGGGCGTGGCTTAGACCCAAATCGCCCCGGGCAATATTGCCAAGCCAGAGTGCGTACTGACGGACCAGGCTGTGATCCAGGCCAAGTTGCTGCTCAAGGGCTTGGCGGTCTTCCTGCCGAATGTTTTCGCCCACCATCAAATCCATGGGGGTCCCGGGAGCCAACCGCACGATAAAAAATACCGCTGTCAACAGCAGGAACACCAGAAGCACGGAGGATAAAATTCTTTGGCCCAGCCAACTCAGCATACAGCACCTTCGTATTGTTAATTTTACTGATATTAGCGAGATGGCGGCCTGAGCGTCAACCCAAGGATAAACCCGGGGATAAACCCGGGGAATCTCCAACGCCTTGCAAACTGCAATGCCTCCAGGGCTTCCTGCACCTTCCCGGCCATTTCCCATCCGGTGTCAGGAAATTCCAAACGCCCTCATTGTTCCTCGTTGTTCCTCATGATTCCTCTTCGGGAACAGTTGTTTCCCGCCAAAAAGATATTGAAGGCAGGTACGGTTCTTTCAGTGGCGAACCATAACCGCACGCCACCGGCTTGTTCGGTTTCGTGACCATCCCGATCGAGAGAGGAACACCATGAAAATCCACAACCCAATCCGCAGGGAAGGACCTGGCAAAAGCACCGCGCTGTTGCGCCTATTGCTTTTCGCGTTGGTTATTCCAACGGCCTTGAGTCTGATAGGCGGCTGTGAGATCAACAAACCCGAAATGCCCACTTTTGATACATCTTTGACCATCCCATTGGGAATGGAACGCATTGATATTCTGGAGATCATCGAGAATGAGGATTTCCTGGAAATTGCCGACGACGGTGGCCTCAGCTTTTTTATCGAAGGCGATCCCGACACCATGAGTTTCGATTTTGACCTTTCGGCGGACATTGGCTCCCAGACCATCGAGCAGGGTTTGGGCAACTTCAGCCTGGCCGCCATCGACCCCATCAATTACTCATTTGAACTGGGTCAAATCTGGGCACCCGCCGCTGGTACCACCAATCTCTTGACGGTTGTTCCCGCCTTTCCTATCGACGTTTTGAGTGCCTCCCAGGATATCCCCAACGTGGATAGCGCGACCCTTGCAAGCGGATCGGTCTCCGTCACCCTGGAGAATGGTTTGTCCATTCCGGTAGGAGCTGCATCCGGTTCCAACCAAATTGTGATTACCATGGAAGACCCTGGCACCGGCTCCACCATTGCCACCTTTGTTTTTCCTGAAATCCCCAGTGGCGGCAATTCAACCCAGACAGCGGATCTGGCGGGCGTCACCCTGCCCGGGGCGGTAAGCGTGCGTTTGACGGGTGGATCACCCGGCAGCGGTGGCCAGGTTGTTACGGTCAACGGAACGGACAGTCTCCTGATCAACGCCCAGTTCCTGGACCTGCTGGTATCCTCGGCCGTAGCTGTTGTGGGACCCCAAAGCTTTCAAACCAGCTTTCTAACCGAGTTGCCCGCTGACTTCGAAATTGAGTACGCCATCATCAGCAGCGGTTCTATTGGACTGGATATCACCAATGCCATGCCCCTGCCGGCCCAGGTCATCCTGACCTGGAATGAATTGATGAACCTCCAGGGCAATCCCCTGAGTGTGACCGTTGATTTGGCTGCCGGCCAAAGTACCAGCCAGAATATTGACTTCAGCGGATATATTCTCACATCAAGCGGTGTTCCGTTGGCGGCCCTGGAAGCTATTGTGGACATCAACACTCCCGGCAGCGGAGGCGCCAGTGTATCGATGACCTCAGCCACAGGATTGACTGCGGACCTGATTGGGGGCTCCATCATCTTCAGCAGTGTCACTGGTGTTGTGCCGGCCTATTCGGTTCCCATCGCTCCCATTGAAGAGGAAATAGACCTGCCTGAAGAGATGGACGGTCTTCAGTTGGTGGCCGCCAGCATGATCATGCATGTAACCAATTCCGCAGGGCTGCCTGCCGATATGGTCATGACGCTCTCAGGCACATCCGCTTCGGGATCCACAGTGACCATGGACGTGAATGAACGCATACTCGCGGCCCAGGACCGAGCCACCACCACGGACATTATCTTGGATGAGAACAATAGCTCCATTGTTGATTTCCTGAACAACCTGCCAGTCAGCATCAGTCTGGCCGGCAATGTGGAAGTTGGCGGAAACGGCGACAGCGGGACAGTTCGCGCGGATGACTTTGCCATTGTGTCCTGGGATATCACCGCTCCAGTGGAAGTCATCATCACCGGGACAACCCTGGACAGCGACCCAACCGCCCTGGATATGGACCAGGATATGCGTGACATGATCACCGACCATGCCCTGGGCGCCCATATCCAGACTGAAATCCTGAACCACCTGCCTGTGGCAGTGGAACTGTTCATCAAGGCCGCCACCGATACCAATACAATTGCCACGATGCCTCTGCTGGAGATCGGACCCCTCATGGTGAACTCGGCCCTGGTCGATCCCAACACCCATGTTGTGAGCCAGGCGGTTACCAGCACCCCGGAAATTATTCTCACGGTGGAAGACGCCCGGATCTTTTCCCTGGCGGGCCTTTACACCCTGATCGAAGTCCGCCTGCCATCCAGCAACGGTAACCAGGTGCGCATGCTTTCAACAGATTACCTCGAAGTTCGCGGCGTCATCCAAATGGACGTGAACGTTAACGACGAGTGGTAGGTTTTCACCTTCCGCAGGACGCGAAACCGTCGGCGGAAGTCAGGAAGGATAAAGAAATGGAAAGCAGAAAATTCACAAAAATGCGGCACGGACGGGGCAAAGCCCTCGCAGCGGTCACCATCCTGGCCACGAGTTTGGCCCTGGTGGGAATATTACTTCCAGGCGTTGCTTTGGCCCAGGGATCGGTTCGGTCCTGGGGTATGGGCGGCACCGGCGTGGCCACCGCTCGCGGACTGGACGCCGTCAGCTTCAACCCGGCCAACCTGGCCTTCAGCGAAGGTTTCAGCCTGGGACTGGCGGCGGTGGCAGTGGACGTGCACAACAACGCCATCAGCCTTGATCGTTACAATGAAATCACCGGTTCCTACATGGACACAGCGGCCAAGAAACAACTGCTCGACGACATTCCCGATTCCGGATTCAAACTGGACGCGGATGTGGATGCTTCGGTCTTCGGGATTCAGTCTGGATCTTTTGCCCTGACGTTCAACGCCATCGCCGCCGGTTCCGGCAATCTGGACAAGGACTACTTCGACCTGGTGTTGTTCGGAAACAAACTGGGCGAAACCGTGGACTTCAGCAATACCCGAGGCGAAGGTTATGCCATGGGCTCGACTGCACTCTCCTATGGTGGCGTTTTACGCTCCGGGGAACGCAGCCGCCTGAGTTATGGCCTGACCGCAAAATACCTCTACGGCATCTATGAAATGCACGTGGAAGACGCCTACGGCAACCTCTACACCGGCATGGATGAAATCACCGGCGATGCCTTTGTTTCCACCATCAGCAGTGAAGGCGGCCAAGGGTATGGTTTGGATATTGGGTTGGCCATGCAGGCGCCCAAGGGCTGGACCCTGGGTTTTTCCGTGGAAAACCTTTATACCAACGTGAGCTGGGATCGTAATGTGCAAGTCAATGAATACCGTGTCGATGCTTCGGCCATCAATGTCATGAACGACGACCTGGGCAATGCGGTGGTCAACTCGGACACCAGTTACACCGCGGCCTCCTATTCCACCACCCTGCCTCGGCAGCTGCGTTTAGGCGCAGCCAACCGTTTTGGATCTTTTGAGGTAGCCTTCGACTATGTCCAGGGATTTGAAGACCGCGGGGCAACCAGTACCACCCCCCACGTTTATGTCGGCACCGAATGGTGGCTGACGAATTGGGTTCAACCCCGCTTCGGCCTGGGTCTCGGCGGAGCGACCGGGACTGGTGCGAGTGCTGGCCTGGGTCTGAAAATGGGATTCTGGCGCCTCGACCTGGCTGCTGTTTCCCGCGGCAGCTTGAACCCCAACAACCCCAAGGGCGTAGCCTTTGCGGCCGGGACTTCCCTGAAGTTCTGATCTCGGGCCAAGCAACAACGACTGAATAACAATCGCCTCGGTGACTCTTCGTGGATGGTATGGTGAACGGAGTTGCCGGGGTGATTAGTAGATATTAATACAGCAAGTTTTTATTACTTTTCAACTACCAGGTCAAGTCCCAGGATCTGGGAAAAACATTCCGCCAGTTCATGTTCCATTTTTACAAGATCACCGACAGTAATATCACGGCCCAACTCCCGGCCAAGATCAGTGGTCAGTCCAGCCAGCTCTTCCTTAGACATTCCCGCACCATGACTACCTGGTAACAAGAATTCAGGCAAACGCAGATGTTGCTGCCCCGTCAGGATGGATCCGTGCTGAAGGAAAACACCTCCGGTTCTGCGCTGGGCCGAACCAACCAGCTTGCGCCCGCCAACCCCGATTTCATGCTTGCCCGTGGACGTGAAACAGACTAGTGAATTCATGGCCTCGCGGCTTTCTCCTCCGCTGACTTCCGATTGCAAGCCCAATCGGTCCAGAAACAAAACCAGGGCTTCATTGATTTTCATGTAGGAATCGTGCAGGGAGTTACCGAACAACGGCCCCGGTGATGCACCGCAGATGCAGTAGGTCAGTTCTTCGGCATGAAAGATTGCCCGTCCGCCGGTGGGCCGTTTCACCAAGGTAAATCCACTATCGCCGATGGCCGCCTGGTTGAAGTTTTCGAAATCCTGGTTATACCCGATGGTAATGGCAAAAGGTTGCCAGCGGTAAAGACGCAACACGGGATCATCGCCGGGCTGCTGGCCAGTCAGCAGATCACGGTCGCGTTGCATATTGACGGTCCCCGTCAAGGCACCATCGAAATGAACCCTTAATACCGACACCTCATCACCCGCAGTTGCAGGGTCCGGCCCAACGAAGGTCCGGGTTTCTGGCGGCGGTTGCTTCGTCCAGGCGCCCAACCGGAGTGGTGTGCGGCGCCCCGGTTACAATTTCCGGATTTTCCCGTGCTTCCTGGTGGATTGCCCGCAAAACTTGAACAAGATGGTCCAGGCTTTCGCGAGACTCGGTCTCAGTGGGCTCGACCATGAAGGCCTCCTCCACGATGAGCGGAAAATAAATCGTCGGTGCGTGTACTCCGAAATCCAACATGCGTTTGGCGATGTCCAGAGTGCGCACACCGAAATCATTTTTCCAGGAAGAGCCGCTGGCCACGAATTCATGAAGACAGCCCTGGCCGTGCTTTACATCCATGATTGGTTCCAACTGGCGCAGCAGATAGTTGGCATTCAGCACCGCTGCTTCGGTGCAACGCGTCAAACCGTTGCCGCCAAGACGAAGAATGTAGGCCAACGCCCGCAAGCAAATTCCCACGTTGCCGAAATGGGTATGGATGCTGTTGCTACCCTGAACCGGCATTTTCTTCAAACTGTAGCTGCCGTCATCCTCTTCATGAATCCAGGGGCCGGGAAGAAATGGAGCAAGCTCTTTCGTCACACAAATGGGACCCGAACCTGGGCCTCCACCCCCGTGGGGAGTACTGAAGGTTTTGTGCAAATTCAGGTGCACCACATCAACACCCATATCGCCGGACCTGGCCTTGCCCATGATGGCATTCATGTTGGCACCATCCATGTACAGTTTGCCACCGGCCTCATGAATGATGTCGGCCACTTCCCGAATACCGTTTTCAAACAATCCCAGGGTGTTGGGATTGGTGATCATGATGCCGGCGGTTTTTCCACCAACCGCTTCCCGTAAAGCATCCAGATCAATGCGCCCATCGTGGCGAGACTTGATGGTGCGCGGAATCATGCCGGCAATAACGACCGAAGCGGGATTGGTGCCGTGGGCGGAATCGGGGATCAGAATTTCCACACGGTCACGGTCGCCCCGGCCCAGGTGGAAAGCCCGAATCACCAGCATGCCAAGGTATTCCCCGTGGGCCCCGGCAGCCGGGTGCAAACTGCAGGAATCAAAACCGGTGATGGTGCAAAGACTTTTCTCCAGAAGTTTGAGGGCCCCCAGAAGCCCCTGCACATCGTCGATGCTTTGCTCCGGATGAAGATCGGCTAGGCCCGACAAACCCACCACTTTTTCATTGATGCGCGGGTTGTATTTCATGGTACAACTGCCCAGAGGATACATTCCACGTTCTATATGATGGTTCAGTGTGCTCAGCTGGGTGAAGTGGCGCATCACCTCGGGTTCACTGAGGGATGGGAAATCGGCGGCTTCGGCCCGGCGAACCTCCGCAGGCAATTCCACCAGCAGGTCTTCACCATCCCAGCGGGGAAATGTTGTGGCACGTCGACCGGCAACCCCCTGATCAAAGAGTGATTTGGGAGCCGTGGCGTTCCAACGTTGGTTGTTCATCACTTCGCCTCCGCTTCACGGTGGAACCGGGTCAGCAGTTCAGCCAGATTGTCGATTTCAGAAGCCGTGCGTTTTTCGGTCACAGCAACCAGCAGGTCATTTTCAGTGCCCACGGGAAAACTTTCCAGATTGATACCCGCCAGAACGCCGTTTTGACGGGCAAAGGCGATGAACTCCCGGGCGGGGTGACTCAACCGCAGAACCATCTCGTTGAAAACAGGTCCCTCATACGGCAACTCCACTCCTTCAATTCCTTCAACTGCCCTGCGCACAGCCGCAATGCGAATCAGGTTGGCCTCTCCCAGCTCCAAAAGACCTTCAGTACCAAGCATGGACATGTAGACAGTTGCTTTCAGGGCGTTCAACCCTTGATTGCTGCAAATGTTGCTGGTGGCTTTTTCTCGCCGAATGTGTTGCTCCCGGGTTTGCAACGTCAATACAAAACCACTGTTGCCCCGGTTGTCGGTGGTAGCTCCCACCACCCGGCCTGGCAACCGTCGTTTCAATTTATCCGTGCAGGCCATGAAGCCCAACAGGGGCCCGCCCCAACTGCAGGGAATCCCGAAAGGTTGGGCTTCACCCACCGCAATTTGGGCACCGTATTGCGCCGGTGTCTTCAACACGGACAGGGACACCGGATTGACTGCGGCGACGATGATGGCCTTGCTGCCTTCGACAACCTTGGCCAAGGCATCCACCTGTTCCACAAGTCCCAGGTAATTGGGATTCTGGATGACCACGCAACCTATGTCATCAGTCATGATTTCAGCCAGATTGTCAGGATCGATGGTGCCGACTGGTGCAGCCTTTGCCATCAGAATTTTGTTGCCTGATCCACGCATCATGGTGGCCACAACCCGGTGGTAACGCGGGTTCAGGGTCTCGGGCAAGATCACCGATTGTTTGCGTGAAGAGGCCAATGCCAGCAGAACAGCCTCACCCAGAGCAGTGGCTCCGTCATACATGCTGGCGTTGGCAACGTCGAGACCGGTCAAGCGGCAGACAAAGGTTTGCCACTCGTAAATGGCCTGCAGGGTTCCTTGACTGACTTCAGGCTGATACGGCGTGTAGGCCGTCAGAAATTCGCTGCGGCTGATGATGGCATCCACGGCTGCCGGAATCGCGCAATCGTAGACGCCGCCCCCGAGGAAGCTGGTCAGTTCATCCTGCCCGTGATTTTGGCCGGCGGTTTTCATGAAATAGCGCAGGACTTCTTCTTCGCATAAACCGTCCGGCAAATCCAACGCCTCTTTCAGTCGCACATTTTCCGGCAAATCAGAAAAAAGGTCGTCGACGTTTTCAACGCCGATGACCTTGAGCATGGCCTGAATATCTTCAGGCGTGTGTGGAACGTAGGGCATCCCCTTTTAGCCTCCCAGAATGTCGTCGTAAGCAGCGGCATCCAGCAGCTTGTCCAGTTCGGATTCATCACTAAGCTTCACCTTGAACAGCCAGCCGGTGTCGAAAGGATCACTGTTGACCAGTTCTGGTGTGGCATCGATGGCTACGTTGACCTCCACCACTTCACCGGAAACTGGTACGACAAGGTCTTCAACAGCCTTGACCGATTCGATGGACCCGACGATATCTTCGGCGTTCATATCGTCGCCCACTTCGGGCATTTCAACAAATACAATATCACCCAGTTCACCAGCGGCAAAGTCGGTCACGCCGATGGTGGCCACACCATCTTCCACCATGACCCAATCGTGTTATTTGGTGTATTGGCGATCGTTGGGAACCATATCAGCCTCCTGAGCTGTTGGCCATCGGTTAGGACAGCGACCGATCGGCCTGTGGATCATCTTTGGTCCGGGCCGACAAGAATGGAAACGCCACGGTGTGGCATGGGATATGACGGCCGCGCACGTCCACGACCAATTCTCCTTCAGGCAGTTCATTTTCCACCAGAGCCATGGCCAGGGCTTTTTTCAAGGTCGGACTGAAGGTGCCACTGGTGACATACCCCACATCCTTGCCCGAAACCAAAACACGGGCACCCTGGCGGGCGATGCCTTTACCGTCAAGTTCAAGGCAGATTATTTTTCGGGGAACGCCTTGTTCTCGCTGGGCCAACAGTGCGTCGCGACCCACGAAGCCACCCTTCTTTTTCATCTTCACTGCCCAGCCGATGCCCGCTTCCAGGGGAGTGATGTCTTCCCCCAGTTCGTGCCCGTAAAGGCAGTAGCAAACTTCAAAGCGCAGCGTGTCGCGGGCGGCCAAACCAATGGGTGCCACGCCCAGATCTTCGCCCTTGGCCAGAAGTTCTTCCCAGACAGGCACCGCGTCCGAATTGGGCAGGTACAGCTCGTAGCCATGCTCACCGGTGTAGCCGGTGCGGGAAATCAGCCATTGCCCACCGGGTCCTTCGTAGGTCAGAGCCGTGTAAAAGTCGAGACCAGCGATGTCGGTTTTGAGCTCGGCCAGAGGGTCCAGGCGTAGAACCAATTCCCTGCTGTCGGGTCCTTGCACGGCGATCAAGGCAATGCTGTCGGTTTGGTCGTCCAGGGTCACGCCATCGGCAGGCAGGTTGTCCAGCATCCAACCAATGATCTTATGGTGGTTGGCGGCATTGCAAACCACCAGCCAGCGTTCCTGCGCCAGGCAATAGACCAGCATGTCGTCCAAGACACCACCATCGGGACGGCACATGGCATTGTACACCACATTGCCGGGTTCACTCTTTTTCAGACTGTTGGTAATCAAACTGCTGATCCAGGTGCGGGAATCGGGCCCGCTGACATAGATTTCGCCCATGTGGGTGATGTCGAACAACCCCACTTTTTCACGCACCACAGCGTGTTCGGCCAAAACCCCTTCATATTGTACAGGCATTTCGTAACCGGCAAATTCCACCATTCGCGCCCCGTGAGAGGCATGCCAGGCGGTCAGGGGTGTTTGTTTCAGGTTGGTTTCGCTCACAACAGAACCCTTTTTGGTGGCTAATGAAGGCCTTTGCTCAGGAATATGGATTCCCGGGAGGCGGTCGGAAAACCTCCAGTTTGGCAATGGCCCAAAAATAACCTTTGGTTGGCTGTTAGCCAAGCCGCAACCTGTGCCGGAGCCAACTTTTTCCCTGTTCCCAAGAATCCAGCCCCTGCCAAAAGTCACCGGAATTTCAGGAAGAAGCTGTTTGGTTTCCGAACAGTTCCCTCAGCATCGCTCCGGTGTAGGAATGGTCCACTGCCATGATATCCTGCATGGTGCCAGTGGCCACCAGGTGCCCACCCGGTCCTCCACCCTCGGGTCCCAGATCGATGATGTGATCGGCCCGACGAATAACCTCCGAATGATGTTCAATGACCAAAACCGAATTGTCCTGCCCAATCAGTCGGCCCAGAACACTCATCAACCGGTCCACATCGCAGAAATGCAGACCGGTGGTGGGTTCGTCCAGGATATAAAGGGTATGTCGGGCACCGCCCTTGACCAGTTCCTTCACCAGTTTTATTCGCTGGGCTTCTCCTCCGCTGAGGGTTCCGCCGGATTGCCCCAGGCGCAGATACCCCAGGCCCACACCCTCCATGGTTTCCAGGATCTTGCGGCAGGGAGGGATTTTTTCCAGTAGCTGGTGGGCTTCTTCGACAGTCATCTCCAGGACCCGGGCGATGTCGCAACCCTTGAAATGAACTTCCAGGGTTTCACGGTCAAAACGTCGTCCACCACACTCTTCGCAAAGCACCTCCACATCCGGCAGGAAGTCCATGGTCAGCCTGCGCAACCCCGCCCCTTCACAAACCGGGCAACGTCCGCCGGCGGTGTTGAAACTAAAGCGCCCCGTCTTGTATCCCCGCATTTTGGCCAGACTGGTGGAGGCAAAGAGAGATCGGATGTGGTTGTATAGTCCCGTGTAGGTGGCGGGAGTACTGCGGGGAGATCGCCCAATGGGTGTTTGATTCACCAGCACCACCGAGTTGAGATGCTCGTCGCCACTCATCTTGTCAAAAGGTTCGGGACGTTTGCGGGCCCGGTGCAGCTTGGCGGCCAAAGCCAAGTATAGAGTCTCGTGCACGGCACTGCTTTTTCCCGAACCGGAAACACCTGTGACCACCGTGAGTTGACCCAGGGGAACTTCGAAATCAATATTTTTGAGATTGCGCCCCCTCAGACCGGTCAGCAGCAGTCGTGGGCCCTTGAAATTGGATTTTCCGGTAAGAGGATCGGGCCCACCCATTCCAACTCTACCGGCAAGCAAATCTCCCGTAGCAGTGCCCTCATTGGCCATGATCTCCTGCACCGTACCCTGACCCACCAATTCGCCGCCATGCTCTCCCGCGCCAGGGCCCAGATCAATCAGATGATCGGCAGCCAGCATCACATCCCGATCGTGTTCCACTACGATTACGGAGTTGCCGCGGTCGCGCAAAGCCTTCAGGGTGCTCACCAGCTTGTTGATGTCCCGGTGATGCAACCCCACGCTGGGTTCATCCAGAATGTAAAGCACACCCGTCAGTTGGCTGCCAACCTGGGTCGCCAAACGCACCCGCTGGCCTTCGCCACCGCTGAGAGTATTGGTGCCCCGCGACAAGCTGAGGTAACTGACACCCACCTGGAGCAAAAACTTGAGTCGGGAACGGATCTGATCCAGAACCGGCTGACTGACCAGGAGATCCCGCTCGCCGGTGAATTCGAGACTGTCCACCCATTCAGCGAATTCATCCAAACAAAGGGCGCTGACTTCACCAATGTGCAGGCCACCAATTCTAATATTCAAGGACTCGGTTCGCAGGCGATGCCCACCGCACTCTTCGCATTCCTGCAAAATCATCATACGCTCAAGGGAGCCCCGGACTTTCTCGCTTTTGGTCTCCTGGTGACGGCGAACCAATTCGGGCACCAGTCCGGTCCAATCGCGCAGAAAGGCGTTGAAATGCTTGTGCTCGCGCAGTCGCTTTTCCACTTCGGGGGATGGACCGTGAAAAAGGGTGTCGCGGGCTTCCTGGTCGATGGATTCAAAGCTCTGCTCCAAAGTGAAGCCCATTGCATCGGCCAGGGCTTCGATTTGCACATACAGCCAGCTGGTTTCCTTGCCCTTGAGAAATTCGATGGCACCTGAGGCGATGCTCATTTCCGAATCGGGAACCAGAGCCTCCGGGTGTACTGAGCGAAGGGCGCCCAGACCGTTGCATCCGTCACAACTGCCGGCAGGTGAGTTGAAGGAGAATTGCCGTGGTTCAGATGCAGGAAAACCGCGACCGCAACCCGGGCAGGAACTCTCCCGACTGTACATTTGATGTTTGCCGTCACGCCAAACGATAACCCTGCCCTGACCCAGCTCCGCAGCCCGCTCCAGACCGGCTTTCACACGATCCCGAATACCCGGCCGGCTGATCATGCCGTCGATGACCACGGCGATGTCGTGGACCTTGTTGCGATCCAGATCGGTACCGTCTTCCAGTTCAATCATCTCCCCATCCACAAGTGCCCGCAGATAGCCTTCCTGGTGGAGACCATCCAGTAGCTTCTTGTGCTGTCCCTTGCGACCAATGACCACCGGTGCCAGCAGATAAAACCGGGTTTTCTCGGGCAGGGCAGCGATCTCGTCTTCGATTTCAGCAAGAGGGCGACCGGTGGCCGGTACTTTGCAGTCGGGACAATAAACAACCCCGCAACGAGCGTACAACAATCGCAAAAAATTATAGATTTCCGTCACCGTACCCACGGTGGAGCGGGGACTGCGTCCCAAACCTTTCTGATCGATGGCAAGGGCCGGCGAAAGACCTTCTATGCGATCAACATCAGGCTTGGGCAACTGATCCAGAAATTGGTGGGCGTAGCTCGACAGGCTCTCGATGTACCGACGCTGACCTTCGGCGTAAAGGGTATCAAAGGCCAGGCTGGATTTCCCGGACCCGCTCGGACCGGTGACCACTACCAGTTTGCGCCGGGGCAATTTCAAGCTGAGATTTTTTAGATTATGGACTCGCACACCGGTGATGGTGATATCCCCGTGCACAGGATCAAATTTCGTTTTCTGCTGAGCCAAGATTACTTCACATTTCTGAGTTTAGAGGACAACGCAGCCCAGGGACAATACGTTGGAAGGCAATTCCGGTGTAATAACCCATGCGACTCAGGTAGACAAAAATGACCGCCTGATGAGGAGCCAATCCCGGAAAAAACACTCCCAGCATCTCACCGGGTTGGGTGGTCAGACGAACAAAAACTGGGCCCTCCGCCGCAATGGCCAAAGAGCCACGCCCTAAGACAAGAGCGAGAGCCACGAGCAGGCTCCTGTTCAGCTTGGACATTGTTCCTCCAGGAAAGTCTCGCCCCGGCACCATGGCGGGGGCAGACCACCCAATTTGGGTATAGGGATTCAGTTTAATTTGAGTTTCACAAGATAACTCAAACCGAGACTTGAATGCAGATCTTCACCAAGTTTTTCGGCACTCTTGCGATCGGCAAGGCCCCTGATAAACAGGCGGTGGTAGAGTTGCCCTCCCACTTCGGCCTGCTCAATGGTCGCCGGATAGCCTAATTCTCGCAAATTGGCAGCCTTTTCCTCGGCAACGGCCAAAACAGTGAAAGACCCCAACTGCAGACTGTAGGGTCCGGAGATATTGGGTACCGGAGGTGCTGCGGGAATCTGTTCCACTTCTCTCGCAGGGGGTGCAGCCCGGCCGACCTCACCTTCGCCCACTGGTTCAGGAGTATTTGCAACTGGGTGTTCAGTTGATTGGGTCGGTGTCCCCTGGTAACCTTCAGGACGAACGTCCGCTGCCTGCATGTGGGAATCAGTGGCGCTGTCGAGATCAATCTCCGTCACTGATTCAGGAACCATAGCTTTGGTTTGTTTGATTTCACTGGTAACCGGGGCTTCATCCTTGTCCCCACATCCGGCCAAGGCCACCACAGAGGTAGCCAGGACCAGAGCCATGATCAATTTTCTTTTTCGCATTTCATCCTCCATGCCATTGAATGAGTCCACCTTTTTGGTATGGTAGGACTGGATTGTGCTTTGGGGCAAGCAGAGAAAATTTCCATTTTCCTCCAAAGAAAATTTTCTGAGTTGAATTGGGATTATCTGCTGGGTGAGCCGTGGCAATAATATTATTGGGCCGAATCCATTTTCCGTCGAAAAAGAGTGAAGGCCAAATTTTCATCAACCGGCACCACAAATGGTTCATACTGTTGGTGAAAACCCTCATCCAACCAGAGTTCCCTCACCGGCGTCAAGTCCAGGGAATGCTCCCTGGGATCCTGAACGCCGGCATCGACAGGAGCTGGGGCGGTTCGCAATAGAATATAATCCGGCTTCCGGGACATTATTATTGCGCCACTGCCCTTCTCGTGACCCATCCGGCCCCGACCCATACTAGACACATGTTGTCGTGCAATTTCCTTATCGTTCAAACCCAACATGTCGATACATGGCAACTCGCTGGCATAAGGAAGAGCCCCGGCAGGGACCAGAGCCAACGTGGCGGTGTGGGGAAGAATTTCTCCCAGCTTCAGACCAAGTTTAAACAAGCCAGGAATACCGTGGGATCCCCATGGCTCCACCAACCCAACCGGGCGATGCAGCGGGTTGATGGGATTTCGCAGATCTTTGTTGAAAACCAATGCATGCGGTGATAGGAAGACCAAAAGAAGAAGTCCCTGAACGGCAACTCGCAGGCTACTTTGTGCCGCCAACTCCGCCAGGGTTTTCCCTCCCCAGGCCCCAAACAAAAGGATTATCGGAATGATCGGTAGCAGGAAACGATGCTGAGCCATGTGATCCCCACCAGACAGAAGAACAAAAGTTGCAGCGCATACGGCCAATCCCAAGGCCAAAATCTGCCATGTTTGCACAGTGCCGGTTCGAAACTTCCAACCACTTTTATTTAATACGAAAATGGCGGCCATGATGGCCAATATTTCCGCCAGGCGAAGGTCATTGCGGCCTAAAAAATCCCACAAATAGTTTGCCCCACGGTTAATCTGGGCCAGGCGAACACCATCCATTTTGGCGTAATAGGTGTTGGGGAAAAAGTCCTGGAAATAAAGAAAACGAAAAATCAGCCATGGTAGGTAAATGGCCGGCATCCAGCACATTTTCTTGACAGCGCCACCAAACTTTCCATCGTCATTCCGGGCGAAAAAAAACATCCAACCTGCGACAGGTAACCAGTACAACATTCCTTCAGGCCTGGTCAAGGCGATCAATCCACCCAGAATACCCATGATCGACCATCTTCGCTCAATCCCGGCAACCAGCACCAGAAAAATCCAAAGAGCAAAGAGGGTCGTCTCCAACCCCCCCCGGGACCAAATGGTAAAAGCCGGATTTACGGCCAAGGCCAAAGCTGCCGCAAAGCCCCAAACCCTGCCTAGGATTTTCCGAGACCAAACAAAAAAAGCCATCAGCAAAAGAAACCCCGGCAAAATCGAAGAAAGCTGACTGGCCGCCAGTGGGGCAACCCCTAGCAGGATGGAACCGGCCAAAAGGACCACATGAAGAGGGCTGGAAAACCCTTCTACCCGTTCCCAACCGGGGTTAAATCTGAACCCCAATCCTTCAGCCAGGTGTTGAGCATAGCGAAGGGAAATAAATGCGTCATCGGGAACCTGATTACTGCTGCGCAACCAGAAAACGGTGAACAGAAAAGCAGCAATCACAACCAAAGGAAACAAATACCTCTGGGAGTTAAAGAACGAGAGCATGATTTCCTTAAAAATTTTTGACATTGATGGATTATTTCACCCGCATTGTTACACTCTTTTTTCCCAATTCGATTTTATAATAGCCAGCCGGAATGTAATAGTCAATTGAGCCGAATTACCGGGTTCAAATTACCGGGTCCTGAGTTTCTGGTACTTGTCAACCAGTTGGGCACTGACCAAGGGCAAATCCATCACAGCCACATGACGCCGCAGATCAGGTCGATGGGGCATCTGAAGAACTTCAATAAGCGCCTGGCCTAATTCTTGGCTATTGGCCCCGACAACAAAACAACTTGGCTCGATGTCCGCAATTCCCCGCAAATCACTAACATCGGTGGCCACAAAAGGCACGTTACAGGCGAGGGCTTCCTTTATCGCATTCGGCCACCCCTCGTGAGTGGAGGTCGAAAGTGCCACATCACATCCGGCAACAAAATCTGGCATCTCGGTGTGGGTGAGGCCACTGGCCACTCTCAGTTTCACCTTACCGAGGGTACGCTCGGCTAGAGCCACCGCTTCAGCAGCTAGACCCCCTCGTTTGATGGGATTGTCCCGATGGACCGTTGTAAAAAGCACTGAAAAACCACTGGGAGAGAGATCTCCCTTTGGAGCAGAGGCAGGCCAAGCGTGCTCTTCGGAAAAAAGTCGCAGATCGATAGGATCCGGTATGACGGCGACATCCGGATGCCCGGTTTTGGCAACGATTTCAGTTGCCATGCGATTCGACATGGCTACCACGCAATCGTACTTTCGAGCCACCACTCGGGATAGCCAGTGGGCGACCAAACCATGGTAACTCTCCCGCCGGTCCGGGCCCTGATATCGATGCCAGTCCGATCCTCGCAAGGAAAGAACCGTTTTGGCCCTTGCTCCGGAACAAGCAACAGCACAAAGGGAACCATACTGAGCATGGACGATATCGTAACCCTCGGAACGTTTTTGAACCAGGGCAAAAGCGCGACGGAGGTTTCGTGGATCACCAAGTGCCCCAAGATATAACAAATCGAGTTCCACACCCAGATCGCGCACCCCTTCGGCCAGGGTAGTCATGAAAATACCGGAATTTTTCACGGCCAGATCGAAATTGTGGGGCCACAGCACACGCATCAAGTATCCTCCATAGCAGACCATCTCTGGCCATATGGATGAAGCCAACCCTTGTTTTCACTTCGCATCCAGCGGTGAAAATGGCTTCAATTCCATTGATATCAAGGGTGAATCGGGATCATCTTCAATGGAAAAAAGATAGCAGATGAAAAATAATATGAAAGGCAAGAGAGCACTAATCAGGGTTCACAACCTCTTCAGGCCAATAATCTCTGCGCGGAATCCCCATGGCGTGCAGGACCGCCTGTCCACTGATAAAGCCACCCTGGACTGTAGTGAAGGACTCATGCCGGAGCCAAACTTCGTCCAGCCCCTCCTCCAGGGCTTGCATGTCCCCACCCAGAAAGTAGGTCATTGGATACCGGGAATACAACTCCGTGGGATCAGGGACCGGACCGTAAATGTATTCCGGATAATACCGAAGAGTCACCGAATGGTTGCGATTATACTCATCCACCCACTGGTTGGACTTTTGCAAATCCAGCTGTAGTTGCGGGTCGTTCCAGAAACGCTGTGCCCAGAGAACATGCAACAAAGTGTAGTGTCCATAGCGAGTGTCGAACAATTGAGGATCACCTCCACTGGCCGAAAGCGGGACTCGCCCCAGGTCGTCCATCATCACCATTGCGCACCTAAGCTGTGACAAGGCCAGTAGGCCAGTTTCCTCGGAGCCAAAATGAGCCGAAAGCGGCTCGTGATGCAAAAGAGTCAGGACCAGACCAATAACAGCGTTCTGGTTGGGATTGACAAAACAACTGGTCCACGGTTGCGGTGATGCCTCCCGGGTGTAAAGAAAAGCCCAAGCAGGGAAGCATTCCATCTGCCAGCAGGCCTCACTCAAAGGTAGACTCAACAGGGCAGTCAAAGCCTGGTCGGCCCAATCCAGGTAGCGCCTATCCTCCAGGATTTTCCATGCAAGGAAATACCCTTGAACCAGGCGGGCCTGGGCGTTGGTGCTGACAAGGGGTTCTTCCTCTTCAATCCGTAAATCCTCTGGATAGATTTGATAATGAAAAGAGTCCTCAAGAGAACGGGCGTATTCCAACTGCCTGACGGCATCCTCCCGAAAGCGGCTTTCGCCAGTCACCAACCAGGCAGAAAGAAAAGAAACAGCGGCCTCAGAAGGGTAAACCCGGGGATCAAACACGTTGGATTGTTGGTCGAAGACCATATCGGGGCGGCTGCGAATCGAACTGTCCTGGGCTGACCAGAAGGATCGGATAGCCTGGCTACGGGGAGATCCCAGTTCCTGGACCGGCGCCATGTCCACTGCTCCGCAACCGCCGGAAACCAACAAGATGAGAACAAGGAAGGCCAGGGAGTTCAATTTCACCACACGTCCGCCCGACAGGACTCAACGCCTGGAATCATGGTAAATATCCCTGCAAAATCAGGCTGAACATAGCGTGCTTTTGCATGGCCAAAAAAATGGGGACTATTCATCTTATTCCTTATTCCTTATTCCTTATTCCTTATTCCTTAAGTCCGGCAATGTGTTCTATTCTCCCAGGTATCGACCCATATGGCAATAGCCTTAGTTGTGCCCCAGAAAATGTTCCCGGCATATATCCTGCTTGATCCTGAGAATGAATAACTCAAGAAACTATCCATAGGCTGGCAACCACCACACTGCCCATCTTTCAAGTGCAGGCACCAATAACCCTTGCCTAACGACTCCACTTTCAAGAAAACGTGATACAACTAATGCACGAAACACCGGAAACGGGCAAGAATAACCGTTTGTGGGAACCCCAGAGATGGGCTGAATACTACGATCGGAAGGTGCAGACCAGAGCACTGCCGATGAATTGCGAGCACACTTTGAGTTATGCTTGATAGGGGGATTGCCTTGGCAGGACAGGACTGCCAAGGTAGAAAAGGTAAAACACTTTCAGGGGCTCAACATTGAAATCAATTTGATCGACTGAAGATTTCAATCCATGCGCCCAGGCAATCCAAGAGATGCGGTTGCACATAGGGTTTAAGCAGAACACTGCAATTGTGAGAGCGACGTGCCATCCCCTCATGAAGATCACCGAGCATCGATACGTAACCGGCGGGTTTCACTTCCAGGCTGGATTCGAGCAATAGATCAATGAACTCGTCATTGACAAAATGGGTGATGTGTTCCTGCCATAAATTTCGCTCATATCCGTGGATCTTGTTGTGCCTGATCATGGGACTGCCGACGGCCATACGGTGACCTGCGATATCCATGAGTATCTTCAGAATAAAACCACCCCAAATATCTCCATACCGGTCGATGACCCAATGCTCCATGTTCTTCACGTGCATGGGCAGCTGGTAAACGGCCGGAATAAGAAATTTGCGGAACTGCATATTCATGGAACACACCGACACAAGCGCTTTTGGAGGAACCAGTGTCGAATCACTTTTCAATCGAGCCTCCGGATGGTACCACTCGGGACCGGATATCTTGTCAACAGCGTTCACGTCGAAAGCACCTTGCCAGAGACCAAGGTTAAAATCAGCAGTACTGGAAACTTCCGGGCCGAGTGTGCAGGGTCGGTTGGTTGCCCGGGCAGCATAGGGAAAGCCCCGTGGGAACAGGTCCTTCGAAACGTCTTCGTACAGGTTGAGGATGTTTAGATGCAGGCCCTGGCCCTTCATCTCCGGCCGCACCATATGGGATAACGCATTTTCCACAGCCATGGGAAAATTGGAATCCGTAACCTCGCAATCATCTCCAAAAGTGATGATGATCTCATCGTCTTCCGCCTCCTGCCAGGCAATGAAAAACCCAAACACCATGCTGGCCCCTGTTCGCTTCGGAATGGCAACATCAAGGGGCCCAAGCATTTTCTTGCGATCTTCCCAATTGTATACTCGGAACTGTGGGTGGTCGATGGTGATAGAGCCTGGGGTATCATCAACTATGATGAACCTGGCACCATATTCAATGAGAGGGGTCAGATAGGATAAGGTAATTTCTCGATTTGAAGGAATTATTACCAGCATGAATTTCTCCTTACTGCCTGAAGATAAATTATGATCTCTAACCACTCTTGTTCTTAAAAAATAACCAAATTATCGGCGAGGCCCGCCGTAAAAATGGGGAAATCGTTTTTACCACAGGTCGAATCCAAACCCAAAACCAATAGGGCAACCACATGCTAAAGCCCACCCCCTATTCAGTCAACTTCTCCAGCAAATTCTTGTTAGGACAGCAACGACCTCAAACAGAAATAAATCGGAAATCGAGGCTAACCCCTTTTTCGCCGAAAAAGTTTCAGGGTTTCCCATACTGTTAAACACCCCAGGCAGTAATGGGCAGCAACGATACCGGCAAGAATGGCACCCAAACCAGATGACACTATATTCCAGCCTCCCCAGACCAGGAAAAAAACCAGCAGACTCCAAAAGCAATTCCGGCTGTTGACTGCTCTGTGATGGGCCGCGTCGATGATGCTGCGCAGAGTGAAAAACACCACATAAGGAAGGGCACAAAGGGCAATGACGCGAAGAATGGGCACCGCGTGCAAAAATTCCCCACCCAGATACCAACGAATAATCCATGTCATGCCGATTTCAGCAACCAGAACCCCAACCAAAGCCAGGGGGACAGCAAAGCGCAGCATGCGAATCGTTTCGACCTTCAAATCCTGCATTTTTCCCGACTGGATGAGTTTGGCCGCATGGGGCAACATAGCCACGCTTATTGGGCTTACCGCAGTACCACCGAGGGCCAGCAGGGTCGCTCCAAAGGCCACTTGGCCAGCCACTTCGGTGCTGACAGTATGAGCCGCCAACATGCTGGGGAGACCCAGAATGCCACCCAACATAAAATCCCCGGGAACCCTGGGCAAACCGTAGGACAGCAGGTCCCGCCCATGACTCAAGATCCCCCCCAACTTTAGATTTCCGGCAGAGGCAATCACAATAGTGGCCACTGCGCTGGTGCCCATGGTCAAAAGCCCAGTCCAAAGCAATACTCCCCGAGTGCCATCGTTCAACAACAGGAACACCATGATCGGCACGATTCCCCGGTTTAGAATTTCCAATAAACTGTAGACGCGCATCCGAATGCGCCCACGATAAAAGGCTGAAACTAAATCATGCCAAGAGAGTCCCACTATAAAAAATGCCAACGGTAGAATAAGGTCGGAATATTCCTCTTTTCCAAAAAACAGGGTGGCGGCTGGACCAGGCAGAAAAAAAGCAGCTACCACCAGAAGTCCATGGATCAGTGCCATGATCGCCAAAGCAGACCAAAATCGGGATTCTGCAGCCTGCGGACCCTCCTGTACTTCAACCATGGCCATTTTCCGCGGAAGAGCCACCACCAGCCCCATGACCAGAGCCGGCGCCAGGAACGTCACGGTTCTGCGAGCCAGTGAATATTCAGAAAAACCATCAATGCCCAGGAAGTCTCCGGCAAAACGGTACACGAGCAAGCCGGACAGCAAGACCACAGCATTGGATAAATACAACCAGAAAAAATCGGCTCTGACGAGGGAGCTTACCCTGGTGACGGAGGTAGAGTTATCCACCATGTTCTTCCAATCCACCGGTGGCTCGGCTTCCCCAGGAAATTGAAGCTAACTTCACCATGACAAAGGGGACAAAGATCGAATATAATATGATCGCTTTATATCCTTCCAAACCAATTCTGATCAAGTCTGGAATACCCCCCGTGAACCCTGCAAAACCCAGGGCACAAAACACTGCTTTCCAGGTACTATTTCGAGCTGAATGAACCATGATGCCCCGAAACAAAAGGCCCCAGATTAGCCCAAAAACCACGGCGCCAACAACCACACCCCAGAAACCAAAATTCAAATACCAGCCCGCAGCGTGGTGAATGGTGTACCCCTGGTCAGGCAAAGCTCCTACAGTATCAGCATAATGACCATATACGGTGGGCGGTCTATCCGCCCAAAAAACCCGGGGAACCAGGGAGGCAACCAAACTGACGACACTCGAACCATAGGTCAGCGGCACATCATAATGCAATATCCCGTAGAGGGAGAAATGGGCTCCGAAGGCCTCATTGCTGCTGGTGATCCCAGTCACCGTATCGACCGCATCGTGCCAGGCAAACCCTTGTGTAAGATCAGCAATGGCCAAGGTTCTTATGAAGTCAATGACGGCAATGGCGGCAAAAGCTGTCGCGCCCCAAATCGACAACCGCCAAAACCGCGGGCGTCGAGCATTGACAAGATACAGGGTCACCGACAGGATCATGCCCCAAAAAAGTTCATCCTTGTTACCCATCAGCATGCCATAACCGAACAGGGCACCGGCAAACAGCAGGTATCCCACCATGATGCTGGGATCGTGCCGGGACTTCAGAAAAAGACCGTCCTGCCCACTGGCAGCCACAGCGATCCCAATAGCCGCTGGCAACACAGCGATTACTGTAAAAGCCTGGTGCAAAATAAAAAGGGCCCCCAGTTCTTCTCCTGAGGCCGTAACTTGGTAACCGGACATTCCCATCAGCATGGCGTAAGCCAGCTGGTCCCTAATCAGCAGAAAACTGACCAGCAAAGCAGTGGCGCCGCCCAAAATCATACGCCAGGGGAAAATTTCAATGGCCTTGGTTTTTGAAGGCAATCTCTTTTTTGCCGTTCCAGCCACCGCCAGCACCATAACGGCGACCAGAATCAAAAACAGGGAATAGTAGACCAGAGACAGGAAATAGTCTCCATCCAGATAAATGAAAAAAAGCTTGTCATAAAGATACTGGTAGCGCTTGCCACTTTGACCGCCGCTCAAATCCGTGACAATGGCCCAAGCCCCGTACAAGGACCAGTAATAAAGAAAAAAAAGCCCCAACGCGAATCCAGCATTGCGTGTTCGATACCAGATGAGTCCGCCCAGGAAGCAGAACAAGAGAGTGGACCCGAGAAGCAAAAGCGTAAATTCCAAGTCAAGTCCCCGTGGCATCTGGGTAAAAGGGTAAAACCTCCAGGACATCTCCCTGAACCGACAAGGGAGTATTTCGGGAATCCTCGGGCCCGGCCATCAGGATTCCTCCACAGGCACGTCAGTACCCTTACCTTCACCTGATTTGACAAAACGCAAGAAATTAAGAAAGAAAGCCAGGATCAACCCAAACGCCAAAAAGCCAAGGCCGCTGCCAACTGCCACGCGAGCCAAATGGGGCGAGTATTGGCGATCCGGTTCGTATGCCGGATCGATGACGGAGATCAACGGCAGATTTCGCTCCTCTTCGATTCTCGCCAACTCCATTTGTGATCGGAGCGAAATGAAAAGTTCGGTCTGCAGCTGCACATCCCTGGCCAAACGGCTTTCTTCCATCCTCAGTTGGGGCGAGTTGTTCAACCGGCTGTTACCCTGGCGGAAAACCTTGAGAGCCACTTCCGCCTTTTCAAGTTGGCCACCGATTCTCTCTAGGCGCTGGGATATGAAAACACTGTTTTGCCGCGCCTGGGAAACCCGCGCCCTGCGGCTGAATTGGTCCAGTTCCGCAACCACGGCATTGGCCACCGAGGCAGCCAGAACCGGGTCGGACAAACGAACGGAAATGGTTGTCACCCCACTTTTCTGATCCAGCCGACAGAGCAATCTTTTCTGGAATTTCCGGAGAGCCTCTTTCTGGCGTGTCAGGGAATCCTTATCTGCTGGAACAAGGCGATCCAGTAGAGTTTTTATCTGATTGTCGGAATCTGGAAAATCCTGGGCCAGAACCTGCAAGCCCAACTGCCTGCTCTTTACAATGTAAGGAAACAGGGAAGATAAGGACTCTCTGCCACCGCCAACGTTAAGCCCCATGCCGCTGGCAGCCGATGCCAGCACCCCCAACCCTGTTGAATTGGTTTGACCGGACAACATGGAACAGGGCACCAGTGTCGCACTGGCCTGCCACTGCACTGGCAACATAATAGCCACCAGGCAAGCTGCCAGAGTCCCGAAAAGAAATACTCCCAAAATAAGAAAACGATAATTGGAGACCAGGTCAATCAATCCGGCCAAGCCCTCGTTTTCCAAGTCTACGGGCTTTGGATGATCCAAACCGCACTCCTTTGCGTTGAGCCCCGAAAATATTCCGTCCTGCAAATGTAGACATTCCAGGCAGAGGCTAGCAACGCAGTTGCAACCGCCAGCCTAATTTTTGAACGAATGATGACTGAATCATTCTCCCGGGGCAAGGTCTTTCTATTATATTCTTTATCATCCGTCTCCATAACCCTTCCCAAAGAATTATTGATACTGGCCATGTGATTGCCCAGGTCCTATTGTAAGGTTTCATCCCCAAGCACGGAGGCTCGGCATGAAATTTTGGATAATAACTGTTGGTGAACCACTGCCCACAGACCCCGGCCGCAAACGTCTGTGGCGCTCAGGACTGGTCGCTGCCCTCATGGCCAAACGAGGGCACGATGTCACCTGGTGGACGTCCACCATGGATCACTTTGGCAAAGTGCTGCAGTACCAGCCCGGTGAGATCAGGGAGCTGGCTCCCAATCACCGCCTCATCTATCTGCACGGGATGCCCTACAAGAGCGCTCTTTCCCTTCAACGAATCCTGAACCATCGTCAGCTGGGAGCCCATTTCCGTAAACTGGCCCCACATCACCCTAAACCGGATGTCATCCTGTGCAGCTTGCCGACCCTGGAACTGTCCAGAGAGGCGGTACGGTACGGCCAAACGCACCACGTTCCTGTGGTTCTGGACATCCGCGACCAATGGCCTGATTTCATGATGGAGCAATTCCCCAGGTGGCTGCGCCCACTGGCACACCTGCTGCTCAAACCCATGCGTGATGATTTACAAGAATCCTGCCAGAAAGCCACGAGTATTTTGAGCAATGCCCCTGGTTTCATACCGTGGGGAGCTAAGCACGGAGGTCGTAAAGTTGCACCTTTGGATAAGTTCTTTCCCCATGGCTACCCCATCTCCACCCTGGAAGATTCTGATCTTGTGGAAGCCGACCAAACCTGGGATGAGATGGGCGTGTTAGCCGATGATGGTGTTGCAAATATCTGTTTTCTGGGCACAATACGCAATACGGTGTTGGATTTTGATCCGGTCATTGAAGCCGCCCGTGATTTGCAGGGCAAAGTGCGTTTTGTTCTTGGTGGTCTCGGAGATGATCTGGAGAGCTTGAAAAAGCAGGCCAAAGGGCTGGAGTCGATTGTTTTTGCCGGCTGGTTGGATGAGCCGGCCCTGAAATCCCTGATGAATCGTTCCGTGGCTGGGTTGGCTCCCTATCGTCAAACAGCCACTTTTATGGAAAGCCTGCCCAACAAGCCTGTGGAATACATGGCTTCAGGCTTACCTGTGCTGTCCAGTCTTGAGGGCTATACAAAAATGCTTTTGACTGAAAACGACTGTGGCTACTTTTACCAAACGGGTGATGTGGAATCCCTGAAAAAAGCAGTGGAAGACCTGATTACTGATTCGGCCAAGAGGAAACGCCGCGGTGAAGCGGCGTATCGTCTCTTTCTGGATCGGTTTTCCGCAGATAAGGTGTATGGACATTTGGCTGACTATCTTGAGGAAATCCCCAAGGCTGCCAAAGTTTAATCCTGCAACTTCCCCGTGGCATAAATTACCTTGAACCCTGGGACGGTTGCATCTGAGGAAACAGGGACCAAAGGTTCCAAGGCACCCTCATCCTTCAATTCCCGTGGAAATGGATCGAGATTGCGATAAAGAATTTTTTTGAGCAATTCCTTGCCGCCCATGGTCTTGGGAATCAGGTGATACTTCACGGCAAAATTCCGCAGGAAACCATAAAAGCTGCTTCCGGCATCAGGGTCATCAGTGGGGAATGCGGCCGCCAGTTCAACTGAAAAACCCGCTCCCGTCAGAAGATGCCCCAGCTGTTTCGCGCTGAAATAACGATGGGTATAGGGGCTGGGGTTGAAATCCGGCCGTTCACAATTGGCTGAACACACAAGAAGAGCTCCTCCAGGACGCAACACCCGTTTACTCTCAGCAACGAATTTTTCAGGATCAGGCAGGTAGTAGATGGCCTCCAGCAAAAGAACCACATCAAATGAATCAGACTCAAAAGGCAGATCAGCTGCATCCATTTGCTGGACTTCAAAACGGGACCCGTAATGATCCAGAGCCTGTTGCACCAGCCCAGGGTCAAAGTCCCCACCCACAACCCGGCGGGCTTTGCGAGCCAGAAGGCCGAGGCCCATGCCGGGTCCACAACCCAACTCCAAGACATCCTTGCCTTGGGCCAGATCAGCCGCCAACTCATAACGGGTTCGCAGAGCGGACAGGGTTTCTGGAAGAGCTCCGCGCCCCGGAGTTTCTGTCACCGTGCTGTAGTCTACATCAGCCACGCTGGCTTCCCCCACCGGCTGGACCAGCCAAGTCAGCCAAACGACTCCGCACCCGCTCCAGGGTGGATGGTTTCTTACAGTAGGCAAACCGCACCTGATTGGCCCCCAGAGCGGGATCTGAATAAAACGAACTACCCGGCACGGTTGCCACACCGATGGTCTCAATCAGCTTGCGACTGAAGGTGACATCGTCCACCGCCCCCAACCGTTGCATCAGTCCATCACACTCGGCAATGATGTAGTATGACCCTTTTGGTTTGTAAGGCCTGAACCCCGCTTCCTGAAGTCCCTCAAAAAGATAGTCCCGGCTCCAGAGGTACCCCTCGGCAAGTTTGGTATAGTACTCGTCTTGCATGGCCAGGGCGGTGACTCCAGCCACTTGCAGAGGTGTTGGCGCTCCCACGGTCAGAAAATCATGAACCTTGCGAATTCGTTTGGTGATCACAGCAGGGGCAATGGCCCAGCCCACCCGCCAGCCGGTCACCGAATAGGTTTTGGTCAGCCCATTGATGGTGACGGTGCGCTCGGCCATGGACGGCAAGGTAGCCAAGGAGAGGTGTTCACAGCCGTCATACAAAATGTGTTCGTAGATTTCATCCGTGATGGCGTAACAATCCCATTTTTGGCAGAGGTCGGCAATAACCTGCAGTTCCTGTCGGGTAAAAACCTTGCCAGTAGGGTTGTTGGGAGTGTTGATGATGATGGCTTTGGTCTTCTCGTTGAAGGCCGCTGCAAGTTCATCAGGATCAAAATCCCAGTCCGGGGTACGCAAACTGACAAAACGTGGAGTTGCTCCCGAGAGGATGGCGTCGGGCCCGTAGTTTTCGTAGAAAGGCTCGAAGATTACCACCTCATCACCCGGGTTGATCAGGGCTTTCAAGGTGGCGATCATGGCCTCGGTGGCACCGCAGGTCACGGTGATGTCCGTGGCCGGATCACATTTGATGCCATTGTAGCGGGCCGCCTTGACGGAGATGGCCTCGCGCAGGTCCGGTTCCCCAAAGGTAACCGGGTACTGGTTGTGACCATCGACTATCGCCTGAACGGCCGCCTGTTTGACCACTTCCGGGGCATCAAAATCCGGAAAGCCCTGGGAGAGATTCTCCCCGCCCAGTTCATCGCATACCCGGGTCATTTCCCGGATCACCGATTCGGTGAAGCGGTCGGTGATGCGTGACAGTTCTTTCATTATCTCACCTTCAGGAGGCAAAGAAGGCCCGCACCGTATCTATGACGATACCAACCTCCTCATCGTTGATCTCGACATTCATGGGCAGGGAGATTACTTCGGCGGACAGTTTTTCGGTCACCGGATAACCCTTGTCTTCCAGTTCCAGGGCCGTGTGGTGATAGTAAGGTTTGCGCCAGTGCACCAAAGTTTCCACACCATTTTCGGTGAGGTAGTTGAAGAGTTCTTCCCGACGTGAGGTGCTGATGACATAATTCTGGTAGACATGCCGGAAATTGTCCCGGTTGTCAAGAGGCAGCACAAGATCACCCACTCCTGATAGACCTCCACCGTATTTGGCTGCTATGGCCCGACGTCGTTCGATCCAGCCAGGCAAATGTGCCAGCTTCACATCCAACCAGGCGGCCTGCAAATTGTCCAAAAGACAGGTATAGCCATGGCCATGGTATTGACCGGTCTCGCGTTCTTCACCGTTGAAGCGGATTCGCCGGGCAAAATCGTAGAGTTCCTTGTCGTTGGTGGTGATCGCACCGCCATCTCCATATCCACCAAGAATTTTAAACGGATAGAAACTCCAACAACCGGTATCGCCCCAACTGCCTGCCCCCTTGCCGTCCACATTGGCTCCCAGACTTTGACAGGCATCTTCGATTACCTTCAGTCCATGTTTTTCCGATATTTCCATTACCCGTTGCATATCCGCCATCAGTCCATTCAAGTGTACCGGCATGATGGCTTTGGTCTGGGAGGTGATCGCCGCTTCGATCAGGTCGCAATCGATGTTGTGGTCAGCTCCAACGTCTACCAGCACGGCTTTGGCACCATGATTGACAATTGCGCTGGCAGAAGCCACAAAGGTGTGGGCGGGGACGATGACTTCGTCCCCGGTGCCAATACCCAGAGCCCGGATGGAAACCTGCAGCGCGTCGTACCCGCTATTGACGCCAATGGCATATTTCGTACCGGCAAAATCGGCCAGATTCTCTTCAAACTGGCTGAGGTGCCCACGCATGATCAAATCGCCTTTGTTCATGACGTCAAAATAGGCAGCGTCGATTTCTTCTTTGATCATGGCATAATTGCGGGGTGGATCGATGAATTTGACTTTAAAAGCCATGATTTTCAGCCTCCTGCTGCTGCCCAACCGGACGGGTCGGAAAAACCAGGTAATAAAGAATCGGCCCGTCTCAAGGCGGGCCGAAAGGTTTATTCAGTGCCAGCCTTGCGGCGAGATTCCTGCCTGGAATCATAAGGGGATTTCTCCACCCCAGCCAGATGCAAGGCCATGATTTTGGCCTTCAGGCGTTCCACATCAATAAAATAATTCTTTTCCAGGGGAGCGCTCATGGGCGCCGGGCAGGCAGGCAAGCCCACCCTTGAGACTGGAGCCCTCAACTTGGTAACAACCTCGCTGGCAGCTACCACCGCGGCAACTTCAGCCGTAAACCCGTAAGCATCCCAACCACCGTCAGCCACCAACAATTTACCGGTTTTGGCCACGGATTTGAGAATCATCTCGGTATCCAAAGGCTTGAGAGTGCGCGGGTCAATGACCTCCACCTCCACACCTTCGGCAGCCAACTCTTCGGCAGCCTTGATGGCCATGGGGTTCAAATAACTGGAGGCCACCACTGTCAAATCAGTACCCCAGCGGCGGACAACACCCTTACCCAACTCCACCGTGTAGAGCTCACGGGGAACTTCACTGGTATTGTCGTAGGCCCAACGATCATCGATATAGATAACCGGATCGTCGGACAGCAAAGCCGCCACGAGCAGGCCCTTGGCGTCATAAGCATTGGAAGGCATGACCACCTTGAGACCAGGCACGTGGGCAAACATGGCCTGCAGGCTTTGGCTGTGCTGGGCCGCCTGCTCGCCTCCGCGGTTGACAATCAATCGGGCCACAATGGGCACTGTCACCCGGCCCCCGGTCATGTAATGCCAGTTGGCAGCCTGACCCAGGAACTGTTCGGTGCCCAGCAGGGCAAAATCAACTCGGGGATGAATGACCATGGGCCGCATGCCAACCATGCCCATGCCGATGGCGGCACCCGATACGGCATCCTCGCTGATGGGCGTATCGATAACCCGCTTGGGGCCGAATTTGCGGAACAATCCCTTGGCGGTATTGCCGACATACCAGGGGCTGTTCACCCCTTGCCCGATAATGACGTAACTGTCATCGGAATCCATCAGTTGCTCGGTGGCTTCTCGAATGGCATCGCCGATGTTCAGGATATCGTGGTCCAGTTCGTTGCCATGGTTGTCCAGGCGCGGCAACTTTTTTGCATCGGGAATTGGTTGACTGACCTCGCTGGTGGTGTAAGCCATCATATCGGCAACTTTGGGCCAGGGATCAGTGCGCGCCTGCTCCACACACCGGTTAACCTCGGAAGTTTCGAAGTCGTGAACCTCCTGGGCCTCTTCTTTTCCCAGAATTCCCTCACTGATCAGTAGCCGTTCCAGCTTGGGAATCGGGTCACGGTCCATCCACATGTCGAATTCCATGCGGTTTCGGAGTCCCTTTTCCAAGTCCAGATTGGCACCAACGTGACCATGAATGCGATAGGTGCGGGCTTCAATGAGGGTCGGTCCGGCTCCGCTGCGGGCACGTTCCACAGCCGCCCTGCCCGCATCGTAGACTTCAAAGAAGTTGTTGCCATCGACCCGGACCCCGGGCATATCAAATGGAATGGCATGCTGATAAATGGTATCGGCCGGCCTCCTGTTGTCGATGCGCACATGGCTGGAATAAAGATTGTTTTCGCAGACAAAAATCACCGGCAACTTCATGGTCGCCGCCAAATTCAGACTCTCATGAAAGCGACCTTCTTCGGTGGCTCCGTCACCAAAATAACTTACGGCAACCCGGGCCTCGCCCCTGATGACCGAACGCATACCCGCACCCACGGCATGGGGAATGGAGGAGGCGACAATGGGAGTGGCACCAGGGAAGCCAATATGCGGAGCCACCAGATGCATGGATCCACCTCGACCATGGGCACAACCGGTCACCCTGCCAAAAACCTCGGACATCATCTCCTGCAGATCGCCGCCTTTGGCCAGATAATGACCGTGGGAACGGTGGGCGCCAAAAATAAAATCATCATCGGTGAGATGGGCACTTATGCCAACGGCCACCGCTTCTTCACCGGAATATAAATGTACGGGACAGATAACTTCCTTTTTCAGACGCACGACTTCGCCGTTTTCGTCGTAGACAAGATCGCCGTTTTCGTCAATTTTTTCATCCCGCACCAGATCCGCAATTTTCTCTTCGGCACAACGAATACGCACCATCATGCGGTGGTACCCCTTTAGATCATTGGCGCAGATTCCGCGAAAGCCGCCCTGCTCATTGCCCTTGGCAATGCTGCTCATGTTGTCTCCTATGGGGCTGGGACGCTTACCGCATCCGCATTGGTCTTCTTCAAAACTGCCAGGACAGTCAGAAAGATAATTTTAATATCGATGATCAGGTTATGGTGGCGCACGTATTTCAGCTGCAGACGCAGCTTTTCCGGTCGAATGATCGCTGCATAAGCGGCATCCGCATCGGGATATTGATCCTTGCAGGCATCCAGAACGTCTTCTTCGTTGGGACAGTTCAGGGAAGCCCAGTCGGTAATTCCAGGTCTGACACTGAGAATGCCCTGCTCTTCTTCGTTGAACTGATCGGTGAATTTCTTCACCTCTGGCCGCGGGCCGACAAAACTCATGTCACCAGCCAGAACATTCAAAAGCTGGGGCAGTTCATCAAGTTTGAAACGCCGCAAAAAAAGCCCCATGCTGGTCAGGCGAGGATCATCCGCAGATGTGGATGACGGTCCGATCTTGTCGGCATCGGTCACCATGCTACGAAATTTGAACATGCTAAAAGAAACGCCGTGTCGCCCCGTTCGTTCCCCACGGTAAAAAATCGGCCCACGCTCCCGGCTCTGCACCGGGAAACGAATCAAAAGGGCGGTCACCGCCAGTATGGGAAAAAGAAAGACCAACCCCCAGAAAGCCAGAAAGAAATCCAGAAGACGCTTAAAAAAAATTTCATACACTGGCTAAAACCCCTTCGGGGAATTCAATATCACAATAAAGTGCCAATCTTCAGGAAAGAATAGAAGATTTGGGGGTCACTTCACAAGGAAAACCTCGAAATCTCATCTGCTTGTATTGTCGATGACCAACCAGACTGTCGCCAACCCCGCCAGAATGGCAGTGATTTCAGTCATGGTTTCCATCTTGGATTTTCCGAGTTGAGGAGGTTTGATTGGAACAATAATGGTAGAACCGGCAACCACCCGCGAGCCTCCCTTGTTCGGCAGACTCATTCCATTGGGCCATACAACCCTGGATTTTCCCTTATCCGCCTGGTCCAGATATCCGCCCGCCCTGTTCACATAGAAATCGATATCCTTATCGTTTTCAAAGATCAGGCTGGTGGGAAACCCAACTTCCCCAACCACTTTGACGGTTTGCATGTTGTCGGGAATCAGGACCTGGTCTCCGTTCTGCAAAACCAAATCAAATTGACTGCCCGGATGGCTCAGGGCCTTCATAAGATCAATGGCGATGTTGCCCACCTCGTCTTGCTGGCGGATCACTCGGGCTCCAAGAAGATACGCATCCGGTTTCAAACCACCGGCTCGGGATATGAGGGACGAGATCCTTTCATCCTGGCGTTCCAGACTGAATACGCCCGGATAAAAGACTTCCCCACTCAACGACACCGTCCGCTGCAATTCCCACCACGGGAGTTTGCGAATGGCCACTCGATCATAGGCCTGCAAAGAAATACTCTCGTCCGCCGCAAGAAAATCCTCACCTAGAACAACCTGGATGACTTCAATAGTCTGGTTGGGCCGATTGATCATGTCATGACTGCTCACGGCATCCATACGAACCCGGTTGATCTGGGCTTCAAACAAATCGGCACTTTGTTTCAACCCACCGGCCTTGAGCACCAGATCCCGAACGGTCATTCCTTCGCGGAAATCCACGGTGATTTCCTCGTAAACCTCACCGGTGATATGAACCTGCGGCCGATCCAGCACATCCCAACGGGAAAACACGTGCAACTCATCCATGGCCTGCAGCAAAACAGGTTCGGCATCACCTTTCAATTCCATGTCCAACTTGAACGACAAGGACGTCAAACGACGATCACTGTCCATGCGATCAATCGTTGCCCTTTCAGTCAGGGCATCAGGCCACAAACCGCCAGCAACGACGATCAGGTCGGCAGCCCTCATTCCTGGACGGAATTCATAGATACCGGGCTGTTTGACGCTACCAATGACCTCAACCCAGTTTTCCAATCGATCATCGATGATATCGACAAGCACCAGGCAGCCATCCGACACCAAAAAAGGTTCCCCGGAAACGGGCTGCATTTTGACCGCGTCGAAAGGAACATCCAACAGGATCATGTCCGGTTGACCGGGCCGACGTTCGGCAATGGGAACAATTCGGCGCAAATGAACAGTAGAAGGAGCGGCCAGGGCGGTGAAACCACCGGCAAAACGAAAAAGATCACCAAGGTTTTCGCCCTGTTTCATTTCAAACCGGATGGGTCTCTGGACTTCTCCTTCAATGCGAACAGTGGGGCCACGGCCGGGAACCAGAATGGTATCTCCATCGCGCAGGCGCAGATCGCCATCGCGCATTCCATCCAAAAGGTAGCCATACAGGTCCAGGGTTCCCAAAGTCTGTCCATGGCGTACCAGACGAATCTCCCGCAGGGAACCAGTTTCTGCCGGCCCACCGGCGGCGTACAGCGCACCCAGAACCGTGGAAAGAGAGCTCAATTCGTAACTGCCTGGCCGAGTGATCTCGCCAATAACGAAAACCCGGATTCCCCGTAGGGTACCCAGCGAAATCTCAACAAAAGTATCCCCATCGTCGCCATCGTTATCGGGGCCGTCTTCATCAATGCTGGAATGGAATTGGCCCAATTTGTGCCGAATACTCTTGGAGACCTGTTCCAGGGTTCGTCCTGCACAGTGGATTTTACCGGCTCGCGGCAGGATGATTGAACCGTCGCGGTCAACCAGACGGGTCAGGCGGAACTCCACTCCTCCCCATACATCGACTACCACTTCGTCCCCCACGCCCAACTGGTAGTCCCGAGGTACCGGTCCAAAAGATGGCGGGATGAAAAGGCCTTCATCCAGACGAAAAAAATTGTGACCAAAGAGAGGAACAAATTCCATTTCCAGCATCAAGGAATCGGGAAAACCCTTGCCGAGAGAATCTTTCTGGGCCAGAGCCATTTGAAATGGAAGCACAGCCGTGGGCAGATAGTCATCGGCTAGGCCATCAAGATTGCTGCGCTGGTTGCGGTCCCTGGAATCTGAACCAGGGCGACTATCATCGATACCCTGCATATCTTGGCGGCCGGGAGCCTGAACATCTGGTGCCTGCTCGGAGAATGCCTCTGTATTGGCTGCCCCCTTCTTCTCGGCATACAGGCGCAGTACTTCTTCACGGCTCAGCCCTGTTCGTCGCATGGCTTCGTCGACCATTGCGGGTGTGGGATTGGCCAGAACCTGCCATGGCAAGGCAAAATTCACCAAGATGAGAAGTACCAGCCACAGCCCAGCCAGCCCAAGACCCTGACGGAATTTTTCCAAACTCATTTTTTCACCACCCGGCCATCCTTGGCCTGGAAAACCACCCCGAATCGGGAATGATAAATTTAGTTCCACTGAAGACCTGAACCATCGTATGATGCCCGACTTGCAGGCACTGGTCAAGAGTCAGCTGTTGTACCCATACGGGCAAAAGGCCACTGGCTCGGCCAAAATATTACCGACCAATGCCAATATAACTCAAACCCTCATCACGAATCGAATCCGGGCTCCAGAGGTTCCGGCCATCAACAACAACCTTCAGTCCTGCGGCGGCCAGGGACTTGAAATCCAGATCCCGATAACGACGGTGCCCGGTCACCAGCACCAAGGCATCCCAACCGTCAGGATCATCCAACTCACCAGTGCGGAAGCCATGATCACCTATTTCGCCAGCGGTGAAATGGTGATCGTGGAGAAAAATTTCCGCATCCCGTTTGGCCAGGGCCTCGCGCACCAGGAAAGCCGGTGAAAATGCCGGTTCCTTGACCTGGGGACGGAAGGCCAGGCCCAATACCAGAACGCGCCTGCCCGTCAGACCACCCAGTTCTTCCTCCAGCCTCTGGACAACGTGTTCGGATTGCCCATCGTTCAAACTGCGGGAAGTTTTGGCCAGGGTCAAATCCACACCGTGCCGTTCAGCATCACGAATGATGAACCAGGGATACACGGGAGCGCAATGGCCTCCCACGCCAATGCCGGGTAAAAGGAGATGGGCCTCGCCATTGGTGTTGGCCGCCGGAATGATGCGGCCCAAATCCATGCCGATGGTTTCCGCGTAACGGGAAATCTGATTGACCAGGGCAATGTTCACGTCCCGGTACAACATGCCCACTAATTTGGTGAATTCCGCGGCCTCCAGGGTGCCAACGTCCAGCACCTCGGCCCCGAGGGCCCGAGTGTAGAATTCTTCTCCCAGTCGGCATGACTTTTCGTTGAAGCCCCCAACCACCTTGGGAGTCTCGCTAAGGCGCTGCAACACCATACGACTTTTGACCCTCTCGGGAGAGAAACAAACATGAAAATCTTCCCCACACTTTAAGCCGCTTTGCTCCAGGATCGGTACAAAGCGGGTGCGGACAGTGCCCACCGAAACTGTAGTTTCAAAGCAGACCAACAATCCCGGGTGCAAGGCTTCGGCAACCTGTTCAGTCACCGATTCGAGAACCGAAAGATCAATGTCGTATTCGTCATTGATCAGTGCCGGCACGATGATCACCACCACATCGGCCTGGCACACTGCCTCCACCGTCTCCGTGGTTGCCACCAGATTCCCATCAGCCACCGAGCATTCCAAAATTTCCGGCAGACCCGGTTCTTCAATGGGACAATGTCCGGAATTGATTTCCTCAACCAGTTCCTTGTTGATATCACATACGGCCACAGTCAGATCCCTGGAGGCCATGAAGGCGGCAAGGGGCAACCCCATTTTACCGGCACCGATTACAGCAACTCTCATTCAACTCTCCCCGGATTGTGCAACAACCCCATTGGCATTCCTTCAAATCGGGAGACCCAATACCTTCTTGGCCTCCCTGCCATCTATGGTCAATTGCTCAACCAATTGTGTGGCACTGTCAAATCGTCTTTCCCTGCGCAACCGGCTGATCCAGTCAACCTTGATGTTGCGTCCGCGCAAGTCACCCTCGAAACCAAAAATATTGGCTTCGATCCGGGGCTCCAGGAGCCCGTCGCCATGAAAAGTGGGCACATGTCCGTAGTTCAGCATACCACCAAAGACACACCAGCGTCCGGCACCGGTTCCAACCAACTCGCCCTGGGAATCCACCTCCGGCAGGCTTTCGCTCACTTCCGCCAGGACACCGGCGCATTTTTCATCAACCACATCTCCCGGCACCTGAACCCGCACGGCATACACACCCGGCTCGGGAAGTAATTTCAGTCGGTCCAGGGGTTGCACGTTGGCTGTTGGATAACCAATCTCACGACCGCGTCGATCACCTGGACAAACCTCACCCCAAAGAGTGAAGGGCCGCCCCAGCAAGGCAGTAGCCTGCTCCATTTTTCCGGCGGACACAGCTTGGCGGATGACCGAGCTGCTGACAACCAAATTACCTTCCCGCACCGGCTCCAAAGCTTCAAAACCAAAACCCAATTCTGCACCCAGGGCAGCCAGCGTCGTGGCAGTTCCCTGGCGGCCGGCACCCAAATGGGCATCGTGCCCCACAACCAGGTGACGCATTCCCAGGTAGCCAACCAGGAATTTATCTACAAAAGTGCGATAGTCCAATCCAGCCAGGGCAGGGCAAAAATCAGCCGCCACGATGACCCGGCAACCCAAGTCCTCCAACAGACTCAGCTTTTCCCTCCAGGTGGTCAGCAAAAAGGGGGTGGTTCCTGCATCCAACAGCTGACGGGGATGTTGTCGAAAAGTGAAGATGGCACTCTCGGCCAGGTTCAATCGACGGCGGGCTTCCCCTGTGACGGCCAACAGTTTTCGGTGACCCCTGTGCAATCCGTCAAAGGAGCCCAGGGTCAGTGAACAGGATTCAAGCTGCGGCCCACGCAAACCCAGGCGTCCCTCAATAATTTCCGTGATGTATTGTTCCGTCAGCCTGATCAGACGCATGAATCGGGATCCTCCGTTTCCGTCGGAATGACCGCTGCAAGTTTTGGTAGCCCGGTTTCTTCTTCCACACGGCCAACGGCAACCAGATCACCGGTTGGGCCGACCATGCGAAAAATGGCCCCCACTTTGTCATCCTTGCCAAAGCTTTCGCCAAGTTGATCCAACAGGGATGGTTCCGGCTGGGTCCCCTGCCGCAAGGCCGCAGCCTGGGCCTCGTCCACTTCAAGACAGGGTATGTGATCCAGGGCCTCGCTCAAAGACAAAAGTCCGGCGGCCATTTGCTCTCCAGCGATTTCCATGATCCGACTGACCGCCTGGTCAACGGAATATGGACCCACCGTCAAACGTCTGAGTCCGGCAATGTGGCCTTCAGTTCCTGAGGCCTGGGCCAGATCCCGGGCCAGAGAGCGGATATAGGTGCCGCTAGAGCATTCCACCAGCAAATCCACCTCTGCATCGGCCCAGCGCGTACCCTGAATCACCAGCTTGGAAATATTCACCGGACGGGCCTTGAGTTCCGGCAATGGTTTTCCCTGTCGCACCAATTTGTAAAGGGGTTGGCCCTGGAATTTCAGTGCGCTGACGGCAGGCGGTACCTGTTGGATTTTCCCGCGAAACCGGTCCAGCTGCTGATGAATTACTGTCGGATCAGCAGGAACTTCAGCAGTGGCAACAACCGTGCCATCGGCATCGAGTGAGTCGGTTGCCTCTCCAAAACGAACCGTGGCCAGATAGGATTTATCAAGGCCCATGAGGAAGGGCGAAAGGCGAGAACCTTTGCCCACCAGGATCAGAAGCAGCCCCGTTGCCAGCGGGTCCAGCGTACCTGCGTGGCCAACCTTGAAACGAGGCGGCCTCGGCCCTCCCCGTTTCCGGACGACGCGGCGCCGAGGATCCCATTGAGGGTAAACCAAGAGCAGGGATTTCCGCACATGGGCAACCACGGTGTGCGATGTAACACCCGCTGGTTTGTCTACCAGCAGTAGGCCCGACGAGACCTGAGGCTGATCACTCATCGGCCCAGCAGGGCGCCCAGGTCCATGGCCAAATTGGCAGCGACCTCATCGCCAGCACCTTCAATGGTGCAACCAGCGGCTTGTTTGTGCCCGCCTCCCCCGTGTTTGGCCGCCAGAATCTGCACATCGCCCTCACCACGCACGCGCAGGGAAACTCGCCAGACCTCGTGGTCCAGCTCCTTCATGAAGGCAATAAATACCACGCCATCGACGGCAGTGGCTATGTTGACAAAACTCTCGGTGTCGGGCATGCTGCCCCCGGTTTCCTCCAACATCGCCTTGGTAGCTCGCAAAATAAGGACTCTTCCATTTTGATGGTATTCAAAGGTTTCCAGAACCCTTTGCAAAAGGGCAACACCTTGCGGGCGGTAACGGTGCATCGTTTGCCGGGATACCGCCGCCGTATCAACCCCCATCAGGGAAAGGCGTCGGGCCAGCTCGAAGGTCAGGGGCATGGTGTTGGAAAATCTGAAGCCTCCGGTGTCATTGATCAGACCCGCATAAATATTCGTAGCCATGTCCACGGTCATGGTGAAGGACTCGTCATCAAATTCGGGATTGCCCTGGGCGAGGTTTTCGATAACCTGATAAACAAGAGTGCAGGTGGAACAGGATTTCGCCTCGATCCAGCCTGATTCCGGGGCTTTACGTCCGCTGACCAAATGATGATCGACACAACAGCGGGTTTGGAATCGGTCCAGGGTTTCTTCCAGGAGACCGCATCGGGAGATGTTATGGCAGTCCACCAGGATCAGGGTATCAGGCTCTTCATCCCGGTAGATCTGTTCCGCCTGTTCATTGGTCACCACCATATCAAACCCGGGCATATCATTGAATCCCACCGGAGGATTTTCATAACTGACCACCCTGACATCGCGGCCCATCTCGGTCAGGGCAGCTGATAAAGCAAGGGCACTGCCCATGGCATCCGGATCGGGATTGTGATGAGGAACCACCCAGATCTTTTCGGCCCGACGAAAGCCCTGGATCAATTCCAGGGGTGGCTGAAGGTCTTCCAGGGTCATTTCCCTCTTTCGGTCGGTTTCGGATTTGAATTCACCTTCTTGGGCCAGTTGGTCCAGCACATTGTCCAGCTCCAAACCCTTGGCAACGGTATCATCGTAGATAAAACGTAAATCCGGAGCCTGACGCAGACCGAGGGTCCTGGTCAGGTTGCTCATCATATAGCCTCTGGCTTTTTTCAGCCCGGCAAAACTCGACTTGCGATCCTCGTCATCGCCCAGCACGGACCAGTAGATCTGGGCCACGCTATGATCACGGTTCACTTCCACGGCGTTGATGGTTACAAACCCCACTCGGGGGTCCTTGACCGAGACCTGCAGCATACGGCTGAGAACTTCCAGAATGGATTGGTTCAATTTGTTGGAGCGATAAGGATCCATGACTTCTCTCATTCAGAAACAGCCGGGCCGCTCCGGGATTCGCTCCCGAAACACCCCGGCCGATAGTTGTCTGAGCCGGTACTCCACCTATCATCAGAGTTCCGTACGCTCAATACTTTCGATCTCGAAGGTCTCCAGGAAATCGCCTTCATGAATGTCGTAGAAGTTCTGCAGACCAATGCCACATTCGTAGCCGCTGGCCACTTCCTTCACGTCATCCTTGAAGCGCTTCAGACTGTTGACCTTGCCTTCGTATACCACGACTTCGTCGCGGATCAGGCGGGCCATGGTCTTGCGTTGGATGACACCGTCGACCACCATCGAACCAGCAACCTGACCGGTTTTGGGAATGGTGAACACCTGGCGCACCTCGGCACGGCCGGTGGAGACCTCGCGCTGGATACTGCCGAGCAGACCGGCCATGGCCTTGCGCATGGTATCGACGGCCTCGTAAATGATATCGAAGACCTCAATGGTCACGTGATACTTTTTGGCCAATTCACGAATGGCGGGGCCCGGACGCATGTGGAAACCGATGATCATGGCGCCGGTGTTGGCGGCCAACAGAACATCGGACTCACTGACGGCACCCACAGCCTTGTGCACCACCTTGACCTGCACCTCTTCAGTGTTCAACTCCATCAGCTGGTCGGCCAGGGCTTCCACCGATCCGGCCACATCACCCTTGATGATGATGGGCAGTTCTTTAAGGTCACCTGCTTCCATCAAACTGGCCAGATTGTCCAGGTCGATGGTCTGCTTCGGTCCCATGAGCTGTTGCTGGCGCTGCAGGTTGCGGCGTTTGGTGGCCATCTCTCGCGCTTCCCGCTCACTGTCCATAACGTAGAAACGATCGCCACTTTCTGGCACATCGTTGCCACCTAGGATCTCGCAGGGCTCACCCGGCTTGACCTCCTGGATTTTATTGCCGCGTTCATCCATGATGGCGCGAACTTTACCATCCTGCATGCCGACCAGGAAGGTATCGCCCATGTGAAGGGTTCCGCGATCAATCAGAACTGTGAACAGAACTCCGCGGCCAGGATCCTTCTTGGCTTCCACAACCACACCACGGGCGGGTCCTTCTGCCGAAGCGGTCAGCTCAAGGACCTCACTCTGCAGATGGATCAACTCCAGGAGATGATCTACGCCGATTCCCGCCTTGGCGGAGATCTCGGCGCACTGCACATCGCCACCATACTCCTCGACCATGATGTTGTGTTGCAGGAGCTCCTGCTTCACCTGGTCGGGTTTCGCCGCCGGCAGATCAATCTTGTTGATGGCCACCACGATGGGCACCTCTGCGGCCTTGGCGTGATTGATCGCTTCAATGGTCTGGGGCATGACCCGGTCATCGGCAGCCACGATCAAAATTACGATATCCGTTACCTGGGCACCACGGGCACGCATGGCCGAAAAGGCGGCGTGACCAGGGGTATCGAGGAAGGTCACCGGACCGCCAGCGGTTTCCACCTTGTAGGCACCAATATGCTGGGTGATGCCACCCGCTTCTCCGGCGATTACGTTGGTCTTGCGAATGCTGTCGAGCAATGATGTTTTACCGTGATCAACGTGACCCATCACCGTCACCACGGGAGGACGGGCGGTCAATTCACTCTCGGGTGCCGCCTCGATCTCCAGCACCTCATCACCAAACTCAGCCAGGAACTCAACTTCACGCCCAAACTCTTCGGCCAGAAGCTGGATATTTTCTTTTTCCAGACGCTGGTTGATTGTGGTCATGATTCCCAGCATGAAAAGCTTGGCAATCAATTCCTGGGCCTTGACGTCGAGCTTTTCGGCCAACTCCTGAACAGTGATGAACTCGGTCAGCTTCAAGACCTCCTGAACCAGGGTTTCGGTGCCATCTTCTTCGGTATCGGAGCCACTTTTTTTGCGGCGTTTCTTGGTGCTGCCACCACTCAATTCCGCCATGGTCTGCTTCAATTGGCGTTCAACTTCCTGCTGGTCGACTTTTTTCTTCTTCTTGCGAGTCCGCTTGCGCCTTGATGGCGGTTCAGGACTGGAAGCCTCGTCTTTGCGTTTGCGCAAGGCCTTTTCGATGGAATCGCGAACCGATTGGCTGCTGACTTCGGTCTTGGGCTTGGTCTTGGTCTTGGTCTTGGGCTGGGTACGTTTCGGAGCCGGTCGGATGATATCGCCGATTTTGAACCCATCATGCTTTTTGGTGCCCACATCGGAGAGACGGTCGGAGTCATCCTCTTTTTCAATTACCTCTTCTATTTGAGATTTCACTTCGGCATCGTCGGTAGTCCCCACGGTCTCTGCAGAAACTTCAGCATCATCCCCGGCAGCCGGGTCATCGGCAGGAATGTCCACCGTCGGGGCATCCGATTCGACCGTCTTTGCTGTTTTGCTTTCGTCACCATCTACGGTCATTTCCGAATCAGAAACAGAAGCTTCGGCGGTCGGCGTGGTTTCAACAACCGGCTCGGTTTCTTCGGCAGAAGTTTTGCCTGCCTGTTCAGTAACTTCCGCTGAAGTATCGGCTGCTTCAACAACGGTCTCGACCACTTCGTTGGATCCGGCCTCGGCAGCCACTTCGGTGGCTGTTTCCTCCTCGGGAATATCGGCCTTCTTTACCAACTTGACGACGCGAACCTTGGCATGGTCTTCCCGTTTGAGGGCCAACTCGGCTTCCCTGGTCCTTTTTTCTTCCTTTTTACGCGCAGTTTCGGCTTCAGCAGCCGCTATCTCGGCATCTTTTTTGGCCCGGGCCGCCTTGGCCACCTTGGTCATGGTACCAGCCTTGGTGATCACGACCACCTTGGGTTTGGCAGGTGCTTTTTTCTTGGCGGCCTTTTTCTTGGTCACCTTCTTTTTCTTTTTGGGTTTTTCCGCTTCTGCTTCTGGCTGGGGCCTCTCCAGAGGCTTGAGAGCCGCAACGTTTTTCAGCTGGTTGGGATTCAGGCCGTGGGCCTTGGCATAATTCTCCCTGGCCAGCTCACGCTTGCGCTGGAAAACGGCATGGACACGGTCCACATCCGATTCCTCCACAACGCTCATATGGCTTTTGACCTCAACCTTCATCTTTTCCAGAAGGGCCATAACCTGTTTGCTATCCACACCATAGTGGCGTCCTAATTCGTAAACCCTGAGGTTCTTCGACAAACCCTTTACCTCCAGCCGCTTGGCTTTCGTCTGCCGACTTCCTGAAATTCCGGCGTTTCACCGAAACCATTCAGATTCAGTCGATCAGTTTCTTGATCCCCTTGACAAATCCGGGATCGCTCAACCCAATGATGGCCAATTTGTTTCGCCCGAAGGCTTCGGCCAACTGCTCACTGGTCAGGACGTCATCAATCAACCCTGCCAGATTTTCGAACCGCCCGACTTTGCTCTTTTGAGCCGCTCCCATATCCGAAGCGGTGATCACCAGAACTCGTGCCGGTTTGCGGACCAACTGTTCCACTGCGCTGAAGCCGATGGATAACCGTCCTGCCCGTCGTGCCAGCCCCAGCAGAGCCAACATTTTTGTAACATTCGTTTCGTTCATGACCCGTCAGGCCGCCTCAAAGACGGCCCCTAATCCTCCAACTCGGTGTTGGCAAAGGGATCAATCTTCTCTTCATCCTCTTGGTCATCCTCCACAGACTCAGCTGCATCCTTGTCTACATTTCCCTCAGGAAAATCCTTGAAGATCGCCTCTTTATCGATGGGGATATCCTCGGAATCGACAACTTCATCTGCTTCATCATCATTGACGAATACATCGTCGGCAAACAGGGCCTCGTTTTCAGCGGCCTCGGCTTCCAGTTCACTTTTTACCGTCTTTTCAATCATGCGACGCAATTCATCCCGGGTGGCCTGAGCAGTGGCCAGAAGACTATCGGCACCCTCGGCATCCAATCCTTCAATGCCGGCCAGACGTTCCAGCGGTGTGTCCGCCAAGTCGTCGATGGTCATCACGGCAAAGGCTTCCAGCAGCACCAGCAATTCTTCGGTAACACCGGGCAGATCAGCCAATGGCATGGTCATCTCTTCTCTGACCCGTTGGCGGGTATTGTACTCCCTGGAACTGACCAGATCGATTTTCCACTCGGTCAGCTTGGCGGCCAGACGAACATTCTTGCCTTCCTTGCCGATGGCCTTGCTCAGTTGGTCGTCATTGACGATGACGGTGGCTTCGTTCCGTTCCCGATGCAAAATAATATTGCTGACAACGGCCGGACTCAAGGCCCGGCTGATCAGCAGACTGGGCTCGGCGCTCCAGGGCACGATATCCACCCGTTCACCAGCCAGTTCACGAGTCACGGCCTGCACTCGACTGCCTTTCATGCCCACACAAGAGCCCACGGGATCAACCCGATCGTCGTTGCTGCTGACGGCAATCTTGGAGCGGGTGCCCGGCTCCCGGGCCACACCCTTGATGGTGACGATGCCTTCCTGGATCTCGGGGACTTCCTGATGGAACAGCGCTTTCAGAAAACCGGGATGGCTCCTCGAAAGAATAACCTGTGGGCCCTTCACCGAATCCAGCACCTCAATAATATAGGCTCGAACGGTTTTGCCCTGACCCAGACGTTCGCCCTTGATTTGCTCACGATAGGGCATCAGTGCTTCGGTGCGACCAAGGTTGACCAGGACATTCCCTCGATCGACTTGCTGCACGGTGCCGACGATGATTTCGTCCACCCGATCGCGAAATTCTTCAAAGATCTGGGCTCGCTCGGCTTCGCGAACTTTTTGTACCAATATCTGCTTGGCAACCAGGATGGCATTGCGACCAAAATCGGAAAGGGTCAGCGGGTAGCGCACCTCATCCCCAATTTCCACTTCGTCGCCAAATTCGATCTCCGCTTCCTCAAGGGAAATGTCAGTGTCGGGGTCATCGACCTCATCGACCACGGTCATGACCCGTTCCACCGTCATTTCACCGGAATCGGGATCCACTTTGGCATCAATATTGGCCTCGGCCCCCAGCTTCTTGCGGGCAGCAGACTGCAACCCCGCCTCGAGGGATTCAATGATGATAGCCTTATCAATATTTTTTTCCCTGGTGATCTCACTCAGGGCGTTCAGGATATTGTGGTCCATGCCTGGTTTCTCCTACGGCTTCGGCTCAGTCAGTCTTCTGGAGAAGAATCGCCGTCTCCAGCACTAGTTTTCCGGTTGCCCGCTCGTGCGCGGGGACGATTTTTCTTGGGTCGTTTTATGGCCAACCGCTTTTTCTTGCGATCTTCTTTTTTCTGCCGACGGTCGGCGTTGATCAGGTCCTTGGCATCAAAATCCGGATCCACATTCGCCTCTAGCACTTCCGCCAGGTTCACTTCAACAACGGCCGGGATTGATTCCCCTTTTTCACTTGGAGAGGGTGGCTGAACCAGTAGCGATTTGCCATCGAAGGACAGCAGCTCTCCCCTGACCCTACGGCTCTTGTTGGCCTGGCGAACCTTCAGGTCCACCCGTTGTCCCACCGCCTTCGCAAAATGACGATCCAGGCGCAAAGGACGCCGAATGCCCGGTGAAGAGACTTCCATCACATACTGACCGGAAAAGAGATCCGCCTCCTCCATCAACATGTTAATGCTGCGCCCGGCCTTTGCACACTCCCCCAAGGTAATCCCCCCAGCACTATCTGTTTCTAAATAGACCCGCACCTGCAGACGCCCTCCACCCTGAAAAACCCTGACATCAAGGATCTCGAAACCATCGGCAGCCAGCTCAGGCTCCAACAGCTCCATCACCTTTGTTGCCATCCGTTTCAGGTTGGGACGGACACGTTCTGCCACGGCCTGCCTCCAGTCCACTAAAACAATCCATTAAAAAAAAGAAGTGGACTTATGCCCACCCCAACCGGTCCACCCATATGGGGGGACGATTTGAGATGGGGGAAATATACCCGCCCCCAGAGAGCATTGCAAGACATAATCTGCTTTCAAGTGGCCTCTCGGCAAAGCACTGCGGCAATGGCCTCAACCGGCCAGTTCGTTTTGGTGACGACCAATATGCATGGCCAGTGCCTCCTGGAGGCGTTGTCCCGACGAACTTTTCAGCCCAGGATCCAGTTCCAGAACACGGCGGCTGTCTTCATGACAGATTCTGATCAAATCAGCATCCTCGATGGGATTGAGCAGTTGGAATCCGGGAGCACCGTGTTGACGGGTACCCCAGGCCTCCCCGGGTCCCCGGGTTCTGAGGTCCTGTTCAGCCAGGGCGAAGCCATCGTGATTGGAAGCAAAGAAGCTGATGCGCTGATAACTGTCATCCGACAAATAACCATCGCACAGCAGATAGCAGGTTGCTGCGCCTGATCCCCGGCCTATGCGGCCCCGCAGCTGGTGCAACTGGGCCAGACCGAAACGTTCCGGGTTGTGAATCACCATGGCGGTGGCGTTGGGGACATCGATTCCCACCTCAACCACGGTGGTGGCCACCAGAACCTGAATTTCCCCTGCTGAAAAGCGGGTCATGATTTCCTGCTTCTCTGAACTTTTCAGGCGCCCATGCAACAAGGCCACCCGCCACTCGGAGAAAACTGTCCGACTCACTCGCTCAAACTCCACCGTTGCAGCTTTCAAGTCCTGACCTTCGGTTTCATCAATGACCGGATGCACCACAAAGACCTGACGCCCAGCAGACAATTCGCGGCGGCAGCCCTGCCAGACACGTGCTTCATCGGCGGACCGAACAATTTCCGTATGGGTGGCACCCCGTCCGGTGGGCAATTCGTCGATCAAACTGAGGTCCAGATCTCCATACAGTGTCAAAGCCAGGCTGCGGGGAATTGGTGTGGCGCTCATGACCAGAACGTGGCTCTGGTCGGTCACTTCTCCGCTGGTAGTAGATTTGCCCCTTTGGCGCACACCAAACCGGTGCTGTTCATCAATTACCGATAAAGCCAGCCGGGGTACCCGCACATCTTTTTGAATCACCGCGTGGGTTCCCATCAGCAAATCCACCTCACCGGACCCTACCCCGGACAAAATTCTCCGGCGTTCAGCAGAAGGAGTGCTTCCGGTCAGGGTTTCAACCGTCACGCCGAGAGGGCTCGCCCACTTGGCCAGGGTATGCCCGTGTTGCCGGGCAAGAACCTCTGTTGGGGCCATCATTACCGCCTGATAACCCTGTTCCACCACAAAAAGGCAGGCGATGAAAGCCACCAGGGTTTTTCCACAACCCACATCCCCCTGAACCAGGCGGTGCATCACCCGGCCACTACGTAGATCGGCCAGGATTTCCACCAACACCCGACGCTGGGCACCTGTCATAGTGAACGGCAAATCGTCCACCAGGCGCTTGGTCAAATCCCCCGGCTTTTCCAGACGCACCCCCGGCAAATCCTGGTTCTGTCCGCGTCGCCAGGCCATCAACAGCTGGATAAAAAAACCTTCCTGGTATTTCAGACGGTGACGGGCCATCTCCAGGGCGGAACCGTTGGCTGGGAAATGAATATCGCTGGTGGCAGTGATGGCGGAGCACAGCTTCCGGTCTCTGAGAATCTTAGTTGGCAGCGTTTCCTTGATTCCATTGCCTTCACTGGTCAGTCTCTGTAGGGCCTGAAAGACCAGGGCCCGCAGCCAGTGTTGCCCAATCCCAGCCGTCAAACCATAAACGGGAACCACGCGGCCTGTGTGCAATCCTACAGTGTTCTTTTCCTTATTTGCGGTTACGGCCAATTCGAAATCCGGGTGGGTAAGCTGCATGCGCCCGTTGTGACACCGGGCCAAACCACTGACCATTAACCTTTGGCCCGCCCGCAGCTGCTTCAGCAAGTAACTTTGATTAAACCAGATGCAAAACAAAACACCCGTATCGTCCCCCACAGTTACGGTTTGAATGCTGCCTCCGCGCCGAGTCCGTCGCTCGTTGGTGGTCAGCACTTCAGCCACAACGGTCACTTCTTTGCCTTCAGCTATCCTGCCTACCGGAACCGCAGTGGTGCGATCAAAATACCGATGCGGATAGTGCGCCAAAAGATCGCCCACAGTCTCCAAACCAAGACGTGACAACCCCCTGGCCCGGGCAGGGCCCACGGACTTCAGGAACTGCACTGGTGTTTCCAAACTGAATTCTGGTTTCATTTTATCAACCTATTGGGGAAATAACTTGCTGGACCGGAATCTGGATGTTAAATTGCCGAGCCTTGGAATTCAACCCTCGCGATACTCTATGTAGGAGGAGTGCCATGAGCAGGAAGTGCTCTATTTGCGACAAAGGCCCCCAGTATGGCAACCGAGTTAGTCATGCCCATAACCTGACTCGTCATCGCTGGCTGCCCAACTTGCAAAAAATCAGGTTCGAAAAGGACGGAAAAGTCCAGCGCGGTTATGTTTGCACTCGTTGCATCCGCACTGGGAGCGTCAAGAAAGTTGTCTGAACCGGTTTTACCGAAATGGACCAGAATGGGTTCAGAAGTGCTTAAGGCAACCTTTTAAAAATATGATATAGCCCTCTCGATTCAATCGGAGGGCTAATTTCATTGATTCCCAGCCCTTTAATGACCTCCCGCATGGCCTCCACCAAATCATTGGGAGCAATCCAGCCGATGTCGCCGCCCCGTGCTGCAGCCGGGCCCGTGGAATACTGAGTCACCAGGCTGCCAAAATCGGCCCCCGTTTGCAGATAATTCTGGACCAATTCCACCATTGAAGGGTCCACCAGAATCATGTGCAAGAGATGCACTTTGCCCTCCTGGCGCGCGCCGTTGGCCTCATCACGGAGTTTTACCAGACGATTTTCCCAGATGGTCAGTTCTTCAATGCTGGCCGGGTCGGCTGCTTTCAGGAAGGTCACCTCCTGCACGGCAGAATCGTACTGATTCATTTTTTCAAGCAGTTGGACCTTGACGATGTGGGCGCTGAGCATACCCGGCTCCAGACGGATGGTCCGGTTGATGTGGTATAGGGCCTCCACCTCCCGTCCCTGTTTTTCCAGGTGAACACCATAGTTGAAATGACCCACCGCATCATCGGGCTGCGAGGCGAGGAAATACTGAAAATGCTTCTCTGCTTCATTGTATTGGCCCGTGATTTCCAGGGCATTCGCCAAATTGAAACGATGACGGGGGTTGGACGCATCGGAATCCACGGCTTTGCGCAGGTAAACCAGAGCGGAATCCATAACATCGGCGGCAAAAAAGGCCTCGCCCAACGCGCCGAAACTGGGTCCTGCAGGCTTCAGATCCACGGCCTTCTGGCAATAGACAATGGCTGCGTCCTTATCACCCAACATCAAACTGAGTTCCGATGCAGCCAGGTAATCGGACAGGCCGGGTGGCCCACTTCTTATGGCGTCTTCCAAATGAGCCAGGCTTTGGGCCCAGATCCCTCTGGAGGCTGCAATATCGGCCAACATCCGGTGAAGCCAGGCTTCATCAAGGCCCTGGCGCCGCAATTGGTCCAAAAGTTGATAGGCCTTGGCCGGCTCCCCTTCGTTCAGGGCCAGGCGGGCCAACCCTTCCAGAATACCCTTGTGTTTCAGGGAAAGCCGAAGTCCTGCTTCCCATTGCCGACGAGCTTCTTCCACCCGATTGGACCGCAAAAGAGCACGACCGTACCAGTATCGTGCGTCCGGGTCCTCGGGATCAAACTCCACGGCCATACTGCCGTATTTCTGGGCTTCATCCAATCGTTCATCACTGATTCCCATCACCGTCAGCGGGAGCAAGGTATCCAGATCGGGCTCGCCCAGGGCGACGCAGCGAATGAAAGCCTTGCGGGCTTCGGGAAAACGGGCGGCTTCGTACAGGGCCTTGCCTTCGGCGCAGTCATCGCCAGTTGCCAGAACTTCCATTTGTCCACTTGCCCACAAGGGGATCAACAGGAGCAAAATCCCCAGGCAAAGTGAAATGGCAGTGCGATTGGACTGGTACAATTTTTTCATCCTTCAGAAATACCCGCAGCAACCATTCCGGCGGCCAGGATATTGATTCAAGTTCGGGCAACTTGGGTCGATAGCATACAAAGGAAACCCGGGGACCAAATCAGGTTCCATGGTTTTCCGCAACAGACCGCGCCCGGCCTGCAAAGCCAAACGGAAAGATACTGTCATGACAGACTCTGCGAAACCCCGAATCCTGGTTGTGGAAGATGATCCGGACCTGCGCACCATCGTGCGCCTCCAGCTTTCAAGCCAGGGTTATGAAATCCACGAGGCTTCCAATGGTGCCGAAGGGTTCCAGGCTATGCAGGAAAATACCCCGGATTGTGTGATCCTCGACCTGATGATGCCGGTGATGGACGGCTTTGGTTTTCTCAAACGGGTGCGTAGCGTCATGGACCTGCAGGACATACCAATTCTTATTCTGACAGCCAGCGAAGACGAACGCAATCGCGTTCGTGGTTTCCAGTATCAGGCCGATACCTATATGAGCAAGCCCTATGACCTTCAGGAGCTGACTGACGAAGTGCAGCGACTTTGTGCTTTGGCGAGACAGGAATACTAGAGCTGCTGGGAAACTAGGCAATCCACGTTCTGATGGGGCCCAGCCAGAATTCCGGTTTCAACCAACGAGCGGTCAAACAATCAGGGTGGATGCGCAAAGTGCTTTCCACCGCTGCAACAGCCCTTTCCGGCTTCCCCCTACCCACATCAAAATAAACAAGTTGAGCCAGGCAGGAATCCGGAACAACCTTCGGGGGTTGCCAGCCGACTTCCGGAAGGTCGGGATCACTCGCAGCAGCAGCCGTCTGCAAACGCACCAGTCGCTCACTCTGAATCCCATTTTCCATGAGCGCCTGGCATTTCTTCCAGGCCCCGGTGTCATCACCGGATTGGTACGCGGCCCGGGCCACCAGAAACTGCCAAGCCTCCGGAGCGATATCCCCCTTCTGATGTTCAGGTGCTTTCCATTGTCCAGCCTGATGATCATGCCGGCTCAGGGCCAGCAACCCCTGCAAATAGGCATACTCCGAAGTTTTCCTGGCCGCACCTGGCCAGCGAGCCAAAACCCCACCAACATCCCCGAAATGATGTTGTCCCAGATGGTGGTAGGCCAACAATTCAAAGTAGAGGGATTCATCGGTCCATTCATCGGCAAGATCGGTCAGCCGACGGCCACAGGCAGAAGGTCGATGAAGCAAATCATCAGCCGCCGCCTGCAGCAGCTCCGCCCTGGCGAAGGTACGCAACAAATCAGGCCAACCATTAAGGTAATCGGCCACTTTCCCCGCCTGTCCGGTCAAAAGTGCCAATACGCCCCGCAGGTAAGAGCCAAACAGTTCTTCATGGGCCCCGGCGCGAGAATCTCCAGCCAGGTTCTTGTCAGCATCATGCAGAAAGATCCGGGCGGCCAGCAATTGCCCCGAATCGGCCAGGATCAAACCCTTCAGATCGATGGCCATGCCGTAGGATTCGTTCAAGGCCAATGCAGCCTCCACCTCCAGGAGAGCCTCTCTCTGTCTGCCCAGCTGAAAAAGAGCCGCAGCGTGGCGGGTTCGGTAATCAGGGTAACGTGGACGACGCGAAACAAGTGATGCAAAAATCTCCAGCCCCTTGGTCCAGTCCCCCTCGCGACACAGCGCAACACCCGCGGCAACTTCTTCTTTTTCCGATTCCCCACTGAGGCTTTTGATCAGGTGGTCAATCATGTCCGGCGGCAATTGGTCCTGTGTGTACTGGGTTGATTTTCCGAAGGTATCAATGAGCCAATGATCCACCCGCCGTCCCGACTCGATCAGGGTATTGAGACTGTCGGCGGACTCCCGATTGCGACCCAGCTTTTCCAGGACCACAGCCTTCAACAGGCGGGCTTCGGAATAATCGGGATTCAAACGCAAAGCGAACAGGGCTTCCTGAAGAGCCTGGTCCAAATCGCCCACCTGGGCCAGCACCGAACCGTAAAGACAGTGCAAATCAGGGTAGTTCTCCCACAGTCGAACGGCCTCAGACAAACCATCAAGAGCGTCGGGGAAACGCCCCAGCCGCATCAGGCGACGGCCTTCGTTCACCAGGGCCTGCCGGAAGTGAAACGAGGCCAGGGAGCCGCTGGCCGAATCACTCCGTCCCAGGGCCGCAATGCGAAGACGGTCCGCCGCTTGGGCGAACCGTCCCGCTTCCAACAAAGTCATGCCTTCAGCGAAGGCATTGCTGCGATCTCCGCCAAGAAATCGGCCAAGCAAAGACATATCAGTCCATGTACTTTCGAATGTAGGCCGGAGTGGCCCGGTCTTCACCAGGTTTGTCCGGCCCCAGGCCTGAAGCGGTGGAACGGCTGATGGGCACCGGTCCCCTGTCTGTTTCAGGCACCTCGACTTCACCTATGTTTCGCCGCCCGACAGGACGCAAAAACCGGGTATTGGCCGCAGATGAGTCCACGTCCAAAGTGCCTCCACCAGCAGAGGCAGCCCTCTGCAGAAATGCAGGCTGGGGTTCAACCTCGGCTGCTTCAAGCAACGCCGGTTCCGATTCCCCGGCCGGTTCAGAAACAGCCGTTTCCGTTTCTTCCAGGGCAACCGGCGGTTCCTCGGCTTGAGGGGATGGCACAGTTTCAGGCACAATTTCCTGCGAACCGACAACCGAAGAAACGGGTTCATCGGCATCCCATTCATCCAGAACCGAAATCATCTCCGGTTCAAAATCCAATTCCGGCTCGTGGCCTTCCAGATCATCGTCAGCCTGGACCACCACTTCCGGGGCGGGTTCTGGGGAAGGTTCTGGTTCAGCCTCGATCACAGGCACGGCAGGGGCCTCGGTGATGGCAGGCGCGGTCGCCAGCGAAACAGTCCCTGAAAGGTTCTTATCAGAGTCAAAACCGGTGGCAATGACCGTAACCTGCAGGGTATCGCCCAGATTTTTGTCGATGCCGTAACCAAAGATGACGTGAGCATCCGGCCCCGCAGCTTCCTGGACAAATTGCATGGCCTCGGCGGTATCGTGCAAACCGACTTCGGCACCAAGCACATTGACCAGCACGGCTTTGCTGCCGAATATGTCCAGATCCTCCAACAGGGGACTGTTGATGGCTGCCTTGGCTGCCTCCATGGCCCGGTTTTCGCCACTGGCCCTACCGGTGCCCATGAGGGCCACGCCCATGCCCTGCATGACTGAGCGCACATCGGCAAAGTCCAGGTTCAGGGTATCGTGACGGGAAATAATATCGAAAATCCCCCGGGTGGCCTCATACAAGACCTGATCGGCAATCAGGAAGGCCTCGTCCATGGAGGTACTGGGCGGGACAATTTCCAGAAGTCGCTGGTTGGGAACCACAATGAGGGTATCGACCACCTTGCGCAGCCGGGCAATGCCCTCTTCGGCCTGGGCCATGCGCACCCTTCCTTCAAAGAGGAAAGGTTTGGTGACAATGCCCACGGTAAGAGCACCCAGCTTGCGGGCGATCTCAGCCACCACGGGAGCTGCGCCGGTTCCGGTACCACCGCCCATACCCCCTGTGACGAACACCAGATTGGCGTCGCCCAAGGCCATACGGATGGCGTCGCGATCCTCTTCTGCGGCAGCTTCACCTACGGATGGATCGCCGCCACTGCCCAGTCCCTGGGTCAGCTGGGCTCCAATCTGCATGGTATGGTGGGCTTGACTGTCACCGAGAGCTTGAAGATCCGTATTGAGGGCCAAAAATTCGACACCCAGGAGCCCCGATGTGACCATGCGATCTACAGCGTTGCCACCGGCGCCTCCGACTCCAGCAACTCTGATATCCGTCAGGCGCTGCACTTCTTCAGCAAATTCAAACATCATTGTACCCTCCTCCTCCTTGAGTTGGGCCATACATGAATCCTGGAATCGATTTCCAGGCTACTTTTGCTTTTATTTCTAGCACAAGGATCTGAAGGATCCAAGCAGAAAAAGAGCCTTTTATTCTTTTATGGAAGGATTGACTAACCCTCCGCCGCCATCTTTTCCTGTCCAACGGATTTTCGGAACATTCCCCGCAATTTACCCAAGAGACCTCCACCCTGTCCGAGATCTTCCTCCAGACCGCTCTGGTTCACATCCCTGGCCGACCAGCGGCACAAACCGATCACCGTGGCCCACTGCCCTTCGGGAAGTTGCTGTGCTCCGGCCAGCTTGCGCGGCAAATACCGTTTGCGGGCCTGCAAATCAAAAATTTCCTCGCAAAGACTCTTGGTTCCACGACACAGGCTGCCGCCACCGGTGAGCACAACCCCGGCGCCGAGGGAGGCCAGCTCCCGCAGATCTCCGAAATCATTTTTCACCATGGTGAGGATTTCCTCCATGCGCGGTTCCAGAATGGCGGCGATCAACCCCTTGGTGCCTTCCGGACGTTCCTCTTCGAACAAGGAGCTGAGGGCAACCTCCGGCACCAGGTTGCGCATCACCACGCCACGTTGACGCTTGATGTTTTCGGCTTCTTCCCACTCCACACGCAAGCCGTGAGCCAGGTCGGCTGTCAGGTGGTTTCCACCCCAGGGGATGGAACCATTGGCCAGGATGGCGCCCTTACGGTAAACCGCCCAATTGGTGATTTCTCCACCGATATCAATGAGCATGGCCCCTTGTTCCTTTTCCTGGGCTTCAAGCAGGGCCATGCCCGCAGCCATGACATCGACTTCTTCACCGAGGGGCTTGTACTTGGCGGTCTCCACCGCATTTTCAATGTTGTTCAAGACGCTGCGCGAACCGGTGACCAGATGGGCCTGGATTTCCAGCAAACTGCCCACCCGACCCAGGGGATCAACAATACCCCGGACGCGGTCAACAGAGTATTCCACGGGAGTGACGGTCAGGATTTTCTGATCGAAGGGGATGGCCATGCTGCGCGCCATCTTGATGACTTCATCCACATCGCTCTGACGGATGGGACGAGGCCCGGGGCCGATGGAGACCTGGGCGGTGGCGCGAACACTGTGCAGATGGGAACCGGCAATATTGTAAGTAAAACCTGAAACATAAATGTCGGAATCGGCTTCCAAATCGCGGATGCAGCGGGCAATACAACGGGCGCCGGCGCCGAGGTCGACAAAGTCCCCGTCCTGGAATCCTTCCACTCTTTCGTGGGCGCATCCAACAATTTCGAGATCGCCGTTTGCGGTGGTTTCAGTCACCAGGGCACGAAAGCCGGTGGTTCCAAAATCACAGGCGACAATCAGTCTTCCCTGACTCATGCCGTGCCTTTCCATGCCAATTAGTTGTCTTCAAGCCTACGCCGAATGTCACTCACAAATTATCAAGCCGACTGCACGTGATCCGGTCCCGGAAGCGCAGATCCATCTGCAATCCAGGTTCCAAATGATCGCGGGCGGCCATAAAACGAGCCAGCCGGTCGGCAAATTTCTCGTGTCCAACCAACAACCGACCTTGCCCCTGTTGCAGTACGATAGCGAATCCTTCGGGACGAGCAACCACAAAATCAATCGGCCCCGTAGTTTCCAACCCGGTCGTAGCCATGGCGTCCACCAGATCCAGAACATCCGTGGCCCAGGCTGGGTCCAACCGCATAGCCCCGTCATCGCTGCCACGCGCGCACGAGACGCCTACCAAAACCGGCAGCGCAGCCAGCGGCAGATGACCGGGAAATTCCAGAACTCGGCCATCCTCAACCATCACCAGGGATGCGCCCGTCTCACTCTGTATGTCCAATGCCAACACCGGACACCATTCGCGAAAATCAACTTCAATGGTGCCCGGAAGTCGCTTGAAAACCTTCAGGTCCCTGACCCAGGGCAAGGACTCCAGGCTGCTGGACACCTGGGTTTCGGACAGGGTCCAGATGTTGCGTCCCAGATACCCGGTGAGTACCTGGTCCAGATCATCCTTAACGGTGAATCGGTACGACCCCGACTCAACCCGGACCACCGAAAAAAAACTGGAATTCAAGGCGTAGAAAACTCCCCCGGAAATTAGAAAAAGCACCAAAGCAACGGCTGAAAATTTCAACCAAAGGCCACGGCGGGACTTTTCAGTCCGGCGGCGAACCGCATAACCCGGCGAAGTTGCCGGGCGATTATTCTGTGGAGACATCAGCGGCTCCTCTCGTCCAGAACAGCGCATATTTGCGGCACCAGCCGACCAACATCACCAGCACCCAGAATCAACAGCAGGTTTCCCGAGGGCACCCGGCGGTTCAACCAGTCCGCCACCACGGAGAAATCTTCGGCAATTTCCACATCCTTCATGCCCAGCTCCAGCAACCGATCTGCAATGAGTTCGCTGCCAACTCCATCAACAGGTTCTTCGCTGGCCGCATAAACCGGCAGCAAGGTCACCTCATTGGCGCTGGAGAGGGCTTCGCCGAATTCCCGGTGGAATTGCAGGGTGCGCGAATAGCGGTGCGGTTGGAAAATTACCGATACCGGACAACCGTAACTGAGAGCAACTTCCATGGTCGCCAGGATTTCCGTTGGATGATGGGCATAGTCGTCAATGACCAGGACTCCGTCGTGCCGGCCTTTCAGATCACAACGCCGACCCACGCCTTCGCTGGCGGCAATCCCCTCGGCGGCCTGCTCAAAACCAATACCCACATCCAAAGCCACCGCCAAGGCGGCCAGGGCATTGGCAAGGTTGTGCCGGCCACGCATCTGGAGATTCAGCACACCAGCTGGTTGTCCCTGGATCAAAACCCGAGCCGTCTGGCCTGCTTCGGTATCGGCCATGGTGCCTGCCTCCACCGATACGTCGGCCTCTTCTGCAAAGCCGTAGGTCACCGTTCGGCGGTCCAGATGGGGAATCAGGGCCCGAACTTCCGGATCATCCAAGCACAGCACACAGGTGCCGTAAAATGGCACCCGGCCCAGAAAATCCCGGAAAGCCTGGCGCAGGGCGTCCATGTCTCGATAATGGTCCACGTGTTCAAAATCAATGTTGGTGACCACGGCCACCGTTGGTGTCAGATGCAGAAAGGTCCCGTCGCTTTCATCGGCCTCAGCGACCAGATATTGGCCGGGACCGGACACGGCATTGCTGCCGATATTCTTGATCACACCACCCACGATTACAGTCGGTTGCAATCCTCCACTTTGCAGGGCCGAGGCCACCAGACTGGTGGTGGAGGTTTTGCCGTGCGAGCCGGCGATGGCGATGCCCTGTTTCAGGAGCATGAGCTCGGCCAGCATTTCAGCCCGGCGAATAACCGGAATCCCGCGTTGGCGCGCCTCCCTCACTTCGATGTTGGCTTCGGTTACGGCGGAGCTGCGCACCACCACATCGGAACCTTCGATGTTGGAACCTGCGTGACCGATGGTTATCCGGGCGCCCAGTGATTCCAGTCGTTCGGTGATGGGCGAATCCCGCAAATCACTGCCGCTGATGACAAAGCCACCCATGCTCAGCAATACTTCGGCGATGCCACTCATACCGATGCCGCCGATGGCCACAAAATGGATATGTCGCGTATTGCGAAAAATGGTGGGTTGGTTTGGCTGGGGCTTCTTCACGGACATTCCAGACTGTTGCTTGGTTCAGACAAAACCGGCCGCTCCTGGCCGGTTCATATTCTGCTGCGATCCCTGGCGCGCTTCAGGGAGAGATTCATATTGGCGCTGGTGTGATCAATATTCAACAGGATTCCTACCGAGGCGAGGGCGGCCACCATGGCGGTGCCGCCAAAACTTACAAACGGCAGGGGCAAGCCCACCACCGGGAAGGCCCCGGTGACCATGGCAATATTTGTCAGGCCATAGACCGCAAGACTGGTAGTCAGACCGGCGGCAACCATGCGACCAAAAGGTTCGGCCGCCCTGGCGGCGATGCTGTACCCCCGCCAGAGAAAGAGCACCAGAAGGAGAATCACCGCCAGCGATCCCCACAAGCCCAACTCTTCGCCCATCACTGAATAAATAAAATCCGTATGGGCCTCCGGTAAAAAGGCAAATTTGTTGTGGCCGTTGCCGGGGCCCAACCCCAAAGTGCCGCCGGCACCCATGCCCATGAGGCTTTGATCAACCTGATAGCCATAGCTTCCGCCCTGAACACCGGTCCACCACTCGCCCAGGCGTTTTTCCAGTTTGCTGGAAGTCATGAAGGCCACCACACCTGCCATGGCGGGCACCGAAATGGCCAGGGCCATTCGTTTCCAGGAAACCCCCGCCACCAAAAGGGCCACCAGAATGACCGCCGACATGGTCAGGATATTTCCGAAATTCGGTTGTTTGTACAAAACGTAGAAAAGCGGAAGCGGCCCCACCAGCAATCCAGGCAGGATGGTTCGCCAGGTCAGTTTGCCCATTTGTGCCAACAATGCCCAGCGTTCGGCCAGAAAAAGAATGACCGCCAGCTTGGTCAACTCCACCGGCTGAAAACGAAAACCCCCAATGGTCACCCAACGGTTTATGGTGCCGTCAGCCCCCTGTTTCAGGGTCAGGGCCACCAGGACCAGACCGACGGCAAGAGCAGTCCAGTTCAACCAGCGTCGTCGAAGAAAATGGTAGTTCAGGTTGGCCAACAGTAGCATCACCACCAGGCCGATGCCGATCATGAATAGATGCTTGGCGATGAGAAAGTGCTGACCCAACACCGTACCGCCCCCGGGATTGTTGTAACTGCCGGCTCCATACACCACAAAGATGCCCAAAAAAATCAGGAGCCCCATGGATGCCAGCATGATGCGGTCGCCGCCCTCGACCGCCGCCATCAAGACCCGAATTTTCCTATTCATGGAAATTCACCTTTGATTGAGCCCCCAGGCGGATCGCGGATTTCAAAAAGGCTTCACCCCTCTGGCGGTAATTGGCAAACATGTCAAAGCTGGCACAGGCCGGACTGAGCATGACATCGCCGCCATTTTCATGGCCGAGGGCTTCGATCTTTTTGGTGGCTGTGGCCACTGCTTCTTCCATGTTGTCGGCACTTGTGACAGGCACAAGATCGGCCAGGACCAGCCCGATGGCAGGGCCTTCCTCCCCGATGGTCACCACCTGCACCACCGAATCCAGGACCTGGGTCAACGGTTCGTAGGACTCGCCCTTGCCGCTGCCGCCGACGATCAACGCCACCGGCCGCCGGTAACCCTGCAGGGCAGCGCAAACCGCGTGCACATTGGTGGCCTTGGTATCGTTGATAAAACGTATGGGGCCCAAGTCGGCTACCCATTGCTGTCGGTGGGCCAAACCAGGAAAGTCGCGCAACCCCTCGGCCATGGCCTGGTCATCCAGATTCAATGTCAGACCGGCAGCCACGGCGGCCAGGGCGTTCAGTAGATTGGGAGGAGTTTGCAAAGCCAGCTCTTCAGATGGCAACAACTCAACAAGACGGTCATCCCGGGTCAAACACAAGCTGCCGTCCCGATAGAAAACTTCCGCCTGACCATTGTCCTGGCCGAACAGCAATTTTTTGGCGGAAGTGGGCCAATTCAATGCTTCGGTGCACTCGGTCCAGGTGATGAACCAGCCGTCAGAACGCGTCCTGCGTGCCAGCACCTGTTTGGACTGGTAGTACGATGCCAGGTCCGGGTAACGATCCAGATGATCAGGAGCCAGGTTCAGGACCATGCCAATCAGGGGAGAAAAATCCCTCACCGTTTCCAACTGGAAACTGGAGACCTCAAGACTGACCACCGCATCGTCGGGCAGCTCATCGGCAATCTGACAGAGGGGTGTGCCCAGGTTGCCCAGGGCTTCGGCCCGCCGACCACTGCGCCGGATAAGATGGGCGACCAATTCCGTGGTGGTGGACTTGCCGTTGGTACCGGTGATGGCCACCAAATCGGCTTGGCAGAAAGCGGCTCCCAGTTCCATCTCACCGATGACCGGAGTGCCCGCGGGAAGTTGTGCCAGACCCGGGTGATTCAGGGAAACACCCGGGCTGATCACCACGGCATCAGGAGGATGAGATGGCCAGACGCCGCCGGTGGCGAGTTCGTCAAAAGCCCGGGGTGCCAGATTGGACAGGCTCTCGCTCTTCCACCGGCGGCGGACCATCTCTTCACTGTTGTCGTCAATGCCCAGAACATGCGCACCATGCCGGCGCAACAAGGCGCCGGCAGCGCAGCCGCTGCGCGCCAGTCCCACCACCCACCAGGTTTTGCCTTTCACGTCAGGTCTCATTCAAACCCAGTTTCTGGATGATGGTCTCCATGGACGAACTGCGTGATCCCTTGATCAAAATGCGATCTCCGGGTGCCGAATTCAGAATCAACCAATCAACCGCCTCTTGATGGCCAATGATTTTGTGGGCAACCCCTGCCTCAGTACCTGAAAAACCGTCCGCCAGCCCAAAGGCATTTTCTCCCACTGCCAGCAGAATGTCCAACGGGCCAACTCCCAGGTCTTTTCCGGTTTCTTCATGGATTTCATCGCTGCCGGTTCCCAGTTCGGCCATGGTGCCAAGCACGGCGATAGTGCGTCCGTCACCGGCCAATTCGGCCAGGGAATTCACGGCAGCCAGCATGCTGACAGGGTTGGCGTTGTAGGTGTCGTCCAGAATGAGGCGTTCTTCCCAGGAGAGCAACTTCCCCCGGTGATCGGAGGCTGCAAAGTCCTGCAGGCCCCGACGCAGAATATCGTCGCCAATACCCAGGGCCCTACAAGCCAGAATCGCGGCACACAAATTTGCGGCGTTATGGCGCCCGGGCAAAGGAACCGGCCAGGACTCATCGCCAAGCAGGAGATGACCACCGGGGCTTGTTTCGGAAGCCAGCCAGGACCAGTGGTGATCACCGGTTTCAATTCCCCAGGAAACTACCGGGCAAGATGCCTTTTCCTGCCACCGTTCATAACCGGGGCTGTCCGCATTGAGCACTGCCGTACCATCTGAAGGAAGCGCTGCCAACAGCTCTCCCTTGCCATCGATAATATTCTCGAGGGAACCAAAATGGGCCAAATGCGCCGGGGCGGCGTTGGTGATAATTCCCACTTTTGGGTGAGTGATTTCAGCCAGGAAACGAATGTCCCCCACTGCGGAAGCACCCATTTCGATCACCGCATATTTTGTATCATGCTGCAGGTTCAGAAGAGTAAGTGGGAGGCCCAATTGATTGTTCAGATTTCCTGGTGTTGCCTGGGTTTTCCCGGCGGCGCCGAGCATGGCCCTGATAAAATCCTTGGTGGTGGTCTTTCCATTGGTGCCGGTGACGCCCACCACTTCGACTGCCAATCGCCGGCGATAACATCCCGCCAGATGTGCCAGTGCGAGCTCCGGTTCGGCGCACAACAGCACGCCACTATCCGGGGCCCCATTCGCAGCCAGCAGTGGATCATCCTGGCCTTGGTTCATGGTTCTGGTCAACACCCAGTTTCCCTCGCTCAAGGCACTGGCGGCATAGTCCCGACCATCAACATTTTCCCCTGCCAAAGCTACAAACAAAGCCGTGCCGGAAAGATCTCGCGAGTCCAGGCCGGCGCCCTGAAAAGTTGCGCCAACAGTTTGCGGCCGGATTGTTGCCAAGGTGACTGAATCCATGCCTGACCCGTTGGGAAGCAAAATCGAGTGAAGCAAACCTGCCTGCTCAAGATCTCCGATGGCCTGCTCAATGGTGTATGGCTGCTCAGTTGCCAAGTTCCTGCTCCCCTATCCAGTCTCGAATGATCTGCCGGTCGTCCAACTGCAAAACAAGATCGCCGACCAACTGGTAATCTTCGTGTCCCTTGCCGGCCACGATCACCACATCTGCGGCATCAGCCCGGGCCAGGGCGGTTCGAATGGCTTCGGTTCGATCCTCAATAACATCCATGGCCTTTGACCTGGCATTGCCAATCGAATGATAACCCACAGCTATTTCTTCACAAATGGCAGACGGGTTTTCCGTGCGCGGATTGTCCGAGGTGATGCAAACACCATCGGCCATGGCCGCGGCTACCTGCCCCATGAGCTGGCGCTTTCCCTTGTCCCTGTCGCCACCGCACCCAACCACCAGCAGCAACCGGCCCGGGGAGATTTCATCGCAGGCCTTCAGGACAGCCTCGAGGGCATCATGGGTATGGGCGTAATCGACCACCGCCAAGCCACCGTTCGGCAGCAAAAATCTTTCCAGACGACCGGGCACCTGCCGAACCTGGGCCAGGGCCCGGCAAACTTCATCCGCGGCAAACCCCAAAGCAACACCTGCACAAAATGAGGCCATCAGGTTTTCCACGTTGAAGCGTCCCACCAGCGGGCTTTCCAATATCTGGCTACGGCCGTGGAAATCCAACTCGAGGCGAGTGCCCGCCAATTCAAGATCCGCGGCGATCAGAATCAAGTCGGCACTTCCAGACTTGCGCGGCCTGGGCCTGGGATCAAAATACAAAGTCGCATGGCCACCTGTTTCCAGGGCGAGCAGGCGCTCATCAGCAGCGTTGATGACAGCCTTGCCATCAGGTTTCAACAACTCGAATATAGCAGCCTTGGCCTTCACATAGGCGGCAATATCCCGGTGATAATCCAGATGATCCCGTCCGATGTTGGTCATCACCGCCACAGCCAGCTCCAGGCCGGCGGTGCGCTGCTGATCCAGGCCGTGGGACGACAACTCCATGGCGACACTGCCGCATTTGTTGCCCACCATTCTTTTCAACCAATGGTAGAAAACCGGACCGCCCGGCGTTGTCAGAGGCGCCGGGACCGATTCCTTTCCATCGTCGTAACAAATGGTCCCGATCAATCCGCAGGGACCGGCCAACTGGTTCAGCATCTCCCGGAGTAGAAACGAAACGGTGGTTTTTCCATTGGTTCCGGTGACCGCCGCGGTGATCAATTTTTGATCCGGTCGACCAGCCAGTTCACGGGCCAAAAGGGCTGGAAAGGCCCTGGTGTTTTCCACCCTGACGGCAACTTTCAAACCGTCGCGTTGATCTTCCGCCAAAAACTCTTCCAGGGGCTTCTGATGAACAACTGCTACACAGCCCCTGGCGATGGCCTGGGGAAGAAACCCATGACCATCTCCCCCGGTTCCCTTCACCGCAACAAAGAGGGCTTCGGGTCCGGCCAAACGTGAATCCGCCGTCACGGAAGAAATTTTCACATCGGGGTCGCCCTGGATTTCCAGGGACTTCAAATCTGCAAACAGATCCCGAAGGGTTTTCACCACTTTTTCTCCATCTTCACTTTGACGGCACCTGCGCCGAGGGACAACCCTGCAGCGGGGTTCTGACCCACGGCATAACCCACTCCACTGACCTGCACCCGCAAACCCATTCGGGCCGCCAGGCTGTTGATCTGGCGATTGCTCAACCCTGAAAAATCCGGGCAAATCAGCCCCTGGTCGGCAAGTTGCGCCGGAGCGCGACCCGTTGTCAGATGAACCACGCTGCCAATTCCCATCCGGGTGCCCGGCAAGGGCACCTGTTGAACGACCAGGCCGCCCTTTTCTATCCCGGCCACTTTCAAACCGGCGGTGGCCAGCCGCAAACCAGCGTTGTCCAGGGTGAGATGCAAAACGTCCGGCACGGTCACCAGATTGGATTTGGTGGCCACTTCCATGGGGGCAGTGCGGGGTCCCGGCGCATCGGTCAGATAACCGGTTTCACTCCTGATATCCCTGACGATTTCCTTGAAAAGAGGAACTGCACTGAGGGAAGCATAGTGCATTACTCCTTCGGGCTCATCCAGAATGGTCAGAATGACCAGGCGGGGATCATCGGCGGGAACGATTCCAGTGAAGCTGGCGATGTAGGCGCCGGGAGTATAACCTCGGCCATCGCAGCTTTTCTGAGCAGTTCCGGTTTTTCCTCCAGTGGTGATCCAGCCTTCCTTGGCACCAATGCCGGTCCCGTGATCCACAACCCTGGCCATGGCATCGCGCAGCAATTCGGCCAGGGGTTCGGCCATCACCTTGCGCAGGGCTCTTGGGGGAATCCGTTCCAGAATCCGTCCCCGATCGTCTCTGACTTCACGAATAAGGCGCGGCGAATACAACGTGCCTCCGTTGGCGACGGCACACACGGCCAGTCCCAGTTGCAAAGGTGTGACGGCCACTTCCTGTCCAATGGAAATGGTTGGCTTGGATCGTCCCGACCACTGGCTGGGGCTTTTCAACAAACCATCAGGACAAGCCGGATACGGGAATCCCGGGTCCTGGCCAAATCCAAAATCAAGCAGATCACGGTAGAGTTCTTCGGACCGCAAATTGCCCGCCGCCCGGGCAAAAAAGATGTTGCTGCTTTTGGCAAAAGCCTTCATCAGGGACAAATTACCGTAGGCATGCCCTTCGTCGTTGCGAATATGGAAACTGCCGAAATCGCTGTTGGAGCAATCAAAAACCATGGCCGTATCGATGGCCCCATGGCGCAACAAACTGGAGGTGGTGAAAATCTTGAACACCGAGCCCGGTTCGTACTGGTTGGTGAAATTCCGGTTGTTCCAGACAGCAGGATCCCCGTGGCGACCCCGGCGGGTTGACAGAAGAGGCCAACTGGCCGCCGCCAAAACATCACCGGTGTCGGGGGCCAGCACCAGAACGGAACCACCAATGGCACCGGTTTTCTCCACTGCATCGGCCAGGTGTTTTTCGCAAATCTGCTGCAAATTCGCATCCAGGGACAAAACCAGGTTCTGGCCATGCCTGGCTTCTTCCAAAACAACCTGGCCCAGATTTTCGCCCAGATGACCGGTGGCGATGACCCGGGCTTTGCCCGGACTACCGTCCAGATAACTCCTGAGACTGGATTCCAACCCGGTGGAGAAACCATCTTCCCCTTCCTGCCGGTGAAACCCGATCAACGAAGCAGCCAGCCCATCATAGGGGTAGATTCGCGCCCGCAAGTCTTCCACGGTGACGGCCTTGATTCCCTGCAGACGCATCATGTCCCTGCGGGTCAGAACCTGGTTGGCGGCCACCACCACATGTTTACCCCTGGCTTTCCGCAACTTTTTGGCCAAATACACTGGATCCTTGCCCAGGATCACTGCCAGAGTATCACAGAGGTCAGCCTGGTTTTCATCCAACAACGAAGTGGCTACTCCCACACGCCAGGCCACCACCGACAAAGCCAGCGGCCGCAGGGAACGATCATATAGATTGCCTCTCTCGGGATGGATATCGATGTCGTCGGTCCAGGTTCGCCGGGCAATTTCCAGATAGTGTTCATGCTGGAAAACCTGGACCTGTACGACACGACCGGCCAAAGCCAGGCCGGTCAGAACGATGAAAATCTGGAGAAGTCGGAAGCGGTCTCCGGGTTTTTGGAACATCACTCATCCCCGCCTTCATAGGTTCCCGCCCAGGCACCTCGGGGTTCCAGCGAAACCATGGCACCGGCCACGGCCACACCCGCTTCAGAGCGCACCCTGGCCAGGTCCCTCCCAAAAACACCCGCCTTCAATTTGCCCCAAACACTTTTGCCGTTCTCTTTCTTGCCCAGGCAAACCAGCACCGGCCCTGGACTCTCGGGAACAACCAAACCCAATTCCAGCCTTGCTCTTTTCGTGACAACTTCCGCATTGGAGACGCGATTCCACTGCAGGTGCAACTCTGCCGATCCCGCTTCCAGAAATTCCTTCTGGCTTTCAAGATCCGCCACCCGGGACCTCAACCCGGTGATTTGATTGGTCAGGAAAATGCGACCCGCCATGAGTCCGCCCACCAGTACGATCAAACCGATGACCATCACCACCCGGGTGGTGATCACACCCTTGCGTCGAGCCATGGCGCCATCGCCGCCCACCACTGCGTTCCCTGAAAAACAAACTGCAGAATTTGGCCGGCCGTACATTTCTCAATCCTCCCAAATGGTCTTATAAAATTCTGGCCGCCCGCAGGCGCGCGCTGCGGGATCGTGGATTTTCTCGTTCTTCGGTTGTCGACGCTTTGACCGCCTTGCGGGTCAACGGCTTCAAAAGAGCCTTGTGCCCACAACGGCACACAGGCAATTCGGGCGGACAGAGACAATCCCTCTTTTCCCGATCAATGAATCTTTTGACCAGACGGTCCTCCAGTGAGTGATAGGAAATAACCACAAAGGACCCGCCGGGGCGGATCACCTGAACCAGTTTCTCCAAGGCCTCGGGCAAAGCGTCCAACTCTTCGTTGACGGCTATGCGCAAAGCCTGGAAAACACGACTCAAAACCGGGGCACTCTTGACTCCCCGTGGCAAGAGATCTTCGATCAAGTTCCGCAACCGGGAAGTGGTTTCAATGGGTTCTTCTTCACGGGCATTGACCAATACCCTGGCGATGCGGCGGCTGCCCCGTTCTTCGCCGTAGCCGTAAATCAAATCCGCCAGTTCCGTTTCCGTGAGGGTGGCCACCAGATCAGCAGCCGTTTGGCCTTTGTCCTGATTGAAGCGCAAATCCAGAGGCCCATCGGACCGATAGCTGAAGCCTTTGTCGGGATCGTCCAATTGCAGGGAGCTGACCCCAAGGTCCAACAAAACGCCGTCCACCTGGTCCCAATTCTGGATTTCCAGGGCTTCATCCATATCCCGGAATGAGATGCGACAGCAATGCAGCCTGGGCTCCCGCCCGGAAATTTCCTGGCAGGCGGCAAAAGCGGTCCCATCGAGATCCAGGCCCAAAACTTCGGCGCCGGCGGCCAGGATGGCCTTGCTGTGGCCCCCAAAGCCAAAGGTGCCATCAATGAATTTTTTTCCCGGCCCGGGCTCAAGCAGTGACAAGGTCTCCTCTTTGAGCACGGGAATGTGGGGAGCATCGCTCATGATCGAGCCCCAAAGCGCGCGCAAGGCGGGGCGGCAAAAACCATGGGCAACCCCAACTCCCGGTCCCAATCTTCCATGCAGAGGATGGCCTTGAGGTAATCGTTCCAGTTCTTTAAATAGAGTTGATGACGGAAATGCCTCAGATTGCGGTTCCAGCGGATCAAGTCGCGAGTGCAGCGGTAATCCATGTGGATGAGACCCGATCCATCGAGAATCACCCGGTATCCACATCCCAAAAGCGATGGGGCCACCCTGGCGATGACCCGCGTGAGGCCATCCTGATCCAATACACCCGAGAGAGCGACCCTGACAGTCGTGTCCTTGCTGTGGACCTCAATGTCCAAATGGCTGCCGCAGGCCTCCTGCCTTGTGGACTGCCGGGTCAACTCTCTCGGCATGAGGGCTCCTTCCCTACTTAACGCCCATCCGTGGGCATCACTCAAAGAAATCGTTGAGGTAGTCCTCGCTCGGGGACTGGTCACCTGCATCGGCACCAGTGATCTTGGCGGGGGCCCACAACTCCATGTTGGTGCCCATGCCCACGACCAGGACTTCCTTGTCAATTCCCATTTTCGTTTTGAAGGCGAGAGGAATGGCCATACGCCCTTGCTTGTCCGGGGCGAGTTGGGAGCTGCTCAAACTCATCTTTCGCTTGTTGATGATGAACTTGTCTTTGCTTTGGCCTTCGTATCTGGTGTGAAACCGCTTCAGCCAAATTTCGAGGGGAGTCAAGGCTATGGAGCCATGGGGCCCGGGGCTGATCATGTATTGTCCCTGGATATCATCCGTGGGCTCTTCTTCCCCGGATTTGCCCCCACGGAACTGAAAAGGCAGATGAAACCGCCCTTTGGCGTCCACTTTTCGGGTATGGGACCCATAAAAAGTAGGTGCCTGTTCTTCGTTGGGTGCTGCCGTGGGTTCGGAATTCATGATTGGTAACCTGGAGAGAGCCTTTCGGGAGGCGAAGTCCAAAGAATATCGTGTCAGGTGGAGATCTTGGCAGATAACTCGCTGCAGTGACTTGATTTGTAAAAAATCCTGGTGACGTCTTCCGCATCCGTGCGTCTGTTGCCCGTCCGTGGGCCGTCACCCGAATTTTCTCCACTTTTCGCCTAAAATCTCCACCTGACTCCCGGACAATACCCAAACCAGCGGACAGTGTCAACCCACTTTTATAGAAAAATTCAATTATTTGAGGAAAGTTGGATAAAACAGCCAAAACGGCCCTTTGGGGGGTCGTGGCGAAAAGTGGCGGTCTATTCTGGTTACTTAATTAAACTCACACGCACAGTTTCAGTAATCCCACCGGATTTCAACCGACAAAAATACATTCCTGAAGGCAGACTCTCCCCGCGATTGTTGTGACCATTCCAGGTGACGGAATACGACCCAGGTTGCCGAACCTCACTGTCTAAAAGAACTTTCACCAAACGACCGGACAGGTCGAAAACCCGAAGATCCACGGAACTTTCACTGCCCAATTCAAAAGAGAATCTGGTCGAGGGATTAAAGGGGTTCGGGGCGGCGTGGAGATTGTGAGTGAGGGCAGGCATTTCGGCCGATTTTGGTATTAACACAGAAATTGCAGGTGCACTATACGAAATACCTTGGATTTCTCAGGTGTGCTTGAACGAAAGACTATGGGCTGAATCAGTAAGGTAAAGCATCTTCTCTTCTGTAATTTCTTCTCTTGATCCAGTTCCGAAGGAACTAGGGTGGAAAAGGCGGGCCACTTCTGTTCTTCTCCTGCGATGGGTCCGGCTGGTCGATTGCCATCTTCTGCCCAGCCTCGGTCAACAATTGCAAGGTCGCACCCGATGGCCCCGCTGTTTCAATGACCGCCTTTCGCAACTTTGCGTTCGGTGCCAACACCCCACAATACCGATGTTTGTGTATCCGAGGTGGAGTAATCAGGTTCGATAATCGGTCAAGCAGTTCCAGCGGCGTGAGGACCAGTTCGGTCCGG
>JAJRZA010000008.1 GCA_024275485.1 Candidatus Krumholzibacteriota bacterium | reverse complement strand
TCAGCGGAAAAAGTCAGGATTTTCTGGACCGTGGTGTATCCGTGATACATGAGGTCCAGAAAATCCTGACTTTTTCCACTGCTGGCGCACCCTGACAGCTTTCGCCTCAACGTGGTTTTGCATAGTTGGGGTCAACTGAACGTGCAGGCTTCCCGGCGGGGTTTTAGCCTTCAGGAGGTTTGTTTTTTCCTTTAATACCAACAATTTCCGAAATATAACCCCTTGTAAAATAATTGAATGTGGGGTCTTTTTAAAAAGGGAAGCCGCTTTTTCTGAAAAGCTGTCAAAAATTTGAAATTCCAAGCGAAGTACTAAATATTCCCGAAAGCGAACATGGTTGCCCGAAGAGGGAAAGCGACCTCCGTCCCCGGGAACAAACAGGAGAGTACTGATGTCCGAGTCAAAAATTGAAGAACTGCGGCGAAAAAAAGCCAAACTGTACCTTGGCGGCGGTCAAAAGCGAATCGACAAGCAGCACGCAGCCGGCAAACGCACCGCCCGGGAACGGTTGGCCCAACTGTTCGATGCTGACACCTACCAGGAAACTCATTCGTTCATGAAGCACCGCTGCACGGATTTCAACATGGAAGGCAAGGAGCTGCCCGGTGAGGGAGTAGTCACCGGATATGGCCTGGTGGACGGACGCCCGGTCTTTGTTGCCAGCCAGGATTTCACCGTGGCCGGTGGTACCGTTGGTGAAGCCACTGCCAGAAAAATCAGCGATCTCCAGGACGACGCCCTGAAAACGGGTGACCCGATTGTCTTCATCAACGACAGCGGTGGCGCCCGCATCCAGGAGGGTGTGGTATCGCTGGCCGGCTACGGAGACATATTCTACCGCAACATCAAGGCCAGTGGCGTCGTGCCCCAGATCAGCATCATCAGCGGTCCCTGCGCGGGTGGAGCGGCTTATTCCCCCGCCCTGACTGATTTCATCATCCAGGTACGGCATGAAGGCCAGATGTATATTACGGGCCCTTCCATCATCAAGCAGGTCACCGGTGAAGATGTTTCAGCCGAACAGCTCGGTGGTGTCGAAAGTCATTCGCACTACTCCGGAGTGGTGCACTTCGTTGCCGAAAGCGGCGGCGAGGGTATTGAAATTGCCAGGCGCCTGCTAAGTTTTTTGCCCAGCAACAACACCGATGACCCTCCTTTTATAGAAGAATACCACGAGGGTTTTGTGGGCGAAGACGAGTCCATGAATACGCTCATTCCAGACAATCCCCGCACGGCCTATGATATGCACGAAATCATCAACCGTGTGTTGGATCGGGCCGACTTCATGGAGGTGCAGGAGCATTTTGCGCCCAATCTCATCGTGGGCTTTGGCCGCATTGAAGGTTCCACCGTAGGGGTGGTGGCCAACAATCCCCTCCACAAGGCAGGAGTTCTGGATATCGACTCGTCCACCAAAGGGGCGCGCTTTATCCGTTTCTGCAATGCTTTCAACATTCCTTTGGTCACCTTTGTGGATGTGCCCGGCTTTATGCCCGGGGTGCAGCAGGAATACAGCGGGATCATCCGCCATGGTGCCAAAATGCTTTTTGCCTATGGTGCATCCACCGTGCCCAAGGTGACGGTGGTGGTGCGCAAAGCCTACGGTGGAGCCTACCTCGCCATGTGTGCCCGCAGCATGGGAGCCGATCGGGTGGCGGCCTGGCCGTCGGCTGAAATTGCCGTGATGGGGGCCGAGGGAGCAGTGAACCTGCTTTATCGCAGGGAGATCGCTGAAGCGGAAGACCCGGATGTCTTGCTCGCCGAGAGAATGGATGAGTATCGCGAAAATTTTTCCACCCCCTACAAGGCTGCTGCCAGTGGCATGGTGGACGACGTCATCGAACCAGCGGATACCCGGGCCTACGTGGCCCTGTCCCTGGAGATCCTGAAATCGAAAAGGGAAATCCGGCCTGAGAAAAAACACGGCCTCATTCCCCTGTAGGAAACCGTGGGAGCAGGATATTGAACGGAAATTTCACAAGCGAAATGGGAACCCTGGCTCTGGTGGGGGTGGCTATTGTATTCTCGGTGCTGACCATCATCGCCTTGGTTGTGGCCTTCTTCAAACGCCTGGACGACCACTGGCAGCACCAGGAAGAGGTGGCTGCCGCCAAGGCCCTGGAAAAAGAACCCAACATCGATTTGACAACTTTGGTACTGATCTGTGCCTCGGCCGCCACGGTGGTTGGAGGTCGTTTCCGGGTCCGCAAAATTCACCGCCTGCTTTCACCCAAGACCAAAAGAACATCTTGGTCCAATCGCGGCCGATTGACTCTTCAGGGGTCGCACACCATCCGCAAAGGGAAATAAACCAACCCTGGCTGAACGCAGCCTTGTTGCTTTGGGAGTTGAAACATGAAATTGAAAATAACCGTGCACGGTGTGGCCTACGAAGTTGATGTGGAAGTTCTGGACGCTGGAAACGGTGCCATGCAGCACTACTCCAGTCCATTGCCTCCCATGCCCTCTGACACAGGCCCGGCCGCGGTGGCGCCAGCTACGTCAGGTCCTTTGCCCATGGCCGCGGGCCCTGTTATGCCAGTCGGATCAACCGGTGGCGTGGCCTCGCCCATCGCCGGGACAGTCTTGGAACTGAGGTGCAAACCAGGTGATCAGGTGAGCAAGGGACAGGATTTACTGATTATTGAGGCCATGAAAATGGAGACGGCCATTGCCGCCCCTTCGGCCGGAACGGTCAAGGCGGTGCTGGTGGCTGCGGGCGACAACGTGCGTGAAAGCCAAACCCTGGTGGAATTCGACTGAGGAATGCCTCAAGGAGATAAAGAGCCCAATGGACATCTTATTTGATTTTCTCCAAGTAGGAATCATAGGCAATTTCGCCTGGGGCAACATGATCATGCTGTTGGTGGGGTGCCTGTTCATCTACCTGGGCATTGCCAAGGATTATGAGCCCTTGCTGCTGGTGCCCATCGGGTTTGGAATGCTGGTGGGAAATATCCCCCTGACTCCGGGCATGAACATCGGCATTTACGAGTCAGGAAGTGTGCTCAATGTCTTGTACAGCGGTGTCACCCAGGGTTGGTATCCGTCCCTGATTTTTCTCGGCATCGGTGCCATGACGGATTTCTCGTCGATGCTTTCCAACCCCAAGTTGATCTTGCTGGGGGCTGCGGCCCAGGCAGGGATTTTCATCACTTTTGCCGGTTCCCTGCTGTTGGGCTTCACGGCCAAAGATGCCGCGGCCATTGGCATCATCGGTGGTGCCGACGGTCCCACGGCGATTTTTCTTTCCAGCCAGTTGGCCCCGCATCTCTTGGGTGCCATTGCCGTGGCCGCCTACAGCTATATGGCTCTGGTGCCGGTCATTCAGCCACCAATCATTAAACTGTTGACCACCCGCAAGGAACGCCTGATCCGCATGAAACCCTCCCGACCGGTGAGCAAGCGGGTACGCATTCTCTTTCCCATCACTGCTTTCATAATCTGTGCGAGCATTGCACCGGGGGCCATTTCCCTGCTGGGATTCCTATTCTTCGGCAACTTGTTGAAGGAAAGTGGCGTGACCGAGCGTCTGGCCAAAACAGCACGGGACAGCCTGATCGATATCGTGACCATCCTGCTGGGACTCTGCGTTGGAGCCAGCACCGATGCCTCACGATTTCTAACGCCCGAGTCGTTGAAGATCGCCCTGTTGGGTGCCATATCTTTCTGCATCGCCACGGCAGCCGGGGTGCTCTTTGCCAAGTTGATGAATCTTGTTTCCAAGGATAAAATCAATCCCATCATTGGGGCTGCCGGTGTTTCGGCAGTGCCGGACAGCGCTCGTGTCTGCCAGATGGTAGGAGCCAGGGAGGACCCCACCAACTTCCTGATAATGCATGCTATGGCACCAAACGTAGCCGGTGTTATCGGCTCAGCGGTGGCCGCAGGTGTATTCCTGTCCCGATTCGCTTTCTAGGTATTCCGGAACCTGTAACAAAGGCCGCCCAAATTATCGGGCTGCCTTTGGATTTCAGGGCAACGCAGTGACAATTCTATATGAACGGAACTCCCACCCTCGAATTTTTCGAGATACCCTTCCAGTTCCTCGGTATCCAGTTCCGTAGCCAGTTTCATTAGTTCGCAAGGTCCAGATCGCCAACAGCATTGATGAACATGACTTCTCCTTGCAGACTTTTGGTAAGTTGAAGCAGTGACCCGCCGACGGCGCCGGGGATCTCCTCTCCGAATACTTGTTCAAAGACACTTGCTTCGTTTCGATTGATGACCGACGCCACTTTGGCCTGAGCCAGGCGAGCTTTGCTGGTTGCCGACTGAATCTCCAGGCTTGAATAGGTCTTCGGGGTGGCCTGGAATTCTGGAGTTGTTTTGGGTTTATCTTGAGGCAGTAGGAGAATCAGGGCCAGTCCGGCAGCAACCAAGGTGGATGCTCCCAAGCACCAATTTTTTGAGGTAGGGATATCCGGTCCCGGTGCTCTTTCAGCAATTTTTTGTAGGTCGCTCTTTCCATGATTTACACAAAGACGGACTAGGTCCCATTTGGGTTACACCGGGGACAAAAAAACCGGAGCCGAAGCTCCGGTGGATCAACTCGACAACCTTTGCTCAACCACCGGGCTGCGGATCAATGACAACCAGGGCATCCCCGGGATTGACTGCCTGCCCCTCTTTGACCGGAACTGAGGACACTGTGCCACTGACTGCCGCACACAGCTCGTTTTGCATCTTCATGGCCTCCACCACGATGACCGGGTCACCTTGGTGCACAACCTGGCCTTCTTCCACCTTGATTTCCACCACCAGGCCCGGAATATCGGCACTGATGGTTCCACTGCCGGCGGCATCGCCAAGGCTTTCCATGGCCTGGGCGCGCAACTCGTCCATGACCGTGAGGCTGATGGGGCGCCCATTGAGGGTGACGGCCACCTTGCCTTTGCTGTCCAGACCCGTGATGTGAACCAGATGCAGGCGGTCTGCGTGGCGGATGCTGATGGCTTTTCCCTGTAGAACGGGCCAGTGGTTCACCGGCAAGAGTTCCCCATCATCCACGGCCACCTGGGTTTCTTCGCCCCGCCGGGAAACCACGGCGCTGTGGGGGGTGTCATCAAAGTTCAGGACATATTTCTTTTTCATCCACACAATGAAAGCCTTTCGAAGCTACTTGTTGTTGGTCATGGTCCGGCGGGCGTTCAAGCGCCAACCCGATACGTTGGATTCCTGCCGGGGGCAATCCGGTTTTTGGGTCCTGCGGGTCGCCTCGAAAAGAGAGACTGCCGCAATCAGGGCCTGGGTTTGTCCCTCATCCAGTTCCGGGAGATAGGTGGCCCCATCAAATTGTTCCGCCACGAAGTTGGTGGTGTAGGTTCCGTCTACAAAGGATTCCTGATCCAGGGCCCAACGGTGGAAGGGTAGATTGTGGACCGGCCCGTGCAACACCATCTCCTCAAGCACCCGTTTGGCTCGAGCGATGCACAGCTCACGATTTTCAGCCCAGACGATGAGCTTGGCCAGCATGGGATCATAGTGAATTGGCACATCGAAACCTTCGTAAATGCCGGAGTCCAATCGCACACCCAGCCCCTGAGGCACCGTCAAGGCCAGGATTCTGCCGATGCTGGGAGCGAAGTTCTTCCCTGCATCTTCAGCGTAAAGACGGAATTCCATGGCCCAACCACGCATTTCGAGTTCGTCCTGGGAATAACAAATGCCTTCACCTTGGGCGATTTTCACCATGGCCCGCACCAGATCAGTGCCGGTCACCATTTCGGTTACGGGATGCTCCACCTGCAACCGGGTGTTCATCTCCAGGAAGTAGAACTCACCATCGGGAGCCAGGATGAACTCCACGGTGCCGGCACCTCGATAGTTGATGCTTTCCGCCGTTTGCACGGCTGCGGCACAGATTTTCGCCCGCAACTCTTCGGTCAGCGATGGTGAGGGACATTCTTCAATAACTTTTTGATGCCGACGCTGGACCGAACATTCCCGTTCGAAAAGATGAATGGCCGTGCCTTTACCATCACCGAGCACCTGCACTTCAATGTGTTTGGGGTTGGTGATGAACTTCTCCACAAAGATGGCGTCGTTGCCAAAACTGGCCCCGGCTTCACCCATGGTCTGCCGCAGGGAACTAGCCATTTCCGACGATTCGTTCACCACTCGCATGCCCTTGCCGCCACCACCGGCGGTGGCTTTCAACATCACGGGGTAGCCAATTTCTTCGGCAATGCGAATGGCTTCTTCGGGCTCCCTGACCGCTTCGTCGGTTCCCGGCACCACCGGCACACCACTGGCTCGCATTTTCCTGCGGGAGGAGAGCTTGTCTCCCATGATGGCCATGCTCTCTGCGGTGGGCCCGATAAAAACGAGGCCCGCATTTTCCACGGCCTCGGCAAAAGCACCGTTTTCCGATAGAAAGCCGTATCCGGGGTGGATGGCATCGGCACCGGTTTGCCTGGCTGCGGTCAGGATCTTGTCCACCACCAGGTAACTTTCAGAAGCGGGGGCGGCTCCGATGAAAACCGCTTCATCGGCAGTCAGTACATGCAGGGCGGTGCGATCAACATCTGAGTAGACGGCCACCGTACCGATGCCCATTTCCTTCAAACCCTGCATGATGCGCACGGCGATTTCACCGCGGTTGGCCACCAGCACCTTTTGAAATTTCTTCACACTCAAAACGCTCTCCCTACAGAGGTATGTTGCCGTGTTTCTTGGGCGGCAGTTGTTGTTTTTTCCCACGCAGATTGTGCAGGGTGGTGATCAACTGGCGCCTTGTGTCGGCGGGTTCGATGACGTCGTCCAGGTAGCCCAGCCCTGCTGCAATGTAGGGGTTGGCGTAAGTCTCGTTGTATTCTTCGATCAGTTTCTGGCGCAGTTTGTCCGGGTCCTTGCTCTTGGCCAGATCCTGGCGGAAGAGAATATTGACGGCTCCTTCACTACCCATGACCGCCAGTTCGGCACCAGGCCAGGCCACATTCCAGTCGGCGCGAATATGTTTGCTGTTCATCACATCGTAGGCACCACCGTAAGCCTTGCGGATTATCACGGTCAATTTGGGCACGGTGGCTTCGCAGAAAGCGTAGAGCAGCTTGGCTCCATGCTTGATGAGCCCACCAAATTCCTGATCGGTGCCGGGCAGGAAACCGGGCACATCTTCGAGAACCACCAGGGGGATGTTGAAGCAATCGCAGGTGCGGACAAAACGGGCACCTTTCACACTCGAGTTGATATCCAACACGCCGGCCTGGAATTTTGGCTGGTTGGCGACGATACCCACGGGTTGACCATCCAGCCGGGCAAAGCCGCAGATCAGGTTTTGAGCATGCCGGGGCTGCACTTCCAGGAAATCAGCCTCATCCACAATCAGGCGGATGATTTCCAGCATGTCGTAGGGCTTTTTGTTATCATCGGGAACAATGCTGTTGAGCTTTTCTTCCCGACGGTCGGCGGTGTCGTTGGGCACTTCCCGGGGAGGATCTTCGAGGTTGTTCTGGGGCATGAAACTCAGCAGACGACGAGTCATCAAAAGACAATCGGCATCGCTGGCAGCCATGAAGTGAGCCACGCCACTTTTGGTATTGTGGGTATTGGCTCCGCCCAGCTCTTCGAACGTTACATCCTCATTGGTAACCATCTTGATCACATTGGGTCCGGTCACAAACATGAAACTGGTCTGGTCGACCATGAGAGTAAAATCGGTGATGGCGGGGGAATAGACGGCACCACCGGCGCAAGGGCCGAGAATGGCCGAAATCTGGGGGATGACGCCGGAGGCCATGGTATTGCGCCAGAATATCTCGGCATAACCGGCCAGGGATCGCACGCCTTCTTGGATGCGCGCACCTCCGCTGTCGTTCAAGCCAATCACGGGGCAGCCGTTTTCCAGGGCCAGATCCATCAAACGGCAAATCTTCATGGCGTTGGCTTCACTCATGGAACCACCAAATACGGTAAAATCCTGGGCAAAAACATAAACCTGTCTACCGTCGATACGCCCCACGCCGGTAACCATGCCGTCACCCACAGGACGACTTCTGTCCATGCCCAGCTCGTGGCTGCGATGCCGCACGAAGACACCCGTTTCCTGGAAACTGCCTTCATCGAGCAAGAGGTTGATGCGCTCGCGAGCAGTCAAACGACCGCTGGCATGAATCTTTTCTATTTTCTTCTCACCACCACCTGCAAATGCTTCGGCGCGCAGCTGGTTCATTTGTTCAAGATTTTCCTCGAAAGATTTAGCCATGTCAGCCCTTTTCGGGAAGTTGGGAATCGGAAAGGCGCTACGTTCAAGATGAAACGTGCGGATCATGACTGTGGAATGTACCGTGAGGAAGGATTTCAGTCAACTTGCGATACTTCGCAGACAGCAGCAAAAGTTGATATGGCCTGCCGGACCTAGGACATGCCTTCGCTTTTGTGAAGACGAACTTTTTCAACCATTTCGGCCAAATCCCGGTGACTGGTGGGCTTCAATAGGATTTGCGAAACCCCGGCTTCGAGGGCTTTTTGTTCGTTGTAGGAGTCCCTGAATCCGGTCATCAGGATGACGGGAATATCGGGTCTGATATCATGAATCTTGCGGGCCAGGCGAACCCCGGACATATGGGGCATGATTTGATCGGTGATGATGACATCGAATATTCCCGGGGTCTGTACAAAATCAGCCAGTGCCTTGCGGCTGTCCAAATGTTTGATCACCCGATAACCCAGCCTTTGCAAACCAATGGCGGTGACTCTGGCGACCATCTCTTCATCGTCAACAAGGAGGATGGTTGCTATTTCTTCATCGGCGGGGATCCGATTGGAAGCAGTGATCGGTTGATTGACGATTGCGGGGGCCATATGAAGAGGAATTGATGCACTCTCAACCTGTGCATGTTCGGCAGTCGGGGCTTCCCTTGGCGGTTGGTCTACAACCCGCCAGGCGATTTTTGGAAAGTAGATATCAAAAGATGTGCCTTTGCCTGCCTGGCTGATGGGAATAGTCACTCCATCGTGTTCCCCCAAAATGCGAAAAACCGTATTCAGGCCCAGGCCGAGGCTGCTGGTATCCGGAGGTGATTCGAAATAGGCGCCAATAATCTTGTCCAGAGTGACCGCGTCCATTCCCGGGCCGTTGTCCCGTATGGTAAGCTTGAGGTAGCTTCCCGGTCCAAGGTCCTGTGGACTGGCTTTGTGCCAGTGTTCTATGACACAGGATTCCAAACGGATTTCAATCAACCCGGGAGTCTTGCCAATGGCCTGAACCGAATTGCTGACCAGATTCATGAGCACCTGCTGAACGCCCGTGGTCGAAGCCATGACCGGTTCGCATCGCCGGGGAAGGTGTTCATTTATCTGGATGGTGGAAGGAAGGATGTCGCGCATGAACTTGAGGGTATCGCGCACGGTGGCGGCCAGGTCGATGGGTTTGTGGGCCTTTTGCGCCTGGCGGTTGAAGTCACTGATCTCATTGAGCAGGTCTGCAGCCATATGGCCGGCTTTGACCACATGATCCAAGTCTTTTTGAACAGGGGATTCGCTGGGCAGGTCGTGAATGACCATGCGGGTATGCCCTAGTATGACCGACATGAGGTTGTTGAGATTGTGAACGATGCTGCCAGCCATAATCCCCACGGCCTCGAAACGCTGGGCTTGGGTAAGTTGAACACCGTGCCGTTCGGCCCGGTCTTCCAAATCCTGAATTTTCTGCAACATTTTTTGGCGATTTTGCCATAGGACGAAAAATCCAATAGCAAGAACCACTATCAGGAGGCCGACTCCGCCAAAAATCAAAAAACTCGCACCCATTGAGGGCTCCCCCATAATATCTGATGATCCATCTCTTTTAAGACATATTAACATCAACCTTGATATTGGCTACAATAAAAAGGGACGGACCGGGGTCCGTCCCTACCCAACAAAACCGTGCTGGCTTTTAGCGATACAACGCTTTCACAGCGCCAAAAGTGACGTCTTCGGAGGCAACAGAGCAGTCTACCACATCGATGCCATCTGCGTAGGCTTCCAGCTTGAAATTGCCGTAGGTGTAATAATAGATGCCGGTGGCACTATCATAACAGTCATCCAGCATAACCGTGGAGTAATCGTACCAGATATCGTCAAAGCGAACGGAGGTGCCGTCCAAGGCCATGGCAGTCCATTCGCCGAAGTCCAGGATTTCATCCACGGCCATGCCATCAAGGATGGTCACGGCACAGCTTTCCCAGGGTTCGCCATCGGCAGCCAGTTCGGCAGCGGTGACGAGGCTGGGGGTGGGGACGGCCTGGGTTCCAACTTTGATCAGCGAGCCGTAAATGCCGGCTGAAACAATGTCGATTTCCGACAGGTCGAAGTATTCCTTGTACTCGCCGCAGATGCAAACGACATCGCCTGCAACCATTCCGTGAGGTTCATTGCTGCCAGTGTAAACCCAAATGCCGTTGTACTCGCCATAAGGAGCTTCAGCCACAAAAACACCGTTGTCGGTAGTTGCAACCACAACGACGTTGCAAGGCGTGGCGAGATCTCCTTCGGGGAAGGCACCCGTTTGGATATCATAAATAGCAGTCCCCTGGGCTACGCCGGCAATGAGAATAACTAGGAAAGCGAGAGCAATTTTCTTCATGGTGTCCCTCCGCTGTTGGATTGGTTTTCAATTCCAGAGGTGGTCAGCTACAGAATTCATCATTGTCGAGGGTTTTGTAACTTCAAAAAATGAAGCCCCTTACCCTAATCTGACCATTTGATGAGTGAACAGGGTGGGCGAAACCCGTAAACGCACATTACCACCGTGAATATTTGTTGTCTACATAAAAGTATGCTATTTTCAGTTTTTTATTAGGAAGGGAAAAATTACTTTGATGTACGGTTATTAAAATATACGTTTTCACTTATTTTCTCCACCCAAATCCTCTTTGGATGGGGCTGAAATTTTGTTATAGTCTGCCGTTGAACATTTCAAGACACTCAATACCACCAGAAAGGATTCATCATGGCTTTTGAAAACATCCTCTGTGAAGTGGCTGACGGCATAGCCACAGTTACGGTCAATCGGCCCGACAAACTCAATGCCTTGAACAAGGCCACCATCCTGGAATTGGATCAGTGTTTCTCCTCGTTGGCGGACAACACAACTGCCCGGGTCGTGGTTTTGCGTGGTGCGGGGGAGAAAGCCTTTGTGGCAGGAGCGGATATCAATGAGTTGGCCAACATGACCGCCGCCGAGGCGGAATCCCTGGCCACCCGGGGCCAACGCCTCATGAATAGGATTGAAAATCTTGGTAAGCCGGTTGTTGCCGCCGTGGGAGGCTTTGCCCTGGGCGGAGGGTGCGAACTGGCCATGGCCTGTTCTTTCCGATACGCCGCCGACAATGCCCGGTTGGGATTGCCGGAAACCGGGCTGGGTCTCATTCCCGGTTTTGGCGGAACCCAGCGGTTGTCCCGCCTGGTCGGAAGGGGGCGGGCTCTAGAATTGGTTCTGACCGGAGGGATGATCAGTGCCACTGAAGCTGTGGAAATCGGCCTGGTAAATAAGGTTTTCAGTCAGGAGGACTTGATGCCCGCAGTCTTGAAGATTGCTGCCGGTTTGGCCGGAAAGAGCGCCCTGACACTTCGATTGGCACTGCAGGCTGTCAATGAAGGATTGAATATGAACCAGGACAGTGGATGTCGCTTGGAAGCCGCCCTGTTCGGAGTTTGCGGATCATCCGAAGACGCCAGGGAAGGGTGTGACGCATTCCTGGCCAAAAGAAAACCCGGGTTCAAGGATCGCTAGAAACCAAATTCGGTATTTGTGGTCATTCCGGGGTTTTTTAATCCGGGATGACCTTTTGCTTTCTGGGAAACAATTCTTTTCTGGGGCTCGCCAATGGTTATCTTGGGTAGGTCATTACGATCCTGCAACCCATCGCGTGAGGTTATTTCATGATCGACAAAACCACCCTTGAGGTTCCTACCATGGAAGTCAACCCGGAGCTCTGCAAGGGCTGCCAGTTGTGCATCGGTGTGTGTCCCAAAAGCGTCATCGCCATCAGCGATAAGCTCAATAGTGCCAGTTATCATCCTGCATATTATACGGGTGAGGACTGCACCGGTTGTTCCCTTTGTTATTATGCGTGCCCGGAACCGGGCGCCATCATCGTCGTCAAGCCCTAATGCAATCAACCTGACGGGAGAATGTCCATGGCAAGACAGTTCATGAAGGGCAACGATGCCATCATCGTAGGCGCCCTTGCGGCGGGTTGCCGAGCTTACTACGGCTACCCCATAACTCCGGCCAGCGAAATTGCCCACGCTGCCGCTTTGCACTTCCCAGCCCTCAATGGAGTATTCATTCAGGCCGAGAGTGAAATTGCAGCCATTAACATGGTTTACGGCTCAGCAGGTATGGGTGTGCGCACCATGACCGCTTCATCCAGCCCCGGTTTCAGTCTGAAGCAGGAGGGCTTGAGTTACTGCGCGGGAGCGGAACTGCCCTGTGTGGTGGTCAACATTGTGCGTGGAGGACCTGGTCTGGGCAACATCGCCCCCGAACAGGCCGACTACTTTCAGATCACTAAAGGCGGAGGTCATGGCAACTACCGGTTGATCACTCTTGCTCCCAACGGCCCCCAGGAAATGTGTGACCTTACGGTGAAGGCATTTGATCTGGCCGACAAGTATCGTAACCCCGCCTGCATCGCCGCCGATGGTATCACCGGCCAGATGATGGAAGTGGTGGAGTTGCCCATGGCCAAGGATCCCGAGTTCGACCATTCCGATTGGATGGTTGCCGGTACGCCCGAAACCAAAAAGAACCTCATCAGCTCCATCGTGCTTGATCCGGGGGACCTGGAAGCGCACAACCTGAAACTGGATGCCAAGTACAAGGAAGTCATGGCCAACGAGGTCATGTACGAAGAATACAAGACCGACGATGCCGATCTCATTGTCGTGGCTTACGGTGTTGTTTCGCGCATCGTTTACAGTACCGTGGATGAGGCTCGTAAAAAGGGCCTCAAGGTTGGCCTTCTGCGGCCCATCACCCTGTGGCCTTTTCCCTCGGAAATCATCAGCAAATTGGCTGAATCGACCGGAAGCTTCCTGGCTGCCGAGCTGTCCACCGGCCAGATGATTGAAGACGTGAAGTTGGCCGTCAACGGCACTGTCCCCGTGCATTTCTTTGGTCGCTGCGGTGGTATGGTGCCTGGTGGAAATGAGCTTCTGGCCGAGTATACCAAGATCCTTGAAGGAGGGCGGAAGTCATGAAAGTTTTCGAGAAATCCAGTGCCTTCTATCAGGTTTTCGAGCGCAAAAGCGGGCCGGCCAAGGAGGCCACCCACTATTGTCCCGGTTGTGGACACGGCAACATCCACAAGATGATTGCCGAAGCCATGCAGGAGTTGGGGATTACTGACCGCACAGTGTTCGTTTCTCCAGTTGGCTGTTCCGTTTTCGGTTATTATTACTTCGACTGCGGCAACTTTCAGGCTGCCCACGGTCGGGCCGCTGCAGTGGCAACGGCCATCAAGCGAACCAACCCCGATAGCATCGTTATCTCCTATCAGGGTGATGGCGATCTGGCGGCCATCGGTACGGCTGAAACCATCCACGCAGCCAACCGGGGCGAGAACATTTGCGTGTTCTTCGTCAACAATGCCATTTACGGCATGACCGGTGGCCAGATGGCTCCCACCACCATGATTGGCCAACGCAGCACAACCACTCCCCAGGGGCGCATCACCAATACCCATGGCAATCCCATCAAGATGGCCGAGATGCTGGCCACACTGCCTGCGCCGACTTACATCGAGCGTGTGGCCATCGGGCACAGCAAGCACATCATGAAGGCCAAAAAGGCCATCCGCAAGGCCTTGAAAATCCAGGCCGATGGCAAGGGCTACAGCTTTGTGGAAATTGTCTCGTCCTGCCCCACCGGCTGGAAGATGGATCCGGTGATGTCCCGCGACTGGTTGGTCGATGACATGCTCCAACAGTTCCCGCTGGGCGTGCTCAAGGATGAATCGGACAACACGGATGAAGGTGCCTGGGATAGGGTCTGTGCTGACTTTGTTCCCGAAAAAGTGAATGCCTATCTGGACCGCATGAAGTCGCCACTTGATGGGAACGACCCCCAATCCCTTGGCGAAAACCTGCAGTGCAAATTTGCCGGGTTTGGCGGCCAGGGGATTTTGACACTGGGCCTGTTCCTTTCGCAAATCGGTATGCGTGCCGGGCACCATGTTAGCTGGATCCCTGCATATGGTCCCGAGATGCGCGGCGGCACCGCAAACTGTTCGGTGAATGTATCGGTGGATCGCATTGGTACTCCCCTTGTGGATCATCCCAATGTGTTGGTTGTCATGAATCAGCCTTCCCTGGATCTCTTCGAGCCCGATGTCGTCGACGGTGGGGTCATCATTGTCGATACCACGGTGGTGGAAGGCCGACCGAACAGTGACCGCTTGAAAGCGGTTCTTATTCCAGCCAGTGAGATTGCCGACGAGGTTGGTACGCCGAAGGTGGCCAATGTGGTGGTCCTTGGTGCTCTGTGCGCGGCCACTTGTGCCTTCGATGCCGAGTTCGCCATGGACACCCTGAAAGCCGTAATCAAAAAGCGCAGCCTCATTGACATGAACATGACGGCTTTCATGCGCGGTTACGAGTTTGTAAAAAACGAGGGCTGATAACCTCACTATTGCGGGGCTGATCGCTCCGGGAAAAGCGACCGGCCCTGCCTCGGCAGGGGGCGGTCGCTTTGGTAATAAACGAAAGGTGATGGTGCCATGATTGTTGGAATTCCCCGATCAAGATTGGTGGATGAGCGGCGGGTGGGGCTGCCTCCCCGAGCCGTGGGCAACCTGGTGACCAGGGGCAGGACGGTGCTGGTGGAGCGTAAGGCCGGCCTGGGCAGTGGTTTCAGCGACACCCAGTATGAACAGGCCGGGGCCCGCATAATTCACTCTGTTGATGAGGTGTATGGCAGGGCCGATGTCATCGTTAAAATGAACGCGCCGGTGCCGATGGAATACGACTTGATCCGTGAAGATCAGACCATCATGGGATTGATGCACATGGCCGTGGCCGATGAGCGACTGGTGGAGGTGTTGCTGGAACGCAATTGCACGGTCATCGATTTTGTGACCATCGCCGACCAACAGGGGCATTTGCCGGTGTTGCGTCCCCTGTCCCAGATCGCCGGGCGCATGGTTCCGCAGATTGCATCGCGATACCTTCAGACCGATCACGGTGGTCTGGGCATTCTTCTTGGGGGGGCACCTGCGGTGCCACCGGCCGAAGTGGTGATCATCGGAGCCGGCACAGTCGGACGCAATGCCGTTCGAGCCTGCCTCGGCGCCGGCGCTAGGGTTACTCTTCTGGATACCAGCCACGACCGCATCAGCGACATCGATTGGGCTTTTCCGGGCCAGGTCACTTCGTTTCGGGCCAATGAAGCCTCTTTGCGCAAGGTTCTGGCCTACGCTGACGTTGTGGTTGGCGCGGTGCTCATTCCCGGCGCCCGCACCCCACACCTGATAACCAAGGAGATGGTCGGTTTGCTGCGGGAAAACAGTCTGATTATCGACATCAGCATCGATCAGGGTGGCTGTTTTGAAACCAGTCGCCCCACCCGCTTGAGTGATCCTACCTACGTGATCGATGGGATCGTGCACTACTGTGTGCCCAACCTGACCAGCCTGGTGGCCCGTTCAGCGACTTATGCCCTGGCCAACGAAACCTTGCCTTTTATTTCGGCTGTGGGGGAGGGTAGCCTTTCCGAGGCCCTGGTTCAGGAACCCTTGCTGGCTAGCGGTATCAACATCATGGCCGGCCGGGTGACCTTGCCGAATCTGGGTAAAATTCTGGGAGTCGAAACAGTGGCGGTTAGTGGGCTCATCAGTGGAGGAAAAAATTGAACTGGATGCAAACCTACCGTTCAAAACTGATGTCCGCTGCCGATGCCGTGACCGGTATCAGTTCCGGAGACAACGTCTATCTGGGTTCGGGTTGCGCAGCACCACATGAGCTGATCAGCGCCATGACAGGACGGGCTGATGAACTGAAGGATGTCACCGTCATTCATCACCTTACCCTTGGTGAAGTTCCCTATATTGCCCCTGACATGAAAGGCCGTTTCCGCTGCAATGCCTGCTTCGTGGGGGCTAATATGCGCGATGCCGTCAACGATGGCCGGGTGGATTACGTGCCGGTGCATTTGCACGAAATGGCTCGGATGTTCAAGCGTAAGGTGGTACCGCTGGATCATGCCATGGTTATCCTGAGTCCGCCGGATGAGCATGGCTTCTGCAGTTTCGGTATCGAAGTGGGTGTGACCAAACCGGCAGCCTTGTCTGCCAAACACATCATCGCTGAGGTGAATCGGCAAATGCCGCGCACCCTGGGCGATAGTTTTATCCACGTCTCCAAAATCGATGCCTTTGTGGAGGTGGATCGCGATCTTGACGAGTTTCGGCCCGAACCACCCTCTGAAGTGGAAAAAAATATCGGCCGTAACGTGGCCTCACTGATCAAGGACGAAGCCTGCCTGCAGCTTGGCCTCGGGTCCATCCCCAACGCCGTGCTCGATTTTCTGGATGACCGCAAGGATCTCGGTGTGCACACCGAAATGTTCACCGAATCCTTGCCGCATCTGGTGGACAAGGGAATTGTAACCGGGGAGAAGAAAAATTTCCATCCGGGCAAGGTCATCGCCGGGTTTATCATGGGGACACGCGAAGTATACGACTTCGCCCACGACAATGCCCTGGTGGAATTTCATCCCACCGATTATGTCAACCATCCGGTCAACATTGCCCGCAACGACAACATGGTTGCGGTGAACAGTGCCATCCAGGTGGACCTCACCGGGCAGGTTTGCTCCGACTCCATCGGTGAAACCATTTACAGTGGTTTTGGTGGCCAGGCCGATTTCATGCGTGGGGCGGCCATGAGCAAGGGTGGGTTGCCGATCATTGCTCTGCCTTCAACAACCAGTGATGGGCGCCTGTCACGCATCACCCCAAACCTGGATGTTGGTGCAGGTGTGGTCATCACCAGAGCCGACCTGCATGTGGTGGTAACGGAGTATGGGGTGGCCCATATGCTGGGCCGCAACGTACGACAAAGGGCGGAGGCCCTGATCAGTGTGGCGCATCCGGAGTTCAGGGAGTCGTTGTTGGCATCGGCCCATCAGAGGGGGCTGTTTGGTCGTCTTTTCCCGGGAGGTGGGACCCATTCAGTGAGTTGACCGCTAGAACGGCGGGTTGCCAATATCCAGTTGCCGGAATCCACAGATAGTCCCATGGTTTGTTACTTTGGCCAGGTGTTTTGATACCTCCAATCATTTTCAAAAATTTAGGGGTGAGTTCTTTTCCTGCTAGCTATTGACAAAAAGACAAATCTTTGACAAATTGTCTAAATAATCTGGGTTTTTGCTGCAGGAGAAAATTGATGAATGAAAACAACAGGAATGATAATAGCAGGACTTCCGCTTCGGAACCTGGCACAAAATCTCCCCAAAATCCCAAAGCCACCATTCTGGTTGTTGATGATGAGGTGGAACTGTGTCGCGCGCTGAGTAAGCTGCTGCGCCGCAACGGATACCATGTATTGACGGCATCCAATGGAGAAGATGGCTTGGTGATGCTTCGCCAAAATGAGGTCCACCTGGTCCTTTCGGATCTGCAGATGCCCCGCATGGGGGGAATTGACCTGTTGAAAGCCGGCCAGGTTATCTCACCGGCCACCGAATTTGTGATCATCACCGGACACGGCACCATTGAAACCGCCGTGGGTGCCATCAAAAACGGTGCTTACGACTTCATTGAAAAACCTTTCAGCACCACAACCACCTTGAATGTTGTGGGTAAAGCCCTGGAAAAACAGCGGCTGTTGGCTGAAAACCAGGAGCTTCGCAAGCGCCTGGAAGAAATTCAGGGTATGGACAACATCATCGGGAACAGTCGACTCATGCAGCAGGCTCTCGATATCGCCCGGCAGGTTGCTCCCAGCACTGCTACGGTTTTGCTGACCGGTGAAAGCGGCACTGGTAAAGAAGTTTTCGCCTCCATGCTGCACCGCTGGAGCGATCGCTCCCGTCAGGCCATGATCAGGGTCAGCTGTGCTGCCTTGCCCGAAACCCTTCTCGAAGCTGAGCTTTTTGGTTATGAACAAGGGGCTTTCACTGGGGCTGTGGGGCAGAGGAAGGGCCGATTCGAGATGGCTGATGGTGGCACCATGTTTCTGGATGAGGTCGGCGAAATGACCAGCACCACCCAGGTCAAGTTGCTGCGGATTCTGCAGGAGGGTGTTGTGCAAAGGCTGGGGGGCAACATTCCCCTGGATGTGGATGTGCGTATCATTGCCGCCACCAATGCAAATCTGGAACAACTGGTTGCCGACGGGAAATTCCGGGAGGATTTGTATTACCGGTTGAATGTCATCAACCTGGAACTGCCTCCTCTGCGGTCGCGGGAGGGTGACGTTGTTCTCCTGGGCAACTTCTTCCTCCAGAAATTCAATGAACGCAACAACAAGCATATTGGAGGCTTCACCGCTTCGGCTACCGAAGCTTTGAGTCGCTACTCCTGGCCGGGTAATGTCCGGGAGTTGGAGAATGCCATCGAACGGGCAGTTGTCATGAGCAGGGATGATTTCATCGACTCGCCTGCCCTGCCACGCAGCGTGGTCGATGGAAGGCAACGTTTCGATGCTCTTTCCTTGCCCGTGGGCACCACCCTAAAGGATGCGGAAATGGCTCTTATCGAAGCTACCCTGGAAAGCACCAACGGAGACAAAGAAACCGCTGCACGCATATTGGGGATTGCTGCGCGCACCATCTATCGAAAAATCCAGTAGATGGGCCTAGGGTTGCCATGGAACCGGTCCGGGGCTTGAGTCGCCCTTACGATCCAGCTAACAGATGGCTTGAAACACCCCAAGGGGCTCCTTGACCCTTTTTTTAGCGGCAGCTATATTGTCGCCCTGTCCAGATCTTGAAGTCGCACCGGCCATGAGGGCCGAAGGCACCGTGGACGCGAGAGTGGCGGAACTGGCAGACGCGCAGGATTTAGGTTCCTGTGGGGAAACCCGTGGGGGTTCGAGTCCCCCCTCTCGCACCATTTTTATGGCGGACCCCACCATGGGTTCCAAATCATGACCAAAGTGAGGATTGTTTCTCATGTCCGATAACCAGCAGCCCCAGCAAGGCCCCATCACCACCTCCGTTGAAAAGCCGGAATCATGGCAACGGGTGGTCAAAATCGAAGTTGCAAGGGAAATGTTCGACAAGGAGTATTCCCAGCGCCTTAAAAAGGCTGCCAAGAGTCACCAAAAACCAGGTTTTCGCAAAGGCCGCACGCCGAGGGCCACGGTGGAGCGTGAGCTGGGAGAAATGCTCCGAATGGAAGCCACCGAGGAGCTGATCCGGCAGGCCTGGATGATTGGGCTGCTGGAAAACAAGTTGCAGCCCCTTACTGATCCCGCCCTGGAAAACTTCAAGTTTGAAGACGACGGCCCCATGACCTTTGACCTGATGGTTGAAATTCGTCCCGAGGTGAAAGCTGAAAATTACGAAGGCATCTGCGTGAAACAGCGTGAGGTCAAGGTGGATGACCAGGACGTGCAGGAGGTTCTGGATCGTCTGCAGGAGAGCAAAGCCACTTTTGAAAAAGTTGACCGCGCGGCACAAGAAGGTGATCAGGTTCTACTTGATCTGGTTCCTCAGGCCTGGGATGGTGCACCGGACAGTGGCAAGCGCATTGACGATCAACGCCTGATTGTTGGGGGCGAAGGCAATCTTGATGCCTTCAATGAAGGGCTCCTGGGTATGAGCGCCGAAGAAGAAAAAGAAATTTCCGTGACCTATCCCGATGAACACCCCAACGAGAATCTGAAGGGCCAAACCGTGGCTTTCCAATGCATCGTCAAGGAAATCGCCGCCAAGGTTATTCCCGAGCTGGACGACGAATTGGCAGCCTCGGTTGCTGAAGGTAAGTCCCTGGAAGATTTGCGCACCGAAATTAGGACCGATCTGGAGACTGAAGCTGAACGTCGTATTAGTCAGGAAATGGATCAGCAGATCCTGATGGCCCTGATTGAAGGGAACCAACTGGATCTTCCCCCATCCATGGTGAAGAACTACCTTGAAAGCGGCATTGAAGAGATGCACCGCCGCAATCTTCAATCCGGGCGCCCCAACAGCGAAGAAGAAGATGCCGAATATCGTGATGCTGGCAAGCCTCATGCAGTGAAGGCTCTCAAGGGCATTCTACTGCTCGAAAGCATTCGCAAACAGGAAAAAATCAAGGTCACCGACGAAGATGTCGATGAACGCATCGAAGTAATTGCCGGCGAGAACAGTTTCGATGTTGACCGCTATCGGGAATTCGTCAACAGTGGCGACGAGAAGCAGCGTCTGGAGTATGACCTGTTGGAGCGGCGGACCTACGACTTTCTGATGTCCAGGGCCGAGGTTACCAATGTTCCCGCTGATACGAATATCTTTGCTGAAGAGGAGAAATAATGCTGGTTCCAATGGTAGTCGATCAGTCCAGTCACGGAGAACGGGCTTTTGATATTTTTTCCCGACTTTTGAAAGATCGCATCATCTTTCTGGGCACTCCGGTGGATGACAACATCGCCAATCTGGTTATTGCCCAACTCCTGTTTCTGCAGGCCGAAGACCCTGAGAGGGATATCTACTTGTATATCAACAGCCCCGGCGGCAGCGTGACCGCGGGTCTTGCGGTCTATGACACGATTCAGTACATTTCCAATGACGTGGTCACCATCTGCATGGGACAGGCTGCCAGCATGGGCGCGGTGCTTCTGGCCGCCGGTGCAGCCGGCAAGCGATCAGCCCTGGTCAACGCCAGGGTGATGATCCATCAGCCCCTCGGTGGTAGCCAGGGACAGGCCAGCATGTTGGAGATCTATACCAAGGAAATCCTGAAAATCCGGGAGAGGTTGTACGCTATCCTTGCTCTTCATTCCGGTCAATCCAGCGATAAGATTGCCAAGGACAGCGACCGGGATTTCTTCATGTCTGCCGATGAAGCGAAAGAATACGGCTTGGTCGACAAGGTTATCAAAAGCCGCACCGAAGTGGAAACCATCGACGGTGGCGGCAAGGATAAGGGCAAGGGCAAGAAGAAGAAGGATTAATATCGCTTGCCATCGGGAACCTGGTTCCGGTGTGCGTGTTTAGGTTCATGGCGGAGACACACCCGCTGGAACCGTCAAATGGAGGAACCATGAAGCGTCGTCAAAACGGCAGCCCGCAGATGATCAAGTGCTCTTTCTGCGCCCGTGGGCAGGACGAGGTGGCGAAGCTTGTCGCTGGCCCCTCCAGTGTATATATCTGCAGCGAGTGCATCAAACTGTGCAACGATATCCTCGAAGGTGAACTCCTGGACGAGGCCAGTTTGGCTCCGCCCTCCTTCCCCAAGCCCCAGGAAATCTCTGATTTCCTGGATCAGTACGTCATCAGCCAGGGTGGGGCCAAGGTTAGCCTGGCGGTTGCCGTTTACAACCACTACAAGCGAATCCACCAGAAGAAAACCAGCGATGGGGTGGAAATCGACAAGAGTAACATCCTTCTGCTGGGCAACACCGGTACCGGAAAAACCCTGATGGCCCAAACCCTGGCCCGTTTTCTGAAAGTGCCTTTTGCCATTGCCGACGCCACTGCCCTGACCGAAGCGGGTTATGTGGGCGAGGACGTGGAAAATATCCTGGTCCGTTTGCTGCAGGCTGCCGACTACAACATCTCGGCTGCCGAACAAGGAATTGTTTATGTGGATGAGATCGATAAAATCGGCCGCAAGAGCGGCAACCCTTCAATCACTCGGGATGTCTCCGGTGAAGGCGTCCAGCAGGCTCTGCTGAAGATCCTCGAGGGCACCGTGGCCAACGTACCGCCCCAAGGCGGACGTAAGCATCCCCAGCAGAAATACCTTGAAGTGAACACCAAGAACATCCTGTTCATTTGCGGTGGCGCTTTTCAGGGGCTGGAAAAAATTGTCGAGCGCCGGGTTGGGCGCAATGTTTTGGGTTTTGGACGCACCGAGGAATTCAACATCAGAGAAGAGCGCGAAGAATTTCTGGGACTGGTGGAAAGCCAGGACCTGATGAAGTTTGGACTCATCCCTGAATTGATCGGCCGATTGCCCGTGGTGACCCACATGCACGAACTTGACCGGGATGCCATGGTTCGAATCCTGAAAGAGCCTCGTAATGCCCTGACCAGGCAGTACCAGAAGCTGATGGAAATGGAGGGCGTCAAGCTTACCTTTGAAGCCGGTGCCCTGGAAGCGATCGCCGATTTGGCTGTGGTGCGAAAAACCGGCGCCAGGGGTCTGCGTTCCATTTTGGAAGGAATCATGTGTGAAACCATGTTCGAGATTCCTTCCCTTGATGATGCCAGGGAAGTTGTGGTCACCCGCGAAACCGTTGAAATGGGTCTGCAGCCGCAAATCATCAATGGCGATCCATCGGACGAAATCAAGGAAGCCTGATTTCTGTATTGAGGAGCCCGGACCAACCGGTTCGGACAGTGGCGGACCTCCTTCGGGACGTCCGCCAGATTTTTGAAATGAAGTCCTTATCAAGGAGTGGCATGAACACCTCCGATTTTATTGTTGAACGGGATGGGGAAGATCTTCTGCTTCCTGGAAGCCTGCCTGTATTGCCCCTGCGCGATGTGGTTGTGTTTCCTTATATGGTCACTCCCTTGTTGGTGGGCCGACCCCGCTCTGTGGCTGCCGTAGAAGCGGCCATGGAACGCGACAAATACCTCTGTGTGGTGGCCCAGATGGAGGCTGAAACCGAAGAACCCTATCCCGATGAGCTCTACACCGACGGAACCGTTGTCAAGGTCCTGCAAATCATCCGTACTCCGGATGATACCCTGAAGATACTGGTCGAGGGCATTGCTCGTATCACAGCCTACCAAGTAACTGCCGGGGAAACTTACCATGAGGCCTTGGTTGAGCCCGTCGTGGAAGATCTGACTTCCAGTACGGAGACCGAAGCTCTTAGCCGTTCCATCAAAGAGCGTTTCAAGGAATATGTTCGCCTCAACAAGCGACTTCCCGATGAGGTTTTGCTTTCGGTCCTGAACATGGATGAGATCGGCCGTATGGCCGACTCCATCAGCGCCTATATTTTAGGCAAGGTGCCCCTGAAGCAGGAACTGCTGGGAGAGGCCAGTCTTTTGCACCGCCTGCGCAACATCAACCAGGTTCTGGCCAACGAGTTGGAAATCCTCAAGGTTGAACAACGTATCGATCAGGAAGTGCAAAGCCAGGTTCACAAAAACCAACGCGACTTTTATCTCAACGAACAGTTGCGGGCCATCCGCAAGGAGTTGGGTTACACCACCGATGAAGATTCGGAGATCGAGGAATATTCGGCCAAGGTCGAAAAGAGCGCCCTGAGCGACGAAGCCCGTGAAATTGCTCGCCGGGAGATCGGTCGTTTGGACCGTATGCCGCCCATGAGTCCGGAAGCTTCGGTGGTCCGCAACTACCTCGATACCCTATTGGCTTTGCCATGGAAGAAAAAAAGCAAAGATCGTTTGGACACCAGGCTGGTAAGAAAACGGCTGGACTCGGACCATTACGGCTTGGAAAAGGTGAAAGAACGCATCCTTGAGTTTCTGGCCGTTTACAAGATGACCAAGACCATGCAAGGCACCATTCTGTGTCTGGTTGGTCCTCCTGGAGTTGGCAAAACCAGTTTGGGCCGCAGCATTGCCGAGAGCATGAACCGTGAGTTTGTTCGCATCAGTCTCGGTGGTGTGCGTGATGAAGCGGAGATTCGAGGTCATCGTCGGACCTACATCGGCAGCAAGCCGGGCCGGATAATCGAGTCGTTGCGCAAGGCAGGAACGCGCAACCCGGTTTTCCTGTTGGATGAGATCGACAAGATGGGTAACGATTTCCGGGGAGATCCCGCGTCGGCACTGCTGGAAGTTCTCGATCCAGAGCAGAATTCCTGTTTCAGTGATCATTATCTCGAAGTGGAATTCGACCTCGGCAATGTCATGTTCATCACCACGGCCAACAGTCTGCACACCATTCCGCCGGCTTTGGAAGATCGCATGGAGATTATCCGCATACCCGGTTATCTGGAGCACGAGAAGCTGATCATCGCTCAACGCTTTCTGGCTCCTCGGCAGATGAAACGCAATGGTGTGGACAAGTGGAAGGGTGGCTTTAAAAAATCGGCTATCCAGGAGATCATTGACCATTACACCCGTGAATCGGGTGTTCGCAACCTGGAACGGGAAATTGCCGGCATTTGCCGCAAGGTGGCCAAGAGTAAGTCCGAAACCGGCCGTTTCCCTACTGCGGTCACTGGGAAAAGTGTCGACAAATATTTGGGTTCCGCCAAATACCGTCGTCGGGTCGTGGATCGCAAGCCCGAAATTGGAGTGGTGGTGGGGCTTGCCTGGACCATGGTCGGCGGGGTAATCCTGGAAGTTGAAGTGGCTTCGGTTCCCGGGAGCGGCAAAGTGACCATTACCGGAAACCTGAAAGAGGTCATGAAGGAATCTGCCGAGACGGCTCTCAGTTTTTCGCGGGGGTTGTGCCGGGAAATGTCAGGAGAGTGGTTCAAGGAGAACCAGATTCATATTCATATCCCCGATGGGGCCATTCCCAAGGATGGACCCAGTGCCGGAATCGCCATGGCCACCGCCATGGTTTCCCTGTTGCGGAAAATCCCTGTTCGAACCGATGTGGCCATGACGGGGGAAGTCACCCTCAGGGGAAAGGTCCTGCCCATCGGAGGATTGCCAGAAAAGGCGGTGGCGGCCATTCGTGCAGGCAGTACCCATCTCATCATTCCCCGTGACAACGAACGCGACTTCCTGGAGTTGGCTCCAGAAATCAGGGATCAATTGACTGTTCATTTGGTGAAAGATATGGGCCAGGTTCTGGAACTGGCCCTGGTTGCGCCTAAAAAAAGCACCCGGAAAAAATCCACGGGAATCAAAAAATCAAGGAAAAGGAAGTCGTGACCCATGGATGTCCGGTTTATCACCAGCAGTCCGGATTTGAAAAGTCGTCCCGAATTGGTGTTGCCCGAGTTTGCCTTCATCGGTCGTAGCAATTGTGGCAAATCCTCGCTCATCAATCATTTTCTAGACCGCACTAAAATTGCCAAGACCAGTGGCAAGCCCGGGAAAACCAGGCTTCTTAACTATTTCCTGGTGGAAGAACGCTACTATTTGGTGGACTTGCCTGGTTATGGCTTTGCCAAGGTGAGCAAGGTTTTGCGAGCCCGCTGGAAGGAACTGTTCAAGAAATTCCTGACTGATGATGAAAGGCCACTGGCCGTTTTCCACCTTCTTGATTCAAGGCATAAGCCGACCAAGGAGGATGTGGAGTTTTCTCGCCTGATACAGGACTCGGGGCATCCTTTTGCCATTGCTGCCACCAAAATCGACAAAGTTGGAACAAATGCCCTGCCAAGGCACTTTCAGGAAATCATTGAGACCCTGGGAGTAAGTGCCGAAATCCCCTTTTTTCCCACCACCGCGGCCAAGCGCCGGGGGCGGGTGGAGATGTTGGCCTGGGTGAATGCTCTCATTGAAGCCTACGAAGTGCCGAATGAGTATCCGGAGTGATTTGACGACTCCCTGTCCGGGAGAGTATAATTGCTTTCAAACGCGAGCCTCAAATTGTTGGTCAGCATTTTTCAGAGACTGGGAGTGGCGGGGATTTGACCCCGGGAGCGCATGAAATCTGAATTCTTCACCATAGCCAAGCGGTATTTTGCCGTATGGACCGTTTTGATGACGGTAATGGTGTGGAGTGCAGTCTGTCTGGCCACCGATCTGGACATGGCACAATTGCCGGTTTCATTGCCGAACCTCTGTCTGGCCTGTCATACCAGCGCCTCTCCGTCTGCCGGAGATTCGGCCCTGAATCCTTTTGGAGAGGATTTTCTTGAAAACGGCAGGGTGTGGGACTCCAATCTGGCCCAACTCAATTCCGATGGTGACAACTGCCTCAACGGGGTTGAAGTGGGTGATAGCGACGGTGACGGTCAGCCGGACGGCAATGTGGATGAACAGTCGGGGAACCCCGGGGTTGCCGATGACTGTGGATCCGACGATCTTGTGGACGAAAGAACCTGGGATGCCCTGAAAGCAATGTTTGACGGGAATTGAGCAGGGAGCGATACTTCCGTCTGATATCCAACCCGGCCAGCGGGTCTTTTTTTTGGTCGGGATAATCGCCAATTCGCTGCCGTGCGGATTGGCAAACAACGGAGTGAACTGTGGAAAACCGAGTGGTCATTGGTGGTCAGTGGGGAGATGAAGGCAAAGGTAAGATCGTTGACACCCTGTGCCGTGACCTGGACTGGGTTTTGCGCTACCAGGGTGGTGCCAACGCCGGCCATACCATCCACATCGGGGCGGACAAGCATGTCCTGCACCTGATCCCCTCCGGGGCCCTGCACGACGGTGTGAAGTGCCTGTTGGGTGGAGGCATGGTTATCGATCCCTGGAGTTTACGGGATGAAATCCTGGCCCTTGAGCAAAAGGGCATTGATGTTCGGGATCGGATATTCATCGCATCCACCGCCGCCTTGCTCATGCCTTACCACAAAAGACTGGATGAGCTGAAGGAAGAGCAGCTCAAGCGCAAGAGCATCGGCACCACCGGTCGCGGAATTGGTCCCGCCTATCTGGATAAAATCCAGCGCACGGGCATGCGCATGGGGGACCTGCAATTGCCAGCGGAAAATCTGGAGCGCAAGGTCATTGAAATGATCTTGTCGGCCAACGAGACCCTCAGTACCAATTATGATGCGGAACCCTTGGCCAGTAGGGTTCTGGCTGAAGAACTGGTGGTTTTGGCCAAATTCATAGCTCCCATGGTGGTCAATCCCTACGAGGTGCTCAAAGGAGTTCGCCAGGGCACCGAATCGGTGCTGTTGGAAGGAGCCCAGGGTACTTTGCTGGATATTGATCATGGCACCTATCCGTTTGTCACCAGCAGCAACAGCACCATCGGTGGAGCGATGACCGGTTCAGGGTTGCCGCCGCGCTGCTTCGGGGAAATCAATGGCATCTTCAAAGCCTACCTGACTCGCGTGGGCAACGGACCCTTCCCGACGGAATTGCTGGGTGAACAGGGCATCAGCCTGCGGGAAGCCGGAGGCGAGTACGGCGCCACCACCGGCAGGGCCCGTCGCTGCGGCTGGTTCGATATGGTGGCTGCCCGCTACGCAGCCGATATTAACGGCCTGACCGGTGCTATCATCACCAAATTGGATGTTCTGGATGATTTGGCTGCCATCCAGGTGGCCACCGCGTATGAGGTGGAAGCAGAGCGGTTGCCCTGTTTCCCGGTCGATGGCAATATCCTGTCGCGTTGCCGTCCGGTCTACCAGGAATTCAAAGGGTGGGAAAAGCCGACTTCCGAGTGCCGTCGGCTGACTGATCTGCCAGCTGCTGCCCGGAAATACCTGGAATTCCTCGAAGCGGAACTCGGAACCCTGATTGTTGGGATCAGTGTTGGAAAGGATCGGGAACAAATGATTTGGACCGATACGGGAGTGACCACATAGCAGGCTGTTGAAAAACTCATTCTGGTGGCAGGTGCATCTCGCCGGTCCGAGATCAAGGCGCGGTTTCGCAGTCATAGCCGTAGCTACGGCAAGGAATCGCAACGCCGAGCTCGGATTGACTAGATGTGCCTGACGCCGGGAGGAGTTTTTCAACAGCCTGCTGGGGGGCAAATAATCGTTGCAAGGATGTGACCATATTTTTTGACACCCACCCTGCGTGCATATATATTGCTGTCCGTCACGGGTATCGTGACTGCGGAATTCAGTGGGCCACTAGCTCATCAGGTAGAGCATCTCCCTTTTAAGGAGGTGGTGCCAGGTTCAAGTCCTGGGTGGCCTACCATCTTCACCGCCGCAGGTAAATCCTTCCGCTGGAAAACCAATTTATTTTTAAAAACCACTCAAGTTTTCCTCCATCCGGCCGATAAGTAGATCATGAGGCGGAAAATACCTTCGCCGCATGTCGTCTGTCTCCCTGGCACAGGGTAGGGCTTTCGGCGTCCGTAAATGGATTTTCGGGTGAACACAAAAGGATTGTTAACATGAGCTTTCGTGTGAATTCTCCTAACCAGAGTACCATGTCCGCATTGCGCAATTCGAGTAAAATCCAGACCAATCAACAGAAAACAATGGAAAAACTCAGCAGCGGGAAGCGCATCAACCGGGCCGCCGATGATGCCGCCGCTCTGGCTATTGCCCAACAGATGGGCCAGGCGCTTAAAGGCCTGGAACAGGGCATGGAGAACATCTATGACGGGCTCTCCCTGACCCAGGTGGCTGATGGGGCTCTGGACCAATCGTCGGACAATCTGCTGCGTATGCGAGAGTTGGCCATGACCGCCGCCAACGGAACCCTCAGTTCCGGACAGCGCGACGCGGTGCAGGCCGAGTTCGACAGCCTCAAAGCCGAAGTCACCCGCATCAGTGAAACAACTGAATTCAACGGGCACCAATTGCTTGATGGTTCAGCCGGGAGCATGGACATTGCCGTGGGCTCCAGCAGCGACGGTGAGCCCGATTTCCTGAACTTGGATTTGTCCACCAGCATGGATGCCAGCAGCCTTGGGCTGGATGCTACCTCAGTTGGCGGGAGTGATGGCAGCGCTGCTCGCAGCGCCCTCGATGACCTCGATTCGGCTCTGGCCATGATCAGTGCCAAGAGAGCCGAAATTGGCAGTTTCAGCAACCGCCTGGCGAGTGCCCAGCACAGCCTGGCCATCACCGCGGAGAACACCCAGGCGGCCATGTCTCGCATTCAGGATGCTGATTTTGCGGTTGAAACCGCCAAGCTTACCAGTCAGGAAGTCCTTGGTTCTGTCAATAGGTCCGTGTTGATTCAATCCATGGGGTTGGCCGGCACGGCTTTGAATTTGCTCAAATAGACAGGTCAGTACGACAAAGGGGCGCCGGATGATTCGGCGCCCCTTCTTTATTTTTCTTGCCAAAAATGCGGTGAATGCGGGACTACTTCTTCCCGTATTTTTTTGTCCACAGCTTGTCGAACTCATCCACTGTTTCTTCAAACAAATCCATGGCCGCAAGGATGGGATCGGGTTTCTCCAGATCCACTCCGGCGTTGCGCAGGATTGTCAGCGGAGGAGCGGAGCTGCCTGCGGACAACATATTGTTGATGTAACGGTCAGCAGCCTTGGTGCCCCCATCCTCGATGAGGTCGGCAATGGCCAGGCCACTGGTCAGGCCGGTGGCGTAGGTGAAGACATAAAAATTATAATAGAAGTGGGGGATGAAGATCCATTCGCATTCGTCATCCGGGCCGAGTTCAAATCCGGGACCGTAGTATTCCCGGATCATGTCGCCGTAGAGTCCGTTCAGGTAATCAGCAGTCAGGGGATTGCCTTCTTCGGCGTGCTCATGGAAACGCAACTCAAAATCGGCGAACAGGGTTTGCCGGAAAAGTGTGGTGCGGATGCTCTCCAGACGCTGGTTCAACAACATCAGTTTGGTGTCCACATCGTCGGCCTTTTCAAGCAGGTAGTTGGTCAGCAGGGCCTCGTTGCAGGTCGAAGCGATTTCAGCCAGGAAAGTGGTGTAACCACGGTATTGGGGCGGTTGTGTTCGAGATGCATAAACCGAGTGCAGGGCATGGCCATATTCATGGGCAGTGGTGCTGACGGCGTCGAGGCTGTTGTCGAAGTTGTGCAATACGTAGGGGTGCAGGTCGGCAGCCAGGCTACCGTTGCTGTAAGCTCCACTGCGTTTGCCGTCATTGGGGTAGACGTCGATCCAACCGTTGGCAGGATCCATACCTTCGGCCAACAGGTTCACGTATTCTTTGCCGAGGGGCTTCAGGGCGTTGGTGATCAGTTCGCGGCCTTCGTCATAGGTGTATTCCACTTTCAAGCCCTGAATCATGGGGTTGTTCAGGTTGGGAAAGGTCATGGGACCTTCAACACCCATCACTTTGCTGCGCAGGTTGATGTATTTGTGCATGGTGCGGGGTAGGGATTCACGAACCGTGGCGACCAGCATGCGGTAGGCGTCGGTAGAGATGTTGTCAGGGCTCAGGGATGCTTCCAGGCAGCTGTCGTAGCCCCTGGCATCCTTATTCAGGATGTGGGTCTTGACCGCCCCGTCCAGCAGGGCGGCAAAGGTATTTTCGTATTTTCGCAAACCGCCAAAGAAAACCCGGGTGGCCTGGGCGCGCACGTTGTAAACCTCACTGGAGCGCAATCCGGACCAGCCACTGAGGGTGACCGCAATGGAATCACCCTTTTCGTCCACAATGCTGTCGAATTTGACATCCACAGAGAGCAGGGTTTCACTGACTTCGCCGGGCACTCCCCTCACGTTGCCGGTCAGCGCCAGGATGCGTTCTTCGGCAGCACTGAGAGTGTATTGTTGTTGCCGCCACATTTCGCTGAATTCATACTCGAATTCACGCAATTTCTCGTCCTGCACCATCCAGCCCTTGATGATCTCGGGATCGATGCTCAACAGCTCTGGCCGCATCCAGGAAGTGGCTTCCCCGAAGACGGGGCCGAGCAGGCTGACCTTGCCGCTCATCTGGCGGTAGGCACTGGAGTTCATGTCCACATCGAAGAGGGCGGCCGAGTAGGTTCGAAGCCGTGAAAAGCGGGTGATGAGGGTATAGACTTCGTGCTGAGCCTGTAGGAGAGTTTCAGCGGATTCGCCCAAACCGCCCCGGAAATTTTTCAGTTTGGGGATTTCCTCGTTCAAGGCAGCCAGTTCGGCTTCCCAGGCAGCAATGTCGGGAAACAGATCAGTTTTGCTCCATTGGTATTGCTCCGGGATATCCGAGCGCGGGGTCGAGGGATCCGGCTGATATTCAGCCAGGACCGCAGATGAACAGAGAAGGAAAGCTAGTGAGATCAGCAGAGGCAACGCCCGGCTGTTTTGGGAACCCTGGTATGACATGAAAAACCTCCTGCGAACCAGGTTGGCGTACACGAGCCCGGTTTCCAGACGAAAACCGGGCTATCGGGGGGGAAATAAGTAAACCAACCGCAATTAATAGCGCGGTAGCCCAATATGGTCTTCAAACATGCCGATGCTCTGGCCACCCTTGTTGGGGAACACGAGGGGCACTTCGGTGAAAACCAGGGATGTATCAGAAAAATCCATGCTGGCGTGAATGAGTGAATTCTCAGTAAAGCCGGACATGAAAATGTGATCAGTATCAGCGCCCCAAATGCTGGTCAGACCGGCATGAGTAACTGGAAAAAGCTTTCGCATCCCGATACCCTCGTTAAATTTATAGTTGCTGGTCTGGAAACCCATTTCACCGTCATCGGTGACAAAATAGAGATTATGGTTGGCATCCACCCACATGTCCCTGATTCCGGACCCGCTGTCTGAGGTCACACGGGGAACCATTGGCACGATGACCAAATTGTTGGTGTCACCGCCAGAAGTGTCATCTTGACTGATGCGGAAAATCCAGCCTTCGGAGGTTCCGAGATAGTTGTCTTCAATAATGGGAGCGCTGCTTGAAGCGGCAGTTACCCATTCGGACTGTGAAAACTGGTCGTTGCCTACGGGACGCAGACGCCAGTCATAAACTGGTTCGAAAGTAATTGAATCGATTTCCGCATCGAAGGCCAGGACCATGCCGTCGGTTCCCGCCAGCCCAATGTATTCACCTTCAAAATCCGGAAGATTGTAGGCACCACCGAGGAAATATTGGCTTACCGTAACAACTGAAGGAATATCCAGTTGCAGATACAAAGTATCCTGGGCGATGAGGCTCTCCGCGTCACGAAGGACTATTTCATTGCCAACACCGGTCCAAGTGTTACCATTCAGACGGCGAACGGTCCCGTTTTTACCCACTGCGTGAATTGTTGAGTCGAACATTCCCAGACCGAAAAGATCTTCGCTGGTTCCACTGCTCATGCTGCTCCAAGTGCCACCAATATTCTGCCACAGTTTTCCGGCGTGACCGGCTGCATAAAGAGTGCCGTCATCGGGGCCCCAAACCGTAGTGATGGGAGTTCCGGCACCCATTTCCATGTAAGTCCAGGCATTACTGTCATTACCATCGTAGTGGAACATGGCGCCTTTGTTGCCACAGGCGTAGACGTCATCGGCAGCGGTGCCGTAGACATCGAAAATCCAATTCATCTGTTCGGGTTCCGGAGGTGTCGGAAAGTTGATTTCCCCACTGTCACTGGAGCATCCCGCGCTGAAAAGAGCCAGGCCCAAAAGACAGGTCAGGAGGATTGGCGCAACCGAAAGGCGGAACCAACGGGCGTGGGTTCCGGAGAATGCGGACGCAAAAAACTTCATTGGTTCAATAACCTCACGTTCAGTGGATGTGGAGACCGCAACGACCGATCTGCCGACTCCAATCAAGCCCTGGGGTTTGACCGGTAGACCATGCCCGCCAGCAGGCAGAGACCGTTTGACAACGTATAAATAGTAAGCATTGCCCCGGAGAAAGTCCACACCCAACAAATATTTTCAGGGAAAGATGTTTGCGGATCTTGGGCTTCGTGACAAGATTATTGTTAACTGTCAAAGATTACTCGTGTTTCGTCGAATTGTTCTGCGGTGCAGGGGTAAGGGGAAATTTTCTCGCTTCCGGGAGCCTTTTTGGTCATGAGCAATACCCACACCCATTCCATCAGTCCCAACATTGACCTGTTTGCGGAGATCAATTCCTTGCGCAGGGACCTGAATGCCATCATCCTGGCCCATTTTTATCAGGAACCGGAAATTCAGGATATGGCAGATTTCGTGGGGGACAGCCTGGCTCTCAGCCAACGGGCGGCCGAAACCGAGGCCGAGGTGATTGTCTTTGCTGGTGTGCATTTCATGGCCGAAACGGCCAAAATCCTCAATCCGAACAAGCAGGTTCTGTTACCTGACCTGGAAGCTGGCTGCAGTCTGGCAGATGGTTGTCCTCCCGCAGAGTTCCGCGAATTCATCGCTCGCCACGGAGACCACAAGGTTGTCAGTTATATCAACTGTTCTGCCGAGACCAAGGCCATGAGCGATATTATCTGCACCAGCAGCAACGCCATAAAAATCGTCGACAGTTTTCCCGCCGGACAGCCGATTCTCTTTGCTCCGGACCGCTATCTGGGAGCTTGGGTGAGCAGTGCCCTGGATCGGGAGATGGTTCTGTGGCCGGGCTCCTGCGAGGTGCACGAAACCTTCAACGAAAAAAAGCTGGTGGAGCTCAAAATCAACTACCCGTTCGCAAAAGTGGCGGCCCATCCCGAATGCCCCGAGGCCGTTTTGCAACACGCCGATCACATCGGCAGTACTTCGAGCATTCTGGCTTTTGCCAGGAAGACCGATTCGCGGCAGATTATCGTGGTCACCGAACCAGGCATCCTGCATCAGATGCAAAAAGAAAACCCCAGCAAGGAATTGATCCCTGTGCCGGGTGCCGATGAAACCTGCAACTGCAACGAATGTCCATACATGAAGAAAAACACCCTGGAGAAACTGTATCTCTGCATGCGGGATCGCACTCCCGAAATTCTGGTGGATCCGGAGTTGGCCGCCAAAGCCCTGGCACCGATCAACCGTATGCTGGAACTCAGTCGCTGAATGGAGAATACCTTGGCCGTTCGTACACCGGTTTACCTGGATCATCACGCCACAACTCCCATGGACCCGGCCGTGCTGGAAGTATTGCAACGGGTCCAAAAGGATCATTTTGGCAATCCGGCCAGCCAGGGGCACAGCTTTGGCTGGGCAGCTCAGACCCTTGTCGAAAACGCCCGCCACCAGGTTGCTCAATTGGTGGGGGCGGAGGATCGTGAAATCATCTTCACCAGTGGTGCCACCGAGGCCAACAACCTTGTCTTGTTGGGGGGTGCCGCAACATCCGGCAAACCTTGCAAAATCATCTCGACCACCCTGGAGCATTCATCCATTGCCGAGCCTCTCACCCGATTGCAGGAGCAGGGCTGGGACGTGGTCAGGATCCAATCCGACCTGGATGGCTTGATTCAACCGGAGGATATTGAAGCCTGCTTGAACGATGATCAGGACCATGAGGTCTTGATGGTCTCGGTGATTGCCGCCCAGAATGAAATCGGCACCTTGCAGCCTCTGGAACAAATTGGAAAACTTTGCCGGAGGCGGGGTGTCCTTTTCCACTCCGATGCCGCCCAGGCCTGTGGCCACGTGCCCATTGATGCCCAGGCAATGAATCTGGACCTGGTGTCCATCTCGTCCCACAAAATTTATGGTCCCAAGGGTGTTGGGGCTCTCATGGTCAAACGAACCCATCCGCCATTACCCCTGGCGCCATTGTTTTTCGGGGGTGGACAGGAAAATGGGCTGAGACCTGGAACCTTGAATGTTCCCGGGATTTCCGCTTTCGGTGAAGCTTGCAGGTTGGCCTTGAAAAACAGGGACGAAGAAGTTTTGCGACTCCGCCAACTGAAAGACCGGTTCTGGCATCGCCTGCAAGAGCAGCTGCCGGGAGTTTATCTCAATGGCGCGGCAGAACCCCGTTTGCCGGGGAATCTCAATATCAGGTTTGACGGCATCCGCTCGGCGCAACTTTTGCCCCGGGTGTCGGTGCTTGCCCTGTCGACCGGGGCGGCCTGTCGCAGTGACGAGCCCGGACCTTCTCCGGTGCTGATGTCCCTGGGGTTGGATTCAAACCAGGCAGACTCCAGTGTGCGCATTGGTTTGGGCCGGTTTACCTCCCAAGAAGATGTGGATTTTGCTGCCGAACGGCTCATTGGTGCAGTGGAAAAACTCAGGCAGGAATAAACATGAGTGGGCGCAAAAAAAACCGCGACATGTGCCGCGGCTTTTTTATTGAACAGAACGAATATCAGTCTCCGTCGTAGTCACTGGCCTGCCGCCGGGACAAACTGATGCGGCGGCGATCCAAATCCACATCCAAAACCCGCACCATGATTTTTTCTTCCTCATTGAGAACTTCACGAGGATTAATAATGCGGCGGTTGGCCAGCTCAGAAATGTGGATCAGCCCTTCAATGCCAGGCAGCAATTCCACAAACACGCCGAAGTCAACCAGCCGTGTCACAAGGCCTTCCACGTCGGTACCCGGTGCGAGAGATTCGGCAGTGGACGGCCAGGGGTCATTGGCCAAGGCCTTGATGGAAAGACTGATGCGTTCACTTCGTCCCTGGCCCAGATTCTGGATTTCCATAACCTTGACCTTGATTGTTTGACCTTCATTCAGCACTTCGGACGGATCGCCCACACGTTGAAAACTGATCTGGGATATGTGAACAAGGCCTTCGACACCACCGATGTCCACGAATGCGCCGAAAGGAACCAGTCTGGTGACAACCCCCTCAAGGGTAGCACCCAATTCAAGGTTCTGGCGGGTAGTCTGGCCTTCTTCATCCCTGTCCGCCTGCAGAAGGGCACGACGACTCACAACCACGTTGCGCATATCATCGGAAATTTCCAGAATTTTGAATTGGAAACTTTTGCCTACAAAAATGCTTGGATCCTCGGCCCTGCGCACATCAATCTGGCTAAAAGGACAGAAAGCCCGCACCCCACCGAGATCAATTGAAAATCCACCCTTGTTGGTATCGCCCACCTTGCCTTGAACGGGAGTGCCGGCTTCAAAGGCATCTGTCAGGGCCTTGCGGCCGGACTCACGTAAATTGATGGCCATGGTCAGCTTGGGGCCATCATTGCCTTTTTGCACATGGGCGGTGATCTCGTCGCCAACGCTGTGCGTCATTTGACCATCATCGTCCTTCAACTCTTCCATCGAAATGGGTAATTCGTTACGGAAACCGCAATCAACGAAGGCTTCGTGGTCACCGATCTGGATGATCTTGCCAGTCACTTTGGCACCAATCTTCACATCGGAAATTTCACCACCTTCTCCCTGCATCTCGTGGGCTTCAAGCATGGCGGCAAAATCTTCACTGGATTCTTCGTTTTCGGGAGTGGGATTCACAGAATCGTTGGGATCGATGGTCATTGTCCGGTTCCGTTCTCATGGGTGATGTTATACCAGCCTACTGGGTCAGAAGGGAAACATCCCCCTGGAAGATCCCCAGACGGCCACAACACGAGGAATATAGCATAAGGGCGGACACATTCCTACACCCAGTTGAGGAAAAAAAAGCAGGGGAAATCAGGGCAGGACAAATTGATAAATGCAGAAAAAATGAGCAATACTGCCACCGAGGACGAACAAATGCCATATGGCATGATGCCAGGCAAGATTGCGCATTCTATAAAATATGGAACCGCCACTGTAGAGCAGGCCACCGGTCAGCAACCAACCCAGACCTGAAGATGACAGATTGGCCATCAGGGGTTTTGCGGCCACGACAGCCAGCCAGCCCATGCCGAGATAGAAGATCAATGACAGCCTTGGCCAGCGATTTGGCCAGGCCAGCTCGAAAAAGATTCCGGCAAGAGACAAACCCCAGACCACTCCAAAGATGGACCAGCCCCAGGGACCGCGCAGTGTTATCAGGGCGAAAGGAGTATAGGTTCCGGCGATCAGCAGGTAGATGGCGCTGTGATCTGCCTTCTGCAGGATCACTTTGGCCCCGGGTCGGGTAATACTGTGGTAAAGAGTGCTGGCGGTGTAAAGCAGGATGAGGCTTGCGCCATAAACGCTCCCAGCCACCAGGACCCAGGAATCGTTCAATTGCAAGCCACGCCGGATCATCAGGAAGAGGCCAAACACCGCCAACAGGCTACCCAATCCGTGGGTGATGGCATTGGCGATCTCTTCTGGCAAAGGGTAATATTTATTGGATTGTCTCAAAAGGCTCTCCGTCCGAAAGTGGAGAGTCCAAGGTAGGCTCAAAAATATTCCAGGACAAGATCCCAGAGCCCCAGTCTGCAAATTATCCCGTGGCGCGAATAACGACCATGGTCAAATCGTCTCCGGCATTCTGGTCTTCAGGTTCGTCCCAGTTCTCCACCAGGGAGTCCAGTCCGCTACGGCTGTTGGTGCTCACGTGGATCAAGACTTCAGCAATGACCTGCTCGATGATTGTATCGCCGTTGTCGCTCTGGGTTTTTCGCACGACCTTCTCCAGGCCTTTCTCTTCAAACTCAACATCGTGTTTGTCGACAGCTTCGGTTATTCCGTCAGTGTAGCAAACGACCAGGTCCTTCGGTCCCAGTGAAACTTCCATCACCGGGTATACCATATCCTGGAACATGCCCAACGGAGTTCCTGCAGGTTTGAGCCATTCACTTTCTCCCGAGTTTCGCAAAACCAGGGGAGGGTTGTGGCCGGCGCTGGCATACTCGAATCCGTTGCCTTCGGCATTCAATATTGCCAGGAAGAGGGTGGCGAATTTTTCCGGATCCGTGCTCTCATGCAATGTGTTGTTGACTGCTCCCAGTAAATCTCCCGGATCATTGAAAACTCTTGCCAGGGCCCGCAGGCTGGCTTGCAGGTTGCTGGCCAGCATCGCAGCGGGCAAACCCTTTCCCGAAACATCGGCGATCACCACGGCTGTGGCTCCACCCTTGACCTTGAAAAAATCGAAATAATCACCGCTGACATGCAGCGATGGATGATTGGCTGCCCAGAGTTGGTAACCGTCGAGGCTGGGAGTTCTGGTTGGCAGGAGTCTTTGTTGGATCTCGCGAGCCATGCCCATTTCTTCTTCCAGGCTTTCCCTGGCCAGAGAATCGCTGAAACCTTCAATGCCCAGTCGAACTACCTGTTTTCTCGACTCCTGAAGGGTTTCTTGAAAGAGGTGGTCCGGGATGTCGATGCCCATTATCCGCGACATCTCACTGACTTCACGGTCTACCTTGTCAGCCAGGGCTATCAGGGCGGGCTCTTCCAGCTGAAGTTGTTCTGTTGCTTCATCCAGGGACATTGGTTTTGTACCATCACCGTTGGTGCCGTACCCGATGGACCTAACCAGGGCGACGGAGTCATTGAGGATGGAAATGAGGGTGTTTGCTTCCTCAGTTATTTCATGTTCTTGGAAATCTTCTCCGGCATATTCCACGGCATCACAAAACAGCTGGGGCAAATTCCAATTGGAAAGCAGGCGTCCGCCCAGTTCTCCATGATGAAAATCCAGCTGCAGAATTTCTGCATCGATGAGAGTGATGGCTTTGACTTGTGCCACTTCCAGAGCGGCCTGTAGGTCTTGGTTGGATTTTTGATCCAGGGAGGCGATGCCAATGCTGTGGAGAATGCCCACCAACCAGGCATCGTCGTCCGAGGCGGTTCCTCTTTGCCAGGCCAAGCCCTGGGCACAGCTGGCCGTGGCCAGATTGAATTTCCAGAATTCTGCCATGTCCAGTCGGCCGGGATCCGGACTGGCCGGCATCATGTCGTGCATGCCCATGCACAGGGCCACATTCCGCACCCGGCGCAATCCCAAACGCACCAGGCCCTGCCTCAGGTTTCGCACCTCATTGCCCCGTTTGAGGGCTGCGCTGTTGGCCAGGGCCAGGAAACGCATGGACATGACGCTGTCGCTGATGATAACACGGGACAATTGGCCCAGATCGCAATCGGGGCTGGACGTCATGCTGACTATTTGGGCGGCTACTGTGGGAAGGCTGCCCATCTCTTCGACCAGGTCCGAAACGAAGGTTTTTTTGGCTGTAGTTTCCATACCCGGATTATCGGCGATAACCCGGGCCCATATAGATTTATTTGACCAGAGAGAGCTTGCCACTGGCGGCGACCGAGCCACCGGACTCGATGGAATAAAGATATGTTCCTGCAGGGGCAGGCTGTCCGGAATGATCCATACCCTGCCAGGACACAAAGTTATTACCCACCGTGCCGTGCACCAGCCCGCTGGCCCACACTTCCCTGCCCCTGACATCGTGGATTCGCACCACCACATCCAGATCATCGGCAAGGGTGAATCGAACCATGGTCATGGGGTTGAACGGGTTGGGAGAGACACCGTGGCTTTCCAGGAGTTGTCGTGGATCAGGGCCCAGGACGGCTGAAGCCGGACCGATCACTTCAACAATCTCGTCCACATTGATGAAACCCATTTCCTGGTTCTCGTCATCCGTGATTTGAATGTAGAACATTCGGCCTTGATAGGGGGACAGGTCCCAGGTGCGCAGGGTCATGAGGTTTTGGTTGTTTCCCGTTTCCGAATAGATGGTCTCATCGGTTGCGGCGTCAACCAGGGCCACAAAACAGGTTTCTGGGTAATACCCACCACTGACCAGCAGTTCGATACGGTCACCTGTGGCAATAAAGGGGTAACTGGTCAGGTCGCCCCTGGCTCCATCGCCAAGGCGTGTTCCGGGAGATCCTCTGCCGGAAAGCGGGCCCTGATAATATTCAGAGCTGCCAAAATAACTGTTACCCACCATGCCCACCGGTTCATCCCCCCTGAATTCGGGGTTGTCACCAAATGTCGGGTTGGCCAGACAGGAAATACCACTCCAGGTTTTCCAGCCATCATCCAGGGGGGGAGCTTTATAAACGTCAATCGTTCCATCCAGGTTGAAGAGAAGGGTGTCCATGCGTACCACATAGGTTAAAAATTCTGTTTGTGGATTGTTGTAGGGGGCCAAACGGGAAATCAAAAAATTTCCAGGATCGAATTCGTCGATTTCAGGTGCATAGCCGTAATCGAAGAATTCCCGATCATCCATGGTCCAGTTGTCGGAATTGCGGCTGGCAATGACACTCAGGCCGCTGGTGTCGTATTCTCCAAAAAACAAGTAGTGGTATTCGCCGACAACCTTGTACTGGGGGCTCTCAAGAACGCGCCATGGGTCGGCGCCATCATTTTCAAAAAATGCACCCACGTCGGTCCAGTTCAAAAGATCGTCTGATACGCCGTGATACAGCACCCCTGTGGCTTCAGTCAACCATTGCTTTGCCGTTACCAGAATATGCCACTGATCATCTTGTCGATAGATGAAGGGATCGCGAAAATCGCTCCACCACTGGTCTGGATCCCAGATGTATTGCTCGGGATCCGGCTCCAAAACAGGGTTGACACCCAACTTGGTCCAATTGTAAAGGTCGGGGGATTCCGCCAGGCAAATGCGTTGGTTCATTTGGTCATCACAGCCGGTGAAGGCCATTTTCCACAGTCCGGAGGCCTCGTCGAAGAAAACATCCGGAGCCCAAAGAGCACCTGAATCCCAGTCGCCCTGGCCGGAAACCAAGATTGGCACTTCGAGGGTCCAGTGCTTGAGATCCTGGCTTGTGCTGTGCCAGATGGTGTCGGCATACGCGGCAGATGGAGAGCCTTCATGAATGGTGTGGTAGTAAATGTGAAAAACCGAATCCGGCCGAACAATGCTGAAATCCCATACTTGGCGGTGCTTGTGACTGAAGTACTTTTGTTCGAAATCCAACCGGAGCAGGGCCTGGGCAGATCCGGCCGCAAAAAGGATCGCCAGAAGGGAAAAAACCATCAGCCGAACATTCAGATTTATTGGGCCGCCTTGAATTGGCCTGTACGTGGGCGAGATGCGCACAAGGGTCTCCTGTAGGATTCAGGGGAATATTGTTGAAAGGTAAGAGTATTTTAACATAAACAATGGTTGAACGTCAATGATTGCCCGCAAGATTGCAGCAATGTATATTGCTTTTCAGGGCGAAGGAACTAAAGGCTGCCTTGGGTATCTCCTTGGATTTCAGGGAGAAATGGCGATTTATCAAGGTTAATCGGGTTCAGAATTGGTTTGAGGAATAAAATGTCGAGAATCATGCTGCTGTCGTATCTAATTTCTTGGCTGGCCTTGGGGGTGGGTCATGCGGCTTCCGGACTAGCGGAAAATGCAGATGACAGCAACCTCCAGGCCCAGCGAGGGGTGGCAATTGTTGACAGTTTGCTGTCCGAGAACCTGCATGATGAAGCCGTCAAGGCAGCTCGATTTCTGTATTCCAAATTCGGCAATTATCCCCATTGGGAGTACCAGATCGAGAACCGCCTGGCCATTGCCCTTCTGCGTCAGGGAGAACCTGAGTTGGCTTTGCCGATGCTGGAAAACCAGGTGATGAACCGCCTGGGCGATGCCGATGCACATCGCAATCTCGGGGCCTGTCTGCTTGCCCTCGGGCGAAAAGGCCGGGCCTTGAGCGAGTACCAGCAAGTGGTGGAACTTGAACCCCGCAACGCCACGGCCCGCCTGGAATACGGGCAACTCCTGTTGGATTTTCGCATCCTTGGGGATGCCCAAGAGGAAATCCAGATCGCCGCACACCTTTGTGGAGATTGTATTGAAATTCAGCCGGTTCTGGCACGGTATTATTTTGCAGTGGGACAACCGGCACGGGCCGTTGCTCCTTTGACCCGGGTCTGGAAGGAAACGGGGAATCCCCTGGCCAGACGCAACCTGCTCAAGGCCCTTCTGGAGTCCGGCCAGGATCAAGCGGTTTTGGATTTGCTGATGACCGATTCACCCTCGGACCTTCCCTTGGACGAGTTGCAACAGTTGGTTGCAGCTGAAGGTCGCCTTGGTGGGACTGAAAACAGTCTGTTGTTTGTCAGCTTGTTGGGCGATGGCGGCGATGAAACCCAACTTCCGGCTTCAGCCATCAATGATCCCCTGTTCTGGGGCCAGGCTAGTCACAACCTGATGAACGGGGGCATAAACGCCCAGGCCCTGGTGGCTGTGGACAGGGCCATTGGCCTGGCGCCCAAAAATGTGGCATTCAGGAATAATCGTGTGGTTCTTTTGCAACGTTTGCATCGATATGATGAGGCGGATAGGGAGTGGAAGACAGTCCTGACCCTGGATCCCGCCCGGGAAGGAAATTAGTGTCCATGAACAAGGTTCGGATCATGAAAAACACCCCACTGCTGATGGCCAGGATTTCATCCGGAAAAATTTCCCTGATTGTTGCTGTGACCGGGACTCTTATTTTGAGTTTGTTGTTGGCTGGCTGCGCGTCGACGTCGGGCCGTGATGAGTCTTCTTCGGCATACAAACGACCGGAACTGATCATGGGTTCTTTGACAGAAACCCCTGCGCCGGATGGCCCTTGGCGGCCCCATCGTGTCTCCTGGTGTGAAAGCGATGGAGTAGTGGGGCCGGAAGTGGAGAGATTGCTGGGACTGTGTGCCGAATTTTTCAGGGAAGGTTCCGGATCCGATGGCATGCTGGAATTGGAGTTGGCCTTGGGCCAGGGTCAACGTCACCCGTTGTTGCTGCTAACCCTGGGGCAATTGTACCTGATTGCAGGTCAGGGCGAGCCTGATCTTTTGCCTCTCGAGGGGCCCGCTGGTGATGTGGGCGACTGGACAAGAAACAAGAAGAGGCTTTTGGATCGGGCTGAATCCCTTCTCAGGGAGGCTGTCGATGGACGATCTGAAGACGCAACCCTTGACTACTTATTGGCTGATGTGGCCCGAGCCTGGGGTAATCAAGCTGAGGCAGACCGTTTGGTGGCTTCCGGTATGCAGAAATGCACTTCCGGCCGTGGAGTCACGGCATTGATTCTTTATCAACAACTCAATCAATATCCAGGGCGCTACCTTGGTGGACCGGGTCCGGAGTATCCACTCCCAGCGCAGAAAAAGCACATTACTGGTGATGTGGTACTGGATTTGTTGATCAGTCCTGAGGGGGAAGTTCGCCAGGCTGTGGTGGTTGAAAGTCCTGATTTATCCCTTTCCCGGGCGGCTGCGGCCAGCTTGAAGGCAGGAAGTTGGGATGCAGCACGAATCGGGAAATACCCAATTTGGTCCTGGCTGAGGGTCAATACTTCGTTCACCTTGGATCGCTGACCACAACTGGCAGTTGATTTGCCGCCAGGGGTGCCTTATTTTTCTTAAACACGGGTGCCCGGAAATTTTTTCGGGAAAAGGTGCCTATCCACCATGCTGCCGGAGGTTTTGATAATTATGAAGTGGCTGAAGAACCGCTTCCTTTCTTTGACTTACATTGGGCTCTTGGCTCTGTTGTTTGTTGTTGGCTGTACCCTTAAGGAGGATCCCGCCGAGGTTCTTACCCTTTGTGGAAACCACTCTTGTGGTGATTTGGCCATGGTGACGACCGATACTTCCAGCGATGGGTTCCATTACCTGAACCCTCACATGTCGCCCGATGGGACACGCATAGTGTTTACGGCTGACTGGAAAGCCATCCCCGCCATTGCTCACTTTGATCAGGATGAGCTGTATACCACCTTCCGACAGATCATCGTCATTCCCAAGCGGGAATCTGTTGATCCTTCACCCAGTCTTGAATCCCAGGGTGGCGTTCTGGTTCGCTTCGATGGTGACCGGACAACCATCTGGATTTCGGGAAGTACGGTGAGCCTATCCAACGTTGAGGCCGAACGGCGCAAAGCGGACCCCTGTTGGATCGATGACAATACCATCGCCTTCTCCTTATCGACTCCGCGCGGCTATCGTATTTTCACTGCCGATATAACCGATATCTGCCCCGAGTTGACATGCAAGGTGGTGCCCACGGTGGCCTATATGGAGCAGGCTGATAATACCATCAGTGGTGGCCAGTTTCAGCACCTGGAATCGGTTCTCAGTCCCGATGGCCGCTGGTTGGCATTCACCCGCTCCGACTGTGCCCTGCCCGATTCGTTTGAAACCTGCACCGGTCTGACCCTGGCCGTGCTGGACATGAATACCCTTGGTGACAACAACGGCTACGATGCCGTAATGATTCCCCTGACCAATGAGTATTCACGTATCGAAAAACCCAGTTGGTCCAACGATGGTTCCAAAATCGTGTTCTCCGGTGGTCACGATTTGGACGGCGGCACAGGCACCGGGACCGAACTCTTTACCATTGATTTCGATACCACCGGTTTTGCTGCAGGGGAGATGGCATTGGACTACAACCTGGATCGGTTGACATTCACCAGTTATCTTGATGGTGATCCCATATCCGGTGTGTTCAATACGACGCCATCGTTTTCTCCAACTGACGATGAGATAATATTTGTGTCCACCCGCAGGGCTCCTTCCATCACCTTGCATGGCCGCAGCCTCTGGAAGATTCCCAGCGATGGACGCCTTGATCCCGAAATCTATTATTTCACCAGAAGTGATGACATGGATCCTGAGGTTCAACCAGACGGCTCGATTCTCATGAGCAGCCAACTCGGTTTCCCTACTGAAGTTCTGGACCAGCTGGAAGAGGAAGCCTATCAGGCCTTGGTTCAACAAAACGATGGCTCCATGACCGAAGTGGAGATGCGATCTCTGGCTGCGGATCAGCGCCGGCAACTCGAGTTCTTCGAAGGTGTCATGTCCTACTTGTACATCTTTCAGCCCTAGGAGGGAGCCGTTTGCCCAACCTGGTGGTTTTGCGTCGAGAAATGATCGACGTTGGGAAGCTTCTGGAAAAAAAAGGTCTTATCGTGGCCGCCGAAGGGAACATGTCTGTTCGTCTTGGCGGCCACAGTTTTTTGGTGACGCCTGCCGGTGGGTGCAAAGGGGATTTGAGAGTCCAGGACCTGTTGGAAGTCGACAGCCAGGGGCGCAGCTCCATGGGGCGTGCCACCAGCGAATGGCCTCTGCATCGTGAAATCTATGGTCTTCGTCCAGGCATCCGCGCCATCTGCCATGCGCATCCGCCCTGGGCCACCGCTTTTGCCACGGCAGGTCGTGATCTTGACGGGGAGTTGC